>NZ_NEHN01000020.1:0-1829 GCF_002112395.1 Pseudomonas sp. R38(2017)
GTCTTAAACCCACACGCACCTGTAATTTCTGACAGTAGTCAACCCCGCTACAGCGCCGTTCAATGCCTCCATCGCCCCGCCATTCGATCGGAGTTCGCGCGATGACTGTCAACAATCCCGCTGGTTCCTCACCGCTGGTACTCAAGGAGCTCGACGTTCCCGGTCGCACCGGTCCCGTGTCGCAAGCGCCGGATGTCTGGGGGCTCAATAAGGCGGCCGTGCAGGACAACTTCCCCAAACAGGGTTTGCTGTGTCGCGCCGGGCCGTGGGGGGTCATGAGCCGGGGCGACAAGTTGGTGATTTCATTGGGTGGTCAGGCAGTACTTAACAAAACCGTTGACGCACACGAAGTCGACACCACGCTGGCGATGTTTGTGCCCGCCGCGCGCTTCAGTGATGGCTCGTCCACCCTGTCCTACGCCGTCACCCGACAGGGCGGAACGGCCGAGCCTTCCGAGGTGATGCAGGTGCGGGTCAAACTCACCCGCCCCGGCGGCCATGACAGCGACGAAGGCCCGGGCCACTCGAAACTGAAAATGACCGTCCCCAAGGAGATTCTCGAGGGCGGCATCGACAAGGACAACATCGCCGCTGGCGTGCCGATCACGATCGGCCCCTCCGACGACGGGCCAAAACCCTATCCCGACGCAGCGGTCGGTGACTGGGTCCAGGTGAGCTGGGGCGGGGTTTTCGTGCTCTACGGACCGCTGACTCAGGCTGAGGCTGACGGCACAGTGCCGCTTGTCGTGCACATTACCGAGGCAACCATTCGCGAGGCGGGTGACTCCGGAGATTCCGGTCTCGCCGTGGCCTTTGAGCTCTACGACATGGTCGACAACCGCTCCGAAGACTGGAGTCATGAGCAGCGTGTGGTGGTCGCGGTCGACGCCGACAGATTAAACGCACCCATCTGCAAGGAAGCGCTGAACAATGTGCTGGACGCCGACAAACTGGGGGATACCGATGGCACGGCGCAGATCATTGCCATGGACAGCAACAAGTTCAAGGTCGGTGACATCCCCATCGTCCGACTCAGGGGCACACCGGATGAAGGGGCACCGATTAACATCGAAAACACCGGTGAGCCGCTGGACAGTGTGCCGAGCATCCCCGAAATCAAAATTCCCAATACCGCGCTGCGGCAACTGGCCAAGACCCAGATCGCCTTGTCCTTTCGCCTGAAAAAAGCCGATGGTTCCGCCGACCTGTTGTCGAAGACCCAGTTCATCAATGTCATTGGCGAGGTTAAACGATTACTGGCCCCGGTCGCCCTCGACGCGGCACAGGGCGCCCTCGATCCGGAACTGGCACAGGCCCGCATCCAGATTCCATTTGACAAGTCCTTTGCTGCCGGCCAGGCGATCAAGCTGTTCTGGCTCGGCACCCGGCCTGACCTGAGCACCTATTTGCCCGACCTGCCGCTACGCCCGATTACCCAAGGCGATATCACGGCCGGTGCGCCCTTGCTGATCAACGTCCCAGGCCTTCATCTCAAACAGATCGAAGGTGGCAAACTGGAGCCGTATTACCAGTTACTGATCGAGGATGCGGTGCTGGGGACGATGAACCGCGTCAACGCCACCCACGCCATCCGCGAGTCGATCCACGCCGAGAGCCTGAACGTCGGCGAACCGAGGCAAGAGCTGCCAGAGCCGAAAGTGGACGGCGTGGTGGACGGCGTACTGCCGGCGGATACGGCCGGCACCACGCTGACTGTGGAATACCTGAACACGGTCAAGGATGACGAGGTGACCTACTTCTGGAATGGCTCGAAAACCGGGCCGGACAGCGACTCGGTCAAGCTGTCCTCGTTTACCGCCGGCCAACCG
>NZ_NEHN01000021.1:0-1057 GCF_002112395.1 Pseudomonas sp. R38(2017)
GTTTTCCGAGGGCGGCTATTTAGCTGCCTTGCGACTTCATTGAGCGCGGCTTGCGAGTGATCCGCAAGGTCGGTTCCTTTCGGGAAGTACTGCCTTAACAACCCGTTGGTGTTCTCATTTGATCCTCGTTGCCAAGGACGATGAGGATCGCAGAAGTAGACTTTGATGTCGGTAGCCACCGTAAAGCGTTTATGGTCAGCCATCTCTTTGCCGCGATCTCAGGTCAGCGATTTGTAGAGTTCTTGGGGCAAGTTACGGGCGTTTTCAATTAGGGCGCTGATGACCGTCTCGCTATCCTTACCGTCCAATTTCACCAGCATTACGTAGCGGGTATGACGCTCAACAAGAGTGGCAATTTGGCTGTTCTTGCTACCGCACAGCAGGTCACCCTCCCAATGACCTGGAACCGCCCGATCCTTAGCCGCGGCTGGGCGTTCGCGGATCGATACCGCGTCAGTGATTCGACCGTGATTTTCTTTCTTCTGCGTGTGATGGCGCGAGCAACGCATGGCCCGCGTGCGCCGTAAATGCTCGAGCAACTCCTTCTTCAGAGCCCCGCGAGCCTGTATGAAGAGCGTGCGATAGATCGTCTCGTGTGACACCTGGTAGCTCGTATCATCTGGGTAGGTACGCTTCAACCAACCGGCAATTTGTTCCGGTGACCACTGCAATTGAAGCTTGTCTGCAACAATTTGCGCCACCGTTCGGTTCTCAACAAGTTTGCACACCTTAGATCGATGCGCGCGATCCCAGGCAGCTTGATCAGCTTGATTAGCCCGGTAGCATCCTTGGCCACCGTTGCGTCTGATTTCACGGCTGATCGTAGAGGCTGCTCGCCCTAGCAACGCAGCCATGGAACGGATCGAGTTGCCTGCCACCACTGCACGCGAAATCTCTTCACGCTCAGCCAACGCCAGCGCCAATCTGGATCTGCGGCGTACAGCGGGTCTGATACCGCCTGTTTCCGCCAAGATGCGCTGTATCGATGAATGGTTTCGATCAAAAAGTTGGGCGATGTGCTGGAGAGAGTCGCCTTTCTGCCAGTGATCCCACATCA
>NZ_NEHN01000022.1:0-891 GCF_002112395.1 Pseudomonas sp. R38(2017)
GTGAGCGGGGCTGATGTCTGCCCTGACGCGTACAGCGCCTTTGCAGTGAATGTGTGCAGCGTGAGTGTCCGGCCGCTAAGTGTGTGTTTCCAGATGCCAGTGACGGGATCGGCTGTTGGCTGGCCATCGGGTGTGGGGCCATCGAATATCTGGACTTTCTGACCTGGGGCTGACGTGCCGATCAGTGTTACGGCGGGGTCGACGGTAAAACCACCAGGCAGGATTTCGACGCCTTTGGAGTCTTCTGCTCGGGTGATCACCGGTTTTACATCCGCGATAGCCTTGATCGTGTAGGTTCGCAGCGGAAAGGACACCGCATCGGCTTCGATCTGACTCCCCCCCAGCGCAGCCTTGAATTCGATGGAAAACGATGAGCCATCCTTCAGATTTTTTAATTCGTTCAAAAACGTAGTAGAGACGCCAGAGTCGTAATAATCATTAGTTATCCAACCGCTATTGGTTACGGGCCCCGGTTGGGCCCAGAAAGCTTTGTCATAGGGGGTGTTGTCGTTGAGTGTCCCCTTGAATCGCAGCCATACCCATTGTTTCAGGGCAATCAACGGCCAGCCAAGGGCGCGTAATGTTGCTGACGACTTGATCGCTTCCAGATCCAGTTCCAGCCCATCACCGTTATTGGCCGCCTGAAGAATCTTTGGCACGTTGGAAAGATCCAGCACCAGTGACTGTACCGCCAGGGAACGAATATCCGAAGGCAATGGTGGCGCATTCCCGCGTTCGACCGTGTAGCTGACCGTCACCGCTTTGTTCAGGTTGAAAGCCACCACGCTATTGGTCAGTGCAATTTCCTGCGGCCCGAGCACGGTGACGGTTTTTTCCGGCGCCGTGTGTGAGCCCCCAGCCGGCGTACCCGACGCACCGGTGAATCTGGCA
>NZ_NEHN01000023.1:0-604 GCF_002112395.1 Pseudomonas sp. R38(2017)
AAATGGTGGTAGCCACGGCGGCAGCGGCAGTGGCGGCGGTGGAAACAGTGGCCACAGCGGTAGCGACCATGGTTCGGGTCATTCCGGTGACAGCGCCTCTTCAGGACGCAACGGCGCCCACGCCGAAGCTGGCGACGATCATGGGGTTCATCGGGCCGGAGAAATCGGCGATGACCATGGCGTGCACCGCGCAGGTGAAATCGGCGACGACCATGGCGTACACCGCGCTGGCGAAATCGGCGACGACCATGGCGTGCACCGCGCTGGCGAAATCGGCGACGACCATGGCGTACACCGCGCTGGCGAAATCGGTGATAACCGTGGCGTACACGTTGGCGGCGAGCCAGGCGATGACAAGCGCGCCAACTGAGCCACGCTGAACATTGTGCGAGCGGCTGGGGCTACAACACCCCCTGACGCTGATCCAGCCGCTCGCGCAAAAACTCGATCAACGCCTGCACCGGCCGCGACGCCTGGCGATGCTGCGGGTACACCGCCGACAGGATCAACGGCTCCGGACGCAAATCATCCAGCACCGGCACCAGCCGTCCATCCTTCAATGCCGCGCCGACAATGAACGTTGGCAGATAAGTAATCCCCATCC
>NZ_NEHN01000003.1:0-662852 GCF_002112395.1 Pseudomonas sp. R38(2017)
TGCATCGCCGATGGTAGTGTGGGGTTTCCCCATGTGAGAGTAGGTCATCGTCAAGATTAAATTCCGAAACCCCAATTGCGAAAGCAGTTGGGGTTTTGTTTTGCCCGCAGGAAAGTTCGTACAGCATTCTCGGACGCCTTGCGGCTGCCCTCACCAGCCGACAATGCTAAGGTTCAGCCCTAGCTTTTGTACTTTTCCAAGGAAGCCTTCATGCCGGACACTCAGTCCCTCAACGCTGCATTCATGGTGGTTCAGAGCAACAGCCTGGACGAACTGCGCAGCCTTGTGATCAGCATAATGCGGCGCTATCCGCTGGCTCCCCTGGAAAACGAAATTGCGCTTGTGCAAAGCAACGGCATTGCCCAATGGCTCAAGTTGGCGTTAGCCGAGGATCCTGAAGAGGATGATCTTGGCGGCTGCGGTATTGCCGCCGCAATTGATGTGCAGTTGCCGGGCAGTTTCATGTGGCAGCTTTACCGCACGGTCCTGGGACGAGATGAGATCCCGGCAAAGTCCTTGCTCGACAAGGCACCTCTGACCTGGCGACTGATGCGCTTGTTACCGCAGGTCATCGACCTGCCGCATTTCGAACCCCTGCAACGATTCCTGACCCATGACTCCGACTTGCGCAAGCGTTACCAGCTGTCCGAACGTCTGGCAGATCTGTTCGACCAGTATCAGGTGTACCGTGCCGACTGGCTTGAGGATTGGGCCGAGGGGCGACATCAACTACGAAATGTCAGAGGCGAAATTAAACCGCTGCCCACCACCAATTGCTGGCAGGCAGAACTGTGGCGGGCATTGCTTGAGGATGTCGGTGAACAAGGCATGGCTCAAAGCCGTGCGGGTGTGCACCAGCGATTCATCGAGTGCATCTACAGCCTTGAAAAAGCACCGGCAGGCTTGCCGTCACGAGTCATTGTTTTCGGGATTTCCTCATTGCCCGCACAAGTACTCGAAGCTTTAGCAGGGCTGGCCCGGTTCAGCCAGGTCCTGCTCTGTGTCCACAATCCTTGCCGTTATCATTGGGCCGATATCGTTGCTGACAAGGATCTGTTGCGTCATCAATACAAACGCCAAGCTCGAAAGAATGGCATGCCTGTGGTTCTGGACTCGGAGTCGCTGCACCAACATGCCCACCCGCTGCTCGCGGCCTGGGGCAAGCAAGGTCGTGACTACATCAATCTGCTCGATAGCTATGACGATCCCAACAGCTATCGCGCAGCATTTCGCAATGGTCGTATCGACATGTTCAGCGAAACAGCCCCGCAAAACATGCTCAATCAACTGCAGGATGACATTCTGGAGCTGCGTCCGCTCAGCGAAACACGTGAGCTCTGGTCTGAGGTCGATCTGAAACAGGATCAATCGATTCGATTCCACATCGCGCATAGTGCACAGCGCGAGGTCGAGATTCTCCACGATCAGCTTCTGGCTCGATTCAGCGCCAATCCCGCACTGCGCCCCCGCGACGTGATCGTCATGGTGCCCGACATCGACAGTTATGCGCCGCATGTCCGTGCGGTGTTCGGGCAGCTGGATCGTCATGATCCACGGTTCATTCCTTTCACACTGGCAGACCAAGGGCAACGCGGTCGCGATCCATTACTGATCGCTGTCGAACATCTGCTCAAACTGCCAGACAGTCGCTTCCCCGTCAGCGAAATCCTCGACTTGCTCGACGTTCCGGCATTACGCGCACGGTTCGGTATGGAGGAGCGGGACTTGCCGACTCTGCATCGCTGGATCGAAGGTGCCGGTGTGCGTTGGGGGATGGATGCAGACCAGCGCGCCGGACTGGGTTTGCCAAATGAACTGGAGCAGAACAGTTGGCGTTTCGGCCTGAGGCGGATGCTCCTCGGATATGCGGTTGGCGACTCAAGTGCCTGCGCGGGGATTGAACCCTACGATGAAATTGGCGGTCTCGATGCCGCGTTGATCGGCCCTCTGGTTGCCTTGCTGGACGCCTTGGAGTACTCGCACCAGCAATTTCTGAAGCCTGCGAAACCTCAAGAGTGGGGGAGCCGGTTGCAGGTACTGATGCAGGTGTTTTTCAAAGCGAGCAATGAGCATGACGACTACTTGCTGAGTCAGCTAGAGGAGCTGCGCGGAACATGGCTGGAGACCTGTGAGTCTGTCGGACTGGAAGACGAGTTACCGCTGACCGTTGTTCGCGAAGCCTGGTTGGCCGGGTTGGACCAGGGGCGTCTGTCCCAACGTTTCCTGGCCGGTGCAGTGAACTTCTGTACCCTGATGCCGATGCGGGCAATTCCATTCAAGTTGGTTTGCCTTCTGGGCATGAACGATGGCGATTATCCCCGGGCACAACCACCACTGGACTTCGACCTTATGGGCAGCGATTACCGGCCGGGAGATCGCTCCCGCCGTGAGGATGATCGCTATCTGTTGCTCGAAGCACTGTTGTCCGCGCGTCAGCAGCTCTACATCAGTTGGGTTGGACGCAGTATTCGTGACAACAGTGAGCGGCCACCCTCGGTGCTGATCGGGCAGTTGCGGGATCATCTCGCCAACGGTTGGCGAACCATAGATGAAGGCGCGGATATTCTGCATGCCATGACTCAGGAGCACCCGCTGCAGCCATTCAGTTCACGTTACTTCCATGAGGGAAATGAACTGTTCAGTTACGCCAGCGAATGGCAGGTGCTGCATCAACGTCATGAGCCTGTTGATGGGAAAGGAATGCTTGAACCCCATGTCCAGGAGGAGCCGTTGAGTCTCGCACTGCTGCAGGATTTCCTGCGCAATCCGGTGCGACACTTTTTCACTCAGCGATTGAAAGTTTACTTTGAAGCGGCACAAGTACCTCAAGCCGATGAAGAGCCGTTTGTGCTGGATGCGTTGCAGCGATATACCCTAAGTGACAGTTTGCTCGAAGCGGCCTTGAGACATCCGGAGGGTGTTGATCAGGCGCTTGAGGCTCAGGCTCGGCGCCTGCAAAACAGCGGGCTGCTGCCCATGGCGGGATTCGGTGAGTGCCTGCAGCGAGAGTTGATCGAACCGCTTCCTGATTTGCTGCAACGCTATCAGCAGCTACTGATGCTTTGGCCGACTCCGTTGACCAGCGCGGTCCCGATCAATCTTGAATGGCAGGGATTACGCCTGGAAGGATGGCTTGGAGGTCTTCATCAACGCGCCGACGGAGGTGTGCTGTCGGTGACGACGATCCCCAACAGCATCGGTTCGATCAAGAACCGCAAATGGCACCGTCTGACCAAACCATGGGTCAATCATCTGGTCGCTTGTGCGAGTGGGCTTTCTCTGACTACGGCGCTGGTCGCCAGTGACGACACCCTTTTGCTTGAACCGATGGAACAAGATCGAGCCTGGAGAATACTCGAAGACCTGCTGCTCGCCTGGCAGTCAGGAATGTGTCAACCGCTCCCGGTTGCGGTGAAAACCGCTTTTGCATGGCTGGGTCAGAATGACCCGCTGAAGGCTGAAGCCTCTGCACGCAAAGCCTATGAAGGTGATGGCCAGACCAGCGAAGGCGAGAGACGCGAAAGCCCCGCATTGGCGCGGCAGTTCCCGGATTACGATGCGTTGCTGGCGGAGGAGACATTCACCGATTGGTGCAACGCTCTGTACCGCCCGGTGCTCGAAGCTCCCTGGCAATCATTGGCCAACGAGGGGGGGCGTTCATGAGTAAAAAGCAGCCACTTGCCTTGGCGTTTCCATTGAAGGGCAGTCAACTGATCGAGGCCAGCGCGGGTACTGGCAAGACGTTCACCATCTCCGCGTTGTACCTGCGCCTGATCCTTGGCCACGGAGGCGAGGCGAATGGCTTCGGTCGCGAGCTGCTGCCACCGCAGATTCTGGTGGTGACCTTCACCGACGCAGCGACCAAGGAGTTGCGCGAACGTATTCGCACACGTCTGGCTGAGGCCGCACGCTTCTTCCGTGATGAGACGTCGCCTCCTGATACGTTGATCGATGAGTTGCGCGCGCAGTTCGACCCTCAGCAATGGCCCGGTTGCGCTAACCGTCTGGATATCGCCGCGCAATGGATGGACGAGGCTGCCGTCTCGACGATCCACAGCTGGTGCCAGCGAATGTTGCGCGAACATGCATTCGATAGCGGCAGCCTGTTTACCCAGACCCTCGAAACCGATCACAGCGATCTGCTCGGCGAAGTGCTCCGTGATTACTGGCGCCTGTTCTGCTATCCGATGCAGGGTGACGCCCTGAACTGGGTACGCACTAACTGGGGAGGTCCTGCCGCTCTCTTGCCTCGCGTACGTGCTCTCTTTGGTACTGAACGTGACGGAGCCGAAGGCAAATCTCCGACCGAGCTGATCGAAGAGTACCTGCTGGAACGCCGCGCGGCATTGGTTGAATTGAAGAAGCCCTGGCAGCAGTGGGCGGATGAGTTGCTCACCATTTGTCATCAGGGCGTTGCCAGCAAGACAGTCGACGGACGCAAGATGCAGGCCCGCTACTTCGAGCCCTGGTTCGAAAAACTCAAGGCCTGGGCTGAAGACGAATCACTGGAACAACTGGATATTGGTACCGGATTTACCCGGCTCACGCCTGACGGCATGGCCGATGCCTGGAAAGGCGAGCCACCGAGCCATCCGGGACTGGACGCAATGCAGGCACTCAAGTCGAGCCTCGACGGGCTGCCAACCCCCGATGCTGCGGTGCTGCAGCACGCCGCCAAATGGGTGGGCGAGCGTTTTGAAGAAGAGAAGCGTCGACGCGCCGAAATGGGTTTCGACGACATGCTGCTGCGACTCGACGCAGCCCTGAAATCCGAAGGTGGCGAGCGACTCTCCACACTTATCCGCGAGCAATTTCCGGTCGCCCTGATCGACGAATTCCAGGACACGGATCCGGTGCAGTACCGGATCTTCGAGAACATCTATCGCATCGAGGAAAACAATCCCGAGACCGGACTGTTTCTGATCGGTGATCCGAAACAGGCGATCTATGCCTTCCGTGGTGCGGACATCTACACCTACCTGCGCGCGCGAATAGCCACCTCAGGGCGACTGCATACACTGGGTACGAATTTCCGCTCCAGTCATGGGATGGTCCGTGCAGTAAACCAAGTGTTCGAGCGCGCCGAGTCCCGCGAACAGGGACGCGGCGCGTTTCTGTTTCGAGAGAAAAACGGTGACAACCCGGTGCCGTTTCAGCCCGTGGACTCTCAGGGGCGCAAGGAGCATTTGCAGATTTCCGGGCAAGACGTCCCTGCGCTGAATATCTGGCATTTATCCACCGAGCAACCAGTCTCTGGTGCGGTCTATCGCCAGCAGCTGGCGGCGGCCTGCGCCAGTGAAATCACTGCCCTGCTCAATGGCGGACAAGTCGGCAGCGCTGGTTTCGCGCAGGACGGCAAGGATTTTCGCGGGCTGCAACCGGCGGATATCGCAATTCTTGTGCGTGACGGCAAAGAGGCTCAAGCAATACGCGGTGAGCTTGCTGCCCGAGGGGTGCGCAGTGTTTACCTGTCGGACAAGGACTCTGTCTTCGCGGCCCAAGAGGCCCATGATCTTCTGGCCTGGCTCAAGGCCTGTGCCGAACCGGATGTCGAGCGCTCGTTGAAAGCAGCCCTGGCCTGCACCACGTTGAATCTGCCGTTGACTGAGCTGGAACGCCTGAATCAGGACGAACTGGTCTGGGAAGCACGCGTCATGCAGTTCCGAGCCTACCGTGAGATCTGGCGCAAACAAGGCGTGCTGCCGATGCTGCGGCGCTTTCTGCATGACTTCCATCTGCCGCAAACCTTGATCGCGCGCAGTGATGGTGAGCGGGTGCTGACTAACCTGTTGCACCTGTCGGAGCTGATGCAGCAGGCGGCCTCCGAACTCGATGGCGAGCAGGCGCTGATCCGGCATTTGGCCGAGCACCTTGCGCTGTCCGGTAACGCGGGTGAGGAGCAGATCCTGCGCCTTGAAAGCGACGAGCAACTGGTTAAGGTCGTGACCATTCACAAGTCCAAGGGGCTTGAGTATCCGTTGGTGTTTCTGCCTTTCATCTGCTCAGCCAAACCCGTGGACGGTAGCCGTCTGCCGTTGCATTACCACGATGCATCCGGCAAAGCTCAAGTCAGTCTCAAGCCTGATGCCGAGCTGATTGCCCTGGCCGACAATGAGCGTCTGGCGGAGGACCTGCGATTACTCTATGTTGCACTGACCCGCGCACAACATGCCTGCTGGCTTGGCGTGACGGACCTCAAACGCGGCAATAACAGCAGCTCGGTCCTGCATCTTTCAGCACTTGGCTATCTGGTGGGTGGTGGCGCGTCATTGAGTGAGTCCAGCGGTCTGACCCGTTGGCTCGACGATCTGCAGCAACATTGTTCTGCGCTGAGCATCGTTGAAATGCCACTGGCAACCAGTGAGCGCTACCAGCCACCACGCAACGAAGCGATCCCAAGTGCCACGTTGATCCCCAAACGCAAGGCCAGCGAAAACTGGTGGATCGCCTCCTACAGTGCCTTGCGCATCAGTGACGAGTTGAGCATGGGCAGTGAAGAGGCGCCGGACAGTCCGCAAGCGCAGAAACTGTTCGACGACGAGCGCCTTGAGCCCGATGCTCCTCGCGAGATCATTCCGGGAGGTGCCGAGATTCACCGCTTCCCCCGAGGACCGAATCCGGGGACGTTTCTCCACGGACTGCTCGAGTGGGCAGGCGATGAAGGGTTCGCGGTTTCGCGCGAGGTACTGGAAGACGCGATCGCCCGACGCTGCAATCGTCGCGGCTGGGAAGGCTGGATCACGACCCTCAGCGACTGGCTGCAGCACCTGCTCAAATCGCCGATGCCCGCAGGCACCGGTCGACCACCGGTGGTGTTGGAGCAATTGAAACAGTATCGGGTCGAGATGGAGTTCTGGTTCGCCAGCCACAAGGTCGATGTCGTCAGACTCGACGAACAGGTCCGCAAGTTCACCCACAACGGCGTTGCCCGGGTCGCCGCCGAAGCGGTGCAGCTCAACGGCATGTTCAAAGGCTTCATCGATCTGACCTTTGAACATGACGGTCGTTACTACGTGGCGGACTACAAATCCAACTGGCTGGGCGTCGATGACGCCGCCTACACCGAGCAGGCCATGGAGCAGTCGATTCTGGAAAACCGTTACGACCTGCAGTACGTACTGTATCTGCTGGCACTGCATCGTCAGCTCAAGGCCCGCCTCGCCGATTACGATTACGACAGGCATGTTGGCGGTGCGCTGTATCTGTTCCTGCGGGGCACTCGTGCTGACAGTGGTGGCGTGTATTTCGTGCGGCCGCCGCGGGAGCTGATCGAGCGTCTGGACCGGATGTTCCAGGGCAAACCGGAATCGAAGGCCGAGCCCGTGTGGGAGCAGGGAGAATTGCTATGAGCCGCACCTTCGCGGATTTTCCGCCGGTTTCGCTGGATGCCGACGGCTTGGCGCAGCTCACCCCTCTTACGCGAGCCCATGACCTGTTGCAGTTACTGAACCTCTGGGTCGAGCGTGGATGGCTGCGGGCGCTGGACAAGGCATTCGTGGCATTTCTTTACGAGTTGGCGCCTGACGTTGATCCGTTGGTATTGCTTGCCGCTGCGTTGACCAGTCATCAACTCGGCCACGGTCATGTGTGCCTGGATTTGTTTGAAACCCTCAAGGCCCCGGACTTCGCCCTGTCCCTGCCGCCGGAAGGTGACGTGCAATCGGGTGTGTTGTTGCTGCCATCGCAATTGCTGGAGTCCCTTGAAGGGACGCACTGGTGCAAGGTGCTGGCCGGCAGTTCGCTGGTGGCGCTGGCTGCCGACGACAGTGAGTCTGCACGGCAATGCCCGCTGGTGCTGTCCGGCAAACGCCTGTACTTGCGGCGGTACTGGGCCTACGAGCGACGCATCGACACTGCACTGCGTCAGCGCTTGGCAGAGCATGAACCGACGCCGGGCGACCTGTCGCAGCGACTGGACGAGTTATTCGGATCGGCCAAGAAAACCAATGCGATCGACTGGCAGAAACTCGCCTGCGCACTGGCGACCCGAGGCGCCTTCAGCATCGTCACGGGCGGGCCTGGCACCGGCAAGACCACCACGGTGGTACGCTTGCTGGCGTTGCTTCAGGCTCCTGCGGTCGAAGCCGGTCAGCCACTGCGAATTCGCCTGGCTGCCCCTACGGGTAAGGCGGCTGCGCGGTTGACCGAGTCCATCAGCCAGCAAGTGCAATCGCTGAAAGTCGCCGACGCCGTTCGGGAAAAGATTCCTTCCGAGGTCACCACCGTTCACCGTTTGCTCGGCAGCCGTCCTGGCACCCGACACTTCCGTCACCATGCCGGTAACCGTCTGCCACTGGATGTATTGGTGGTCGACGAAGCATCCATGATTGACCTGGAGATGATGGCCAACCTGCTTGATGCGTTGCCGTCACACGCTCGTCTGGTATTGCTGGGCGACAAGGATCAACTGGCCTCCGTCGAGGCCGGTGCAGTACTGGGGGATCTGTGCCGCGATGCGGAGGCGGGTTGGTACAGTCCGCAGACCCGCCAGTGGCTGGAGTCCGTGAGCGGCGAGTCTTTGCAGAACAGCGGTTTGCACGAGGACAGCGACGGTACGCACCCGTTGGCGCAGCAAGTGGTGATGTTGCGTCACTCGCGGCGTTTTGGCGAGGGCAGTGGGATCGGCCAGCTTGCTCGCAGGGTGAATCAGCAATTGCCGGATGAGGCTCGCCAGTTGTTGGCAGCGCGAAGCCACGAAGATGTGTATTCGTTGGCGCTCAAGGGTGAACACGACCACGCACTGGAGCGTCTTGTTCTGGAAGGGCATGGTGAAGGTCCGCACGGTTATCGGCATTATCTGAGCGTTCTGCGCAATAAGCGCCCGCTTGCCGGAGCAACTCTTGAACACCCCGGTTGGCTCGATTGGGCTCGGGAAGTCTTACAGGCCTTCGATACGTTCCAGCTGCTGTGCGCCGTGCGCAAAGGGCCGTGGGGTGTCGAGGGGCTGAACCAACGCATCACCGAAGCGCTGCTCAAGGCCCGGCTGATCGACAGCGACCAGCAATGGTATGAAGGTCGTCCGGTCCTGATGACCCGCAATGACTACGGTCTGGGGCTGATGAACGGTGATATCGGCATCGCTCTCAAATTGCCCGAACGGGATGGGCCGAACGCCGGTGAAGCAGTCCTTCGGGTGGCGTTCCCTCGTAACGACGGGCGCGGCGGGGTACGGTTCGTGTTGCCGAGCCGGCTCAATGATGTGGAAACCGTGTACGCGATGACGGTGCACAAGTCGCAAGGCTCGGAGTTTGCCCATACCGCGCTGATCCTTCCGGACGCCTTGAATCCGGTGCTGACCAAAGAGCTGATCTACACCGGCATTACCCGAGCCAAGCATTGGTTCACCTTGATCGAACCGCGAGCCGGAGTGTTTGAGGAAGCGGTGCAGCGCAAGGTCAAGCGCTTGAGCGGCTTGATGCTGGAACTGGAAGAGCGCGCGGGGGCTCGAGGATGAAAATGCTGACGCTTGTCGGCGTTATCTGACCAGCCGGTCAGAGGGTGCTGTATCGCTGGCGTTCCAACGCTGTGCTATCGTTGCGGCATCATCTCGTTACGATCCAAGAGAATCCCTGCATGAAGCTGGCTGTCTGGGCGACAGAACGCGTAGTTGGCTGCAAGCGAGCGTTGCTTGTCAGTCTGCTCTGTCTGCTCACGGGTGTGGCTGCTGCCCAGCCGCAAACACCGATGGGCATGGCCGAACAAAGGGCCAAGTCCGTTACTCAAGTGGTCCTCGGTATTCTCAGCTATGCCCGCTGGCCGGTTGAGCCTGCACAATTGCGCCTGTGCATCGTCGGCCCAACCGAATATACCGATGATCTGGTGAAAGGCACGACGCAGGCCACGGGGCGACCTGTCACTGTGCGTCGCCTGCTGGCCGACAACCCGTCTATCGTCAGCGAGTGCGATGCGGTATACATCGGCAAACTCACTTCCGATGAACGCAGTCGACTGTTCGCTTCACTGATCGGCCATCCGGTATTGAGCATCAGCGAGGGCGGTGATCAGTGCACGGTCGGCAGTCTGTTCTGTCTGCGAGTCGGTGATGAGCAGGTATCTTTCGAGGTCAATCTCGACTCCGTCGCCCGCAGCGGCGTACGCATTCATCCAAGCGTGCTGCAGTTGTCACGCCGCAAGCCGGCGGCCCCATGAGGCGCGACAAATCCACAGGGCGTCCGACCCTGGGTTCGGTCATAGGTCGCGGGCACTTGATCGTGGCGCTGGTTGCCGTGGCGATGGCCAGTGTGTCCCTGACCCTGCTTGGCGTTTTGGCGCTGCGGGTCTATGCCGATCACAACCTTCACCTGATCGCTCGTTCGATCAGTTACACCGTGGAAGCGGCGGTGGTGTTCAACGACAAGCCTGCCGCAACGGAGGCGCTGGCATTGATCGCCTCGACCGAAGAAGTGGCGGACGCGCAGGTGCTGGACAGTCAGGGTCAGTTGCTGGCGCGATGGCAGCGTCCGGAAAACGGTTTTTTTTCCGGGCTGGAAATGCAGATCACACGGATAGTGCTGGAAAAACCGATCAGCCTGCCGATCCTGCACCAGGATCGCGAGATCGGCCGGATCCTGTTGATCGGTCACGGTGGCAGCCTGATGCAGTTTCTGTTGAGCGGTCTGGCGGGCATCATTCTCTGCACCGCGATCAGCGCCTGGGTGGCGCTCTTTTTGGCGCGCCGTCAGTTGCGCGGGATCATCGGTCCGCTGCACAGCCTGGCGGGAGTGGCCCACGCCGCCCGCAGTGAACGGGCACTGGACCGGCGGGTGCCACCGGCGAAAATCGCCGAGCTCGACAACCTCGGCAACGACTTCAACGCTCTGCTCGATGAGCTGGAATCGTGGCAGACCCACCTGCAAAACGAGAACGAAACCCTTGCCCACCAGGCCACTCACGACAGCCTCACGGGACTGCCCAACCGGGCGTTTTTCGAGGGGCGTCTGATTCGTGCATTGCGCAGCGCCAACAAACTCAACGAGCGTGCAGCGGTGCTGTTTCTCGACAGTGATCGTTTCAAGGAGATCAATGACAACTTTGGCCATGCGGCTGGCGATGCGGTGCTGGTGGCGGTAGCGAACCGGGTGCGGGCGCAGTTGCGCGAAGAGGATCTGGTGGCGCGTCTGGGCGGCGATGAATTTGCCGTGCTGTTGACGCCGTTGCACAAGACCGAAGACGCCGAGCGCATTGCCGACAAGATACTCGCCAGCATGGACACCCCGATTGCATTGCCGGGCGACACCAGTGTGGTGACCTCGCTCAGTATCGGCATTGCGGTTTACCCCGACCATGGCGCCACGCCCGGCACCTTGCTCGATGCGGCGGATGCCGCGATGTATCAAGCAAAGCGCCTGTCCCGCGGCGCCCAATTCACCGCCGGGTCGGAGCACCCGGTCGATCCCGTTCAAACCAGGAGCTGATACCCGTGTTCTCAATTTCCTTTCGACTGTTTTCCACCCTGTTACTGACCGCCATGCTGGCCCTGACCGGTTGCCAGACCGCTCCGCAAAAAGGCCTGACGCCGGCGCAGATTGCCGTGCTCAAGCAGCAAGGCTTTGAACTGACCGATGACGGCTGGGAGTTCGGCCTGTCGGGCAAAGTGCTGTTTGGCAGCGACATCGAAAGCCTGAACAAGCAAAGTACCGAGATCGTCGAGCGTATCGGCAAGGCCTTGTTGGGTGTAGGCATCGAGCGGGTTCGCGTGGATGGCCACACCGATGCCTCGGGCAAGGAAAGTTACAACCAGCAACTGTCGCTGCGCCGAGCGAAGAGTGTGGGTAAAGTGCTGACCACGGTCGGCATGAAGGAAGAGAATATCCAGCTGCAAGGCCTCGGCAGCCGCGAACCGGTCGCTTCCAACGACACCGCAGCCGGCCGCACCGAAAACCGCCGGGTGTCGATCGTGGTCAGCGCCGATTAATCGGCAAACTGCATTTCCCGCGTCTGCCCCATCAAAAGGGCCTGATTGCGCTCGGTCACCTCGCGGATGTAATCCCACAACAGGGTGATCCGCTTCAACTTGCGCAGATCCTCCCGGCAGTACATCCAGAACTGCCGGGTGATGTCGATTTCTTCCGGCAACACTGGCAATAGACGCGGATCCTGGGCCGCGAGGAAGCACGGCAGAATCGCCAGCGAGCGCCCCTGCTGCGCCGCCACGAATTGTGCGATTACGCTGGTGCTGCGCAAATTGGCGCTGGCGCCGGGCACCACGTTCGCCAGATACAGCAGCTCCGAGCTGAACGCCAGATCATCCACATAACTGATGAACTGATGCCTGCCCAGGTCGGCTGGGCGGCGAATTGGTGGGTGCTTGTCGAGGTATTCCTGGGTCGCGTAGAGCTGCAAGCGGTAGTCGCAGAGTTTGCAGCACACGTACGGCCCGTGTTCCGGGCGTTCGAGGGCGATGACGATGTCGGCCTCGCGTTTGGACAAGCTGATGAAGTGCGGCAACGGCAGGATGTCCACCGAAATCGCCGGGTAGGCGTCGACGAAGTGGCTCAGTTGCGGGGTGATGAAGAAGCTGCCGAAACCTTCGGTGCAGCCCATGCGCACATGCCCGGACAGTGCGACGCCGGAGCCGGACACCTGTTCGCAGGCCATGTGCAGCGTGCTTTCGATCGACTCGGCGTAACTCAGCAGACGCTGGCCTTCGGCGGTCAGCACGAAACCGCTGGTGCGGGATTTCTCGAACAGCAATGTGCCCAATGCCCCTTCCAGCGAACTGATTCTGCGTGACACCGTGGTGTAGTCCACCGCCAGGCGTTTGGCCGCGGTGCTGGCCTTGCGGGTACGGGCGACTTCGAGGAAAAACTTGAGGTCGTCCCAGTTCAGCGAGCCTAAAGACGTGATGTTTTTTTGCATGATGGACGGGCTTATATGTGCGTTCTTATTAGAAGTTTGCACATCTATACTCCAAAAACAGTCCGACAACCAATTCGCGACACACGCCTCATCTCAAGGCGAACTTTTCGCCTTGGCTCCCAAGATAAAAACAATTTCTGGAGACCAGCATGAACGCATCGCTTACGCCCAACGAAACCACGATCCAGAAGGTCAAGCTGCTGATCGACGGCGAGTGGGTCGAGTCGCAGACCACCGAGTGGCACGACATCGTCAACCCGGCGACCCAGCAGGTGCTGGCCAAGGTCCCGTTTGCCACCGCCGCTGAAGTCGACGCTGCCGTCAGCGCCGCCCAGCGCGCCTTCCAGACCTGGAAGCTGACTCCGATCGGCGCGCGCATGCGCATCATGCTCAAGCTGCAAGCGTTGATCCGCGAGCACTCCAAACGCATTGCCGTGGTGCTGAGCGCCGAGCAGGGCAAGACCATCGCTGACGCTGAAGGCGATATTTTCCGTGGCCTGGAAGTGGTCGAGCACGCCTGTTCCATTGGCAGCCTGCAAATGGGCGAGTTCGCCGAAAACGTTGCCGGCGGCGTCGACACCTACACCCTGCGCCAGCCGATCGGCGTCTGCGCCGGCATTACGCCGTTCAACTTCCCGGCGATGATTCCGCTGTGGATGTTCCCGATGGCCATCGCCTGCGGCAACACCTTCGTGCTCAAGCCATCCGAACAGGATCCGCTGTCGACCATGCTGCTGGTGGAACTCGCGATCGAAGCCGGCATTCCGGCCGGTGTATTGAACGTCGTGCACGGTGGCAAGGACGTGGTCGATGGCCTGTGCACCCACAAAGACATCAAGGCCGTTTCGTTCGTCGGTTCGACCGCCGTCGGCACCCACGTTTATGACCTGGCTGGTAAACATGGCAAGCGCGTGCAATCGATGATGGGCGCGAAGAACCACGCGGTGGTGCTGCCGGACGCCAATCGCGAGCAAGCGCTCAATGCCCTGGTCGGTGCCGGTTTCGGTGCGGCCGGTCAGCGTTGCATGGCCACCTCGGTAGTGGTGCTGGTGGGTGCGGCCAGACAGTGGCTGCCGGATCTGAAAGCGCTGGCGCAGAAACTCAAGGTCAACGCCGGCAATGAGCCGGGCACAGATGTCGGCCCGGTCATTTCGAAAAAGGCCAAGGCGCGGATTCTCGATCTGATCGAAAGCGGCATCAAGGAAGGCGCGAAACTAGAGCTGGACGGTCGCGATATCAGCGTGCCGGGCTACGAGAAAGGCAACTTCGTCGGCCCGACCCTGTTCTCGGGCGTGACCACCGACATGCAGATCTACACCCAGGAAATCTTCGGCCCGGTACTGGTGGTGCTGGAGGTCGACACCCTGGATCAGGCCATCGCGCTGGTCAACGCCAACCCGTTCGGCAACGGCACCGGCCTGTTCACCCAGAGCGGCGCGGCGGCGCGTAAATTCCAGACTGAAATCGACGTCGGTCAGGTCGGCATCAACATCCCGATTCCGGTGCCGGTGCCGTTCTTCAGCTTCACCGGTTCGCGCGGTTCGAAACTCGGCGACCTTGGCCCATACGGCAAGCAAGTGGTGCAGTTCTACACCCAGACCAAAACGGTCACGGCGCGCTGGTTCGATGACGACAGTGTCAACGACGGCGTGAACACCACCATTAACCTGCGCTGAGGAATGGCCATGAAAATCGCATTTATCGGTCTGGGCAACATGGGCGCGCCGATGGCGCGCAACCTGATCAAGGCCGGGCATTCGCTGAATCTGGTGGACCTGAACAAAACCGTGCTGGCGGAACTGGAGCAACTGGGCGGCACCATCCGCGCCTCGGCTCGTGAAGCCGCTGAAGACGCAGAACTGGTGATCACCATGCTGCCGGCCGCCGTGCATGTCCGCAGTGTCTGGCTCGGTGAGGGCGGCGTGCTGGCCGGGATCGGCAAAGGTGTGCCGGCAGTGGATTGCAGCACCATCGATCCGCAGACTGCTCGCGACGTGGCAGCGGCTGCTGCCAAACAAGGCGTGGCCATGGCTGATGCACCTGTTTCCGGCGGTACCGGCGGCGCCACCGCAGGTACGTTGACCTTCATGGTCGGCGCCACTCCCGAACTGTTCGCCACCCTGCAACCGGTGCTGGCGCAGATGGGCCGCAACATCGTGCATTGCGGTGAAGTCGGCACCGGACAGATCGCCAAGATCTGCAACAACCTGTTGCTCGCCATTTCGATGGTCGGCGTCAGCGAGGCGATGGCTCTGGGCGATGCATTGGGGATCGATACCGGCGTGCTTGCCGGGATCATCAACAGCTCGACCGGTCGTTGCTGGAGTTCGGAAATGTACAACCCTTGGCCGGGCATCGTCGAAACGGCGCCGGCCTCGCGCGGTTACACCGGTGGCTTCGGCGCCGAGCTGATGCTCAAGGATCTGGGGCTGGCCACCGAAGCGGCGCGTCAGGCCCATCAGCCGGTGGTGTTGGGCGCGGTGGCGCAGCAGTTGTATCAGGCGATGAGTCAGCGCGGAGAGGGTGGCAAGGACTTCTCGGCGATCATCAACAGCTATCGCAAACCGCAGTAATCGTCGTCAGGCCTGTGCTCGGCACAGGTCTGTATTGCCGGGAAATCACGTCGGGTGGTTTCCCGGCTTTTTTGTATCAGGCGAACACGAAATATTTACGCACGGTCTCGACCACTTCCCAGGTGCCCTTCATGCCTGGCTCAACGACGAAGATGTCGCCGGCACGCAGGTGGATCGGCTCCATGCCGTCCGGGGTAATCACGCAGTAGCCTTCCTGGAAATGGCAGTACTCCCACTTCACGTAATCGACCCGCCACTTGCCCGGCGTGCAGATCCAGGTGCCCATGATCTTGCTGCCGTCTTCGCTGGTGTAGGCGTTGAGGTTGACGGTGTGCGGGTCGCCCTCGAGCTTTTCCCATTTGCAGGCGTCGAGTACGGGCAGCGGGTGGGTGTCGCGCAGAACGGTGATAGGTGCGGGCATGACGGCTCCAGGTCAAAGCAGTTTGAGTCGCCACCGTAACGTGGGTGAGCACCGTCGGAATGTCTGGGGTCGACCTACAGATGCCTGTTAGCGCTGATCGGGAAACCCGATAAAGCCGCAATTTGCACCAATGCTGTGCATATATGACGGTTTTAATACAAGAGCGCACCATAAAAGTTCAATAAATTTTTAGACCAAAACGAGATAACCATCCTGACACCTATTGCAAAACAAAATCGTCTGTACTATAACATTCGTACTAAAGGACAATCCCACCCTAATGGAGCTACACCAGAGTCACGGACAGACTTGAATCGGCTTTTCTTCACATAAAACTGACTTGGCCATCGGCGCAAGCGTGAACTTCTACCTGTTGTTAATGAATAACGACAATTGAATGAACCGGTCAGTTAATAAGTTGCGCAGACGCAATGTTGTGCGTGCTTTGAATGGAAGCCCTAAATAAACAGTTAATTATTATTTGTGCATCGGCGGAATTATATCTGCGGGATACGCACGCCTTTCGGATTTTTATGTGCCCGGCATCAATGGAATGAGGCTTTATTGTGGACGACATAAACGTAATTGAAGTTTCGACGACCGTGAATGACGCGAGTGAGTTGGGCCGGCATGTCTGGATTCGTGCTGGCAGCCGCCTGCAAAACGTTCAGGTCGCCGATGATTGTTTCATCGGATTCAAGTGTGATTTGCAGTTCACTTCAGTTGGCGCGTCCAGCATGTTTGCCACTGGCGCACGTTGCCTGGGAACGGCGCAAGCACCGGTGCAGATTGCCGAAAACGTCTGGCTGGGTGCCAAGGCCACCGTGACCGCCGGCGTTTCCATCGGTGCGGGAGCGGTCATTGCTGCCGGAGCGCTGGTGACGTCGGATGTACCGGCCGATGCCATCGTGGTCGGTCGCCCGGCGCGGGTCATTGCCCAGCGCACGGTGGTCGAAGACGGCCTGCCAAGCCCTGCGCCCGTGCTGGCCAAAGTCCGGGACCGGGCGCGTCAAGGCTTGCCGTCGATGCTTGATCGTTCTACGCAATCGGTGCCACGCCTCAAGGCGTTGAACCCCGACACCGCGACCTGGGACATCAGCGACGATGCCTTGATCGATGCCGAATTGCGCGGCGGGGCTTCGGTGGAGATCGCCCGGGACTGCATTCTGATCGGGCGCAGCAGCCGCCAGGGCGGCATGTCGCAACTGGGCGGCATCGAACTGGGCACTGGCGCTCGACTGGCGTCGGGCGTGGTCATCGAAGCAGCCGGCGGAGTGACCATCGGCGCCTTCAGCGAGCTGGCCGAAGGCGTCACGATTGTTGCGTCTACTCATGATCATTCGTTCCGCTCACTGCCTTGGGAGGAGGCTCCGGTGCGCATTGGTAGTCGTTGTGTAATTGGCGAGGGCGCCATCTTGGTAGGTCCACTGAATATCGGTGACGGTGCAGTTATAAAACCGTATTCGGTGGTGATAAGGGATGTATTGGAAAACACTGTGGTTCATGGCGTTGTTCAACTAATGGAGATTCAAGAATGATTTTATTTGCCCCCAATCCGACCGGTTCTGGCCACAACATGCGCGCGCTTTCGATCGCTCAAGCGATTAAAAAGCAACGTCCGGACATGCCGTTGATCGTGGCACTGGCCTCTTTGCAGCCGACCTTCACACCGATGTTCGAAAAGTCCGGCGTTGAAGTAGTGGATATCGCCGGACGTCTGGTCGACTACTCTAAAAAGAGCAACTTGTCGAAAGAACTCGACTGGAATAATTACATCGGCGGTTATATCGCCAATACCTTTCTGTCTGGCGAGCGGATTCTGTCTTACCTGGCCCTGATCGACGAGTACAAACCGACCGCCCTGGTGTCGGACTACAACATGGCCGCCTGCCTGGCCGCGATTTTCAGCGGTACGCCGCTGGTGTTCGTGACCGAGCGTTATGACTTCACGCTCTGCCAGCTCCAGGATCACGACCTGGCCGACGGCGGTTTCGAGGTCAACTCGCTGGAAATGGCCCGGGCCCGCACCGCGCTGCACAGCCAGTTCAACTGGATGATCAATCAGAGCCAGTTGGTGCTGACTGACAAACCTTATGTGGCTTCCCTCGATCAGGGCACGCCGGTGGCTGAAGCACTGAACAGTGGTAAGGCGCATTTTGTCGGGCCGATGATCCGCGACATCAATGTGCAGAGCGGCTTGAACGTGCGCGAGCAATTGAACCTCGGCGATGCGCCGTTCGTGGTTGCCTCGATCAGCGGCACCACCATGTTTGCGCAGAACAAGGATGCGCTGCTCGCCGCCTACCTCGACAGCTTCAAGGTCCTGCGCGAACGCAATCCGGAACTGAAACTGGTGTTGCTCGGCCGTCAGGATATCCAGACTCAGGACGGCGTGGTTTGCGTGCCGTACTACCCGGACTGGATGGGCCTGCTGCGCGAAGCCAGTCTGCTGATTTCGGCGCCGGGCTGGATCACCGTGACGGAAATCGCCGCGCTGCAGATTCCGACCCTGTTCGTGCTGCCGTCCAAATCCGAGTACCACGAACTCGAAGCGCTACGCCGCCTGGAGCTGCTCGGTTTCCCGACGCATCTGGGTCACGATCGCGATGCAATCGTCGAACTGATTCAGGGCGAACTGGAGAAAGACACTCGCGCTTCGGCCTACTACGCGCCTCATCGTCAGGTGGCCGCACCGGACGGCGAAGGTGCCGCCCGCGCCGCGACGCGCATCATCGAGTTGTGCCAGGGCAGCGTTGTGTCTCTGACCGAAAGCAAAGCCGCTTAACCTCAAGGAAGAGGGATTTACCATGCCACTGCATCCGCAGTTTGTATTTGATCAAGGCCTCAAGGACATTGAGTACGGCGGTTTTTTTGCTGTCACCGATGCCAGTGGCGAGGTCGCGATTTCCACTGACAAGCAGTTGCAGGACCAGGTCGCAGCCACGCTCTACCAGGCCGACCACGGTGACGATGTTCAACTGCGTTTTGCCCACGACGGGCTGATGCATTTGTACGATGCGCCGAACGCCGGTTTTCACGAGCTCGCTGACCGCTACTGGACGCCCCACGGTTCGGGGCGTTGCCGGACGCTGGCGCTGCAACTGGACGCATTGGCTGCGCTGATTGCCTATCAGCGTCGAGTGCCGCAGGACGCGGCTAACGATGCCGTGATCCACGGTATGCTGGAAAAGGTCGAAGCGCTTTACGCCCGTTCCACGGTTGCCGGGCTGTACAGCAGTGATTGGTCGACTCCGCTGGAGCTGGCGAGCTCGATCGATCTCGACATCAGCGCCACGGCTTTGCTGGCGCGCATCGGCAACGAGCCGTTGGGCCTGGGACTGGTCGGGCACCTGCAGATTCATGCAGAAAACCTGATCGGCCGGGTGGCCGGCAGCGACAGCCAATCCTGTGTCGATGTGGCGCTGACCCGTTGCGCCGTGCGTGCTCAGGTCAGCCTGGTGCTGGCGCAACTGGCCGATGTGCGGGACGACAATGCGTTGTCGAATCTGGCCCGTTCGTTCCTGCTGCAAACCCTGGCGTTGTTCCGCGATCCGGCCTACGGCGGGTATTGGGACCGGGTCGGGATCAACGGCAAAGTGCGTTGCGACTGGCACACCACGTACAAGAACCACGAGTCGCCGTTCCCGATCAAGACCGCCTACGACGTGGCGTTGCTGTTGCAGGCCATTCAGGCCTTGCCGTCCGGCTCGAGCGACGCTGACCGGGCTTCGCTGACGGCTGCTTTGCTGGAGTTTCATGACACCCGCAATGGCGGACTGTTCATGGGCAAGGGCTACTTCTGGTCGACGCCCGACGACCCGACCGTGCCGTTCATCCGGCAGTTCTGGGCGCCGCCGCGTCAGCCGGGGATCTTCAGCATCGGCAACCTGACGTACCTGCCGCTGCACCTGAAGAGCCTGAAAACCCAGCTCGCCGCCGCCCACGCCTTGCAGGCCATCGAGCCGGCCGTTGCCGTTGCTCATCATGACGATGCGGCGTTGGTAAATCGTGAGCTGCAAGTGATCGATGGCGGTGGCGACGTGCAACGCATTCACCCGAATGGCGTGCCGACCATCAATGTCGATCTGCAACGTTATCTGGCGTGGCTGGCCAAAGCCCGGGCGTCGAACGAAACGCCTTACGGGCTGACCGCCGAAACCGCGCCGCTGGGCTTTCGTGCCGACAAAACCTGGCAGGTGTTTTCCGGGCTGCATGTGATCTCGGACTTGCACGCGTTGGGCCTGCAAATCGAAAACAAGGCCAGCCTGATCGACTGCATCAGGGCTTCGCAGAACACCGACGGTGGATTTGCCGAGCAGCCGGGGCATCTGAGCGATGTGTTCGCGACCTACTGTGCGGTGTTGTCGCTGCGAGTGCTGGGCGCGCTGCCGAACGATATCGGCGGTTGCGTGCGTTACCTGCAAGCGTGTCAGAACCCCGATGGCGGGTTCGGCGATGTGCCGGGTTTCGGCTCGGACATCTGGCACACCAACCTGGCAGTGCTGTCGTTGCACGCGCTTGAGGCCAAGGCGCCGGACGAACAGGGCGTGATGGCGTTTGCCCTGCGCTGTCGCTCGGCCGACGGCGGTTTCGCCAACAAGCCCGGATATCCGCCGGACGCGTTTTCGGTGTACCGCGTGGTGTCGACGCTGTTCATTCTCAACCGACGCATCGTCGATGCCGAACAGACCGTTGCCTGGCTGCAAAAGCTGCAACTGGCCAACGGCTCGTTCCATTACCGGCCGGGCAAAGCGGTCAGTCTGGTGGGCACTTACATGGCCATCGCGGCGATGTTTCTGCTCGACGCGCAGCCGACGTATTTGCAGGAATCGAAAGACTGGATCGCTTCCCATCAGAAGCAGGACGGTGGTTTCGGCCCGCTCAACGCGACCTCGGCAACCACCGACGAAAGCTTCGTCTGCATCCAGACGCTGCTGATTCTCGAACAAGGGCTGTCGCAATATTGGGTGGCACTGTTGAACTGAACCGCACATGACGGCGGGCAGCATCGAAGGACGTTAAATCATCATTTTGCCAGGGGAGGCGCTGATGAAAATTTTAGTGACAGGGGGCGCGGGCTTCATTGGCTCGGCCGTGGTGCGGTTTCTGATTGAAGAGACCGAATGTGAAGTGATCAACGTCGACAAACTGACCTACGCCGGCAATCTCGAGTCGCTGGCCGATGTGTCCGACTCGCCGCGTTATCGGTTCTGTCAGGTGGACATCTGCGACAAGCCGGCGCTGGACGAACTGTTCGCGCGCCTGCAACCGGATGCGGTGATGCACCTGGCTGCCGAGTCCCACGTGGACCGTTCGATCGATGGCCCGCAAGCTTTCATCGAAACCAACATCGTCGGCACTTACACGATGCTCGAAGCCGCGCGCGGTTACTGGAACCGACTGGATGCGGCGCGTCAGTCGGCGTTTCGTTTCCATCACATTTCCACCGACGAAGTGTATGGCGACCTGGAACCCGAAGATCCGGCGTTCACCGAACGCACGCCGTATGCGCCAAGCTCGCCGTATTCGGCGACCAAGGCCGGTTCCGACCATCTGGTCCGCGCCTGGCATCGCACCTATGGTTTGCCGGTGGTGATGAGCAACTGCTCGAACAATTACGGGCCGTATCACTTCCCGGAAAAGCTGATTCCTCACGTCATCCTCAACGCGCTGCAAGGCAAACCGTTGCCGGTGTACGGCGATGGCGCGCAGATCCGCGACTGGCTGTTCGTCGAGGATCACGCCCGCGCCCTGCATGCGGTGGTCACGCGCGGTGAAGTCGGGCAGACCTACAACATCGGCGGCCACAACGAGAAGACCAATCTGGAAGTCGTGCAAACCCTGTGCGATTTGCTGGAAGCGCGCGGTGCGGAAAAGCCGGCAGGCATTGCGCACTTCCGCGACCTGATCACCTTCGTCAAGGATCGTCCAGGGCACGACAAACGCTATGCCGTCGATGCCGGGAAAATCCACGCGACGCTGGGCTGGACGCCGCAGGAAACCTTCGAAAGCGGCATGAAGAAAACCGTCGACTGGTACCTCGACAACCGCGCCTGGTGGGTGCGGGTGATGTCCGGTGCCTACGCGCTGGAGCGTCTCGGCGAGCAACGTAACGTAGCCCTCGTGGCCTGAACACTCAGTCATTCAAATCTCACTGCTTGAAAGGAAAAAAGCATGGCCAAGTACAAAGGAATTCTGCTGGCAGGCGGCGCCGGTTCGCGTCTGCACCCGATCACCCTGGGCGTCTCGAAACAGTCGCTGCCGGTGTATGACAAACCGATGATCTATTACCCGCTGTCGGTGCTGATGCTGGCGGAAATCCGCGAGATCCTGATCATCTCCACCCCGGAAGATCTGCCGGGCTTCCAGCGCATGCTCGGTGACGGCAGCCAGTTGGGCCTGAGCCTGAGTTATGCGGTGCAGCCGAGCCCGGACGGCCTCGCCCAGGCGTTCATCATCGGTCGTGAATTTGTCGGTGAAGACAACGTCTGCCTGGTGCTCGGCGACAACATTTTCTACGGCGCCGGTTTCGGTGAAACCCTGCTGCAAGCCGCTTCTCGCGACGAGGGCGCCACGGTGTTCGGCTACTACGTGGCCGATCCCGAGCGCTTTGGCGTGGTGGAATTCGATGCCGCCGGCAAGGCCCTGAGCATCTGCGAAAAACCGAGCGATCCGAAATCCAACTACGCCGTCACCGGCCTGTATTTCTACGACAACGAAGTGTTGCAGATTGCCGCCGACATCAAGCCGTCGCCGCGCGGTGAACTGGAGATTACCGACGTCAACAATGTCTACCTGCAACGCGGCAAGTTGAACGTTTCGGTGATGGGCCGTGGCATGGCCTGGCTCGACACCGGCACCCACGATGCGTTGATGGAAGCCGGTAATTTCGTGCAGGCCATCGAGAAGCGTCAGGGCCTGAAAATCGCCTGCCTCGAAGAGATCGCCTACAACAAGGGCTGGATCGACGATGCGCAGTTGCTGGTCCACGCGGGCAGCATGAGCAAGACCGGTTACGGTCAGTATCTGGCGCGGCTGATCAACGATGATGTGGTGGTTTCGATGGACGCGCAGCGCCCGCTGAAAGGCGCTGCCTGACCGTTGCGAGATCAATGTGGGAGCACGGATGCTCCCACGGTTTCAGTGGCCGGTCACACTGTCATGTTGCGGGTTTTTGACGCCCGGGCGTGGTTCGGCTGGCAAGGGTTGCAGGGATTGCAAACTAGCCAGGCGATTGGCGTGAGTCGGCGCTTCGGCTGCCAGTGGCGAGCGGCGTTTACGGGTTTCTTCACGCAGCACCGGCAAGACTTCCTTGCCGAACATGTCGAGTTGTTCCAGCACGGTCTTCAGTGGAATACCGCCGTGGTCGAACAGGAACAACTGGCGCTGATAGTCGCCGAAGTGCTCGCGGAAGGTCAGGGTCTTGTCGATGATTTCCTGAGGGCTGCCAACGGCCAGCGGAGTCATCTCCATGAACTCTTCCAGGGATGGACCGTGGCCATACACCGGCGCGTTATCGAAGTAAGGACGGAATTCCCGACGTGCATCCTGGGAGTTGCGACGCATGAAGATGTGCCCGCCGAGGCCGACGATCGCCTGCTCCGGTGTGCCATGGCCGTAATGGGCAAAGCGCGTGCGGTAGAACTCCACCAGCGCCATGAAATGTTCCCGGGGCCAGAGGATGTGGCTGGCGAAAAAACCGTCGCCGTAATACGCCGCCTGTTCGGCGATTTCCGGGGTGCGGATCGAGCCGTGCCAGACGAAGGGCGGCAGGTCGTCCAGTGGTCGCGGGATCGACGTGAAGTGGTTCAGCGGCGTACGAAAGCGTCCGCTCCAGTTGATGTCTTCCTCGCGCCAGAGCCGGTGCAGCAGGCGATAATTTTCCATCGCCAATGGCAGGGCGTCGGCGATGCTCTTGCCGAACCAGGGATAGACCGGCGCGGTGTTGCCACGGCCGAGCATCAGGTCCATGCGTCCGCCGCAGAGGTTTTGCAGCAGCGAATATTCTTCCGCCAGACGCACCGGATCGTTGGTGCTGATCAGGGTGGTGGACGTCGAGAGAATGATGCGTTGGGTCTTCGCTGCGATGTACGCCAGCAGCGTGGTGGGAGAGGAGGTGATGAACGGAGGATTGTGGTGCTCGCCGGTCGCGAACACATCCAGTCCGATGTCTTCGGCCTTCTGCGCAATTTGCAGGGTGGCCTGGATGCGCTCGGATTCGCTGGGGGTACGGGCGTTGGTAGGGTCTTGTGTGACGTCGCCAACGGTGTAGATCCCGAATTGCATAAAGCCTCCTTGCCTTGGGTAAAGGTACGTTTGAAACCCTTGCCACGAAGAATGAATCAACGCGGCACTTGAAATGTACGCCTGTACACGTACAATCGCAATCGTGGGTCATTTTACAAACGGATTTGAAGACCTCATCGAGAGAGGAGCGCGACATGGAACTGGGATTTATCGGTCTGGGCACGATGGGTGCGCCGATGGTGCTGAACCTGCTGAAGGCCGGGCATCGGGTCCGCGTGTGGAATCGCTCGTCGGTACCGCTGGAAGCACTGGCCAGGGCCGGCGCCGAACCTGTCGATACACCCGCGCTGGCAGCGCAGGCCGACGTGCTGATTTCGATGCTCGGCGATGACTCGGCGATCCGCTCGGTGTTCTTCGATTCCGGGGTGCTGGAAGGACTTCAGGCCGGTAGCGTTCACGTCAACATGTCCACTGTTTCCGTGGCACTGGCCCGGGAGCTGTCGGCACTGCATGAGTCCCGTGGGGTCGGTTACGTCTCGGCTCCGGTGCTGGGGCGAGTCGATGTGGCGGCCGCCGGCAATCTGAATATCCTCACCTCCGGGCCTGCCGAAGCATTGGCCAGGGTGCAGCCGCTGTTCGATGTACTGGGACGCAAGACCTGGCACTTCGGTGAGGCCGCAGACGTGGCGTGCGCCGCCAAACTGTCGGCCAACCTGATGGTCGCTTCGGCGATCGAGTCGCTGGCCGAAGCCTCGACTCTGGCCGGTGGCTACGGCATCAGCCGTGCGGCATTCATCGACATGATCACCTCGACGCTGTTTCCCGTTCCGGTCTATCAGGGGTACGGCAAGCAGATGGCCGATGACACATTCGAGCCGGCCGGCTTCAAATTATCGTTGGGATTGAAGGACGTCCGTCTGGTGCTGGAGGCCGGGGAGGCTGCCCAGGTACCGCTGCCGTTTGCCAGTGTGTTGAAGGACAACTTGCTGGACGGCATGGCCCATGGTCAGGCGGATCAGGATTGGGCATCGCTGTCGCGGGTCAGTGACCGGCGTGCCGGTGTGAAGTAATTAAAAGATTCGAACAACGTAACTTGTTTGCAAGTTACGTTGGTCTCTTGCGCCTTGCGTTATTGTCGGACAGCGATTGCACTTTCATAGGAAATTGAAAGAAGTCTGATAATAGTGCTTGTCAAATGTACGACTGTAGACGTACATTTTTATCGGGGTTTAACAACAATAAAAGTTCGTCTGTTTTTTCGTCTGCTGATCGTAAATAAATAATAGCTAGGAGCCGTTATGAAAAATCTAATGCAATGGAACAGCCTTCCCTCCGAATCCAATGAATGGCTCGAGAAGGTGCGTGCACTGAACCCGCTGATTGTTCAGCACCGCGATTACAGCGAGCAGACCAATGCGACGCACAAGGATGTGATGTCCAAGTTCTTCAAGGACGGTTTTGGCCGTACGTCGGTGTCCCGGGCATTCGGCGGCTCCCAGGTCGATATCCAGACCACTTCCGCGCTGGTGCTGGAATTTGCCCGGTACGACGCTTCGCTGTCTTGGCAACTGGCGGTTCAGGTGGCGATGGGGCGCCTGTCGGACTACCTGCCGGAAGCCACTTCCGAAGCGATCTATAACCACTGCGACGGTTTCGTGATCGGCGCCATCCACTCCGGCGGCGAAGCGCTGCCAATGGGCGACAACTACCTGCTGAGCGGCAAATGGGCGTTCGCCAGCGGCTCGGCCCACGCCGACTGGCTGGTCTGCACCGCCACCGTCAAAGGCACCGAAAACAACACCACCCCTGAAGTGCGGATGTTCTTCGTCCCCGCCAGCCAGTGCACCATCCTGCCGACCTGGGACACCCTGGGCATGCGCGGCACCGGCAGCCATCACTTCCAGTGCTCCAACGTCATCGTCCACAAGTCGTATTCGCTGGACGTCGAAACCCTGAAAAAGTCCCCCGAAGCGCGCAGCTCCCGTGCCTACGCCACCGGTTACTACGAGTTCGGCACCCTGGCGGCGATGTCCACCGTGCTGGGTGTGGCCCGGGCTGCGGTGGATCACTTCCGCAACGACCGCGCGGTCAACACCGACCCGGGCCTGGAAGGGGTGATCTTCGAGAAGACCGGTCGCGCCATTTCTTCGGTCCACACCGCGCAACTGCTGCTGGAAGATGCGATTCACCAGGTAATCAGCCGTGGTGAAACCATCGGCGAACCGGTCAGCGCCCGTGTCGGTCTGGCAGCCTCGGTACTGACTGAAAACTCGGTCAATGCGGTCAACCAGCTCTACTCGATGGCCGGCTCCAAAGCGGTCTACAAGTCGCACTTCCTGGAACGTTGCTTCCGCGATATTCATACCGGTTCGAAGCACTTCACCCTGTCGCCTTTGAACTTGCACGGTATCGGCAAGTATTACCTGGATAAAACCAACGTACTGGCGGCGGCGTAATAGCCGATAAATAAAAAAACGGGTGCGTTATCAGTGAATATTCACAGGGATCAATAACGCGCCCGTTTCAAGTTGCACCTTTATTTTCTTAAATCTCAAACTTTTGTGCTCGCAGTAAAGAGTCAAGGGAGTGCCACATGCTTGCTCGAAATATTATCAAGTCGCTGATCTTTATTGTTCTGGTGGTGGTTCTTTCTGCCGCGCTGGGCTGGCGTTTCTGGTCGCCGCCACCGGCCGCTGCCGAACAACGAATTCCCAGCACCCGCGTCGGCCTGGCCGTGGTCAAGAAACAACCGTACACCTACTACCTCGAAGCCATCGGCAAACTCGAGGCGCAGCGTCAGGTGCTGGTCTCGGCCGAAGTCAGCGGCAAAGTGGTGGACATCGATTTCGAGTCCGGTGATGAAGTGAAGGCGGGGCAGGTGCTGCTCAAGCTCAACGACGCACCCGAGCAAGGTGAACTGGTGCGCCTGAAAGGCGAGTACGAATCGGCCAAGGCGCAGTTTGCCCGGGTCCAGGAACTGGCCAAGACCGGCGCCGAAAGCCGTCGCGCCTTCGACAGTGCCCGCGCTCAATACGACGCGGCCAAGGGCGACATGGAACGTATGCAGGCGCAGATCGCCCAGCGGCACATTCGTGCGCCGTTCGCCGGCACCCTCGGCATTCGCCAGGCGCACCTTGGCCAGTACCTGCAAGCCGGCAGCGCGGTGGCGACCCTGACGGATCCGGGCCTGCTGCGCGTCAACTTCACCCTCGCCGAGCGCGATGGCTCGCAAGTGCAACTGGGCCAGACCGTGCAGGCCAAGGTCGATGCCTGGGGGGACGCGACCTTTGCCGGCAAGATCGTCGCGGTCGATCCGCAGATCAACCAGTCGCACACCATCAACGTTCAAGCGGTCATCACCGACACGCAAAAACGCCTGCGTCCCGGCATGTATGCACGGGTCTCGGTGACCCTGCCACAGACCGCCGAACTGCTGATTCCTGAAACCGCGATCACCTACAACGCCTACGGCGAGAGCGTGTTCTCGGTCTACACCGACGAGACCGGCGTGCAGAAGGTCAAGCGTGAGTCGATCAAGGTCGGCGAGCGTCGCAACGGCTGGGCGGTGGTCGACAAGGGCTTGATCGAAGGTGTGCAGGTGGTGACTTCCGGTCAGTTGAAACTCCACGACGGTGTGGCGGTGGAAGGCGTGCCGGACACGATTGCTCTTAAACTCAGTGGGCTGGAAAAATGAAATTCACCGACCTCTTTCTTCGCCGCCCGGTGCTGGCCGTGGTGGTCAGCACGCTGATCCTGCTGTTCGGGGTGCGCGCGCTGATGAACCTGCCGATCCGCCAGTACCCGATGCTGGAAACGTCGACCATCACGGTCACCACCCAGTATCCCGGCGCCTCTTCGGAGCTGATGCAGGGCTTCGTCACCCAACCGATCAGCCAGGCCGTTGCCTCGGTCGAGGGCATCGACTATCTGTCGTCGGCCTCGACCCAGGGCCGCAGCCAGGTGACGATCCGCATGGCACTGAACAGTGATTCCATCGCGGCGCTGACCGAGGTCATGGCCAAGGTCAACCAGATCAAATACCGCTTGCCCAAGGATGCTTATGACCCGGTGGTTGAGCGTACTTCCGGCGGTTTCACCAGCGTGGCTTACGTCGCGTTTGCCAGCTCCAACCTGACCATTCCGGAGATGTCGGATTACATCTCCCGCGTCGTCGAACCGATGTTCGCCGGCATCGAAGGCGTGGCCAAGATCAACATCATGGGCGAGCAGAAACTGTCCATGCGCCTTTGGCTCGATCCGCAGCGTCTGGCCGGTTACGGCATGACCGGGCAGGACGTTTCGGCTGCCATCGAAGGCAACAACTTCCAGGCAGCGCCGGGTCAGGTCAAAGGCCTGTACGTGGTCAGCAACCTGCGGGTCAACACTGACCTGAACAGCGTCGAAGACTTCCGCGACATGGTGCTGCGCAACGACAACGGTCACATCATCCGTGTGCGTGACGTCGGCACTGTAGAACTGAACGCAGCCTCCACCGACACCAGCGGCGCGATGAGCGACGTTCCGGCGTTGTTCCTCGGTCTGGACGCCGCACCGACCGGCAACCCGCTGGTCATCGTCAAACGCGTGCGTGAATTGCTACCGCAGATCCAGGAAACCCTGCCACCGGGCGTGACCGTACAGATCCCGTTCGAAGTGGCGCACTTCATTCAGTCGTCGATCGACGAGGTGAGCTACACCCTGCTCGAAGCGCTGGTGATCGTGGTGCTGGTGATTTACCTGTGTCTGGGCACGTTCCGCACCGTGCTGATTCCGCTGGTGACCATTCCGCTGTCGATGCTCGGCGCGGCGATGCTGATGCAGATGTTCGGCTTCAGCCTCAACTTGCTGACCCTGCTCGCCATGGTGCTGGCCATCGGGCTGGTGGTGGACGACGCCATCGTCGTGGTGGAAAACGTCCACCGTCACATCGAAGAGGGCAAGACGCCGTTCGAAGCGGCGCTGATCGGCGCCCGTGAAGTGGCCGGTCCGGTAGTGGCGATGACCTTCACCCTGGCGGCGGTGTATGCGCCGATCGGTTTGATGGGCGGCCTCACCGGCACGCTGTTCAAGGAGTTCGCACTGACCCTGGCGGGCGCCGTGGTGATTTCCGGCATCGTCGCCCTGACCCTTTCGCCGATCATGAGTACCCGTCTGCTGGACGCGAAAACCAGCGAAGGTTTCATGGCGGTCAAGGCGGATCGTTTCTTCCAGTACCTGTCCCGTCGTTATGGCGCGCTGCTCGGCGGTTCGCTATCGCGTCGCTGGATCAGCCTCAGCGTGGCGCTGGTGATCTTCTTCAGCCTGCCGTTCCTCTATCGTTCGGCGCAGACCGAACTGGCGCCGCTGGAAGACCAGAACATCCTGCTGACCGCAATCAAGGCACCGCAGCACGCCAACCTGAATTACCTCGAGGCCTATGCCCACGAGCTGTACAAGACCTTCAACGAAATCCCCGAGGGCTACAGCAACTGGGTGGCGAACGGTTCCGATGGTCTGTCCAACAGCGTCGGCGGGATCAACCTGGTGGACTGGGAAAAGCGCGGCCGGGATGCCAACACCATCCAGCCTGACTTGCAGGCACGGGTGAACCAGATTGAAGGCACGAGCATTTTCGTGTTCCAGATGCCGCCGTTGCCGGGCTCTACCGGTGGTCTGCCAGTGCAGATGGTGATCCGCAGCGATCAGGATTATCTGGCGCTGTACAACGTGATGGATCAGCTCAAGCAGGCGGCGCAAGCCAGTGGTCTGTTCGCGGTGGTCGACAGCGATCTGGACTTCAACAACCCGGTGGTGGAAATCCAGGTTGACCGCGCCAAGGCCAACGCCCTGGGCATCCGCATGCAGGACATCGGCGAGACGCTCAACAGCCTGATCGGCGAGAAGTACGTCAACCGGTTCTCGTTCCACGGTCGTTCCTATGACGTGATCCCGCAGTCGGTGTCGGCGGATCGCCTGACCCCGGAAACCCTGAAGCTGTATTACGTGAAGGATCAGAAGGGCAACCCGGTGCCGTTGTCGACACTGGCCACCCTCAGCGTCAAGGTTGAGCCGAATCGCCTGACCCAGTTCAACCAGCAGAACTCCGCCACGTTCCAGGCCATTCCGGCACCGGGCGTGACGTTGGGCGATGCGGTGGGCTTCCTGCAGAAACAATCGGAAAACTTCCCGGCCGGCTTCAGTTTCGACTGGCAGTCCGACGCCCGCCAATACGTGCAGGAAGGCAACAGCCTGGCGTTCACCTTCGGCCTGGCCCTGGTGATCATCTATCTGGTGCTGAGCGTGCAGTACGAGAGCTTCCGCGACCCGTTCATCATTCTGATCAGCGTGCCGCTGTCGATCTGCGGGGCCCTGGTGCCGCTGGCGCTGGGCATGACTTCGATGAACATCTACACCCAGATCGGCCTGATCACGCTGATCGGTCTGATCAGTAAACACGGGATCCTGATGGTCGCGTTCGCCAACGAGTTGCAGCGCCAGCAAGGCATGGACTGCGTGCAAGCGATCCAGCACGCCGCGCAGGTGCGTCTGCGGCCGATCCTGATGACCACCGCAGCCATGGTGGTCGGTCTCGCGCCGCTGTTGTTCGCCAGCGGTGCCGGCGCCAACAGCCGCTTCGGCCTGGGCCTGGTAATTGTGGTGGGGATGCTGATCGGTACCTTGTTCACCCTGTTCATTCTGCCGTCGGTGTACACGCTGCTCAGTTCGATCAAGCAACCGAGCCACGCACCCGAAGCCGAACCGGCCGGTGTGCCGCAACCCATCCTGTGAGGACGTGACATGTATTCAATTACACGCTTGATGCTGGCGCCCCTGGCGGCGTCCATCCTGTTGGCGGCGGGTTGTGTGAACTACGCCGGGATCGATCATCAGGGCAAATTGCTGGCGGTCGGCGATGCGCCGTCCGACAGCCTGAAAGACAAGTTGCCAGCGGCCCAGTGGCCGCGTGCGGACTGGTGGACATCGCTGGGCGATCCACGCTTGGGCGCGTTGATCGAAGAGGCGTATGCCAGCAACCCGGACTTGCAGGAAGTCGCTGCCCGGGTCGCCAAGGCCAACGCGTTCCTCGACCTGCGCGATGCTGAGCGTTACCCGGAAATGGATGCGTCGGCGGGTGTCACTCGCGGTCGGCTGTCGCGCTTCGAGGATTACAGCGGCGAGGGTGAGAAATACTTCACCGCACGCAATCTGGCGGTGAACTTCAGCTACACCTTCGACCTCTGGGGCGGCCAGCGTGCTGCCTGGGAATCGGCGCTCAACAGCGCGAAAGCGGCGGAAGTCGATCTGCAATCGTCGCGGCTGATTCTGGCGGTCAACGTGGCCAAGGCCTACAACCAGCTGGCGTACGCCTGGCAGGTGTCGGAGCTCAACCAGCGCGACCTCGAACGCTTGAGCAAACTTGTGGAGCTGACGGATTCGCGCTACGGCTCGGGGCTCGACAACCTCTCGCAACTCAAACAGGTGCAGAGCCTCAAGGCGCGTTCGGAGTCGACCCTGATCGGCGCCAACGAAGACATCGAAATCGCCCGGCTGCAATTGTCGGCGCTGATCGGCAAGGGTGTCGATCGTGCGCGCACACTCGAGCGGCCATCGAATCTGCAAGCCAGCGTCGTGGCATTGCCGGCGCAGTTGCCGGCGCAGTTGCTCGGTCGTCGTCCGGATATCGTCGCTGCGCGCTGGCGGGTAGAGGCCGAGACCAAGAACGTTGAAGCGGTGAAGACCACGTTCTACCCGAACATCAACCTGGTGGCGGCGGCAGGCTCGCATGCCTTGATCGGTGATGCGATGTTCGCCGGGGTCAGCAAGTTCTGGAATGTGGCGCCGACGGTGTCGCTGCCGATCTTCGATGCGGGTCGTCTGCGCTCCGATCTGAAAGCCGGCAATGCTGAACTGGACAGCTCTATCGCCCAGTACAACCGGGTGTTGAATTCGGCCCTGCACGAAGTGGCAATTTCGGTGACACAGTTGCGTTCGTTCGAGCAGCAAATCGTCGTGCAGCGCGATGCCTGTTCGATTGCCCAGTCGTCTTACGATCTGTCGCAGTCGCGTTACAAGGCAGGGGAGGACACGTTCCTCGATGCGCTGAACATCGAGCAACAATTGATTCAGGACGAAATGCGCCTGGCCTTCCTCAACAGCAAGCACATCGACAGCTCGGTTTCGTTGATGGCAGCGCTGGGCGGCGGGTTCCAGGCGCCTGCGCTGGAGACGGCACAGAGCAGTGCTCTGTAGTGTTTTCCGGGACGCCGCCTTCGGGGTGGCTGTCGCGGGAAAAAAGCATCTTGTGTATAGTCTTACTGTTCTCGTATAGACGAATACAAGACGGATTTTTCCCGCCTATATCATCAAGGGTACCTACCTATGAACGTCCCGAATCATCCCAATCAGGATCAGATCCTTCTGGAAAATGTGCTGAACGCATTGGGAAGCCCGCTTCGCCTGACCGTGTTGAAAGTGTTGTCCGATGGCCAGGAACATCCATGCGGCCGGATCCTCAAGGGCGCATCGAAGTCGACCATGACCCACCACTGGCGGGTACTGCGCGACAGCGGTCTGATTTGGCAACGCCCCTACGGTCGGGAAAACCTGCTGTCCTTGCGTCGTGAAGACATGGACATGCGTTTCCCGGGGCTTCTTGACTCGCTGCTGTCGGCGGTCAAGACCGATGAACAGACCATCAGCGTGATCAGCAAACACGAAGTGACCGAAGAAAACGGAACCGAGTGACAGACACCGCCGGTGAAGGGTTGGCCTTCCACGGCAACCAAACAATTCACCATCACCAGGAAGGTGTGTGCGGGTATGGATACAAGTCATTACTGGTCGTCGCGACCCCTGTCGGATTTGACCGGCTCCGAGCATCACTGGCTGTTTTTGCCCGGGGCCTTGACCCCGCGCCTGAAAGCCATGGGCGACTATTCAATCGAAGTGGTCGAGCAGTCCCATGGCCCGCTCAATCCAGAAGAAGCGCACGCACTGAACGTGCCGCCGATGACCATCGGCTGGGTGCGTGAAGTGGTGATGAAGCTCGATGGCGAGGCCTGTGTCACCGCGCGCAGCCTGACCAGCATGCCGGCGCTGAAGGGCGACTGGGCGGATCTGAACGGCTATGGTCGTCGACCGCTGGCCGAGATTCTCTACACCTCGGAGCAGACCCTGCGCGAGCCCTTCCAGTGCGCCGTGCTGCCCCCTGGCGCACCGTTGGCGGCGCTGTCCCAGCGCTACGCGCCGCAGGCCAAACGTCTGCTGGCCCGGCGTTCGCGCTTCACCCGCAATGGCTCGGCGCTGCTGGTCAGCGAGTGCTTCCTGCCGGCGTTCTGGGCTCGGGTCGAGTACGCTCAGGCGCTCAAGTCGGCCTGACAAAATGAAACCTGCGGGAGCGAACGCCCGCAGGTTTTTTTTCGCCGGTTTTTCAGAGCCGGATCACCGCTTCGATCTGCTTGATGGCCGGCGTCAGGGCCTGCGCCAGCTCCTCGGCTTTCGAGGTCGGGCGCATGGTTCTGGATGAGCGCAGAAACAGAGGATCATCGAACCGCTTGCGCAGCCGGGCCAGCGATCCGCTGATGGCGGGTTGTTTGACGTGCAGGCGTTCGGCCGTGCGTGACACGCTGCGTTCGCGGAACAGCACCAGGAAAATGATGATCAGGTTCAGGTCGATATCCGCGAAGTTGTCTTCATTGAATAGCATGGGTACATCCCTGTCATGACCCGCCGGCCGGCGTCAGCCGAGGCCGGCGGGTGTCTGGATCACTGCTCGGGTGCCAGGCGCAGTTCGTCGTTCAGACGGTAGTAACTGCGGTTGAAGTAGACCAGGCCTTCCGTGGCCTCGCTGTGTTGCTGCAGCTCGAGAATTTCACAGTAGAAGATGCTGTGAGTGCCCACTTCATCGACCTTGCTGACCCGGCAATCGAGGCTCACCAGCGCCTCTTCGATCACCGGCGAACCGGTCTTGAGGGTTTGGCAGTTCACGCTGGAAAAACGCTCCTGCATGCTCAACTGCCGATTGGCGAACGCCCCGGAGGTCGACTGGTGATCGCCGGTCAGGACGTTCACGCACAACACGCCATTGGTCTTGAAATGCTCGTGATTGGACGACGAGCGATTGACGCACACCAGCAGCGTGGGCGGTGAATCCGTCACGCTGCACACCGCCGACGCGGTAAAGCCGAAACGCCCCGCAGGGCCATCGGTCGTGACGATGGTGACGGCACTCCCCAACATCGCCATTGCATTACGAAACTCCGTTGAATCAACCATCGCGTCACCTCATTCCATGTAGGTTTAATGGAGCCGATCCGTTCTTCCTTGTCCGTTGTCGTTGTGCGAAAACGGGTATCGGGCAACACGTTCGCTCTGGCGATATAGTACGTATGTATACGTACCTTGCAAGCTATTCCTTGTGCTTATTTTGCAGTCGATACGCTCGACAGGCATTGCTGTTGCGCGTGTTCAAGACTGGCCTCCAGCGCGCTCAGTTCCTCTTGCTGGCGGGTGAGTTTCGAGAGCTGCGCCGCGATTTCCTGTTGTTTGCCGGCAATCGCGCGGCGGGCCTTTTCATAGGGCGTCAGTTCAGGCTGGCCGGCAAAGATCGCCTGCAATTCCCTGAGGCGAAAACCCAGTGCCTGTGCGCATTTGATAAAACTCAGCAGTTCGACCGTCTGCGGGTCTTAAACCCGGTATTTGCCCTGGCGCGGGGCCTCGGGCAGCAGGCCGATCGACTCGTAGTGGCGGATGGTCTTGATCGTGGTTCCCGAACGCTGTGCGGCCTGGCCGATGTACATGTGCAAATCCCTTTTCTCCGTCAGCGGGCCAGAGCACCAATAGCGGAAAACTCAATGCCGGGCAATCGATCCGGCCTGCTTCAGCCAGGTTTCACGCTGATGGTCGCTGGCGCCGAGCACTGGTCCGAAGGTCAGCGTCCGGCGGGGTTCGATACCGCAGAACGCCAGTGTGTTCTTGCGCACCTCGTGAAGGCCGGGCATGCGATAGATCCAGCGGTAATACCAGGGCGGCGTGTCCATGGTGACCAGCAAATGGGCGCTGCGACCGTGCAGGAGTTTGTCGGGAAATGCTTTGCCCTCGCGGTATTTGAAAGCGAAGCCGGGGAGCAGGACCCGATCGAAAAAACCTTTGAGCAGCGCCGGAATCCCGCCCCACCAGATCGGGTACACCAGCGTCAGGTGTTCGGCCCACAGCAGGTCTGCCTGAGCCTGGAGCAGATCCGGTTCAAGGACCTGAACCTGGCGGTAGCCTTCGCGCAGGATCGGGTCGAAATCGATCTGGCCGAGGGACAGTTGCCGCACCTCGTGCCCGGCCTCGCGGGCTGATTCCAAGTAACGTCCGGCCAGTGCCGCACAAAAACTTTCGCTGGATGGATGGCCGAGAATCAACAAAATCCGCTTGCCCATCATGACTGCCCCTGAGGAAGAAACCCCAAGGGTAAAGTCTGCCCCTCAGGGCAGAGTCAAGGCGTCGAGCAACGCGCGGGCATAGGCGGGGAGGGCGGCGAAATCCCGCGCGCACAGCAACAGTTTACGCATGGCCCAGCCCTCATTCATCGGCACGGTCTTGAAGGCTTGCGGCGCGGCACGCTGGACCGCCGCCAGCGGTACGATGCCCAGACCGGCACCCCGAGCGACCATGCGCATCACGCCGTCGAAACCGTCGGCGCGGATGCGGATCTGCATCCGCGAGCCGTTGTGCAGGGCCTGTTCTTCCAGGTAAATCGCCAGCGCGCTGTCGGCATGCAGACCGATGAAGTCGTGGCGCAGGGCGTCGCTGAAACTGATTTCGGTCGCGTCAGACAGCGGATGTTCCAGCGGCAGAATCAGCACCAGCGGATCATCGCGAAAGGCTCGGGTCTGCAAGTCGGTGGTGTCGATCGCATCGGACACAATGCCCAGATCCGCCGAGCCCTGGCGCAAGGCATGGGTGATGCGGGCGCTGGGCAACTCCTGCAAATCGATGTCGAGGTTGGGATGCTCACGCAGGAAATCCGCGAGCACCTCCGGCAGGTATTCGCTGAGGGCCGTGGTGTTGCACAACAGACGCACCTGGCCTTTGACGCCGCGCGCGTATTCCGCCAGATCCTGTTGCAAGCGGTCGGCCTGTTGCAGCAACACTCGCGCATGTTGCGCCAGGGCTTTGCCGGCCGGCGTCGGTGTGACGCCACGGCGCCCGCGCTCCAAGAACTCGGTGCCCAACGAAGCTTCCATCGTCCGGATCCGCGCACTGGCCGCCGCCAGCGACAGATGACTGCGGGCGGCGCCGGCGGTGATGTTGCCGCTGTCGAGGATGTGCAGGTACAGGCGCAGGTCGGTGAGGTCGAAGTGCATGACGTGTGGCTCTTGCTGAGGGAGAGGCTGCCTCAGTGTATGACAGATTTTCAGTTCATCCGCGCAGGCGCACAGTATCGCCATGAACGCACTCGCAGATTTCTATCAAAACCTCGGTCTGGCCCTGTCTTTGCTGGTGATTGCGACCTTCGTCCTCGCCGGTCTGGTGAAAGGCGTGATCGGCCTCGGCCTGCCCACCGTCGCCATGGGCTTGCTTGGTCTGGCTATGGTGCCGTCGCAGGCTGCGGCGTTGCTGATTATTCCGGCAACCCTCACCAATGTCTGGCAACTGGCGTTCGGCGGGCATCTGCGCGGGCTGGTGAACCGGCTGTGGCCGATGCTGCTGGCGATCTTTTTCGGTACGGCCATCGGCACGTTGTGGATCGGCATGGCGGGTGGGCATTGGGTGGTGCGCGGGCTGGGCGCGGCGCTGTTGCTCTATGCGCTGAGCGGATTGTTTATGCCGACGCTGAGTGTCAGTCGCCGCCATGAACCGTGGCTGGAACCGCTGTGTGGCGTGATCACCGGCGTCATCACTTCGGCCACCGGCTTGTTCGTGATTCCGGCGGTGCCGTATCTACAGGCACTGGGTTTGAGCCGCGACGAACTGGTTCAGGCGCTGGGCCTGTCCTTCACGGTTTCGACCCTGGCACTGGCCGGCGGATTGCTCTGGCGCGGGTCGCTCGGCGGCGCGGAATTGAGCGCTTCGCTGCTGGCGCTGATCCCCGCCATGCTCGGTATGCTGCTCGGCCAATGGCTGCGCCAGCGCATCAGTGCCGTGCTGTTCAAGCGGGTGTTCTTCATCGGTCTGGGCGCGCTCGGCGCCCATCTGCTGATCAGCGGCTAGCGGACGACGCGCTGAGCATTTCAATCGGGCGGATATCGAAATCCCGCTCCAGATACTCCATGCGATTGGCGAGAAACTGCTGCATGTGGGGCAGGTTCGAGTGCACGTCCAGATGTGCCTGGCTTTCCCAGATCTCGTAGAAGATGAACAGGCTCGGATCTTCCTTGTCGCGCAGCATGTGGTACTCGATGCAGCCAGGTTCGGCGCGGCTCGGCTCGACATAAGCGCGGAAAAACGCTTCGAAGGCCTCGGCTTTTTCCGGGCGGGTCTTGGCGTGCAGGATGAAACCCTGGCGTTCGCTCATCGCAAAAAACTCCTCAGATTCAGATGGCGGCCAATCCTACGGCAACAATCGGCAATCGATTCGTGCGTTTTACTCAAATGAATTTTGCGCAAACGCGGCTTATTCCGCGCGAGGCGCATCGTTAATCTGCCGCCATCCAATTTCTCCCTTTGTCCATCCAGCGCTCTGCGCTGCGCATCGGCATCCGATCGAGGCTGTCCCATGAAAAAAGTGCTGTTGCTCAATGGCGGTAAAAAATTTGCCCACTCCGACGGTCGCTACAACACCACCCTGCACGAAGCGGCGCTGAGCGTGCTGGATCGTGGCGGTGTCGACGTCAAGACTACCTTCATCGACGAGGGTTACGACATCGCTGAAGAAGTCGCCAAATTCCTCTGGGCCGACGTGATCATTTATCAGATGCCCGGCTGGTGGATGGGCGCGCCGTGGACGGTGAAAAAGTACATCGACGAAGTGTTCACCGAAGGCCACGGCAGCCTCTACGCCAGCGATGGTCGCACCCGTTCCGACGCGTCGCAGAAGTACGGCAGCGGCGGTCTGATCCAGGGCAAGCAGTACATGCTGTCGCTGACCTGGAACGCACCGCAGCAGGCGTTCGATGACCCAAGCGACTTCTTCGAAGCCAAAGGCGTGGATGCCGTTTACTTCCCGTTCCACAAGGCCAACGAGTTTCTTGGCATGACCGGCTTGCCGACCTTCCTCTGCGTGGACGTGATGAAACGCCCGAACATTGAAGCGGATGTGGCGCGTTACGAGCAGCATCTGACCGAGGTGTTTGGCCTCAAGGCCTGACGCTCGGCTACTATCGAAGGCCTGAGCCTGTGCAGCAGGCCTTTCGATTCGAGGACACCCGTGAAAGCCAGATCCGATGAGTTGCAGATTTTCGTCTGCGTGATCGAATGCGGTTCGATCTCCGCCGCCGCCGAGCAGGTCGGACAGACGCCGTCGGCGGTCAGCCGCACGCTGTCGCGGCTGGAAGCCAAGCTCGACACCACGCTGATCAACCGCACCACGCGGCGCATGGACCTGACCGAGGAGGGCAAGTATTTCTTCGAACAGGCCAAGCTGATCCTCGACCAGATGGATCAACTCGAAGAGCGCCTGTCTTCACGTCAACAGACGCCATCGGGGCGACTGCGAATCAACGCCGCGTCGCCGTTCATGCTCCACGCCATCGTGCCGTACATCGACGAATTCCGGCGGCTGTACCCGGACATCCAGCTCGAACTCAACAGCAATGACCTGATCATTGACCTGCTGGAACAAAGCACCGACGTCGCCATCCGCATCGGCACCCTTGCCGATTCGACGTTGCATGCCCGGTCGCTCGGCTGCAGTCCGCTGTTGATCGTCGCCAGTCCCGCGTATCTGGAAAAGCACGGTGCGCCGCTCCAGGTCGCCGATCTGAGTGAACACACCTTGCTCGGCTTCACCCAGAACGAAGGCCTCAACCAATGGCCGTTGCGTTACGTGCACGGCGATCGCTGGCCGATCACCCCGGCGATCAGCGCCTCCAGCGGCGAGACGGTTCGCCATCTGGCGCTGGAGGGCCAGGGCATTGCCTGCCTCTCGCACTTCATGACTATCGACGACATTCGCGCCGGGCGCCTCAAGGTGTTGCTGGCGGAATTCAACAGCGGCTATCGCCAGCCGATCAACGCGGTGTACTACCGCAACTCACAACTGGCGCTGCGCATCCAGTGCTTCCTGGATTTTATCCAGAGCAAACTGGCGGCTTACGCCAGCGCTGATTTCAAAGGCTGATTCGTGACCCCTGCGCAACAGTGATTTGGTTGTCGACGGGTTTTTCCACCGGGTTCTGCGGTCGATACTCGTTGCATCACTTATTCACGCAGGGAGTTTCTCCATGAACGTATTCGTCACCGGCGCCGCCGGTTTTATCGGCGGCTCCATCGCCACCGGTCTGGTCCAGGCGGGCCACGCCGTCACCGGTCTTGTGCGCAGCGAGGAACAGGCCAATGAGCTGAAAGCACTGGGCATCACCCCGGTGATCGGCACCCTCGACGACAGGGCACTGCTGGCCGAACAGGCTCGCGCCGCTGACGCGGTGATCAACGCCGCCAGCAGCGACCATCGCGGCGCCGTCGAAGCCTTACTCGATGCCCTGCGCGGCTCGAACAAAGTGTTCCTGCACACCAGCGGTTCGAGCATCGTCGGCGATGCCTCGGGTGGTAAATCCAGCGACGTCATCTACTTCGAAGACAACCTGCCGGAGCCCACCATCGACAAAGCCGCACGCGTGGCCATCGACAACCTGATCCTCGCCGCGGCGAAGGACGGCGTGAACTCGGCCGTCATCTGCAACACCTTGATCTACGGTCACAGCCTGGGCGTCAATCGCGACAGCGTGCAACTGCCGCGCCTGCTGAAACAGGCGCGCCAAAGCGGCGTGGTGCGTCACGTCGGCACCGGTCAGAACATCTGGTCCAACGTGCACATCGAAGACGTGGTGGCGCTGTACTTGCTGGCCCTGACCCAAAACGTCCCGGGCACCTTCTACTTCGTCGAAAGCGGCGAAGCGTCGTTCATCGACATGACCACCGCCATGGCCGTGGCCCTGAATCTGGGCAAGCCACAAGACTGGCCGCTGAAAGACGCCGAAGCGGAGTGGGGCTACGAAATGGCCAACTACGGCCTCGGCTCCAACAGCCGGGTACGCGGCAAACACGCCCGCGAACTGCTGGGCTGGGCGCCGAAGCGTACGTCGGTGGTTGATTGGATTCGCAACGAAATGGTGTGAGTCCACACACCAAACTTGAACCTGTGGGAGCCAACCGGCTCCCACAGGTTTTTTTATGCCCCGGAAAAGAAGGACAGGATGCCGAGGCTCATCGAAACGTTCAGACATTTCCTACTAGTCTGATCCCCGCACAGGCATGGCCAACGCAACTGGCCGGTTTGTAGGATAGCGGGCACCCACTGGTTGTCTGGCCATGAGGCCAGGTCGGTGGGTAACGCCCGTGGAAATTTTTTGCAAAAGGAATTTGCGATGGCAATACGCACCTCTGCTGCCTGCTTGTAAAGGCACATCCCGGGCGAACCAGACGATTTCGCCTCCTCACGGTTCATGACACGGCACCAAGCGCCCTGGCTGGAGCATTGCGCTCTTCGGTCGTGGGCAAACTCATCCGCGAAATTGGCAAGAACAAGGAGTAGTTATGGTCATTTTGGGCATTACCAATAACGATTTGTCGGGCGCTTGCCTGGTACGTGATGGTCAGATTCTCTCGGCAGTCAGCGAAGAGCGTTTCACCCGGATCAAGGACCACAAGATCTGGCCCGCCAAATCCATCGAGTTTGTCTTGAGTCAGGCCGGCGTGTCGCTGGAAGATCTCGACTACGTGGCTTACGGATGGAATGCCGGTTTCAACGCCGATAAACACCTTGAGCTGTATTTCGACCGGATCGTCGAGGAGGTCCGGAACAACCCCGAGGGCCTGGCGCAGTTCCGCCAGCGTGTCACCGATGAAGTCCGCAACGACAGAGAGAAGCGCGCCGAATTCGACCGGTACATCGCTGCCAATGGCTTGACCGGCAAGGCGTATTACATCGATCACCACGAGTGCCATGCCCTCGGTGCTTATGTCTGCTCGCCGTTCGATGAGGCCTTGACCCTGACTTGTGACGGGCGCGGCGACTTCCAGTCCCTGACCGTGACCTGGTACAGCCCGACCGAAACCACGGTACTGCAACGAGAAACCAGCATCGACAGCCTGGGTTACTTCTACGGCCGGATCACTCACTTGCTGGGCTACAAACCGAACCGTCATGAAGGCAAGGTCACGGGCCTGGCCGCGTTCGGCGATCCGCAGAAGCTGCTGGGGGTGATGCAGCAGATGATCCGTTTCGAAGACGGGCGCATCAAGGCAAGTTGCGGCGACCTGTTCGTGCCGTCCTACAACAACTACAGCGAATCACTGGAAACCCTTTTCTCCCGGGAAACCCCCGAGGACATCGCCGCCGCCGTGCAGCGCCACTCCGAAGACTTGCTGGTGGCGGTCGTCAAACATCATCTGGAACAACGCGGCAGCACCAATCTGTGCCTGGCCGGCGGCGTGTTTGGCAACGTCAAACTCAACCAGCGCCTGCGCGAGATTCCCGGCGTTAAAAACGTCTATGTGCTGCCGTGCATGGGCGATGGTGGCCTGGCACTGGCGGCGGCCGTCGGGGCGGCGTACCTGGAGAACGGCACCCGCTTCAAGAACCCGGTAATGACCCTCGGCCCGGATTCGCGCAGCGTTTCGCAGAACATCAACCTGATCCATCGCGACTATCCCGAGCTCGGTTACCACACCCCGTCGAACATCATCGATGTGCTGACCGACGCACTGATGGAAAACCAGGTGCTGGGCATGTTCAAGGGCAAGATGGAGTTCGGCCCGCGCTCACTGTGCAACCGCAGCATCGTCTATCACGCGCAGGATGGCGAAGTGAACGACTGGCTGAACAAGCGCATGCACCGCACGGAGTTCATGCCGTTCGGCCCGGTCACCGCCATTGAACAGGCAGCGGCCTGCTACGTTGGCTGGGATGAGGATCAAGTCGCGGCAGACACCATGACCATGACCTACGATTGTCATCCGCAGTTCAGCGAAGCCAGTCCGGCAGTCGTGCACATCGACGGCACCGCGCGGCCGCAGATCATTCGCCCGGAGCGCGATGCGTTCATGCATCGCCTGTTGAATGCCTGGCATGAGCGGACGGGTCAGGCGGCGTTGATCAACACCTCGTTCAATCGCCATGAAGAGCCGATCGTGTGTTCGTCTCAGGATGCACTGGATGCGCTGAAAGAAGGGATGGTCGATCTGGTGGTGATGAGTGAGTCGCTGATTGTCTGGCGCAAAGGCAAAAACAGCTTCACCCAGCAACGCTTCGAATAACGCAAGGATGGTTACAGGGCTCCGCTGGAGCCCTGCTCAGGAGTATCGAGCGTATGGTTGATTCATGTATCTGATCTTTTTCGGGTTCTTTGCCGCGGAAGGGATCATCTATCCGTTCTGGCCGACCTGGCTGAATTCGCTGGGTTTCAGCGCCAGCCAGATTGGCCTGCTGATCGCGGCGGTCTATTGGCCCCAGGTGGTGACCGGAGTGTTGATCACCTACGTGGCCGACTGGCGCGTGGACCAACTGCGGCTCGCGGCTTTTCTCGGTTTCTCGGCAGCGTTGTGTACGTTGCTGTTCTATTTCATGCCGGTGCACCTGTGGGGATTCGTGTGCCTGAGCATTCTGTTCGGCGGGCTGTGGATGGTGGTGTTGCCGCTGTCCGAGTCCTATCTGCTCAAGCGTGACAAGCAAGCCCTGCAGAACTATGGCTGGGTCCGCGCGGTGGGCTCCTCGGCCTTTATCCTGACATCGACCCTCGGCGGCCTGTTGTTTGCGCAGTACAACCAGTCGTGGGTGCCGGTGGTGATTGCCGCGTGCATGTTGCTCACCGCGCTGGCGTGCCTGTGGCTGAAGCGTCAGGTCACGCTGGCGCATCTGCAACCCCCCGAGCGTGCGACGAAGCGGCCCGACTGGAAGGCGCTGTTCGCCCAAAAGGGCCTGCTGATCGCGATTGCCGCCGCCAGTTTCATTCAACTGAGTCACACCCTGTACTTTTCCACGGCGTCGATCGGCTGGGGCGTGAAGGGCTATTCTTCAACCGCCATCGGGGTGTTCTGGTCAGTGGCGGTGATCGCGGAAATCACCTATTTCGCGTTCTCCAACAAAGTCCTGTCGTGCTGTTCGCCGTTGTCTATCGTGATGTTTTCCAGCGTCTGTGCGGCGGCGCGCTGGGCGCTGTTTTCCGACAGCGATGCGGTGCCGGTGATCCTGTTGGGGCAATGCCTGCACGCCTTGAGTTTCGCGGCGTATCACTCGGCGATCATGCGCTGTATTCGCGACCATGCACCACCGGATATCCAGGTCTTTACCCAGGGGGTCTATTACTCGCTGGCAGTTGCCTTGCCCATGGGGTTGGCCACACCCTTTGCCGGGTATCTGTACGAGACGCAGCCACAATGGTCCTGGTATGTCATGGCGCTGTTTGCCCTGATGGGGACCGTGCTGGCATTCATTGCTCACCAGAAAATGCGAAGTGCAACCGATGACACAACGAACGTTTACAGCCGTCTGCTTTGATATGGATGGCGTGCTGATCCAGTCGCGCCAGGTCATCGAACTGGCCTGGACCACGGTAGCGCGCAAGTACGGTGTGACGGTCGATCAGGCCTTCATCGACGATCACATTCACGGCCGCCCGGGCGGTTACACCCTGCGGGCCCTGTTTGGTCAGTTCGACGAAGAGCAGCGTGTGGTGATCAAGCAGGAAGTCGATGCCATCGAAGAGGTTTCGATCTGCGCGCTGGTGCCGGGGGTCGCTGCGTTCATCGCCGAATTGAATGGACGCGTGCCGCTGGCGCTGGTGACCAGCAGCTGGCGAGCGCGAGTCGACCACGTCCTGCAACAACACGACCTGACGTCGGTTTTCGACTGCATCATCTGCCGCGACGATGTGCGCAGTGGCAAACCGGCTCCCGATCCTTATCGTCTGGCCGCCGCCCACCTGGAGCGTCAGAGCGATGAATGCCTGGTCTTCGAAGACTCGGTCAGCGGTGTGCAGTCGGCGGTCAGCAGCGGCGCGCTGTGCATCGGTATCGGCGACGATCCTACGCTGACGGCCCACGGGGCACTGCGGACGTACGCGGATTTCACGGCGCTCCCGGTCTCGCAGGGCGGTGTGGATACACACCTTTATGTCGACGGCGGGCTGTTTATCAGTGGGAACGTTACCAAGAGGTTCGCACACTCATGACACCGACCTTGCGACACGCGACCGTCCTGTGGAATTTCCTGGGAGCAGGGCGCCAGCACCGTGAGTGTGAGCTGATCGTGGTGTGCGGTTCCTACGACTTGCGGGTCTGCGATTACGCCTGTCAGTTGCTGAAAAAAGGCGTCGCCCCGCATCTGTTGTTCACCGGCAACACCGGCAACTGGACGAAGCATTTGTGGGCACGCACCGAAGCCGATATTTTTGCGCAACGGGCCATGATTCAAGGTGTTTCGCCGGATCAGTTCACCCTCGAATCCCGCGCCACCAACTTCGCCGAGAACATCGCGTTTGCCAGGGCGTTGTTCCCGGACGTGCGCCGGGCGACCTTCCTGACCAAGCCGAATTCGATCCGGCGCGTGGCGCTGACCTTGCCCGTTCAATGGCCAGAGCTTGAGGCGTGGGTGGATGCGCCGTCGTTCAGTTTTCCGGGGGAGGTCAGCAACCTGATCGGGGTCCTGGGGCTGATCGACGAAATGGTCGGGGATATCCACCGGATCATGGTTTACCCTTCGATGGGCTTTCAAACCGAGCAAGTGATTCCCGAGGAAGTCGAGGTAGCCTGGCGCTACCTGATCGAACAAGGATTCGATCACCATTTGATCAAAGGCAGACACTGACGCCGCGCTGCCGCCGGAGACTGACATGCTGTACGACACACTGATTCGCAACGCCCTGGTCATCGACGGCAGCAACACCCCGGGCTACACCGCCGATGTGGCAATCCTCGACGGCCGCATCGCGCGCATCGGCGATCTGGGCGATGCCCGCGCCACCGAAGAGATCGCCGCCGCCGGTCGTGTGCTGGCGCCGGGTTTCATCGACGTGCACACCCATGACGACACCGTGGTGATCCGCCAGCCGCAGATGCTGCCCAAGCTCAGCCAGGGCGTGACCACGGTGATTGTCGGCAACTGCGGCATCAGCGCCGCCCCGGTCAGTCTCAAGGGCGATCCACCGGATCCGATGAACCTGCTCGGCACGGCCGCCGCATTCGTCTATCCGCGTTTCAGCGATTACCGCGCGGCGGTCGAAGCGGCCAGCACCACGTTGAATGTCGCGGCATTGGTGGGGCACACGGCGCTGCGCAGCAATCACCTCGATGATCTGTTTCGCACGGCGACCGACGATGAAATCGCCGCGATGCGCGAGCAGTTGCGTGAAAGCCTGGAGGCGGGCGCCCTTGGTTTATCCACAGGTCTGGCCTACGCCAGTGCGTTTTCGGCGTCCACCGATGAAGTCATGCAACTGACTGAAGAATTGAACGCGTTCGGCGCCGTGTACACCACCCATCTGCGCAGTGAATTCGAGCCGGTGCTGGAGGCCATGGACGAAGCCTTTCGCATTGGCCGCCACGCCCGTTCGCCGGTGATCGTTTCCCACCTCAAATGTGCCGGTGTGGGTAACTGGGGGCGCAGCCCGCAGTTGCTCGCGTCGCTGGAAGAAGCGGCGAAAACCCACCCGGTCGGCTGTGATTGCTACCCCTACGCGGCGAGTTCTTCGACGCTGGATTTGAAGCAGGTCACCGACGCCCACCGCATCACCATCACCTGGTCGACGCCTCACCCGGAAGTCAGCGGCCGCGACCTGGCCGCCATCGCGGCCGAATGGACGATGCCACTGCTCGATGCCGCCAGACGCCTGCAGCCGGCGGGCGCGGTGTATTACGGCATGGACGAGAACGACGTGCGCCGGATCCTCGCCCATCCGCTGACGATGGTCGGTTCCGACGGCTTGCCGGAAGATCCGTTCCCCCATCCGCGCCTGTGGGGCGCTTTCCCACGGGTGCTCGGCCATTTCAGTCGCGACGTCGGCCTGTTTCCGCTGCACACCGCCGTGCACAAGATGACCGGTCTGTCGGCAGCGCGTTTCGGCTTGAAAGAGCGGGGCGAGATTCGCGAAGGACACTGGGCGGATCTGGTGTTGTTCGACCCGGCAACCGTGCATGACGTGGCAGACTTCAGCGACCCGCAACGTGCCGCGCAAGGCATCGACGGCGTGTGGATCAACGGCGTGCTGAGTTATCGCGAGGGGCAGGCCAACGGGCAAAGGGCAGGGCGGTTTCTGGCGCGTGAAGGTGATCTGCGTGACAACTTTCACTGAGTTTCGCGGATTGCGTCACAGTGATGGCACATTGCGATTAAAGAAAGCCATCACCAAGCCGAATTGCTGACATCTACCCCGGCTACACTGCGGGGCCAATCAGTCAGGGAGCACCCCATGAGCTTCGGCAAAACCACCCCGATCCTGCGGATTTTCGATGAAGCCAAGGCCTTGGAGTTCTATGTCGACTTCCTCGGCTTCAAGATCGATTGGCAGCATCGTTTCGAACCCGGTTTTCCGTTGTATCTGCAAGTCTCCCGGGGCGAATGCGTGCTGCACCTGTCTGAGCATCATGGCGATGCGACACCGGGTTCGGCCCTGCGGATCGAGACCGATGAACTTGAGGCATTCCAGCAGCAACTGCTGGCGAAGAACTACAAGTTCTCCCACCCGGGGATTCAGGCCATGCCGTGGGGCAGCCAGGACATGACCATCGCCGATCCGTTCGGCAATCGTCTGGTGTTCACCAACGCGATCAGCCTCTAGCTGTCGTTCGCTACCCGGTGAGTCTGCCGAAACTCACCGGGCGGCATCCCGCGCCGGCTCTTGAAGGTGCGGTGAAACGAGCGCGGTTCGGTGAAACCCAGATACTGCGCAATGTCCTGAATCGGCAAGGTGCTGTTGAGCAGGTAGTGCTCGGCCAGTTCCTGGCGCAGTTCATCGAGGATCTGCTGATACGACGTGCCGGCCTGATGCAACTGGCGTTGCAGCGTGCGCACGGAGACGGCGAGATGTTCGGCCACCTGTTCCTTGCGCGGCAGACCTTCCTTGAGCAACTGGCGCAGGATGCTTTTGACCCGTTGTTCCAGCGATGCATCCTCCAGCGTCGCCATCAAACTCTGCGCGTGTTCTTCCAGGGTGCGCAGCAAATGCGCATCGGCCTGGCGCAGCGGCAACTGCAAATACGGCAACGGCACGATCAGCGCGGAATAGGGCTGATCGAACAGCACCGGGCATTCGAAAAACTGTTCGTACTGTTCCAGGGTCGTGTCCGCCGGACGTGAGTGCTCCAGCCACACAGCGGCCGGCGACAACTGGGTGTCGGCGATCCAGCGTGCATATTGCAGCCAGGAGCCGAGCACGTTCTCCACCAGATGCCGGCGAATCCGCGGGCGCTCAAAACGACAGCTCCAGATCAGGTGCACGTGGCTGTCCTGCACCTCGGCACGGCTGACGCCCATGTCGCCCACCAGTTTTTCGAACGGCATGATGCGGCTCATGGCGTCGCCCAGTGTCGCGCAGTTCATGGTGATGTAACCCAGCACGCTCCAGGAATTGGGCAGCACGAAATTCGCCGCGTTGAGGCCGAACAACGGATCGCCCGAGTGTTCGCAAAAGTAGTCGAGCAACCGTTCATGGGTTTCACCCGGCAGGCGCAGGCTGTTGTCGCTCAACTGCTGCGCCTGCAACCCGGCCGCCGCCAACGCAGGCTCGATGGCCAAGCCCAGATGCTCGGCGTGGCGCAGGTATTTGAGCAGTGGCGGAACGGAGGTGAAGCCGAGCGATTGCATGACCTAATTCCCTTGATCGAGGCCGCCACGGGCGGATGAGCGCCCTGAAAGGTAATTTGAATCCACGACTAAAGTAAATGGCTGACGCTTGCGCGACGTTTGACTCAATTGGCTACTCGAACTGGCCGGATGCGACCGTGACACTTTCCGCCGGCTGACTAGTATGAGGGCCTGAAATCTCACTGATCAGACTGCACAGAAGGACACACGCATGCGACGCTGGAACGGCTGGGGAGATGCAACCACGGTGGTCGAACTGCCGGCCCAGGGCGCAAGTTTTCTCCATGAGCGGCTAGGGGAAGGTAGAGCGCTGCCCGACGCCACGCTTGAAGCAGCATTGGCCCGCGTGCCGGTCTCGCGGCTGGCGGAACACGCCTTGTACAGCATCGACGCCCATGATCGTTTGCTGCATGCCCGGGGTCAGAGCCTGCCGGACTGGCTGGCGTTGCGTGAAGGCGCGCTGGGCAACTATCCCGATGCCGTGGCGTTCCCGGAAACCGCCGAACACATTCGCCAGTTGCTGGCGCTCGCCCAGGCGCAGGACCTGTGCCTGATTCCCTATGGCGGCGGCACGTCGGTGGCCGGGCATATCAACCCGCCGGACTCTGCGCGGCCCGTGGTGACGGTGTCGCTGGCGCGGATGAATCGTCTGATCGACCTCGACGAACAAAGTCTGCTGGCGACTTTCGGCCCCGGCGCCAGTGGTCCGCAGGTGGAAAGTCAATTGCGCGCCCGTGGCTACACGCTTGGGCATTTCCCGCAGTCGTGGGAGCTGTCGACGCTGGGCGGTTGGGTGGCCAGTCGATCCAGTGGTCAGCAATCGCTGCGCTACGGAAGGATCGAGCAACTGTTCGCCGGCGGAACCCTGGAAACCTTTGCCGGACCGCTGCAAATTCCAACCTTCCCGGCCTCGGCGGCCGGCCCGGATCTGCGTGAAGTGGTGCTGGGTTGCGAGGGGCGTTTCGGGATCATTTCCGAGGTCAAGGTGCGGGTCAGTGCGCTGCCGGCCGATGAGCGTTTCTACGGCGTGTTTCTGCCCAGCTGGAGCAAGGCGCTGCAAGCCATTCGGCGACTGGCGCAAGCGCGGGTGCCGCTGTCGATGCTGCGCCTGTCCAATGCGGTGGAGACCGAAACCCAATTGGCACTGGCCGGTCATCCGCAGCAGATCGCCTGGCTGGAAAAATACCTGAGCCTGCGCGGGGCCGGGCAAGGCAAATGCCTGCTGACCTTCGGCGTGACCGGCAATCGCAAGCAGAATGCGCTGTCCCTGACTCAGGCCCGTCAGCATCTGAAGGCGTTCGGCGGGGTGTTCACCGGCACGCTGCTCGGCAAGAAGTGGGCGCAGAACCGCTTTCGTTTTCCGTATCTGCGGGAGAACCTGTGGAACGCCGGTTATGTGGTCGACACCCTGGAAACCGCTACCGACTGGAGCAACGTCGACAACCTGCTCAACCTGATCGAAAACAGCCTGCGGGATGCATTGGCGGCCGAAGGTGAGCGAGTGCACGTGTTCACCCATCTGTCCCACGTCTACGGCGAAGGCTCGAGCATCTACACCACCTACGTGTTTCGCCCGGCGGCGGACTATCCCGCGACACTGGCCCGTTGGAAATCACTCAAGCACGCGGCCAGCCAGACCATCGTCGACAACCACGGCACCATCAGCCACCAGCACGGCGTGGGCAAGGATCACGCGCCGTACCTGCCGCGCGAAAAGGGCGCGCTGGCGATGGACACCTTGCAGGCGTTGAGCCGGCACTTTGACCCGGCCGGGCGCCTGAACCCCGGCACCCTGTTGCAGGAGTGACCGCCATGAGCGCGGACTGGAACGCCGAATGGCGCCAGCAAATCCTGCCGACGCTGGCGGGTGAGCACTGGGATTTGATCGTTATTGGCGGCGGCATCAGCGGCGCCGGCATCCTGCGTGAAGCCGCGCGCCGTGGCTGGCGTTGCCTGTTGCTGGAACAGCGTGATTTCGCCTGGGGCACCTCCAGCCGATCTTCGAAAATGGTCCATGGCGGTTTGCGCTACATCGCCAAGGGCCAGTGGCGCCTGACCCGGGATTCGGTGCGCGAACGCCAGCGTCTGCTCGACGAAGCGCCGGGGCTGGTGGAGCCGATGAGTTTCATGATGCCGCACTATCGCGGCGGCTTTCCCGGGCCGCGTGTGTTGGGTGGTTTGTTGTCGGTCTATGACGCATTGGCCGGGCGCCGGGATCATCGTTTTCATGATGCGCAGCAACTGCGTTTTCTGGCGCCGGGCGTGAAAGAAAATGGTCTGCTGGGCGGCACCTGTTTTGTCGATGCGCTGACCGATGACGCACGGCTGGTGATGCGCGTGTTGAGCGAAGCGCGGGCCGATGGCGCAGTAGTGCTCAACGGTATGCGCGTCGAACATGTGTTGCGGGAAAACGGGCGGGTGTGTGGGGTTCAGGTCGAGGATTGCGAGGCCGGCGCATCAATGCAATTGCGATGTGGTGTGCTGGCGGTGGCCACCGGGGCCTGGGCCGAACGCTTGCGTCCGCCCGAGGCACCGCGTCAGTTGCGCCCGTTGCGCGGCAGTCATTTGCTGCTGCCGGGCTGGCGCTTGCCGGTGGCGCAGGCCTTTACGTTTATGCACGAGCAGGATCGGCGACCGGTGTTTGTTTTCCCGTGGGAAGACGCCACGGTGGTCGGCACCACCGACCTCGATCACCGCGAGAATCTGGACCAGAGCGCGAGCATCAGCGGTGAAGAACTCGACTATTTGCTGGCCGCCTGCCGACAGCAGTTTCCCGGCGCTGAAGTGACAGCGGCCGACGTGCTTTCAACCTGGTCCGGCGTGCGCCCGGTGGTGGGCAGTGCGGCGGGTGAGCATCAGGACAAACCGTCGAACGAAACCCGTGAACATGTGCTGTGGCAGGAGCCGGGTTGCGTAACGTTGGCCGGCGGCAAACTCACGACGTTCCGACCGCAGGCCATCGAAGTGCTCAAGGCGTGCGCCGACATGCTCGGCCGTTCTTTTGATGACGACGCCGCGCCGGTATTTGCCGCCGTGCCGCCAATGGCGATCCCCGGCCTCAGCCCCGGTCAGTGGCGACGTCTGGCCGGGCGACATGGCCGTGATTTGCCGAGGCTGGCGCAACTGCTCGCCGAACTGGGCCATGAAGCGGTCGGCCCCACCGACACCTTGTGGGCGGAACTGGCCTTCGCCTGCGAAGCAGAAATGGTCCTGCATCTGGATGACCTGCTGCTGCGCCGAACCCGTCTCGGCTTGTTGCTGCCCCATGGCGGCGCCGATTGTTTCCCGGCCATTCGCCGACTCTGCCAACCACGACTGGGCTGGGACGACGAACGCTGGCAACAGGAACAGCAACGTTACCAGGCGTTATGGCAACGCCATCACGGTCTGCCGGAAATCGCGCAGTGATGCCCCTCGAAGAGAGCTCCATGGACAACCACCCGAACAAGCGTTACCTGCTGGCCATCGACAATGGCACCCAGAGCGTGCGCGCGCTGCTCTTCGATTTGCAGGGCAATCTGCTCGGCAAGGGCAAAGTTGAATTGCAGGTCTATTACTCGACGCAGCCGGGCTGGGCCGAACAGGATCCGGAATATTACTGGGCGAAACTGGGCGAGGCCTGTCAGCAGGTATGGGCGCAAACCGGCATCGATCGTTCGCAGATTGCCGGGGTTTCCCTCACGACCCAGCGTGGCACGGTGATCAACGTCGATGCCCAGGGCAAGCCATTGCGCCCGGCAATTCTCTGGCTCGACCAGCGCCAGAGTGAAGTCGAAGGCGGGATCAAGGGACCGTGGGGCTGGCTGTTCAAACTGGCCGGCGCGCAGGCCACCGTGGATTACTTTCGCGCCCAGGCCGAGGCCAACTGGATTGCCCGCCATCAACCCGAAGTGTGGGCGGCGACCGACAAGTTTTTGCTGCTCTCAGGCTTTCTCACGCATCGGCTGTGCGGGCGCTTCGTCGACTCGGTAGGTTGTTGCGTCGGTTACTTGCCGTTCGACTTCAAACGCCTGCGCTGGGCCGCAACCCGTGACTGGAAATGGCAGGCGCTGGCGGTGCGTCCCGAGCAACTGCCGACCTTGCACAAGCCCGGTGAAATCCTCGGCCACATCAGCGCCGAAGCCAGTCGCCACACCGGCATTCCCGAGGGGGTTCCGCTGATCGCAGCGGGGGCGGACAAGGCTTGTGAAGTGCTCGGTTCCGGCGTCGTTGACTCGGGCACGGTGTGCCTGTCCTACGGCACCACGGCGACGATCACCAGTACCCGCTCGCGCTATCTGGAAATCGTCCCGCTGATTCCGCCGTACCCGTCGGCGGTACCGGATCAGTACAACTGTGAGGTGATGATTTATCGCGGCTACTGGATGGTCAGCTGGTTCAAGAACGAGTTCGGCCTGCGGGAAATGCAGCAGGCCAGGGAGCAGGGCGTCGAGCCCGAGCAGTTGTTCGATGCGTTGGTCAATGCGGTGCCACCGGGCTCGATGGGCTTGATGCTGCAACCTTACTGGTCACCGGGCATTCGCGAACCGGGCGTGGAGGCCAAAGGCGCGATGATCGGCTTCGGCGATGTGCACACCCGTGCGCACATTTACCGGGCGATTCTTGAAGGCCTGGCCTATGCCTTGCGCCAAGGCATGGAGAAAATCGAGAAGCGCTCGAAGATCTCCGTCACCCGTCTGCGGGTCGCGGGCGGTGGCTCGCAAAGTGATGCGGCGATGCAACTGACGGCGAACATTTTCGGCCTGCCGGCGGAGCGCCCGCATGTCTATGAAGCGTCCGGTCTGGGGGCGGCGATCTGTTGTGCGGTGGGGCTTGGGTTGCACGCGGATTTCCCCACGGCGATAGCGGCGATGACCCGGGTTGGCGCGGTGTTCCAGCCGCAGCCTGAGGCGCAGCAGGTCTATGAACGACTGTACAAGGACGTGTATCTGCGCATGTATCGGCAGCTCAAACCGTTGTACCAGAGTATCCGCAAGATCACCGGTTACCCGGCCTGAAACAACAGCGCATGTGGCGCTATCGGAGAACTTTTCTGGTGAGATCGGACAGTGTCAGGGGCGGGGTCGGTTGTTAGGCTCGATCCCCACGGCACACATAACAAGAACCAGAAGCAATGAAGCTGATCTCCCTCCTGCTGCTTTGCGCAATGGCCCCGACGGCGTGGGGCTGGTCGAACCATACGGTGGGCAGCTACCTGGCGTTGCAGGATCTGCCGGCGTTGCGCGATGCATCGCTCGTCGAGGTCGAACCGCTGGAGCGGTTTCTCTCCGAGCAATACCCGGCCATCGTCGCGTTGCTCGATGAACAGGAACGCTTCGCCCGCGAACACTTCAAGCAATACCCGCCGCGCCCCGACAACTTCAAAATGCCAGCGGCGCCGAGCGACAATCTGCGCCACGACTTCCTCACCGCGTTGCGGATCAATCCGCTGATTCATCTGGCGATGGTCATTCAGCCGTTGCCAGGCAAAGACCTGCCCGAACGCGAACATCTGCAGGCCGATCAGGTGATGGTCGAGCAGACGCTTTCGCCGTGGAATCGACAGCGTTTCATTCGCGTGGCCGATCACGAAAAATTCGCGCCCCTCGCCGTACTGGCGAGCGCGGCTGATGAGCCGGATTACGGCCACGACATCAATCTGTTCAGCGACAACCCCGGCGAAGTCGCCGCGTTATACGGCTTCGGCCCACAGCCGTTTGGCGATGCGCGCTTCCAGTACAGCTCCCAGGCGCCGTTCCACATGGGCTTCTTCCATGAGAGTCCGGTGGTGTACGCGGCTGCCGGATTTATCGAGCGCAGTTGGCCGGACTGGCGCGCGTATCAGTACATGGGGCTGGCGCGACTGGCGTTTGCCACGGGGCATTCCTACTGGGGATATCGCTTTCTCGGCTGGGGCCTGCACCACGTTCAAGACCTGACCCAGCCGTATCACGCCAAGCCGCTGCCAGGCGTCGAATTGCCGAGCCTTCTGCTGCTGGAAGGCAAGGCCCTGGCCGGTTTTGCGCAGGACAAACAGGCGTCCATTGAACGGGTCGCGACCCGCCACACGGAAGTCGAGAAATACCAGTCGACCTGGCTACGCCGCGTGCTGCGCGCCGGCCAGCCGCATCCGATGCTTGACGCCTACGCCGATGTCTCCGGGGACGCACATTACCCGCCGTACTCCGTGGACTACCTGCGTGAAGTGGTGAGTGCCGAGTCCGTCAATGACTCCGCCGCCTTCGATGAAGCCATCGGTCAGTGGCTGGAAACGGCACCGGTCACCAGCGATTTCAGTGCCGGCAATCAGCTGCAGCAAGAGAATTTCGACCATCCGCAACTCAACCGGCAACTGCTCAGACTGCTCGGCCATTTCGGCGCCCACAGCCGGATCTATGTCAGTGCGGGACTGGCGCCCTAAGCATCGCGGCAACACACAACAATAAGAACAGGGAAGGAGGAACAGATGATCAACACTCGATTGCGCCTGTCTGGCGCAGCGCTCCCCGGTGTCGGTTTGGCAGGGCTGCTGCAACTCTGCGCAGTCGATGCGGTGCAGGCCGCCGAGTTCAGCGTGCTGGACAATCAGGTCACCGGCTCGCTCGACACGACCTTGTCCTACGGCCGCCTGTGGCGGGTCCAGGGCCGGGACAAGAACAATGATGACGTCAACACCAACGACGGCAATCGCAACTTCGAAACCGGGCTGGTTTCCGAGGTGTACAAGATCACTTCGGAGCTGGAGGCCAACTACCAGAACTACGGGATGTTCTTGCGCGGCACCGCGTTCTACGACACTCAGTTGATGGACAAGCGCAACGACTACTACCACAACAACAGCCCGTCGCAGCCGAGCCAGAGTTATCCCCAGGACGACCGTTTCACCAGCCAGACCCGCGACATCGCCGGCAGCCGGATCGAGATGCTCGACGCCTACGTCCACGGCAGCTGGGATGTTGCCCAAATGCCGGTCACGGCACGGGTGGGGCGTCAGGTGTTCAACTGGGGCGAGGGGATTTTCTATCGCGGCGGGGTCAACACCACCAACCCGGTGGACGCCGCCAAGTACCGCTTGCCCGGTGCCGAGGTCAAGGAAGTGCTGATGCCGGTGGAGGCGGTCAGCTTCAACATCGGCCTGACCGACAGCCTGACCATGGAAAGTTTCTACCAGACCAACTGGAAAGAAACTCGCATCGATCCGGTCGGCACGTTCTATTCGCAGACCGACCTGTTCGCCGACGGCGGTAACACCGCTTACAACAACTTCAGTGGCACTGCCCTCGATACGCCGGTGCCGGGGTTCGGCAATGTCATCGGCCTGTATAGCGCGCTGGGCAACAACCCGTTGCTCGGCCCGGCGCTGAAATCCACCGGCCTCTATGCCAACGGCGTGACCCCGGCCTACGGCAACACCCTGAAAGTGGCGTCCATCGGCAAGGACTACAACGCACGCAACGATGGCCAGTTCGGCTTCGCCTTTCGCTACATCGCCGAAGAGCTCAACAGCACCGAGTTCGGGTTGTATATGGTCAACTACCACGCCAAGGAGCCGACCATCGCCGCCGACCTTGGCGGCTACAAGGGCATCGACATGAATGCCCTGACCAACATGCTTTCCAGCGTTGCCGGCAGCCAGGCCGGGGCCCTCGCCAACGGGCTGGCGACTGCCGATGTGATGGGCAACATCCAGGCCCATCGGCGTTATGCCGAAGACATCCGCATGTACGGTTTCAGTTTCAACACCACGTTGGGCAGTGCCTCGGTGTTCGGTGAAGTGGCCTATCGGCCGAATCTGCCCATCGGCGTCGCGGCCACCAATGACCTGATCGGTGACCTGGCCAACGGTGCCGCCGCAGCCGTGTCCGGCAAGGCCATCAACGTCGGCGGGCAAATGGTCACCCTCGACAGCCGGATCAACAACGCCGAACGGGTGGAAGCGTTCAACACCTCGCTGGGCAGCATCTACAACTTCGGCCCGACGCTGTCGTTCGACTCGATGTTCGGCATCTTCGAACTGGCCTCCGAGCACCTGCGCGGCAGCAGCCTGCAATACACCGCCTACGACGGCAGCACCCGTTACTACGCCGGCACCGGTAACACTTCGTACGTGTCCGGCGGTGATCGCGACGATCAGGTCAACCGAAATTCCTACAGCTACACGGTGATGTTCAACGGCACCTGGAACGACGTGTACGCCGGGATCAACGTCTCGCCCTACGTCGTCTACAAGGACGACTTCAAGGGCAACAGCTACCAGGCCGGCAACGCCATCGACGGGCGAAAGGCCTACACGCTGGGCGTCAAGGCCAACTTCCAGAACAAGCTCGAAGCCGAACTGCAGTACACCGAGTTCTGGGGCGGCGGGCAGAACAACGGCATTCGCGACCGCGACAACGTCGGGTTCAACCTCAAGTATTTCTTGTGAGTACCACAGGTTTTCTATTTCGGAGAACGAACATGTTTCACACTTCACGATTGACCAAAACCACGCTGGCGCTCGTCCTCGGCCTGGCCACCGGCAGTGCACTGGCGGCCATCTCGCCCCAGCAAGCCGAACAACTGAAAACCTCGCTCACCCCCATGGGTGCCGAGCGCGCCGGCAATGCTGCCGGCACCATCCCGGCCTGGACCGGCGGCATCACCCAGGCCCCGGCGGGCTACAAACCCGGCCAGCATCACCCCGATCCGTACGCGGCGGACAAACCGCTGTTCACCATCACCAAGGCCAATCTCGACCAGTACAAGGCGCATCTCACACCGGGACAGATCGCCCTGTTCAACAGCTACCCCGACACATTCCAGATGCCGGTCTATCCCACGCGCCGATCCGGTTCGGCACCGCAGTGGCTGTATGACAACACCCTGAAAAATGCGACCTCGGCCAAACTGCTGGAGGGCGGCAGCGGGTTCGCCGATGCCTATGGCGGCGTGCCGTTTCCGGTGCCGAAGGACGGGGTCGAAGTGCTGTGGAATCACATCACTCGCTATCGCGGCATCTACGTCGTTCGCCGAGCTTCCGAAGCACCGGTGCAACGCAACGGCAGCTTCGCGCTGGTGACCTCGCAGCAGGAAGGTTTCTTCAACTATTACCGCTCGGGCGGCCAGTTCGCCGACCTGAAAAACATCCTGTTCTACTACCTCGCCTTCGTGAAAAGCCCGGCGCGCCTCGCCGGTGGTGCAGCGCTGGTACACGAGACGCTGGATCAACTCAAGGACCCGCGCCAGGCCTGGATCTACGACGCCGGCCAACGCCGCGTCCGCCGCGCGCCGAACCTCGCCTACGACACGCCGATCGCCTCCTCCGATGGCCTGCGCACCGCAGACGACACCGACCTGTTCAACGGCTCGCCGGACCGCTTCGACTGGAAGCTCAAGGGCAAACAGGAAATCTACATCCCCTACAACAACTACAAAGTCGGCAGCCCTGACGTGAAATATGCCCAGCTGCTCACTCCCGGCCACCTCAACCCGCAATACACCCGCTACGAACTGCACCGGGTCTGGGTGGTGGAAGGCACGCTCAAGCCAGGTGCGCGGCATGTCTATTCCAAGCGAGTGCTGTTTCTGGATGAAGACAGCTGGGGCGCCGCGCTGGTGGACCAGTACGACGGGCGAGGGGAGTTGTGGCGCGTGTCGATGGCCTACCTGAAAAACTTCTACGACCTGCCCACCACCTGGAGCGCACTCGACGTCTTCCACGACTTGCAGGCCCGCCGGTACTACGTGCAGAACCTGGATAACGAAGAAGCCTCCACCGTCGACTTCTCGCAACCGGTGCCGGAGGATTCGTATTTCATGCCGTCGGCGTTGCGGCAGCGGGGGACTCGGTGAGTGATTTGACTTAACTGCATTTCCTTCCCTCACCACACTGTGGAGAGGGAAGGATGGTTTTCGGATCAGCAAAAAAATGGCGAGTGCACCGCACTCACCACATCACGTATCAATCAGTCGGCACCACTTTGTCCAGCGCACGGTTAACGGCCATTTCGGCGATCATCACGATCTGGGCGATGCCTTGCAGGGTCTTGCGGTGGCTGCCCTCGACCAGCGCCACATGATTGTTGAGCATGACGGTGGCGGAGCCGAGGGATTCGCTGGCGTCTACCAGCAGGGATTCGGTGTCGGCTTCGGGGTGGGCCTGATAGAGGGTGTTGGGTTTGTAGGGCGCGGCCATGATATGGGCGGTGATTGGGCCGAGGTGAAAATCGAGGGCGCGTTCGGCGGCTTCGTTGAATTTCTTTGAGCCGGGGCATTCGTAGGGGGATGCCGGATCCGGGATGATTGTGGGTTCGGTGAGCGGTGGGTTTGGCGTTACTTTGAACATTGATGCTTACCTCGGATGAGGCCGCGTCCATTTTACCGCTAAGCAAAAGGGAGGCAGCTGTGCGCAAGTTAGCGGTCCGGTAAGCATCTCAACCCGGCGCATCCGAAGATGCCATGCGCACAGCCACCATCAAGTGCAGGCGAGTGCCTGACTGGATCGTACTTGTACAACCGTGAAACGCTTGCCGAGCCGCTAAGTTCGATCACTGGAAATCAGTGACGCAATCAAATTACGCAGCCATTCCAAGGCGCACAAGCCGGCGGATTCTGGCGTAGCCGTAGGCAACGGCGCAAGGTTTTGTGGGCTTCGGGACGTATCACGGCGTGTCCTTAAACACCCCTGACCAAGCGTGTGTAATTGCGATTCAGAACCCGTCATCCAATTCCTGAACATGGCAATTTCAGGACAAAAAAGAAGGGCAGCTTTTCAGCTGCCCTTCTTTGTACATCGGCTTTCGTGTGCAGGTTTTACACGCGGAAATGGCTCACCATCTGCTGCAACTGCCCACCCAGCCGCGCCAGTTCCACGCTGGACTTGGCCGTCTCATCACTCGCCGCCGCCGTCTGTTCCGACACGTCGCGGACGTTGATGATGCTGCGGCTGATTTCTTCGGCCACGGCGCTTTGTTGTTCGGCGGCTGCGGCGATCTGCTGGTTCATCGACTGGATGTTCGACACCGTGCGGGTGATGTTTTCCAGGGAGTCGCCGGCCTTGCGGGTCAGGGCGACGCTGCTGTCGGTCAGGGCGCGGCTGTTGTTCATCACGGCGGAAACCTGTTGCGTGCCGTTCTGCAGGCCGGCCACCAGGCCTTCGATTTCTTCGGTGGATTTCTGGGTGCGCTGGGCCAGGCCACGGACTTCGTCGGCGACCACGGCAAAACCGCGACCGGCCTCACCGGCACGGGCGGCTTCGATGGCGGCGTTGAGGGCCAGCAGGTTGGTCTGTTCGGCCACGGCCTTGATCACGTCCATGACGCTGCCGATCTTGTCGCTTTCCTGTTGCAGCACGCTCATGGCCTCGGTGGAACGCACCACTTCGCTGGCCAGACGCTCGATCTGGGCGATGGCTTCGTTCACCACTTTGTCGCCTTCGCGGGCTTCGCCGTCAGCGGCGGCTGCGGCTTGCGAGGCTTCTTCGGCGTTGCGCGCGACTTCCTGCACGGTGGCGGTCATCTCGTGCATGGCGGTGGCCACCTGATCGGTCTCGACCTTCTGGCTGTTCACGCCGGCGCTGGTCTGCTCGGTCACGGCCGACAGTTCTTCGGCGGCGCTGGCGATCTGGGTCACGCCGTCGCGGATGCCGCTGATCAGGTCGCGCAGGGTCACGCCCATGCGCGCGATGCCTTGTTGCAGCACACCGAGTTCGTCGCGGCGGGTGACGATCACGTTGTGGCTCAGGTCGCCGCTGGCGATACGGTCAACCACGGCCATGGTTTCCTGCAGCGGACGGGTGATCTGACGGGTGATGATGAACGCCGCAATGACGCCCACCAGCAACGCCAGCAGAGTGCTGATCAGTTGCAGGGTGCGGGCCTGTGCGCTTTCGATGTCACGACGGTCGAGCTGGATCTGATACAGCTGCTCGCTCAGGGTCACGATGGTGGCGCCCTGATCGGTCATTTCCTTGCGCGCCTGCACCGCTTCGCTGTTGGCGTTCTTGAACGCCTGCAAGGCACTGCGGTAATTGGTCAGCGCGGTTTCCAGCTGACGCAGGGTGTCTTGCTGCGAACTGGCGAAATGCACGTTCAGTTGCTTGAGGCTGGCGATGGCCACGTCCAGCTGGCCGACGGCTTTTTGCTCGGTCTCGGCGTTGGTGGTGGCGGTGTAGCCGCGCACTTCGTAGCGCGCCAGGATGAAAGCTTCCTTGGCAGCGGTGATGGCCTGGAATTGCTCGAAACGCTGCTCGCTCATGTCCATCTGCTGGACGCGGGTGCTGATCGATTCGATCAGGTTGTACGCGGTCTCGGCATTGGTGGCCATGGTGTCACGTGCCGTGTTGCCGGTGCGGTAGGCATTGCGCATCTTGTTCAGGGACGTCTGGTATTCGGCGATGGTCGCCGCCTGCTCCTTGAGCAGTTTGACGTTCTCGGGGCTCTTGAAGCTGCCGATCAGTTTTTGCTGTTGTGCAGCGAATCCGTCGAGGGTGGTCTGCACGTTCTGCGCGGCGGTTTCATCGCCGTTGGTCAGCATGTATTGCAGGCGCACCACACGCAGCTTGGTCAGGCCGGCGTTCAGCTGGGTGATGTCGCTCATCCAGTTGCTGCGGTCAATCAGGCCGCCGAGGCTGGTCCAGCCGGTCAGGGCAAGGATGCAGGTCAGGGCCAGGACGAGACCGAAACCCAGCCCCAGTTTGAGGTTCACGCTGATGTTGCCGAACCAGCTATTCATCACAATTCCTCCAGAAAACGTTGTGCGTCTTGATCGTCGGTCAGGCTGGAAGATTGTTGTTCTTTTGAGCCAGCAAGGGTGTAAGCAGGACTGTATCGGCCGCGAATCCGAGAGCTGAAAGGATTTTGTCCGACGGAATTTGTAACAAGGGATCCCAAGACTTTTTTCACATGACTTTCACTGGCTGCCCACGGGGGCCTCTGTACCTTCGCCGGATCAAATGACAGTGCTGCGAACTGGCGAGGCGGATTTTTGTGGAATTGAGACTGAGTCTGTTCGGCGTCAAACGCTCGATCGACCTGAGCGGTTTGGCCCGTTTTCGGAACGCCGGGGTTGTCCTGGCGACCTTGGCGCTGGTGGTGCCATTGACCCTGTGGCTGCTTGCCCCGGCGGCGGTGCCTGATCTGGCTCACGGCAATGTGGCCGGTGCACAGGCATTGGCGGCCGGTTGGGCCAAGGGCGACATGATCGTGCTGGTGCGTCATGTCGAGCGCTGCGATCACTCCCCGGCGCCATGCCTGAGCGGCAATGACGGCATCACCGACCGTTCGCGCAGTGTCGCGGTCGCCGTCGGCGCACAGTTCGAACACCTGGGCCTGAACCATGCCGACATCTACAACAGCCCGATGACCCGCACCGTGCAGACCGCCGGTTACATGTTCAACCACGCGACGACCGGCGAAGACTGGCTGATCAGCTGCAAGGGGCGCATGTTGCAGGATGCGCTCGCGCACAAGGTCCCGGGGCGCAACCTGATCCTGGTCACCCACAGCGAATGCATGGCGCAGCTGGAAAAAGACCTCAAGGTGCCGGCCTCGACCCTCGGTTATGGATCCTCGCTGTTCGTTTCCGCTGCCAACCCGGCGGCTCCCAAAATGCTCGGCTTCATTGAAGCCTCCGATTGGCGCACGGTGACCACCCGATGAGTTCTCGCTTTTACGCTTATAACTTCGGTATCCCGCTGTTTTGTGCTGCTGTGGTGTTTCTGATGTTCGATATGACAAACATCGACATTGCCTTCAGCAACCTGCTGTTCGATCCGCTGACCCACACCTTCCCGCTCGACAAGATTCATTTCTTCGAAAAACTGACCCACAAGTGGGCGCGGATCATTCCGAACTGGACCGCTGAAATTGCCTTGATCGGCGCGATGCTGTCGGTGGTCTGGCCGCTGGTCAATCCGCAGAAGCGCCCGCGTCTCGGCGAGTTTCTGGAGCGCTGTAAAGTGGCTCCGGTGCTGCGTTTTGCCGCTGACCATCGGCGGGATTTTCTGTTTGTGGTGGTGGCCTTCGCGGTGTGTACCGGCGTGATTCACTTCCTCAAGGCCCACACCAGCGTTTACTGCCCGATCGAGACGACGCTGTACGGCGGCAAGATGGCCCACATCGAGTGGTACAACAATTTCCAGCTGTTCCATGAAGCCGGCGACGGTCGTTGCTGGCCGGGCGGACATGCCTCCGGCGGCTTCACCATGCTGGCGCTGTATTTTGTCGCGCGGCGTTATCAGTGGCGCTTCTCCAGCGCCTTGTTGTGGGGCTCGCTGCTGCTCGGTTTCGTCTACGGCACCACACGCGTCCTGCAGGGCTGGCACTACATGTCCCACACGTTCTGGGCCGGTATCTTCGTGTGGCTGGCGTGTTTGCTGACGGCGCTGGCGTTCTATGGTCGGGCTCGACTGGAGTTGCCGGTGTTGAGCAAGCGTGAGCGACAGGTGTTCAGTGCACAGCCTGAGGCTGCTCTCTGAAGCGTCGCGATTGAAATGAAAAACCCGCCGTGACCGGCGGGTTTTTCGTTTGTGCATCGCTGTATCAATAGCCTACGAAGTAGTACGCCTGGCGCCCGACCATCATGGTCTTGAGCACTTTCAACGGGGCGACGGGCTCGCTGTCCCCCGACATTACCGCGATGTTCGAAGGCGAGGCACTGAGGTAATCCTTCAGTTGCGCATCGGTGTCCAGGCCCTTGAGGACGCTCTGGGTGTAGAACACGCTGGCGCCGCCAACCCGTTCGTTGGCCTGGAACAGCGCGACCTGATGGCCGCTGGCTTGCAGGGACTGGATGTGTTCGGTCAGTGGCAGGAACGACAATTCCTTGTCCGCCTTCGGCAGTGCCCATTGTGCGGCGCCGAGATAGCTGGCGATCACCACGGTCAGGATACCGGCCGCCAATGCCTGACGATGACGGGCGATCCATCCTACAAAACCGCTGTTACGGTCCTTCAACCTGTCGAACAGTACGCTCGCATATTCCGCCGCAATCACTGCCGCTGCCGGCGTCATCGACATCAGGTACACCGTGCGCTTGCTCGACGCCAGGGTCAGCATGATGAACTGCGCAACGATCCACAGGCTGAAAAACAGCAGATAACGATTGGTCTTCAATTGTTTACGGAAGTGCCACAGCCCCAAGTACACCAGAATATTCCACGGCAGGAACGCTTCGGGCAGTTTGGCGATGTAGTAGTAAAACGGCTCATAGTGCCCGGCTTCGACGAAGGAGCCGCTGAAACGTCCGACGCTGTTGGTCAGCAAGACCTCTCTGACGGCCTGGGCGCCGCCGTGCTGATAGAGCACTGCGAGCCAGATCAGCAACGGAATCAGCCCGAGCGCGGTCAACAAACCGGGCCGCAGCCACTCGGTCAGTTTGAAGCGCTTGTCCATCAGGTTGTCGGCCAACAGGTAAGCGAAAATCACCCCCCCCGGCATCGCCAGACCGAGCACGCCTTTGCTCAGGGTCGCGATGGCAATCCCGACGATAAACAGCAACGAATTACCTGGCGTCGAAGCGCGTTGCGCCTGGAAAAACGCCAGTAGTGCCGTGGTCACGCCGAGTGCGAGCAAGGCATCCTCACCGACCCCGCGCACGTTGCTCCAATAACTGGCCATGGTCGCCAGCAGAATCCCCGCCGTCCACGCGACCGCTTTCGGCCGTCCGAAGCGCCGCAGCATGCCGTACAGAATCATCACGCTGAGCAGACCGGCCACCGCCGACGCCAACCGCACCGCCCACGGCGACACGCCGAACACGCGCATCGCGCCGGCGTCCAGCCACAGACTCAGGGGCGGTTTTTCCAGAAACGGTTCGCCGAACAGACGGGGTGTCACCCAGTCATCATCCAGATGCATCTCCATGGCGATCCCGGCGACGCGGGCCTCGGTGGAGCCTTGCAATTGATGGTTACCCAACGCGAAGAAAAACAGCAGGGCGGCAAGCAGGAACAGGGAAGTGACGGCACGCGACGACATAGGTTTCAGATAACCGGAAGGGGCGAGAGGCGTGAGCATACTTCGTCAATGCTTAACAAATTGTGAAACTCACGCGAGTCGTCGCGACCAGCGCTGATCCGGGGCTTCGAATGCCGGATTGACCAGCGCCGTCAGCACATGATCCTGCCAGCGTCCGGCAATGTTCAGATAAGCCTTTGCGTAGCCTTCTTTCTCGAACCCCAGGCGCTCAAGCAACCGCGCACTACGTTCGTTGCCGGGAATGTAGTTGGCCATGATCCGGTGCAGATTCTGGGTTTCGAACATGTAGGCGATGGCGGACTCCAGCGCCTCTTGCATCAGACCTTGACCCTGATGGGCTGCATCGATGTGATAACCCAGATAACACGCCTGAAACGCACCACGAATGATTCCGCTGAAATTGCAGGCGCCGATCATTTGCTGGCCATCCGGGGTCAGCAACGCCATATGCACCGCCAGCCCGGCATCGAAAGCGCTGGCCTGTATTTCCAGGCGTCGGCGGATCTGTTCGGTGGAGAAGTAGTCGGTGGTGCGGATCGGTGACCACGGGGCGAGATGGCGCTGGTTGCGTTGGTAGAAATCACTTTCCAGAGGCGCCTGATCCGGGGAGAGCACCGCGAGCGTCAGGCGTTGGCAGGGGAGGGTCAACAGCGGCATTGGGGGCTCCGGGGGGCGGGGTTGATCGCCAGAATTGCGCGGTGGGAGGGAAAACACAAACGCGTGGCCAAATCCCGGGCAAAAAAAAGCCCGCAGGAGAGCGGGCGAACCGTAGTTTCTTGAATGAGCGAACGGACTTTACAGCTTTGGCGGGAGCGGGGCTGTGAAGAAAAATTCATCTCGCTGCACCTTCGTTCAAGACGCCAAGTCGCCTGATTTCGGCTCTTTCAAGAGGATCAGTGGCAGATAACCGGCTTCGATTCGGCAGCCTGCTGCAGTGGGTCAAGCTTGCTCAGGGCGCTGCTGACCAGCATCTCCGCCAACCCCGCCAACTGATGCATCGCAACGATCCGCGCACGTTGCACCTCATCCGGTCGATGGACCAGATCATGCGCCATCATATTGAGCGCCGCGAGATTCTGGCTGGCGTGGGTCAACAGCGTGACCAGGTCGACGTCGGGACGCACGCTGAAGATCTGATCGACCGGAAGAAGCCGGGAATTGCGCCTGCGGGCAACGGTAACGGGGCGTTCGGAAGTCGAGATCGTCCTGGACTCAGCAACCGGGGAATTTTCGGATGGATCGGGGGTATCTTTTTTCATGACCGGACTCCATGTGAGGGGTGATCCTTGCGCTTCGGCGGGGTAGTGCCGTTCACCTGTTTGTTGCGAGGGGTGGAGGGTAACCGGGTGGGGGCGGGGGGGCTAGTTCATGGAAGTCGACGCGGGTTGAGGGAAATTTCCGAAGATGCTGGCCGGGGGGGGGAGGCTAGCTCCCAGGGAATGAATTACTCCTCCAGACCTCTGGAAAAAACAAACCCTGACGATTGTGGTTTCACACGGGGCGGAGACCAGTAGTGGTCGGTTAGTGTCAGGTGCTTCAGCTTGCTGAAATTTTAGCGGTTGGCATTGTCCACTTGTTGTATTGGATTTGTACCGCGGTAGGGTGGAGAGGGGGGAAGGGGGCCTCGTCTTCCAAGTCTGAAACCGATCAGGCCATACGAGGCTCAGAAAGAAATGGCGCGACCTTAGATTGGCTGTATATTTGAACAGTATTTTTCAAATGTCCTGTTGATAGAGAGGGCGAGGTTACGCATTAAGCCTTTGGCTGTCCTTCAGCAGATGTCTTTGCACTTTAAAGGATCTGCTTTGTTAGGTGATACCAGTCGATTTTCCCTCTACGACTTGGCAACTTAATTGGACGTGACTGCCAAACGCTTACCTAAGACGTTGCGCACCATTTTGGCAAGCTCGAGCTGAAGATAATTCGGCGCATTAAGTGGCGCTCTTACAATTGTCGAGTATCAAATTATCACGCAATCTTGCGCAAAAGCGGTCGGCGGGATGCCGAATCCTGTAGTATCTCAGCCCGCGAAAGAAGGGGGACATATGGCTCACAAGGCACCGACAAAACTGATTCAACAGGCAGAGCAAGCGGCCTCGGAATCCCCGAGTCAAGCATTGGCCTCCGCCAGAGTCATGGCTTGCGCCCTAGCTACCACATTTCCAGCAGATCGCCAAATGGCCCTGGCGCGTGCTTTCGGCGTTCGCCTAATTGAGGCATGGTGGTGTGGTTTGACCAGCGTCGACATCGTTCCCCAGGAGCTACGCTCCCCTATCGAGTCGTTCCCTATTGAACCGCTGCCAGAGGCTGCCGCCGCACTCGCGGAAACAATTGGCCGGACTGCCGCGAAATTTGATGCCGAGACCGCTGCCTATCAGATTGGCCTTACTTATACCGGCATGCTCCCGACTGAACATCGCGGGGAGTTTGGTATTTTCTATACTCCACCTGCCCTGACTGCCCGTCTCCTCGACCAAGTAACGGCAGCCGATGTTGACTGGGCGAAGTGCCGTGTGCTTGATCCAGCATGCGGCGGAGGGGCGTTTCTAGCCCCCATTGCCCAGCGGATAATGGACGAGCAGAAGGATTGCAGCCCGAAGTTGCTGATGCAGAGCATAGGCAACCGCTTGCGCGGCTATGAGATTGATCCCTTCGGGGCATGGCTCAGTCAGGTCACTCTGGATGCCATAGTGCTGCCGATAAGCCGGCTGGCTGGGCGCAAGCTGCCCGTCATGGTTACCGTTTGCGACTCGCTTCGCCGCAGCCCGCCGAAAGACCGTTTCGATTTGGTAATAGGCAATCCGCCATATGGCCGGATTAAGCTCGATGCGGAGACTCGCGAACGTTACAAGCGCTCTCTGTATGGCCATGCCAACCTGTATGGGCTGTTCACCGATCTGGCGCTGCGTCATACCAAGTTAGGTGGCGTGATTGCCTATGTCACCCCCACGTCATTCTTGGCCGGTGTTTACTTTAAGAATCTACGGGCTTTGCTGGGGCGCTCAGCGCCGCCATTAACCATCGATTTCGTCACTGCTCGTAAGGGCGTTTTTGATGATGTGTTGCAGGAAACGGCCCTCTCGACCTATCGTCGCGGCGGGGATAGCGTTCGGGTCATAGTTGCCGAGGTCGCCCCCTCCAGAGACGGGCTGGAGGTTCAGCAGACGGGAGGTATATCCCTTCCGGTTGACCCATCTCAGCCCTGGCTGTTACCTCGTACGACCGAGCAAAGCGCCTTGGTCGAGCGCTTGACACACATGCCCCATCGTCTGGTCGACTGGGGCTATGGTGTTAGCACAGGACCACTGGTATGGAACCGTTTCAAGAGCCAGCTAGCACATCGCCCTAGCAGCAAACGCCTGCCGCTGATCTGGGCCGAGGCAATCACTCCCGATGGCCGTTTTGTGTTTCGTGCAGACAAGAAGAACCATGCACCCTACTTCGAGCTCAACTCTGGGGATAACTGGCTGGTGACCACTAAACCCTGTGTTCTGCTGCAACGTACTACGGCCAAAGAGCAGAGTCGCCGCCTGATTGCTGCAGTGCTACCTGTTGAGTTCCTACAAGAGCACGGCGGTGCTGTCATCGAGAACCACATCAATATGATTCGGCCGATCACCGAAGTGCCCCAGATTAGCGCAGAGGTGCTGGGTACATTTCTAAACAGCGTTGCAGCAGACCGTGCATTTCGGTGTGTGAGTGGCTCTGTCGCTGTCTCTGCCTATGAGCTGGAGTCGCTACCGCTGCCCGGCCCAGAGGAACTCGTGGAGTTGACCCAGCTGATTGATGCTGGTGCTGATCGCGAATCCATTGAAGCTGCATGCAGTCGTTTATTTGAAGGGGATATGTAGTGCTGCCACCGTATGTACCAAGAGAACTGGTGGCTGAAAGGCTCCCGCTAATCTTCCCGGAAGGAACTCCGAATCGGATCTACTGCACTCGCGAACTTGCTGCAAGCTCTGTATTTGCCATGCTGTATATCGGGGCTGTCGAGCATTCCAGTGTTCGGTTGGGGCCGGTGCATGTCTACCGTATGACCGACGTACAGGCGGCGAATGACAGCGACGAGGGGCGCCTAAGCTACAGGTCTAATTTGCGCAAGAAGTCATACGAGGTTCCCGGCAAGCGCTGGTACGCCGACAATACCCGTGAACCCATCCGGGACGAGACCCTCCGTGAAGGTCTTGTAACAGTCGGTGCCGTCATGGAAGACAAGGACGTGCCCACTACATCCGGTAAGCCGCGCTATGCTCTCAAGACTGATCTGGCTGCGTTGTTCGATCCTGAGCTTCGGGGCGAAGAGTTAGAGGGCGCTATTCTTAAATGGCAAGATGAACACTTGAACAAGGGCGCGCTCGCACGGATTTCGCTGATGCGTATGGGCGCCGCCGATCAGGAAGGCGTACTTGTTCGCTTCCCCAACAGTGAAACGCGCACACTTTCCCATGGCCCTAGCTCGCTGATTTCTAGGGCAGTTGTTGAGGTCTTCGCTAAGCAGTTCCTGGAGAAGCCTGCTGTGCTCTGGCTCAGTGAGTCGAGTAAAAAAGTCGCTATGCAGGACCTGCAAATGGCTTCCGCCATTGGACTTGACATTGAGGCGCAGAAGAACCTACCTGATCTGATCTTGGTAGATCTCGGACCGAACAATCCTCTGATCGTATTTATCGAAGTGGTGGCCACTGATGGAGCAATCACCGCGCGACGCCAAGATGCTCTGTTCGATCTGACAGACAGAGGCGGCTTCAAGCGCTCGCAAGTCGCTTTTGTCACTGCGTACGCGGATCGGGAGTCAGCAGGCTTCAAGAAGACTGTCACAGGATTGGCCTGGGGTTCATTTTCCTGGTTTATGAGCGAGCCCGATAAAATTTTCATGCTCCGTGACGGAGTCAATCCTCTATCCAAATTGAACCAGCTATTAACTCCTTGGAAGGATGAACAAGGCGAGGGGGCAACTGAATAGGATTATTGGAGTTTTCAGTTCATTGGGTCGGTTCGGTAATCTGTTTAAACAGTGCGTCGATGAGCTGGAGTGGTTGCGAAGGAAGGTAAGCTGCGGAACCTTTCTAATTCCGATAAATTGACGAATGAACCGCGAACATTATCTTTGGAAAGGTATTTTAGGGGCGCTACATGGCAGATAACGATTGGGCCGAATTGGCGTACGCGGCAGTGCGTCAGGTTGCTGAGAGACAGTCAGAGTTTACGCCTGACGACATATGGGCAACTGGACTTCATAAGCCAAATGAAGCGCGTGCTCTCGGTGGGGTGATGCGTCGGGCTCATAATGGAGGTCTGATTGAAAAAACAGGACGTGTGCAACCGACTACGCAGCCGGAAAGCCATGGTACCGATGTAACTGTCTGGCGCTCACTAATATTTGTTGCTTCAGGTGCTTAGACGTGAGCTCGTCTTAATGCAGTAGTTATGAGGTCGGTGGGGCCATAACTTTTGTAACTCTCTCGGGTCGAGGCAGTACTTTTTTGCTAGTCATGTTCTTCCTGAAGAGCAGTAGACAGTAGAGTTTCAAACCAAGGCATGACCCCGGCCATCCTAATCTGGAGTGGTTTTGGCATGATGCCTGGATTCAGGTATGAGGCCACTACCCGTTCGGGTAGCTCTGCCAAGAAAGACCATATCTGTTAGTGCGTGCTCATTGGCGATCTCGCGCAGTGAGATCCAGAAGGCTTCGTCACACTTGTAGTGGTCAAATGACGCCCCCCCATTTAGGCGAGAGTGCTCGCGAGATGGGGGGGGGGCGATGGCCAGGCCTCGATATGGTTAGGCAACATGACGGCAAAAGAAACGCACCGAGACTTCAGTCATTACCTGATGCATCGGTACAACTGGACTCGACCGCACCATTTCAATGATGGGCTGACCCCGGCTCAGGCCGAGAAAAAACGGATCTAGTTGACCACTACACACAAACGTCCACCATTGCTACAGTCTCACCTCGAATTCATGGAATAACGAGTGTCAGCATGGCAGCGATGTGGATGATTCGAGGTGACGGCGGCCGTCTCTATGACGATTTCAGAGATCGCAATATGGCGGCGATTGGTTGGGCTCAACTAGCCCCAGCGGCCAAGCCAGGTGTTTCTCGGAAGGCACTGATTCAGGCCTATAAAGACCTCCAGCCAGGGATTAAGGACGGGAGTGCCGTATCCGGTGCTTCACAGGTATTTCGTTTCGTTAACGAAATCAGCATTGGCGATACAGTCGTTACGTATTCTCCCGCGAACCGAACGTATCTGGTCGGTCGTTTCACTGGTGAATGCCAGCTTCGCCCAGATCTGGCGGATGATGGGATGTCTTTAACCAGGTCTGTTGAGTGGTTCCCGCAGGAAGTTGATCGCGACAAGCTCACTGGCGCGAGCAGAAACAGTCTGGGATCTACGCTAACCGTATTTAATATTGCAGAGGAAGCCCAGAAGGAATTGCTGGCCCTCGCGACTGGTAAAAACGTCTCGGCTGCGCCGAAAGATTTGACTGAAGAACCAGAGGCTTTGGAAGACCCGTTGAAGGGTGTTCAAGAGATTGCCTTCGAGCGGATCAAGGACCAAATCAACAGTCTGGATTGGGCTGAAATGCAGGAGCTGGTAGCTGGAATTTTGCGAGCGATGGGCTACAAGACGCTTGTATCCCCGGCCGGTGCTGATAGGGGGAAAGACATCATTGCTTCCCCTGACGGTTTTGGATTTGAGCCGCCACGTATTGTTGTGGAGGTTAAACATCGAAATGCCCGAATGGGGAGTAGTGAGATTCGTAGCTTCTTGGGCGGTAGGCACAAGGATGATCGCGGGCTGTATGTCAGCACTGGCGGGTTCACTAAAGAGGCGCTTTACGAGGGAGAGAGGGCCCATGTTCATCTGACAATGTGGACGCTGGATGAACTGGCTCGCACGTTGATGGCGCATTACCCGGCTACCGATCCGGAGACTAAGCGATTGGTGCCATTGAGCTATTTTTACATGCCTGCGTAAAAAGCCTCGTTGGCCGAAAGAGCGGGTGCTGATTTGACCCCCCAAAAAAACCAGCACCGAATCGCAGGCACAAAAAAAGACGTCCGAGGACGTCTTTTTTGTTGAGTTGGTGGAGCCGGGGGGATTTGAACCCCCGTCCGCCAGTACTCCGCTGTCGGTACTACATGCGTAGCCGTGTCTATTAAGTTAACCCTCAGCGACCCGACGGGCAGGGTGCTTTGGGCGAGTTGTGTAAGTTTTAGCCGCTTCGTCCACAACGTACTGCACGGCGATTCTGTTCTATATGACAATCATTTCGGGTTTACAGACATCCCCTGATGATTGCTGGGCCCGAAGGCACCAGGAGTGCATGTCAGCTGCAATTAAGCAGCGAGAGCAGCACCGTATTGGTCGTCATTGGCAACTATAAGAAGTTGCAACAGTGGATTTACGACTTCTGTTACCAAGTCGGCATGCACCTAGAGTTTCGCAACCGGCGTCGAATCCTAAACGGCCCCGAACTCATTGCCCGGTACATCTGTTCGAGCAACAAGCACGTGCAGTGTACGCCAAACGGCCCGCAAGGCCAACCCGAAGGTTGGCCGGGCCTGGATCAATTGTTGGTGCCGGTGGATTTGCGCAGTTCCAGAATGGTTTGCGAGGTTTCCGCAACGCAGTCATCGATCTTGCCTTGGGCTTTGAGCGCCTGAGCCTTTTGCACGCTGGTTTCAGCACGCTGGCTCAGTTCGGGCGACGAAGACAGCTGCCCCTTGGCATTGTTGATGGTCTGGATGTTGGCATCGCACAGGTCGGCAGGCTTGTCTGCAGCAAAGGACGTGGAAGCCATCATCGAGGCAGTAACGAACAGACCTAACAGTACAGAACGTTTCATATGAATCTCCTTGAACTGAGGGATCCCGACTTCGCTGGCCGTCAGGACGGGCAACCGAATGGAGGAAAAGCCCCGATTGTTCGGGGCCTGTTCTGTGGACTGCTCTCGTTCGCAGGGGTTCTATTTTTCTTCAGGTGGCGGTTTCACGGGGTTTGGCCCGGGTTACTCGATCCACCAGATAGACCAGCCCGTGGTAGTCGATTCCGCCGTGTTGCGTCAGACCGATCTCACAGGTGCGGCTGGTGGAAATCCCTTCGCTGCAATGCTGCACGGCATCCTTGAGGGTGCGCAGGGAATGGCTGTTCAGCTCCGGCGTGGTGAAACCCTTGTCGCCGGCAAAGCCGCAGCAATGAATGCCTTCCGGGATCACCACGTTCTTGCTGCACTTGCGCGCCAGGTCGAGCAGCGCCTGGCTTTCCCCCAGGTGCTGCGTGCTGCACGTCACATGAACGGCAATCGGTGCTTCCTGCGGAGTGAAATCCAGACGATCCATCAGATGCGTACGGATAAAACGCACAGGGTCATACAGATCCAGGCGAACATTTCCCACATCCTGCACCAGTCGCAAGGTGCAGGGGCTGGTGTCGCAATAGATCGGATCGAGCCCGCCACGGCTGGCGTGCAGCAAGGCGCCGATCAACTCCTGACGCTTGTGTTCGGCCTGTTCGGCGTAGCCTTTGGACGCGAACGGCTGGCCGCAGCAGAGGTTGTCCAGATTGTCCGGGAACACCACCTGATAACCGGCCTTTTCCAGCAGGCCACGGGTTTTGTCGTACAGCGACATCTGCTCCTTGTCGCCGGCTGCTGGTCCCATCACCCGCGATACGCAAGCCGGCAGATACACCACGCGCGGGCGTTCGTCCGAGACTGTCGGACTGAGGCGAATGGCTCTTTCCGGTTGTGGCATCGCGTTGGTCCACTGCGGCACCTGGCCCTTGGACAGGCGCGTCAGTGTTGCCGACAGCTTCGCCAGACGCGGTGCACCCAACAACATTCGTGCACCGTTGGCCACGTGCAGGGTGAAGCGCGCCCCTTGCAGGGTGGTGGCGAAATTTCCTTCGATCCAGTTGGCGGCTTTCTGATGCGTGGCGTGACGGCTGCGAAGCTTTTTCACCAGCTCCCCGGTGTTGATGCCTACAGGACAACGCTGGGCACACAAACCAGTCGCGGCGCAGGTGTCGATGCCTTGGTACTCGTAGGCTTTTTCCAGTTCGGTGGTGTCGATCCCGGCGCGTTTTCGCGCCTGAATATCGCGCCAGATCACGATGCGCTGGCGCGGGCTCAGGGTCAGTCCTTTCGATGGACAAACCGGCTCGCAGAAACCGCACTCGATGCACTTGTCCACAATCTCGTCGGCGGCAGGCAGCGGCTTCAGGTGCTTGAGGTGGATCTGCGGATCTTCGCTGAGCACCACGTCCGGGTTGAGAATGCCCTGAGGGTCGAGCAGTCGCTTGAGCTGCCACATCAATTGATAGGCATCGCTGCCCCATTCCAGCTCGACGAATGGCGCCATGTTGCGCCCGGTACCGTGTTCGGCCTTCAGCGAACCACCGAACTCCACGGCCACCAGTTGCGCCACGTCGTCCATGAACGCCTGATAGCGTGCGACTTCTTCCGGACTGTTGAAGCCTTGGGTGAAGACGAAGTGCAGATTGCCTTCCAGCGCGTGTCCGAAAAGGATCGCTTCGTCGTAGTGATGTTTGTCGAACAGCTCGATCAGACGGTTCACACCGATCGCCAGTTGTTCCACCGGAAAGGTCACGTCTTCGATGATCACCGTAGTGCCGGTCTTGCGCACGGCGCCGACGGCGGGGAAGGTGTCCTTGCGGATCGCCCAGAGGCGGGCGTTCTCGACCGGGTCTTCGGTGAAGTCGACCTGCTTTTCCACCGGGAAACCGTTGAGCGACGCCATGATCTGCGCCAGTTGCTCTTGCAGCAAAGTGGAAGAGGCTGCGCGAGATTCGATCAACAGCGCGCAGGCATTGTTCGACAGCTGCTGTACGAAATCCGGCATGCCGGGTTTGTCCTGCACCGAGCGCAGGCTGCGTCGATCCAGCAGTTCCACGGCGGACACCGGTTGGCTTTTCAGCACGGTGACGGCGTTGCAGCAGGTTTCCACGTCGGGGAAAACGATCAGCGCCGAGGCCTTGTTCGGGTGGTCGATCACCGTGTCGTAGGTCACCGCGCTGATGAAGCCAAGGGTGCCTTCGGAACCCACCAGCAAGTGACTCAAGATATCCACAGGCTCATCGAAATCCACCAGGGCATTGAGCGACAGGCCGGTGGTATTTTTCAGACGATATTTGTGGCGGATTCGTGCGGTCAGTTCGGCATTGGCGCGGGTTTCGCGGCCCAATGTCGCCAGGCGTTCCAGCAATTCACCGTGACTTGCGCGAAACGCCGCGACGCTGGCGGCGTCTTCGGTGTCCAGGCGCGTGCCATCGGCCAACACCAGACGAATCCCGGCCAGCGTGTGATAGGTATTTTGCGCGGTGCCGCAGCACATGCCGCTGGCGTTGTTGGCAACGATGCCGCCGATCTTGCAGGCGTTGATCGAGGCCGGGTCCGGACCGATCTTGCGCCCGAATGGCGCGAGCCAGGCGTTGGCCTGGGCACCGATCACGCCCGGTTGCAGGCGAATCTGTGTGCCCTGGCCGCGAATCTCACGAGCGTTCCAGTTATCCCCAAGCACGATCAATACAGAGTCGCTAATTGCTTGGCCGGACAGACTGGTGCCGGCGGCGCGGAAGGTCACCGGGACCAGATCGCGCTGGGCCAGTTTCAGCAGCGCCACCACTTCATCTTCGGATTCTACGCGGATCACCAGTTGCGGAATCAGTCGGTAGAAACTGGCGTCGGTGCCGAAGGCCAGTGTCGACAGCGGATCGTCGAAACGCCGTTCGGCCGGAATCAGATGTTGCGCGTCGCGCAGGAAAGTCGCCGGTAAGGTCATTGGTCCTCCAGGATCAACACCACCAGGTCTTTCGGGCCGTGGGCGCCGTAGGCCAGCACTTGTTCGATGTCGGCGGTTTTCGACGGGCCGGACACCAGCAACGCGTTGGTCGGCATGCCTTGGGCCCACTCGAATTCCTGTTGGACCTGATAGAAGTTGTCGCGGATCTGGCTGGCCTTGAGCAGGGCGAAATGCACCGACGGCACCAGGCTCATCAGCCGTGGCTCTTCGCGGGTCGGCCAGAGAATCAGGCTGCCGGTGGCGGCGATGGCGCCGAGGGTGCCGGTGAGGCTGGCCGGGGTGTCGTTGAACAGCTCGGCTTTCCAGTCTTCCATCGGTCGGTCGTAGGATTTCAGCGTCGGCAGATCAGGATTGTTCGCCCAGTGCTGTGTGATGCGTTGCCCGTGAGGCGTAGTCGGTGCGATCAACAGACTCGGCAACTGACGGTCGCGCAGCAGTTGCGCCAGCAGCGCCGGCCATGCATCAGCGGACGTCAGATGGATTTCGGTGTGCACCGCTTCCATCAGTTTGCGCAGTTGCGGGATGCGCTGTTCGGCACTGTAGGTGTAGGGCTGGGTCACCAGATCGACATTGAAGTTGTCGGTAATCGGTGTGGTGCCGGTCAGACTTTTCCGTAACTTGTCGAGGATGTTTTGTTTGGCGCTCATCAACGATCTCCTTGTTTGGCCAGATGCTCGCGAGCCATGTCATGCAATGAGCGGGCGGCGGGTTTTGGAGCGCTGTGGTTTTGCGTCCATGGGCCAACATTGTTCGGCGCCAGGGCGCGCAGGCGCGTGGCGAAAAACGCAAACAGCCGATACAAGGTCGGCGAGCTGTTGAGCTTCGCCCAGGCGTTCCAGATAAAGCGTTCCTTGCGCGAATACTTGCTGCCCTGGCCGCGCATCACTTGACGAGGACTGTCGGGGGCTTTGACGTTCTCTTCGCGCAGGCGACGCAGCAGCGCGGGAATAGGAATTTTTACCGGACACACTTCACCGCAAGCGCCGCACAACGAAGAGGCGCTCGGGTGATCCGGGACTTTCGCCAGGCCGACCATGTGCGGGGTGATGATTTTGCCGATCGGGCCGGGGTAGACCTCGCCGTAGGTGTGGCCGCCGACGCGGGTATAGACCGGGCAATGATTCATGCAGGCGCCGCAGCGGATGCAGTTCAGGGTCTGGCGCAATTCGCTGTCGGCAAAGGCCTGGCTCCGACCGTTGTCGAGCAGCACCAGATGCACTTCCTGCGGGCCGTCGAGCTCGTGTTCCTTGCGCGGGCCGGAGATCATGTTGACGTAGGTGGTGATCGGAATGCCCAGCGCCGAGCGGGTCAGCAATGACAGCAGCGGCACCACGTCGCGCAGGTTTTCCACAACCTTTTCGATGCCGGTGACGGCGATGTGCACTGGCGGCACGGTGGTGGTCATGCGGCCGTTGCCTTCGTTTTCCACCAGCAGCAGGGTGCCGGTCTCGGCCACGGCGAAGTTGACGCCGGAGACGCCGATGTGCGCTTCGAAGAACTTCTGCCGCAGGACCCTGCGACCGATCTGAATGAGTTGGTCAACGTCCTTGGTGTATTCCACGCCAAGTTTGTCGTGGAACAAGGACGCGACCTGACCGGCATTCTTGTGGATTGCCGGCATGATTATGTGAGAAGGCTTCTCGTGGTCGAGCTGGACGATGTACTCCCCCATGTCGGACTCCAGACATTCAATGTCCCGAGCCTCGAGGAAATGGTTCATCTCCATCTCTTCGCTGACCATCGATTTGCCCTTGATCACTTGCCGCGCCTCGTGAGCGCGGATGATCGAAAGGACGATGCCATTGGCCTCGTCCACCGTTTCCGCCCAGTGCACTGTCACACCGTTGCGGGTCAGGTTCTGTTCCAGTTGCTCGAGCAGGTCGGGCAACTTGGAGAGCGCGCGGGCACGGATCGCATTGCCCAGTTCACGCAAGTGTTCTCTTTCGTGGGCATCGCTGAAAGCCGCTGCCCGCTTGGTCATCAGTGAGTCCATCGCGGTGCGGAAGTTGTTCCGCAACTGCTGGTCGCCTAGGGCGTTGTGTGCCCGGGTGCGGAAATCTTCTTCTACGGCAACCGTAGGAATAATCGTGGAAGTGCTCATCGCGCACCTCCGGTTCGTTGCCAGAGGAAGCTCGCCAGGTGTTGCCCGCGCAACGCTTCCTGCTGTTTTTCCAGCGAGCCGTTGATGTTCATCAAACAGCCGCAATCGGCACTGAGCACCTGATGCGCGCCGGACTCCTTCAATGCCCGGGTCTTGTCGGCCACCATCGCGCCGGAAATGTCTGGCATACGGACGCTGAATGTCCCACCGAAGCCACAGCATTCGCTTTCGTGATCGTGATTGACCCGTTCCACGTTGCTCAACTGCGCCAACAACTCGCGGCCGTGCAGGTGGGTGTTCATTTCCCGTCGTGCCGAACACGAGGTGTGCAGCGCCACTTTTACCGGCTCGCCGCTGTCCTTGAGCTGCACCTTGCAGACGAACAGCAGGAACTCGGCCAGCTCATAGGTGCGGGCCGCGAGGGCCTGAACCTGTTTCAACGTTTCCGGCTCGTCCTTGAACAAGTCGGCGTAATGCTCACGGATCATTCCCGCGCAGGAACCTGACGGCACCACCACCGGATAATCGCCGGCAAACAGCGCCAGTTGCGAGCGCGCCACCGTCCGCGCCTGCTCGGTGTAACCCGAGGTGTAGGCCGGTTGTCCGCAGCAACTCTGCCCTTGCGGATACTCGACCCGAATGCCTTCGCGTTCCAGCAAGTGGATCGCGTCCATCCCGGCTTCGGGATAAAACAGGTCGACCACGCAGGTGCCGAACAGGTAGACCCGCGACGGTTTCTCGTTGGGGTATTGCCGGGGTTCGGGCAGTGGCGGTGCAACGCGAGTGGCGTTGGGCACAGCGTTGTAAAAAAGCTCGCTCATCAGGCGTGTCTCCGGGTGGGCCCGGTTATCCGTCTGTGAGGCTGCCGAATATAGAGCGTGTTGCTTTCAGCAGCCTTACAGACCGGGTCGTGAATTGCTGACGCCGGAATCACGAACCGGCGTCGGTTATTTCCATGCTTCTTGTAGTCTTTTTGTCGTTATCAGTGCACCAGCATGCCGGTGAACCAGTAGGCCTGAGCCAGGGTGATCAGGCCGACAATCGTTGCAAAGAATAGGCTGTGCTTGAGGGTGAAGCGGAACAGGTCGGATTCCTTGCCGACCAGCCCGGTCGCGGCGCAGGCCACGGCAATCGACTGTGGCGAAATCATCTTGCCGGTCACGCCGCCGCTGGTATTGGCCGCCACCAGCAAGGTGTCGTTGACGCCGATCTGGTGCGCGGTGGTCGCTTGCAGCGAACTGAACAGCGCGTTGGACGAGGTATCGGAACCGGTGAGGAACACGCCCAGCCAACCGAGGAACGGCGAGAAGAACGGGAACGCTGCGCCGGTCGCTGCCAGTACCAGAGCCATGGTCGAAGACATGCCGGAGTAGTTGGTGACGAAGGCAAACGCCAGCACCATGCCGATCGACAGAATTGGCCAGCGCAGTTCGTAGAAGGTCTCTTTCAAAGTGGTCAGACCAGTTTTGAAATTGATCTTCAGGATGACCATCGAGATCAGCGCGGAGAAGAAAATCGCCGTGCCGGTTGCGGAAATCGGGTCGAGTTTGAACACCGCCGGAATGGCTGTCGGCGTCGCGACGATCGGTGCGGTCTTGATCACCAGTTGATCCAGGTGCGGGATCGCGAAGTTAAACACCCAGGCGTACATCGAGCCGCCAGCGGCGAACATCGCCTTGAACGGTTTGAGGGTCCAGATGGTGACCAGTACGGTGAGGATCAGGAACGGCGACCACGCCTTGAAGATTTCCCCGAGGCTGTAGGGGGATTCGATGGTGGTGCGTTTCTGGCCGAAACCGCCGACGCTGGCGGTGACTGCGACGTTCGACGTCGCACCGGCGATTTGTGCGCCCGCAGTGCGTTTTGGCTGCCAGACTTTCAGGAACAGGGTCAGCGCGATCAGGCTGGCCAGGGCCGAGGTGATGTCCGGCAGTTCCGGGCCGATGAAGTTCGACGTGAAGTATTGGGTCACGGCGAAGCTCAGGCCGGCAACCAGTGCGGCTGGCCAGGTTTCGCGCACGCCGCGCAGGCCGTCCATCATGAACACCAGCCAGAACGGCACGAACAGCGACAGCAGCGGCAGTTGGCGGCCAGTCATGGCGCCAATCTTGAACGCGTCGATACCGGTGACCTGCCCGGCGACGATGATCGGAATCCCCAGGGCACCGAAAGCGACCGGCGCGGTGTTGGCAATCAGGCACAGGCCGGCGGCGTACAGCGGGTTGAAGCCCAGTCCTACGAGCAGCGCGGCGGTAATCGCCACTGGCGCGCCGAAACCGGCCGCACCTTCGAGGAACGCACCGAAACAGAAACCGATCAGTAACACCTGCAAGCGCTGGTCATCGGTGATCGAAAGAACCGAACTGCGGATGACTTCGAACTGACCGCTCTTGACCGTCAGTTTGTAGAGGAACACCGCCGCGACAATGATCCAGGCAATCGGCCACAGACCATAGGCGAAACCATAACCCGCAGCGGCGAACGCCATGTCGACGGGCATCTGGAACGCAAAGATCGCCACAAGAATCGCCAAGGCCAGCGTGATGCTGCCGGCGACATGACCTTTGAGGCGGAACACCGCCAGGGCAAGAAAGAAGAAAACGATGGGGATGACGGCCGCGAGTGCGGACACGCCGAGACTGCCGAGCGGGCTGTAGAGCTGTTGCCAGGTTTGCATATGGGGTGGCCCCTAATTGTTGTTGGTCAGGCACTGTCAGCGTTCTTGGTTAATTGGTAAGACCAATTTACAATCGCTGTTGGCTAGGGTAAAAGCCTTGACGTCGGTGTGTCAATTTGCCGCCCTGAAACTTTCGTCGAATCACCGGTGCAGACTCGATCTGATCCGCTCCGGGGCGTTTCATCTGGCAGGTGTCGGCAAGGCGCCGATAGGCCAGAATAGAGAGCCCGGCGAGTGGTCGGGCTCGTGGAGAATTGAGTGATGGGGTTTGATCAGATACGTCAGCGCCGTTTGTCTGACGATATTGTCGAGCGGCTCGAGGGGATGATCCTCGAGGGCACGCTGAAGTCTGGCGAGCGCCTGCCGGCGGAGCGCACATTGGCGGAGCAGTTCGGTGTTTCCCGACCTTCGCTGCGTGAGGCGATCCAGAAGCTGGCGGCCAAGGGGCTTTTGGTCAGCAAGCAGGGCGGCGGCAATTACGTGGTGGAAAGCCTGGGCTCGACCTTCAGCGATCCATTGCTGCAATTGCTGGAAAGTAATCCCGAGGCCCAGCGCGATCTGCTGGAGTTTCGCCACACGCTGGAGGCATCGTGCGCCTATTACGCGGCATTGCGCGCCACAGACGTGGATCGCGAACGGCTGACCGCAGCGTTTGAAGAATTACAGGACTGCTATTCGCGCCATGACGAAGTGAGTCGGGCCGAGGAGGGCGCGGCGGACGCGAAATTCCACTTGGCCATCGCCGAGGCCAGCCACAACGCTGTGTTGCTGCACACCATTCGCGGGCTGTTCGACCTGCTCAAGCGCAACGTGGTTACCAACATCGGCGGTATGTACAAGCAGCGCACGGAAACCCGCGACATGCTGATCACGCAGCATCGGGAGCTGTATCAGGCGATTATCGAGGGGCGTGCAGAGCAGGCGCGAGAGGTTTCCAGCCGACACATTCTGTATGTGCAGGAAGTGCTGGAAGAAGTGCGTCAGGAAGTACAGCGCATGGCTCGGGCCGAGCGGCGCAAAGGGATGTAAGCAGACCGTTCCCGAGCCGAGCGCGGGAACGGTCATTCAGGCAGAAGAATCAGTCTTCCTTGCCCTTGTTGCGCACCGCACGCTGCAGCTCGCGACCAGCATCGCGCTCGCGTTCGGTGTCACGCTTGTCGTATTCCTTCTTGCCCTTGCCCAGAGCGATTTCGCACTTGACCATGTGCTTGCTCCAGTACCAGGACAGGCATACGCAGGCGTAACCCTTCTGCTGCACGGCGGCGGCCAGCTTGTCCAGCTCGCGCCGGTTGAGCAGCAGCTTGCGGGTGCGGACCGGGTCGGCGATGACGTGGGTGCTGGCAGTCATCAACGGCGTGATGTGACTGCCGAGCAGCCAGGCTTCGCCGTCCTTGAGCAGGACGTAACTGTCGACCAGTTGCAGCTTGCTTGCCCGCAGACTTTTTACTTCCCAGCCGGCCAGGACCAGACCAGCCTCGAACTTGTGCTCGATGAAGTAATCGTGTCGCGCCTTTTTGTTCTGCGCGATGGTCCCTGTTGGGTGTTTCTTCTGTTTAGCCATAGGGGCGGCATTATATGGAGATAAACGGCTGTCGGCTACGGTGATGCTGCGTGCTTGAGCAGGTTGAGTGAATCCCGGACAATGCGGCCTCTTTTTCTAACGCTTGGGCGTGATAAACGATGTCGACAGACAAGGTTTCTGTCCACGGCAGTTGGGCTAGCCGCTGGGTTTTCATATTCGCCGCGACCGGTTCGGCCGTGGGACTGGGCAGCATCTGGAAGTTCCCCTACATGGTCGGGGTCTACGGTGGCGGCGCCTTTGTGCTGATGTTTCTGGCCTGCATCGCACTGATCGGCATTCCGGTGATGCTCGCGGAAACCCTGATCGGCCGGCGTGCTCGTCAGAGTCCGGCCAACGCCCTAAAGGTGCTGGCGCGGGAGGCCGGGCATTCGGGCAAATGGTCGTGGGGCGCGTTCGCCGGGATGATCACGGCGTTGTTGATCCTGTCTTTCTACAGTGTGGTCGGCGGCTGGTCGCTGGATTACATCATTGATATGGGGCGTGGGGATTTCCAGGGGGCGACGGCTGATCAGGTCGGTGCCTATTTCGGCAATGTCATCGCCGACCCGTGGCGCATCACGCTGTGGCACACGGTTTTCATGTTGCTGTCGGCGGTGGTGATCGCCAAAGGCGTGGTCGCCGGGCTTGAGCGCAGCCTGCGGATCATGATGCCGCTGTTGTTTGTGATGGTCCTCGTTCTGCTGGGCTACAGCATGACCACCGGGCATTTCATGGAAGGCGTGCATTTCATGTTCGACTTCCATCCGGAAAAAGTCCTGGATGGCTTGTTGCCGGCGATGGGGCACGCATTCTTCTCCCTGAGCGTGGGCGTGGGCTCGATCATGATCTATGGCGCCTACATGACCAAGGAAGCCTCGCTTTCCGGCACCGTCGTGGGTGTGGCGCTGCTCGACACCTTCGTTTCGCTGGTGGCCGGTCTGGCATTGTTTCCGATTGTGTTCGCCGGCGGTTTGAACCCGAGTGAAGGTCCTGGGCTGATGTTCGTCAGCCTGCCATTTGCGTTCGGTAACGTGCTGTTCGGCCAGTTGATGGGCGTGGTGTTCTTCGTTCTGGTGGCGATCGCTGCCTGGAGTTCGGCGATTTCCCTGCTGGAGCCAATGGTCGCCTATCTGGTCGAGCGGACTAAAATCAGTCGTGCATGGGTGACATTCTGGTTGGCGTTCACCTGCTGGTTTGTCGGCCTGGGCACGGTGTTTTCCTTCAATATCTGGAAGGAAGCGAAATTTTTCGTGAACGAAGGCGGGATGTTCCATCTCTACCAATGGGGTGCCGCAGGCGGTCTGGACTTCTTTGGTGTGATCGACTTCTTCACCTCGCGGATCATGCTGCCGCTCGGCGGGTTGTGCTTCGTGCTGTTTGCCGGTTGGGTGATGGGGCGTGAAGCGGTGCGTGACGAATTGTCGATTCGCAGCCCGGCGCTATTCACCCTGTCCCTGTTCTTGATGCGCTATGTGGCGCCCATCGGCATTCTTGTAGTGTTTGCCACCCAGCTCTGGAAGTGACGCTTACATGACGACACATATTCAACGATCAGCGCTGCTGCCTTATCCGGCGCAATTTCTCTATGACCTGGTCAATGACGTGGCGCGTTATCCGGAGTTTCTGCCGTGGTGTTCGTCTGCGGAAGTCCTGGAAAGCTCGCCTGAACACATGCGCGCCAGTGTCGGTGTGGCCAAGGGTGGCCTCAGCCAGCACTTCGTAACGCGCAATACCCTGGTGCCGGGGCAATCGATTGAGATGAACCTTGAAGAAGGTCCGTTCAATCAGTTGCATGGGGTCTGGGTGTTCAAGGCGCTGAACGAGAAGGCCTGCAAGATCAGCCTCGATCTGTCCTTCGATTATGCCGGCCCGCTGGTTCGCGCCACGCTCGGGCCGCTGTTCAATCAGGCTGCGAACACTCTGGTAGATGCATTCTGCCAGCGCGCCAAGCAGATGCATGGTTGAGCCGGTGATCGAAATAGAAGTGGTGTACGCGGCGGTTGATCGTCAGGTGTTACGTACGATCAGCGTGGCAGAAGGGACGACTGTCCGTGCTGCGCTGTTGGCCAGCGGCATCGTTGCCGACTTTCCCGAGCTGGATCTGGCGGGTTGTCCGGTCGGGATTTTCGGCAAAGTGATTGCTGATCCGGATGTGCGGGTTGTTCAGGCGGGGGATCGCCTTGAAGTCTACCGACCTCTTCTGGCTGATCCGAAAGAGGTGCGCCGATTGCGGGCCGCCAAGGCTGCCGAGGCTAAAGCCAGAAATCAGTGATTGTGCCGATCTGCAGGCAATAAAAAACCCGGAATTTCCGGGTTTTTTATTGCGTCGCAAATTATTGCGGCGAGGTATCCAGCGGCTCTGGTGTCGGAACCGGAACGGTTTCCACACCATCGACGTCCTTCTGGATTTGATCCAGCAAGGAACCTGGCTTGACCGGTTTCTCCGGTTTTGGCTTCTCGGCGTTTTCAGCAGGGGCGGTCACGCTGGTGCCACTGTCCTTGCCGAGAATGGCTTCGTCACGGCTCACGCCCGGCATGAAGTCACCGGACAGGCTTACAAGACGGTCGTTAGAGTCGAAAATGACACTCATGCGTTCCTGCTGGCGTTCACCGCCACCAGGCTGCAGGCTGTAGAGATAATCCCAGCGATTGGCATGGAACGTGTCGACAAGCAGAGGGTTGCCCATGATAAACCGTACTTGCGGCCGGGTCATTCCCGGGCGTAACTGGTCTATCATGTCCTGCGTGACGACATTGCCCTGCTGGATGTCGATTTTGTAAACCCCGGGGAATGAACAACCGGCGAGTGCGAGCAGTCCCACAAAGGTGAAACTGGTTAGCAAGAGCTTGGTGTTTTGCATCGGTGGGCGACTTCCACTATCTTGGCTGGGACAACGTAAACGCCGATCATACCCGCATTAAGAGAAGCTGCGAAGCAGCATCGCGAGAAAGCTGACCATGGTTGAAAATAGCGAACTACGCAAAGCCGGCCTCAAAGTGACCCTGCCACGGGTCAAGATCCTGCAAATGCTCGACTCTACCGAGCAGCGTCACATGAGTGCCGAGGACGTCTACAAGGCGTTGATGGAAGCTGGCGAAGACGTCGGTCTGGCCACGGTTTACCGTGTTCTGACTCAGTTCGAAGCCGCTGGCCTCGTGGTCCGTCACAACTTCGACGGCGGCCACGCGGTATTCGAATTGGCTGACGGTGGCCACCACGATCATATGGTCAATGTGGAAACCGGTGAGGTCGTCGAATTCGTCAGCATCGAAATCGAAAAGCTCCAGAAGGCAATTGCCGAAGAGCACGGCGTCGAGTTGGTGGATCACAACCTGGTGCTGTACGTACGCAAGAAAAAGTAAGCATGTCGCGCGAATTTCAGGTTCGCGAAACGAACGAAGGCGACCCAAGGGTCGCCTTCGTGCTTTCTGTCGTGCTTAAACCTTAGCGGTTACGACCATTTTCTTGGCGTGTGCCAGAGACTCTTTGGTCAGATCAATGCCGCCAAGCATCCTCGCGACTTCTTCTATACGGTCATTCTTGCTCAGCTTCGAGACAGCGGTGTGAGTTGCCTGATCGCCCCGCACCTTGTGCACAAATAAATGCTGATGGCCCTGCGCGGCCACCTGCGGCAAGTGCGTAACGGTCAGGACCTGGCCGCGTTCACCCAGGCGTCGCAACAACTGGCCGACAATCTCGGCGGTCGGGCCGCCGATGCCGACGTCCACTTCGTCGAATACTAGTGTCGGCACGCGTGAGGTCTGGGCGGTGATGACCTGAATCGCCAGGCTGATCCGCGAGAGTTCGCCGCCGGATGCCACTTTGGCCAAGGCCTTTAATGGCTGGCCAGGGTTGGCGCTGACCAGCAGTTCGACCTGCTCGAGGCCGTTGGGCAGGAGTTCGCCGCTGGCGTTGGGGCGCAACTCGATGGTGAAGCGTCCGCCGGGCATGCCGAGCCGTTGAATCTCCTGTTCCACGGCGCTGGCCAGGCTGCCTGCAGCCTGATGGCGCAGATCGCTCAGCTCACGAGCCTTTTCCTGATAATGACGGGCATACGAAGCAAGCTCTTCGCCCAGGCGCTCGATGGATTCGTCGTTGGCATTCAGGGTTTCGATTTCATCCAGCAGTTTTTGCTGCATCTCGGCGACTTCGGTCGGCTGGATCCGGTGTTTGCGCGCCAGGGTATAAATGGCATCAAGGCGTTCTTCCAGATATTGCAGGCGCGCCGGATCGGCGTCGAAGTTGTCGAGAAAACGGTTGAGTTCGCCCACAGCCTCTTCGACCTGGATCTGCGCACTGGTCAGCAGGCTGCTGGCTTCCCCCAAGGCGCCGATCGAGTTGTTCACGCTGGACAGGCGATTGAGGCTGGCGGTCAGCGCATTCAGGACATTGCCGGAATCGCTTTCACTGCATTGTTCGACCACTTGCCGGCAGATGCCCAGCAGGGTTTCGGCGTTGGTCAGGTTCTTGTGTTCCTGCTCCAGGTCTTCCAGCTCGTTCTCGCCGAGGCCGAGGTTTTCCAGTTCTTCGAGCTGGTAGCTGAGCAGTTGATGACGTGCGCGTTGCTCGTCGCCGGAGTTGGACAGGCGCTCCAGCTCCTGGCGAGTCTGGCGCCAGCGCTGGGCGGCCAGTTGTACCTGTCGGGCCAGATCGGTGGCGCCGGCGTACTCATCGAGCAGGCGACGGTGAGTATCCGTCTTGAGCAGGGACTGGTGTTCGTGCTGGCTATGGATGTCGATCAGCAGCTCGCCGAGGGCCTTGAGGTCGCCGAGCGGGCAGGGCGTGCCGTTGATATAGCCACGGGAGCGGCCTTCCGAGGTGATGACCCTACGCAGGATGCACGGGCCGTCGATTTCCAGGTCGCGCTCGGCCAGCCAGGCGCTGGCTTCGGGGATGTCAGCCAGGTCGAAGGTCGCCAGGATGTCGGCCTTGTCGGCGCCCGGGCGAACCACGCCGCTGTCGGCGCGATCGCCGAGGGTCAGGCCCAGTGCGTCGAGCATGATTGATTTGCCGGCGCCGGTTTCCCCGGTAATCACGCTCATCCCGCGATCGAGTTCGAGATCGAGATGTTCAACGATGGCGTAGTTGTGTACGGACAGGTGCACCAGCATAAAGGCCGCTCCCAGGCTTTAGGTCTGGTTATTTATACAGTGTTTTGTTTCGGCCTGACAATGCCCTCGCTTAGCTCGATTGGCTTGATCCGATCAAATGCTTATCGCGCCCGGGAATGACAATGCAGCACTTTTTTGTAGGGTTAATCATTGTCAGCCCTTGAAGCCTGATTTTGCGGCCCCATATACCGGGGCAGAAGCGCGAATCGAACTCGCGGACGATATTGAAAGGAGAATTCTATGGCTGACGAACAGACAGTAGATACGCAAAATCCAGAAGCCAATCAGGCGCCCGAGGCTTCGGGTGATGACCTGGCGACCCGTGTGCAAGTGCTCGAAGAGCAATTGGCCGCCGCGCAGGATCAATCTCTGCGCGTAGCTGCCGATCTGCAGAACGTCCGCCGCCGTGCCGAGCAGGATGTTGAGAAGGCTCACAAGTTTGCGCTGGAAAAATTCGCCGGCGACCTGCTGCCGATCGTCGACAGTCTGGAACGCGGCCTCGAGCTGTCGAATCCGGACGACGAAAGCATCCGTCCGATGCGCGAAGGCATCGAGCTGACCCTGAAAATGTTCCAGGACACCCTCAAGCGCTATCAGCTTGTAGCCGTCAGTCCGCAGGAAGGCGAGCCGTTCAACGCCGTGGAACATCAGGCAATGGCCATGCAGGAAAGTGCTGACCTGGAACCGAACAGTGTTCTGAAAGTTTTCCAGAAGGGCTACCAGCTCAACGGGCGCCTGCTGCGTCCGGCGATGGTCGTTGTCAGCAAGGCGCCGGCGCCAGTTTCGCCTTCGATTGACGAGAAGGCTTGAAATTAGTCGCAAGGCCCCCATTTAGAAGTCAAGCGTTTAAGTATTACCGCAGTTAGCCACCACTGCTGCGGCAACCAAATCCAAAGTTTCGGGAGAGTGAACATGGGCAAAATTATCGGTATCGACCTGGGGACTACCAACTCCTGCGTCTCCGTGCTGGAAAACGGCGTAGCCAAAGTTATTGAAAACGCCGAAGGCGCGCGTACCACGCCGTCGATCATCGCTTACGCCAACGATGGCGAAATCCTGGTCGGCCAGTCCGCCAAGCGTCAGGCTGTGACCAACCCGCACAACACATTGTTCGCGGTGAAGCGCCTGATCGGCCGCCGCTTCGACGAAGAAGTCGTGCAGAAAGACATCAAGCTGGTGCCTTACAAGATCGTCAAGGCCAACAATGGTGACGCTTGGGTCGAGGCCTCCGGCAAGCAGATGGCTCCGCCGCAAATCAGCGCCGAAGTCCTGAAGAAGATGAAGAAGACCGCCGAAGACTACCTCGGCGAAGCAGTGACCGAAGCGGTGATCACTGTTCCGGCCTACTTCAACGACAGCCAGCGTCAGGCGACCAAAGACGCCGGTCGCATCGCCGGTCTGGATGTAAAACGTATCATCAACGAACCAACCGCAGCTGCTCTGGCTTACGGTATGGACAAGGCCAAGGGCGATCACACCGTGATCGTTTACGACCTGGGTGGTGGTACCTTCGACGTTTCCGTGATCGAAATCGCTGAAGTTGATGGCGAGCACCAATTCGAAGTACTGGCCACCAACGGTGATACCTTCCTGGGTGGTGAAGACTTCGACATGCGTCTGATCGACTACCTCGTCGACGAGTTCAAGAAAGAGTCCGGCATGGACCTGAAGAACGATCCTCTGGCCCTGCAGCGTCTGAAAGAAGCCGCTGAGAAGGCCAAGATCGAGCTGTCTTCTTCTCAGTCGACCGACGTCAACCTGCCGTACATCACAGCAGATGCGACTGGTCCTAAGCACCTGAACGTGAAGATTTCTCGCGCCAAGCTCGAGTCGCTGGTCGAAGACCTGGTGAACCGTACCATCGAGCCATGCCGCATCGCTCTGAAAGACGCCGGCATCGACGCCAGCAAAATTGACGACGTGATCCTGGTCGGTGGCCAGACTCGTATGCCTCTGGTGCAGAAGGCAGTTACCGATTTCTTCGGTAAAGAAGCTCGTAAGGATGTGAACCCTGACGAAGCTGTTGCCATGGGTGCTGCCATCCAGGGCGCCGTTCTGGCCGGTGACGTGAAAGACGTTCTGCTGCTCGACGTCAGCCCGCTGACCCTGGGTATCGAAACCATGGGCGGTGTGATGACCGCGCTGATCGAGAAAAACACCACGATTCCTACCAAGAAATCGCAAGTGTTCTCGACTGCCGATGACAACCAGGGCGCCGTGACCATTCACGTCCTGCAAGGTGAGCGCAAGCAAGCTGCACAGAACAAGTCCCTGGGCAAGTTCGACCTGTCCGAGATTCCACCAGCGCCACGCGGTGTGCCACAGATCGAAGTGACCTTCGACATCGACGCCAACGGCATCCTGCACGTCGGCGCGAAAGACAAGGCGACCGGCAAAGAGCAGAAGATCACCATCAAGGCCAACTCGGGTCTGTCGGATGAAGAAATCCAGAAGATGGTGCGCGACGCCGAGCTGAACGCTGAGGAAGATCGCAAGTTTGAAGAGCTGGCCGGTGCCCGTAACCAGGGTGATGCGCTGGTTCACTCGACTCGCAAGATGATCGCTGACGCTGGCGACAAAGTGACTGCGGAAGAGAAGGCTGCAATCGAAGCGGCCGTGGTTGCCCTGGAAGCCGCCGTCAAAGGCGACGACAAGGCTGCCATCGACGCCAAGGTTGAAGAGCTGTCGAAAGTCTCCGCGCCGGTTGCCCAGAAGATGTACGCCGAACAGGCTCAGCCTGCCGAAGGCGCGGCACCGCACGCAGAGAAAGCTGAAAAGGCTGACGATGTCGTCGATGCCGAGTTCGAAGAAGTAAAAGACCACAAGTAAGTTGTTGGTCGCCCGGTTGACTGCCTTGCGGCGGTGACTGGTAGGATGTCGCCGCGCGGGAGCTTGCTCCCGCGTTGGCGTATCTGGAATACGCGAATTTTTACAGCATGCGACAAGCTTCGTGTGTTGGCGGTATGGCCGGGAATGCTCCTGCTTTTCGCGCCGCAAATACCGCATGAACCAAAGACCAGGATCGTTGAATTGACGTGAGTTGGGTCCGGGCCTGTATTGGGGCTCAACGAGTTTGGCGAAGCTCAGGAGGGGTTTGCCGAACGTCCTCAAGAGTATGAAGAACTTATGGCAAAGCGTGACTATTACGAAGTGTTGGGTGTTGAGCGCGGCTCAAGCGAAGCAGACCTGAAGAAGGCCTATCGCCGTCTGGCGATGAAGCATCACCCGGACCGTAATCCCGATGACAAAGCGTCGGAAGAACTGTTCAAAGAGGCCAACGAGGCCTACGAAGTATTGTCCGATTCCAGCAAGCGCGCGGCGTACGATCAGTATGGCCATGCCGGTGTCGACCCAAGCATGGGTGGCGGCGGTGGCGGTTTCGGCGGCCAGAACTTCTCCGATATTTTCGGTGATGTCTTCAGTGACTTCTTTGGTGGCGGTCGCGGTGGTTCCCGTGGCGGCGCCCAGCGTGGCAGCGACTTGCGCTACACCCTGGAGCTGAACCTGGAAGAAGCGGTGCGCGGTACGACCGTGAATATCCGCGTTCCGACACTGGTCAATTGCAAACCGTGCGATGGTTCGGGCGCTAAGAAAGGTTCGTCGCCATCGACTTGCCCGACTTGCGGCGGTATCGGTCAGGTACGCATGCAGCAGGGCTTCTTCTCCGTGCAGCAGACCTGCCCGCGCTGCCATGGCCAAGGGAAGATCATTTCCGATCCGTGCGACTCCTGCCACGGTGACGGTCGCGTCGAAGAATACAAAACCCTCTCCGTCAAAGTGCCAGCCGGCGTCGATACCGGTGACCGCATTCGTCTGTCCGGAGAAGGCGAGGCGGGCACTCAAGGTGGCCCGACCGGCGACCTGTACGTTGTGATCAATGTGCGCGAACACGCGATCTTCCAGCGTGACGGCAAGCACCTGTTCTGCGAAGTGCCGATCAGCTTTGTCGATGCGGCGCTGGGCGGCGAGCTGGAAATCCCGACCCTCGATGGTCGCGTGAAGCTGAAGATTCCGGAAGGGACTCAGACCGGCAAGCAGTTCCGCGTGCGCGGCAAAGGCGTTGCGCCGGTGCGTGGTGGCGGTGCGGGCGACCTGATGTGCCGTGTTGCGGTCGAGACTCCGGTCAATCTGAACCGTCGTCAGCGTGAATTGCTCGAAGAGTTCCGCAGCTCTCTGGCGGATGACAACAGCCATTCGCCGAAAACCACCGGTTGGTTCGATGGTGTGAAACGCTTCTTCGGCGATCTGTAAGGAGTCGGCATGCGACGTATAGCTGTGATGGGCGCTGCCGGGCGCATGGGCAAGATTCTGGTCGAGGCCGTGCAGCAGCGCGCACCGTTGACCGGTTTGACGGCCGCCATTGTCCGCCCTGGCAGTACGCTGATCGGGGTGGATGCCGGTGAGCTGGCTTCGCTCGGTCGGATCGGCGTGCCGTTGTCCGGGAATCTGGAATCGGTCGCGGAAGAGTTCGATGTTTTGATCGACTTCACCCTGCCGGAAGTGATGCTGAAAAACCTGGCCTTCTGCCGTAAGGCCGGCAAGGCGATGGTGATCGGCACGACCGGGCTGGACGCTGCGCAGAAGCAGTTGCTGGCCGAAGCGGGCAAGGACATTCCGATCGTGTTCGCGGCCAACTTCAGCGTTGGTGTCAATCTGTCACTGAAGCTGCTCGACATGGCTGCGCGGGTGCTGGGTGATGACGCAGACATCGAAATCATCGAGGCCCATCACCGCCACAAGATCGATGCGCCATCGGGTACGGCCCTGCGCATGGGTGAAGTGATCGCCAGTGCGCTGGATCGTGATCTGCAGAAGGTCGCGGTCTATGGTCGTGAAGGTCACACCGGTGTGCGTGAGCGTGAAACCATCGGTTTTGCCACTGTTCGTGGCGGTGATGTGGTGGGTGATCATACGGTGCTGTTCGCCTGCGAGGGCGAGCGTCTGGAAATCACCCACAAGGCTTCGAGCCGCATGACATTCGCCAAGGGGGCCGTGCGTGCGGCGCTGTGGCTGGATGCTCGCGAACCGGGTCTTTACGACATGCAGGACGTGCTCGATCTGCGTTGAGCTTTGTTTGAGCCCGGCGCAAACGCCCTGTTTGTGCCGGTTTTACTCTGTCTGGCGACGCCCTGTCGCATTCTCCGGACTTTCAGGCTCATTGGCGGTAGACCAAAAATCCCTTTTTCTGTAAGCTACAGCTTTAGTGTGTCCACTAAAAGCGCGCAGAATAATTCAGTGAAGAAGCGGGGTGACGTGTCCATACGTCACTCCGCTTTTTTACAACCTGCGATTGCCCTTTCATGCGTTATTTACGGGAGGTCTTCTTGACTAAGCCAGCCATACTCGCCCTTGCTGATGGCAGCATTTTTCGCGGCGAAGCCATTGGAGCCGACGGTCAGACCGTTGGTGAGGTGGTGTTCAACACCGCAATGACCGGCTATCAGGAAATCCTTACCGATCCTTCCTACGCCCAACAGATCGTTACCCTGACTTACCCGCACATCGGCAACACCGGCACCACGCCGGAAGACGCCGAGTCCAATCGCGTCTGGTCCGCTGGCCTGGTCATCCGTGACCTGCCGCTGGTAGCGAGCAACTGGCGTAACACGATGTCCCTGTCCGACTACCTGAAAGCCAACAATGTTGTGGCAATCGCCGGTATCGACACCCGCCGCCTGACCCGTATCCTGCGTGAAAAAGGCGCACAGAACGGCTGCATCATGGCCGGCGACAACATCTCCGAAGAAGCGGCCATCGCCGCTGCGCAAGGCTTCCCGGGCCTGAAGGGCATGGACCTGGCGAAAGTCGTCAGCACCAAGACCCAATACGAATGGCGCTCCACTGTCTGGGATCTGAAAACCGACAGCCACGCGACCATCGAAGCCTCCGAGCTGCCATACCACGTGGTTGCCTACGACTACGGCGTCAAGGTCAACATCCTGCGCATGCTGGTCGAGCGCGGCTGCCGCGTGACCGTGGTGCCGGCGCAAACCCCGGCTGCCGACGTGCTGGCCCTGAATCCGGATGGCGTGTTCCTGTCCAACGGCCCTGGCGATCCGGAGCCTTGTGACTACGCGATCAAGGCGATCAAGGAAGTGCTGGAAACCGAGATTCCGGTGTTCGGCATCTGCCTCGGCCACCAGCTGCTGGCTCTGGCCTCCGGCGCCAAGACCCTGAAAATGGGTCACGGCCACCACGGTGCCAACCACCCGGTACAGGATCTGGACACTGGCGTCGTGATGATCACCAGCCAGAACCACGGTTTCGCGGTTGACGAAGCGACCCTGCCAGCCAACGTTCGCGCGATCCACAAATCGCTGTTCGACGGCACCCTCCAAGGTATCGAGCGTACCGACAAGAGCGCGTTCAGCTTCCAGGGCCACCCTGAAGCGAGCCCGGGCCCGAACGATGTGGCCCCACTGTTTGACCGCTTCATCAACGAGATGGCCAAGCGACGCTAAGTGCTCGCCTTGAGACTGTAGCGAGAAGCCCCTCGAGGGCGGCCCCGGAACCGGCGGCCCCCTCGGGACTTCAGAAATCGATCAAGACGGCTTGCCGACTGACCTGCGGATTTGAGTGACAAACCCATGCCAAAACGTACAGACATTAAAAGCATCCTGATTCTCGGCGCTGGCCCGATCGTTATCGGCCAGGCCTGCGAATTCGACTACTCCGGCGCCCAGGCTTGCAAAGCCCTGCGCGAAGAGGGTTACCGCGTCATCCTGGTGAACTCCAACCCGGCCACCATCATGACCGACCCGGACATGGCCGACGCCACCTACATCGAGCCGATCAAATGGCAGACCGTTGCCAAGATCATCGAAAAAGAGCGTCCGGATGCGGTGCTGCCAACCATGGGCGGCCAGACTGCTCTGAACTGCGCCCTGGACCTCGAGCGCGAAGGCGTTCTGGAGAAGTTCGGCGTAGAGATGATCGGCGCCAACGCTGACACCATCGACAAGGCTGAAGATCGTTCGCGTTTCGACAAAGCGATGAAGGCCATCGGCCTGGAATGCCCGCGTTCCGGTATCGCCCACAGCATGGAAGAAGCCAACGCGGTGCTCGAGCGCCTGGGCTTCCCGTGCATCATCCGTCCGTCCTTCACCATGGGCGGCACCGGTGGCGGTATTGCTTACAACCGTGAAGAGTTCGAAGAAATCTGCGCCCGTGGTCTGGACCTGTCGCCGACCAAGGAACTGCTGATCGACGAATCGCTGATCGGCTGGAAAGAATATGAAATGGAAGTTGTCCGCGACAAAAAGGACAACTGCATCATCGTCTGCTCGATCGAAAACTTCGACCCGATGGGTGTGCACACCGGTGACTCGATCACTGTTGCCCCGGCTCAGACCCTGACCGACAAGGAATACCAGATCCTGCGTAACGCCTCGCTGGCGGTACTGCGCGAGATCGGCGTCGAGACCGGCGGTTCCAACGTTCAGTTCGGTATCTGCCCGAACACCGGCCGCATGGTCGTGATCGAAATGAACCCGCGTGTATCGCGTTCGTCGGCCCTGGCTTCGAAAGCCACCGGTTTCCCGATTGCCAAGGTCGCGGCCAAACTGGCGGTCGGCTACACCCTCGACGAGCTGTCGAACGACATCACCGGCGGCAAGACCCCGGCGTCCTTCGAGCCGTCCATCGACTACGTCGTGACCAAGCTGCCGCGCTTCGCCTTCGAGAAGTTCGCCAACGCTGACGCACGCCTGACCACTCAAATGAAGTCCGTAGGCGAAGTCATGGCCATCGGCCGTACCTTCCAGGAATCCCTGCAGAAAGCCCTGCGCGGTCTGGAAGTAGGCGTTTGCGGTCTGGACGAGAAAGTCGACCTGAGCAATCCGGAAAGCATGAGCGTGCTCAAGCGCGAGCTGACCGTGCCGGGCGCCGAGCGTATCTGGTACGTGGCGGACGCTTTCCGTGCCGGCATGACCGTCGAAGAAATCTTCGGCATGAACATGATCGACCCGTGGTTCCTGGTGCAGATCGAAGATCTGATCAAGGACGAAGAGAAGGTCAAGACCCTGGGTCTGTCCGCTATCGACCGCGACCTGATGTTCAAGCTCAAGCGTAAAGGCTTCTCCGACCAGCGTTTGGCCAAGCTGCTGGGCGTCACCGAAAAGAACCTGCGCACTCACCGTCAAAAGCTGGAAGTGTTCCCGGTCTACAAGCGCGTGGACACCTGTGCCGCGGAGTTCGCCACCGACACGGCTTACCTGTACTCGACTTACGAGGAAGAGTGCGAAGCCGCGCCGTCGGGCCGCGACAAGATCATGATTCTGGGTGGCGGTCCGAACCGTATCGGTCAGGGCATCGAGTTTGACTACTGCTGCGTACACGCCGCTCTCGCCCTGCGCGAAGACGGCTACGAAACCATCATGGTCAACTGCAACCCGGAAACCGTTTCCACTGACTACGACACTTCCGACCGTCTGTACTTCGAGCCGGTGACCCTGGAAGACGTGCTGGAAATCTGCCGCGTCGAGAAGCCGAAAGGCGTGATCGTCCAGTACGGCGGCCAGACTCCACTGAAACTGGCTCGCGCCCTCGAGGCGGCCGGCGTGCCGATTATCGGCACCAGCCCTGACGCCATCGACCGTGCCGAAGACCGTGAGCGCTTCCAGCAGATGGTTGAGCGCCTGAACCTGCGTCAGCCGCCAAACGCCACCGTACGCAGCGAAGACGAAGCCGTTCGCGCTGCCGCGAAGATCGGTTATCCGCTGGTGGTGCGTCCGTCCTACGTACTGGGCGGCCGGGCGATGGAAATCGTCTACAAGGAAGAGGAGCTCAAGCGTTACCTGCGTGACGCGGTGCAAGTGTCGAACGACAGCCCGGTGCTGCTCGACCACTTCCTCAACTGCGCCATCGAGATGGACGTGGATGCGGTCTGCGACGGCAAGGACGTAGTGATCGGCGCGATCATGCAGCACATCGAACAGGCGGGCGTTCACTCCGGTGACTCCGCGTGCTCGCTGCCGCCGTACTCGCTGCCTGCGCACATCCAGGACGAGATGCGCGAGCAGGTCAAGAAAATGGCCCTGGAACTGGGCGTGGTCGGCCTGATGAACGTTCAGCTGGCGCTGCAAGGCGAAGACATCTACGTCATCGAAGTCAACCCGCGTGCTTCCCGTACCGTACCGTTCGTGTCGAAGTGCATCGGTGTTTCCCTGGCCATGATTGCTGCCCGTGTAATGGCTGGTAAAACCCTGAAGGAAATCGGCTTCACCAAGGAAATCATTCCGAACTTCTACAGCGTGAAAGAGGCGGTGTTCCCGTTCGCCAAATTCCCTGGCGTTGACCCGATCCTCGGCCCGGAGATGAAGTCCACCGGTGAAGTGATGGGCGTCGGTGACACCTTCGGCGAAGCCTTTGCCAAAGCCCAGATGGGCGCGAGCGAAGTGCTGCCGACCGGCGGTACCGCATTCATCAGCGTACGTGATGATGACAAGCCGCTGGTTGCAGGCGTGGCCCGTGATCTGATCAACTTGGGCTTCGAAGTGGTCGCCACTGCCGGCACTGCCAAGCTGATCGAGGCTGCAGGCCTGAAAGTGCGTCGTGTGAACAAGGTGACCGAGGGTCGTCCGCACGTGGTCGACATGATCAAGAATGACGAAGTCACTCTGATTATCAACACCACTGAAGGTCGTCAATCGATCGCCGACTCTTACTCCATTCGTCGTAATGCCTTGCAGCACAAGATCTACTGCACCACCACTATTGCTGCTGGCGAAGCCATCTGCGAAGCGCTGAAGTTCGGTCCCGAGAAGACCGTGCGCCGCTTGCAGGATCTACACGCAGGATTGAAGGCATGAATAAATACCCAATGACCGTCCAGGGCGCGAAAGCCCTGGAAGAGGAACACGCTCATCTGACCAAGGTCGTTCGTCCGAAGCTCAGCCAGGACATCGGTACGGCCCGCGAGTTGGGTGACTTGAAGGAAAACGCTGAATACCATGCTGCCCGCGAACAGCAGGGCATGGTCGAGGCGCGGATCCGTGACATCGAAGGTCGCATGCAGAATGCCGTGATCATCGATGTGACGACCATTGCGCACACCGGCAAAGTGATTTTCGGCACTACCGTCGAGATCGCCAACGTCGAGACTGATGAAAGCGTGACTTACCAGATCGTTGGTGAAGACGAGGCGGACATCAAACTCGGCAAGATTTCGGTCGGTTCGCCGATCGCCCGCGCCTTGATTGCCAAGGAAGAGGGCGACACGGTCGTCGTAAAAACGCCGGGCGGCGATATCGAGTATGAGATTGTCGAAGTCCGTCACATCTGAAACAGGGCGCCCGCTGCATGCGGGCGCCATGCTCTGGCAGCTGACCCAGATGTTGTGGGTCGGCGGTTTATGGCTGGTGCACCTCGGTCTGCGGCCGGTGCTGGGCCAGATTGGCCTGGCACCGCTGCTGATCGACGAAGTCGCCAGTGCGTTTGAAGTGCCGGTGGTGGGTTTCGCTGCCGTGTGTTTGGTTTTTCAGGCTTTGGTGCTGGTACGGGCCGAAGGCCTTGCCAGTCTATGGCGGGATTTTCGCGGGCAAGTGCTGCTGATGGCGTTGTATGCGAGTGCGATGTATGTCGCAGTGCGTGTCGGCTGGCCGGATGCACAGCGCTGGCAGGTGTTCAGTTATCTTGTTCTGGGTTTTTCCGGGCTGGTGCTGGTGTTGCAACCGGTGCCGGGATGGAGTGGCAGGGTGCGCGAAGCACACCCTTGACCCTTGTCGTCACTTGAAGCGATGGACGTTCGACAGCTGCTTGTTGACGCTGAAGTTCTTGCGGTAAATCAGTGCCATCTTGCCGATGACCTGAACCAGATCGGCCTTGCCGACCTTGCACAGCTCTGCAACGGACGCCAGGCGCGCCTCGCGATCGAGGATGTTGAGCTTGATCTTGATCAGCTCGTGATCCGCCAATGCGCGTTCGAGTTCGGCTAAAACACCCTCAGTCAAACCGTTGTCGGCCACCGTCAAAACTGGTTTGAGGTGGTGGCCAATGGATTTGTACTGTTTCTTCTGCTCTGGAGTGAGCGGCATAATCTGACCCTTTCGTCTGGATTCTGTAAAATGGCGGCCATTTTACCCGAGGGCTCGTGGATCCGCCCAATTAATCACGACCCTAATCAACGAGGTGCCCAATGGCGCGTTCCAAGACAAGCCTTGGTTGGCTGAAACGACATGTCAACGATCCTTATGTGAAGCAGGCGCAGAAGGATGGCTACCGCTCGCGTGCGAGTTACAAGCTTCTGGAAGTCCAGGAGAAATACAAACTGATCCGCCCAGGCATGAGCGTGGTCGATCTTGGCGCGGCGCCCGGCGGCTGGTCTCAGGTCACCAGTCGACTGATCGGTGGCCAGGGGCGTCTGATCGCCTCGGACATCCTGGAAATGGACAGTATTCCTGACGTGACCTTCATTCAGGGGGATTTCACTCAGGATGAAGTGCTCGCTCAAATCCTCGAGGCGGTGGGTAATTCACAGGTGGACCTTGTGATTTCCGATATGGCCCCCAATATGAGTGGTACGCCTGCCGTAGATATGCCGAAAGCCATGTTTCTTTGCGAGCTGGCGCTTGACCTGGCTGAGCGGATTCTCAAGCCGGGCGGTAATTTCCTGATCAAGATTTTTCAGGGCGAAGGGTTCGATGTTTACCTGAAGGACGCTCGTCGGAAATTCGACAAGGTCCAGATGATCAAGCCGGACTCTTCCCGCGACAGTTCCCGCGAGCAATACATGCTGGCTTGGGGTTATCGCGGTCGCAGCGAGTAAAACGAGTTTTTTTGGCGGGGTGATAGGTTTTTCGTATTTCGCCCCGCGTGCATAAGCGAATATTGTGTAGAAAGTGTTTCACAAAGGGTTACAGACGGCGCCTGCCAGAGCTGTAGGTAATGTAGTAAGTTAGGCCGGTGAATATCATGCGAAGCGCGCGCCAGTAGCGGAGCTTGCTTCAGAGGGTAGTTAATTGAACGATATGGCAAAGAATCTGATCCTGTGGTTGATCATCGCGGCTGTCCTGGTGACGGTGATGAACAACTTCTCCAGCCCTAACGAGCCGCAGACCCTCAACTATTCCGACTTCATCCAGCAGGTCAAGGATGGCAAAGTCGAGCGCGTAGCGGTTGATGGCTACGTGATTACCGGCAAGCGCAACGATGGCGATAGCTTCAAGACCATTCGTCCGGCAATTCAAGACAATGGCCTGATCGGCGATCTGGTCGACAACCACGTCGTTGTCGAAGGCAAGCAGCCTGAGCAGCAAAGCATCTGGACCCAGCTTCTGGTGGCCAGCTTCCCGATCCTGGTGATCATCGCGGTGTTCATGTTCTTCATGCGCCAGATGCAGGGCGGTGCGGGCGGCAAGGGCGGGCCGATGAGCTTTGGCAAGAGCAAGGCGCGCCTGCTGTCCGAAGACCAGGTGAAAACCACCCTGGCTGACGTAGCTGGTTGCGACGAAGCCAAGGAAGAGGTCGGCGAACTCGTCGAGTTCCTTCGTGATCCGGGCAAGTTCCAGCGTCTGGGTGGTCGTATTCCTCGCGGCGTACTGATGGTCGGTCCTCCCGGTACTGGTAAAACCTTGCTGGCCAAGGCGATTGCCGGCGAAGCCAAAGTGCCGTTCTTCACCATTTCGGGTTCCGACTTTGTCGAAATGTTTGTCGGTGTCGGTGCCAGCCGTGTTCGCGATATGTTCGAACAGGCCAAGAAGCACGCACCTTGCATTATCTTCATCGACGAGATCGACGCCGTTGGTCGCCATCGTGGCGCTGGCATGGGCGGTGGTCACGACGAGCGTGAGCAGACTCTCAACCAGTTGCTGGTCGAGATGGACGGCTTCGAAATGAATGACGGCATCATCGTTATCGCGGCAACCAACCGTCCTGATGTGCTGGACCCTGCTTTGCTGCGTCCGGGTCGTTTCGACCGTCAGGTGGTGGTCGGTCTGCCGGATATCCGTGGTCGCGAACAAATCCTCAAAGTGCACATGCGTAAAGTGCCGATGGGTGACGACGTTGCTCCAGCTGTTATCGCTCGTGGTACTCCGGGCTTCTCCGGTGCCGACCTTGCGAACCTGGTCAACGAGGCTTCGCTGTTCGCTGCCCGTGCTGGCAAGCGCATTGTCGAGATGAAGGAATTCGAACTGGCCAAAGACAAGATCATGATGGGTGCCGAGCGCAAATCCATGGTCATGTCCGAGAAAGAGAAGCAGAACACGGCTTATCACGAAGCCGGCCACGCCATTGTCGGTCGCGTCGTGCCTGAGCATGATCCGGTCTACAAGGTATCGATCATCCCGCGCGGTCGTGCGCTGGGTGTGACCATGTTCCTGCCGGAAGAAGATCGCTACAGCCTGTCCAAGCGTGCGTTGATCAGTCAGATCTGCTCGCTGTACGGCGGTCGTATCGCTGAAGAAATGACCCTGGGCTTCGACGGTGTGACTACAGGCGCCTCCAATGACATCATGCGTGCCAGTCAGATTGCGCGGAACATGGTGACCAAGTGGGGCCTGTCTGAAAAACTCGGACCGTTGATGTATGCGGAAGAAGAGGGCGAGGTGTTCCTGGGTCGTGGTGGCGGTGGTCAGAACGCCAGCTTCTCGGGTGAAACAGCGAAGTTGATCGATTCGGAAGTGCGCAGCATCATCGATCAGTGCTACGGCACCGCCAAACAGATCCTTACGGACAATCGTGACAAGCTCGATGCCATGGCTGATGCCCTGATGAAGTACGAGACGATCGATGCCGAACAGATCGACGACATCATGGCCGGTCGCACGCCGCGTGAACCTCGCGACTGGTCGGGTGGCACCGGTACTGGCACGCCTCCTCCGGTGGTTCAGGATGAGCGTCCGGAAACACCGATTGGCGGTCCGGCTGCTGACGTTTAAGGTTTGAAATGATTTCTGCACAGTCCCTGACCCGGTTGCCTTGCGGCAACCGGGTTCTTGATTTGGCCCAGGCGCATGTCATGGGCATTCTCAATGTCACTCCCGATTCCTTCTCCGATGGCGGCCGATACAGTCAGCTTGATGCGGCCCTGCGTCATGCCGAGGCGATGGTGTTGGCTGGTGCGACGCTGATTGATGTTGGCGGGGAGTCCACGCGACCTGGTGCGCGAGCGGTTTCACCGCTTGAGGAGCTGGAGCGTGTTGCGCCAATCGTGGAGCTGATCAATCGCGAGCTGGATGTGATCATCTCTGTCGATACATCGACTCCAGCCGTCATGCGGGAAACTGCACGCCTGGGCGCCGGGTTGATCAACGACGTGCGATCGCTGCGGCGTGACGGTGCGCTGGATGCCGCCGCGGCCACGGGGTTGCCGGTCTGTCTGATGCATATGCTGGGTGAGCCCGGTGACATGCAGGACAACCCGCAATATCAGGATGTCACCCGGGAAGTGGGTGAGTTTCTCGCCGAACGCATGGAGCGGTGCGCATCGGCTGGCATACCTGCGGAGCGGATCATTCTTGATCCTGGCTTCGGTTTCGCAAAAAACCTGCAGCACAATCTAAGCTTGTTCAGGCATATGGATGCCCTTCATGCATTGGGGCGACCTCTGTTGGTCGGCGTCTCGCGAAAAAGCATGATCGGGCAGGCGCTGAATCGCTCGGTGGGCGAGCGCCTGTATGGTGGTTTGGCCCTGGCTGCACTGGCGTCCGTCAAAGGCGCGCGTATATTGCGCGTCCATGATGTGGCCGAAACGGTGGATGTCGTGCGGATGATCGCGGCCGTGGAATCAGCCGAATAAGAATGATGGAGCACTTATGAGCAAGAAATACTTTGGTACCGACGGCATTCGTGGTCGCGTCGGTGAGTATCCGATTACTCCGGATTTCATGCTCAAGCTTGGCTGGGCAGCAGGGATGGCATTCCGAAAAATGGGCGCCTGCAAGGTGCTCGTTGGCAAGGACACACGAATTTCCGGTTATATGTTCGAGTCGGCTCTGGAGGCCGGCCTCACATCCGCAGGTGCCGACGTGATGCTGCTCGGGCCGATGCCGACGCCTGCTATCGCTTACCTGTCACGCACATTCCAGGCTGAGGCCGGTATCGTGATTAGTGCTTCGCACAATCCTCACGATGATAACGGCATCAAGTTTTTCTCCGGTCGCGGCACCAAGTTGCCGGATGAGCTGGAGCTGATGATCGAGGAGTTGCTCGACACGCCGATGACAGTCGTTGAGTCGAGCAAGATCGGCAAGGTATCGCGAATCAACGATGCGTCCGGTCGATACATCGAGTTCTGCAAGAGCAGCGTGCCGACCAACACCAGTTTTGCCGGTCTCAAGATCGTAATCGACTGCGCACACGGAGCAACCTACAAGGTTGCGCCGAGCGTCTTCCGTGAGTTGGGCGCCGAGGTTGTGGTGTTGTCCGCCCAGCCCAACGGTCTGAACATCAACGACAACTGTGGCTCGACGCACATGGGGCCGCTGCAGGCTGCGGTGCTTGCCGAGCACGCTGATCTGGGAATCGCTTTCGATGGTGATGGTGACCGGGTGTTGATGGTTGATCACACCGGTGCGGTTGTTGATGGTGATGAGCTGATTTTCATCATTGCTCGTGATCTGCATGAGCGTGGCAAATTGCAGGGCGGCGTGGTCGGTACGCTAATGAGCAACCTGGGTCTGGAGTTGGCCCTGGCGGATCTGGGGATTCCTTTTGTGCGCGCAAATGTAGGCGACCGTTATGTGATTGCCGAGTTGCTGGAGCGCGATTGGCTGGTCGGTGGTGAGAACTCCGGGCATGTCGTCTGCTTCAATCACACCACAACGGGTGATGCGATCATCGCGGCGTTGCAGGTGTTGATGGCACTGAAAACCCGCAACGAAGGTCTGGCGCAAACCCGCCAGGCGCTGCGCAAGTGCCCTCAAGTATTGATCAATGTGCGTTTTGGTGGCGGCGACAGTCCGCTCGACCACCCGGCTGTCAAGGAAGCCAGCAAGCGTGTAACCGAGGCAATGGGGGGGCGTGGACGTGTGCTTCTGCGCAAGTCCGGGACAGAGCCTCTGGTGCGTGTCATGGTCGAGGGCGAGGATGAAACACAGGTTCGCAGCTATGCCGAAGAGCTGGCAAAACTGGTAACTGAAGTTTCTGCCTGATACGGCTTGCCAGCCATGATTGTGTTGGGTAACATCTGCGCCCACTTTGACCGACGAGGTACAGCATGCGTCGCCCTATGGTAGCTGGTAACTGGAAGATGCACGGTACCCGCGCCAGCGTCGCTGAGCTGATCAACGGCCTTCGTCATCTGGCCTTGCCAAGCGGTGTTGATGTCGTGGTATTCCCGCCTTGCCTGCATATCAATCAAGTGATTGATGGCTTGAAAGGAAAGTCGATTTCGGTCGGCGCGCAGAATTCCGCGGTGGAATCGATGCAAGGTGCATTGACCGGTGAAATTGCACCAAGTCAGTTGGTGGATGCAGGTTGTTCCCTGGTGCTTGTCGGGCACTCCGAACGCCGCCAGATCATGGGCGAGCGAGACGGAATGCTGAATCGCAAGTTCGCAGCGGCACAGGCATGTGGCTTGATTCCGGTGTTGTGTGTAGGGGAAACCCTGGAGCAGCGCGAAGCCGGAAAAACTCTTGAGGTTGTCGGGCGTCAGCTGGGCAGCATCATCGAGGAGCTGGGTGTAGGTGCTTTTGCCAATGCAGTGATCGCTTACGAGCCGGTCTGGGCCATTGGTACCGGGCTGACTGCAACGCCGCAGCAGGCTCAGGATGTGCATAAAGCCATTCGTGAGCAGTTGGCGGCAGAGAATTCTGAAGTCGCGCGAAATGTGCGGCTTCTATACGGCGGCAGCGTGAAGGCGGCCAATGCGGTCGAACTGTTCGGCATGCCGGATATCGATGGGGGGCTCATTGGTGGAGCTTCCCTGAATGCAGATGAGTTCGGTGCGATCTGTCGCGCCGCGGGAAACTGAAAAAATGCTGGAAACAGTCGTAGTCGTTTTTCATCTGCTGGGTGCATTGGGCGTAGTTGCTCTGGTTTTGCTGCAGCAGGGTAAGGGTGCGGACGCTGGCGCGTCTTTCGGAGCAGGTGCTTCAAATACTGTGTTCGGAAGCCAAGGTTCCTCTACCTTTCTTAGTAAGTTTACTGCTATACTTGCCGCCGGTTTCTTCATAACCAGCTTGGGGTTAGGATACTTTGCTAAAGAGAAAGCTCATCAGCTGACTCAAGCAGGTTTGCCAAATCCGGCAGTGTTGGAAGTTCCAAAGCAACAACCGGCTTCTGATGATGTCCCGGTGCTTCAAGAGCAAAAGTCGGCTACTCCAGCGACTGACGTGCCTCCAGCTCAAGAGCAGAAGTAAGAAGGGTTTCAAACGTAGTATTGCCGAGGTGGTGGAATTGGTAGACACGCAACCTTGAGGTGGTTGTGCCCATAGGGTGTAGGGGTTCGAGTCCCCTTCTCGGTACCAATTAGTCAGGAGAGCCCGCTGTTGCGGGCTTTCTTGCAGGTGGAAGGTTACATTGACCCTACTGGGGATCGGTCGTATACTTCCGCCCCAGCTTTGTCGCGGGGTGGAGCAGTCTGGTAGCTCGTCGGGCTCATAACCCGAAGGTCGTCGGTTCAAATCCGGCCCCCGCAACCAGTTTAAGGAGCCCCTTTTAAGGGGCTTTTTGTTAGCTGGACACTTTCAACGCCGCTGTTCGACGGCGTTTCAAGGATGGGCGTTCCGCCCATTTTTTTATTTTGCAAAGCATGCACATACATGCACGAGGGGGTTCAGGTGTCGAGCAAGCTAGAAGAGTTGCAGGCCTTGTTGGCCCCGGTGGTCGTGGCCCTGGGCTATGAATGCTGGGGTATTGAGTTCTCGGCTCAAGGTCGTCACTCAATGTTGCGCGTTTATATCGATAAGGAAGGCGGCGTACTGGTGGACGATTGCGCCATCGTCAGCCGTCAGATCAGCGGTGTGCTGGATGTTGAAGATCCGATCTCCGTTGAATACACCCTTGAAGTTTCCTCGCCTGGCATGGAACGCCCACTGTTCACTCTTGAGCAGTTTGCCAAATTTGCCGGTGAACAAGTAAAGATCAGGCTGCGCTCGCCTTTTGAAGGACGACGCAACTTTCAGGGCCTTCTGCGCGGTGTAGAAGAACAGGATGTCGTGGTGCAGGTAGATGACCATGAGTTCCTGTTGCCGATCGATATGATCGACAAGGCCAACATTATTCCCAGTTTTGACTGAGACGCGGATCCCGCGGATCCAATGGCTTGCGAAAGGCGAGGCGTACGATGAGCAAAGAAGTACTGCTGGTTGTTGAGTCGGTATCCAATGAAAAGGGCGTACCGGCAAGCGTAATTTTTGAAGCGCTGGAGCTGGCCCTGGCCACTGCTACCAAAAAGCGTTTTGAAGACGAAGTTGATCTGCGTGTGGAAATCAATCGCCACACCGGTTCTTACGAAACTTTCCGTCGCTGGACGGTCGTCGAAGAGAATGACCTCGATGATCCGGCCATCGAAACCTGGCCAAGCAAGGTTGCTGAAACGCATCCAGGCGCCAAGGTCGGTGATGTCGTCGAAGAAAAGATCGAATCCATCGAATTCGGCCGTATTGCTGCGCAGACCGCCAAGCAGGTCATCGTGCAGAAAGTGCGCGAAGCCGAGCGTGCTCAAGTGGTTGATGCTTATCGCGAGCGCCTGGGAGAAATCATCTCCGGTACCGTGAAAAAAGTGACGCGCGACAACGTGATCGTAGATCTGGGCAATAACGCCGAGGCGTTGCTGGCCCGTGAAGACATCATTTCTCGCGAGACCTTCCGTGTTGGCGTGCGTCTGCGTGCGCTGCTCAAGGAAATCCGCACCGAGAACCGCGGCCCTCAGCTGATCCTGTCGCGTACCGCGCCGGAAATGCTGATCGAGCTGTTCCGTATCGAAGTGCCGGAAATCGCTGAAGGCCTCATCGAAGTCATGGCCGCTTCCCGTGATCCGGGTTCGCGCGCCAAGATCGCCGTCCGCTCCAAGGACAAACGCATCGACCCGCAGGGCGCGTGCATCGGTATGCGCGGTTCGCGCGTCCAGGCCGTGTCGGGCGAGTTGGGTGGCGAGCGTGTCGACATCGTCCTGTGGGACGACAACCCGGCGCAGTTCGTGATCAATGCCATGTCGCCGGCAGAAGTGGCGGCCATCATCGTTGACGAAGATGCCCACGCCATGGACATCGCCGTTGGCGCAGACAATCTGGCTCAGGCCATCGGTCGTGGTGGTCAGAACGTGCGTCTGGCGAGCCAGCTGACTGGCTGGACCCTGAACGTGATGACCGAATCGGACATCCAGGCTAAGCAACAAGCGGAAACCGGCGACATCCTGCGCAACTTCATCGACGAGCTGGAAGTCGACGAAGAGCTGGCTCAGGTGCTGGTCGACGAAGGCTTCACCAGCCTGGAAGAGATTGCCTACGTACCGTTGGAAGAAATGCTCAACATCGACGGCTTTGACGAAGACATCGTCAACGAGCTTCGCGCTCGTGCCAAGGATCGCTTGTTGACCAAAGCCATCGCTACTGAGGAAAAGCTGGCAGACGCCCATCCGGCCGAAGACCTGCTCTCGCTTGAGGGTATGGACAAGGATTTGGCGATGGAACTGGCGGTGCGCGGCGTAATTACCCGCGAAGACCTGGCCGAGCAGTCTATTGACGACCTGCTCGACATCGACGGCATTGACGATGATCGTGCCGGCAAGTTGATCATGGCCGCCCGAGCCCACTGGTTCGAGTAATTAGGCGCGGCCTGAGGAGAGAAATGCATGACGCAAGTCACGGTGAAACAACTGGCCGATGAGGTCAAAACACCGGTAGAGCGCCTGTTGCAGCAGATGCGTGAGGCAGGTCTGCCGCACACCGCCGCCGAAGAACATGTGACTGACAGTGAGAAGCAATCCCTGCTGACTCACTTGAAGAGCAGCCACAAGGCGAAAGTGGAAGAACCACGCAAGATCACGCTGCAGCGTAAAACCACCAGCACCCTGCGTGTGGCTGGCAGCAAAAGCATCAGCGTTGAAGTCCGCAAGAAGAAAGTTTTCGTACAGCGTAGCCCGGAAGAAATCGAAGCCGAGCGCAAGCGTGAACTGGATGAGCGTCGCGCAGTAGAAAATGCTGCCCGTCAAAAGGCTGAAGAAGAAGCCCGCGTTCGCGCCGAAGAAGAAGCGCGTCGCCAGCCCGCTGCTGCACCGACCGCTTCCGCCGAGCCTGTTGCTGCGCCTGCGCCAGCCGCTGAACCCGTGCGCGAAGCTGCACCGGTTGTGGCTGCTGCGCCAGCTGCCGACACTCGCAAGCGTGACGAACAGCGCCGTCCGGACAAGCCACGTGCCGACGACAACAACCGTCGCGGCAGCGGCGATGGCGAGCGCAAGAACGCTCCGCATCGCGCTTCGGTCAAGGAAAAGGCACCGGCTCCACGTGTGGCGCCACGCACTACCGACGAAGAAAGCGATGGCTTCCGTCGCGGCGGTCGCGGCAAGGCCAAGCTGAAGAAACGCAACGCCCACGGTTTCCAGAGCCCGACCGGCCCTGTCGTGCGTGAAGTGAAGATCGGCGAAACCATCACTGTTGGCGATCTCGCTCAGCAGATGTCGGTGAAGGCTGCTGAAATCATCAAGTTCATGTTCAAACTGGGTACTCCAGCGACCATCAACCAGGTGCTTGATCAGGAAACTGCTCAGCTGGTAGCTGAAGAGCTGGGCCACAAAGTGACCCTGGTCAGCGACACCGCCCTGGAAGATTCCCTGGCCGAGTCCCTGAAGTTTGAAGGTGAGGCTGTTCCTCGTGCGCCGGTTGTGACCGTAATGGGTCACGTTGACCACGGTAAGACCTCGCTGCTCGACTACATCCGTCGTGCCAAGGTAGCTGCTGGCGAAGCCGGTGGTATCACCCAGCACATCGGTGCCTACCACGTTGAAACCGAACGCGGCATGGTCACCTTCCTCGACACCCCGGGTCACGCCGCGTTTACCGCAATGCGTGCCCGTGGTGCCAAGGCGACCGACATCGTGATCCTGGTGGTTGCGGCGGACGACGGCGTGATGCCACAAACCATCGAAGCTGTTCAGCATGCTCAGGCGGCTGGCGTTCCGCTGGTAGTCGCAGTGAACAAGATCGACAAGCCGGGCGCTGATCTCGATCGCATCCGTAGCGAACTGTCGGCCCACGGCGTGACCTCCGAAGACTGGGGTGGTGACACTCCATTCGTTCCGGTCTCGGCGAAAATGGGTACCGGCGTCGACGAACTGCTTGAAGCAGTATTGCTGCAAGCCGAAGTTCTCGAACTGACTGCCACTCCATCGGCTCCTGGCCGTGGTGTCGTGGTTGAATCGCGTCTGGACAAGGGCCGTGGCCCGGTAGCGACTGTTCTGGTTCAGGACGGTACGCTGCGTCAAGGTGACATGGTGCTGGTTGGCTCGAACTACGGCCGCGTGCGCGCCATGCTCGACGAGAACGGCAAGCCGATCAAGGAAGCAGGTCCGGCCATTCCGGTCGAGATCCTCGGCCTGGACGGTACGCCTGACGCTGGCGACGAGATGAGCGTGGTTGCCGACGAGAAGAAAGCCCGTGAAGTGGCTCTGTTCCGTCAAGGCAAGTTCCGCGAAGTCAAACTGGCTCGCGCTCACGCCGGCAAGCTGGAAAACATCTTCGAAAGCATGGGTCAGGAAGAGAAGAAGACGCTCAACATCGTCCTCAAATCCGACGTCCGTGGTTCGCTGGAAGCCTTGCAGGGCGCTCTGAACGGCCTGGGCAACGACGAAGTGCAAGTGCGCGTGGTCGGTGGCGGTGTCGGTGGTATCACCGAGTCCGACGCCAACCTGGCACTGGCTTCCAACGCTGTACTGTTCGGCTTCAACGTGCGTGCCGATGCCGGCGCACGGAAGATCGTCGAGCAGGAAGGTCTGGACATGCGTTACTACAACGTGATCTACGACATCATCGAAGACGTCAAGAAAGCCCTGACCGGTATGCTTGGCAGCGATGTTCGCGAGAACATCCTCGGTGTGGCCGAAGTCCGTGACGTGTTCCGTTCGCCTAAGTTCGGCGCTATCGCCGGCTGCATGGTGATCGAGGGTACTGTTCACCGTAACCGTCCGATCCGCGTACTGCGTGAAGACATCGTGATCTTCGAAGGCGAGCTGGAATCCCTGCGCCGCTTCAAGGATGACGCTTCCGAAGTGCGTGCCGGCATGGAATGCGGTATCGGCGTGAAGAGCTACAACGACGTCAAGGTCGGTGACAAGATCGAAGTCTTCGAGAAGGTTCAGGTTGCTCGCAGCCTCTGACTCGCGCACTTCAAGGGCCACGTCGGACCGTCGCATGAAAATGCGCGGTACGGCGTCAGGACTCTAAACGCAACGCCCGGTCTGGCTTTTTGTCAGGCCGGGCGTTTGCCGCTTTCAGACCTTGCGGGTTTCACCGCGGGGCAGTAACAGGTAACAAATCATGGCAAAAGAATACAGCCGTACCCAACGTATCGGCGATCAGATGCAGCGCGAGCTGGCCCAGCTGATCCGTCGTGAAGTCAAAGATCCGCGTGTCGGCCTGGTCACCATTACCGCTGTCGATGTCAGTCGTGACGTGGGTCACGCGAAGATCTTCATCACCGTGATGGGGCAGGACAACGCTGAAGACATCGCGCAAAGTATCAAGGTGCTCAATGCTGCCGCCGGTTTCCTGCGCATGCAGCTGGCCCGTGAAATGAAGCTGCGCAGCGTGCCTCAATTGCATTTCCACTACGACGAAAGTGTCGCCCGTGGTGCGCACCTGTCGGCTCTGATCGAGCGCGCGGTGGCCGAAGACAGTCAGCACGAAGCTGCTGCACCCGAAGACACCAAGGAGTAACTCGGTGGCTCAGGTCAAACGTATCCGTCGTAACGTCAGCGGCATCATCCTGCTCGACAAGCCGCTGGGGTTCACTTCCAACGCCGCGTTGCAGAAGGTTCGCTGGCTACTCAATGCCGAGAAGGCCGGCCACACCGGCAGTCTCGACCCGCTGGCCACCGGCGTTCTGCCGTTGTGCTTTGGCGAGGCGACCAAGTTCTCGCAGTATCTGCTCGATTCCGACAAGGGTTACGAAACCCTGGCGCAACTGGGCAAGACCACCACCACGGCAGACGCCGAAGGCGAGGTTTTGCAGGAGCGTCCGGTGACCGTTGGTCAGGCCGACATTGAAGCGGTCCTGCCGAAATTTCGCGGGCAAATCAGTCAGATACCGCCGATGTACTCGGCTCTCAAGCGTGATGGGCAGCCGCTGTACAAGCTCGCCCGTGCAGGCGAAGTAGTGGAGCGCGAACCGCGTTCTGTTACTATTGCGCGCTTGGAATTGCTGGCCTTCGAAGGCGATACTGCGCGTCTTGCGGTGGATTGCAGCAAGGGCACCTATATTCGTACCCTGGTGGAGGATATCGGTGAGCAACTCGGTTGTGGTGCGTACGTCGCTGAACTGCGTCGTACCCAGGCCGGGCCTTTCACCCTGGCGCAGACCGTGACCCTCGAAGAGCTGGAAGCGGTACATGCCGAAGGCGGCAACGAAGCGGTCGACCGCTTCCTGATGCCATCGGACAGCGGCCTGCAGGATTGGCCACTGCTGCAGTTCTCGGAAGCGAGCGCGTTCTATTGGCTCAACGGCCAGCCGGTACGTGCCCCGGATGCTCCGAAGTTCGGCATGGTGCGGGTACAGGATCATAACGGTCGCTTCATCGGTATCGGTGAAGTGAGCGAAGACGGGCGCATCGCGCCGCGTCGACTGATTCGGTCAGAATGACCGAACGAGTGTGGCTGTTAACAGGCACGGTCACTACTCATTTATAGATACAGGGATTTGTCCCTGGCCTGTTGAAACCGTTTTTGTAACGGTTTCCTGATAAAAGGATTGCCTCATGGCTCTCGACGTTCAAGAAAAAGCCCAAATCGTAGCTGACTATCAGCAAGCTGTTGGTGACACTGGTTCGCCAGAAGTGCAAGTCGCACTGCTGACCGCCAACATCAACAAACTGCAAGGTCACTTCAAGGCCAACGGTAAAGACCACCACTCCCGTCGTGGTCTGATCCGCATGGTTAACCAGCGTCGCAAGCTGCTGGACTACCTGAAAGGCAAGGACCTGAGCCGTTACAGCGCTCTGATCGCTCGCCTGGGTCTGCGTCGCTAATCAGCGATTGCGCTAGAGGTTGGTTGTCTGTCGTGCGTCAACGGGTTTCCCGCTGGCGCATGGCAGGCTCCCAGCCTCAAGTTTTATCTGAACTACCGTTTTACCCGGACAATAAGCGGGCCGATTCCCGACGTTGCCCAAGAATTTCGCAAGAAACCAGTTCCCCCAAGAGCCACAAAGAAGGTAGGACACCGTGAACCCGGTAATCAAAAAATTCCAGTTCGGTCAGTCGACCGTTACCCTCGAGACTGGCCGTATCGCCCGTCAGGCCTCCGGCGCAGTATTGGTCACCGTTGACGACGACGTCAGCGTATTGGTGACCGTAGTCGGTGCCAAGCAAGCCGATCCGGGCAAGGGCTTCTTCCCTCTGTCCGTTCACTATCAGGAAAAGACTTACGCTGCCGGCAAGATCCCTGGCGGTTTCTTCAAGCGTGAAGGCCGTCCTTCCGAGAAAGAAACCCTGACTTCCCGACTGATCGACCGTCCGATCCGTCCGCTGTTCCCAGAAGGCTTCATGAACGAAGTGCAGGTTGTCTGCACCGTCGTTTCCACCAGCAAGAAGACCGATCCGGACATCGCTGCGATGATCGGTACCTCGGCTGCCCTGGCGATCTCCGGCATTCCATTCGACGGCCCGATCGGCGCCGCTCGCGTTGCTTTCCACGAAAGCACCGGCTACCTGCTGAACCCGACTTACGAGCAGCAAGCTGCCTCGAGCCTGGACATGGTCGTTGCCGGTACTTCTGACGCCGTGCTGATGGTTGAATCGGAAGCCAAAGAGCTGACCGAAGACCAGATGCTGGGCGCGGTACTGTTTGCTCACGACGAGTTCCAGGTTGTGATCAACGCAGTCAAAGAACTGGCTGCCGAAGCGGCGAAGCCAACCTGGACCTGGGCACCGGCTCCAGAAGCCACCGAGCTGCTGGCTGCCATCCGCTCCGAGTTCGGCGAAGCGATCTCCCAGGCTTACACCATCACCATCAAGGCCGACCGCTATGCGCGTCTGGGCGAGCTGCGTGACCAGGTGGTTGCCAAGTTGTCCGGCGAAGAAGGCCAGCCTTCGGCTTCCGACGTCAAAGCTGCATTCGGCGAAATCGAATACCGCACCGTTCGCGAAAACATCGTTAACGGCAAGCCACGTATCGACGGTCGCGACACCCGCACCGTACGTCCGCTGAACATCGAAGTCGGCGTTCTGCCGAAGACCCACGGTTCGGCACTGTTCACCCGTGGCGAAACCCAGGCTCTGGTAGTCGCGACTCTGGGCACCGCCCGTGACGCACAGCTGCTGGACACCCTGGAAGGCGAGAAAAAAGACCCGTTCATGCTGCACTACAACTTCCCTCCGTTCTCGGTGGGCGAGTGTGGTCGCATGGGTGGCGCCGGTCGTCGCGAAATCGGTCACGGCCGTCTGGCCCGTCGTTCGGTTTCGGCGATGCTGCCTGCTGCCGACGTGTTCCCGTACACCATCCGTGTAGTATCGGAAATCACCGAATCCAACGGTTCGAGCTCGATGGCTTCCGTGTGCGGCGCTTCCCTGGCTCTGATGGACGCTGGTGTTCCGATGAAGGCACCGGTTGCCGGTATCGCCATGGGTCTGGTTAAAGAAGGCGAGAAATTTGCCGTCCTGACCGACATCCTGGGTGACGAAGACCACCTGGGCGACATGGACTTCAAAGTGGCCGGTACCGCCAAAGGTGTTACCGCGCTGCAGATGGACATCAAGATCAAGGGCATCACCGAAGAGATCATGGAAATCGCTCTGGGCCAGGCCCTGGAAGCGCGCCTGAACATCCTCGGCCAGATGAACCAGATCATCGGCCAGTCGCGTACCGAGCTGTCGGCCAACGCTCCGACCATGATCGCGATGAAGATCGACACCGACAAGATCCGTGACGTTATCGGTAAAGGCGGCGCGACCATCCGTGCGATCTGCGAAGAAACCAAGGCTTCGATCGACATTGAAGACGACGGTTCGATCAAGATCTTCGGCGAAACCAAGGAAGCGGCTGAAGCAGCACGTCAGCGCGTTCTGGGTATCACCGCAGAAGCCGAGATCGGCAAGATCTACGTCGGCAAGGTTGAGCGCATCGTCGACTTCGGCGCATTCGTCAACATCCTGCCGGGCAAGGACGGCCTGGTTCATATCTCGATGCTGAGCGACGCTCGCGTAGAGAAAGTGACCGACATCCTGAAAGAAGGTCAGGAAGTGGAAGTGCTGGTACTGGACGTGGACAACCGTGGCCGTATCAAACTGTCCATCAAAGACGTGGCAGCGGCCAAGGCTTCGGGCGTTTAATCACCCCGCCGCTTTAGCACAATAAAAATGCCCCGCCGTGAAAACGGCGGGGCATTTTTTTGTCTGCGAAATATCGAGTCATTCTACGAAGTTGCCGACCTTCAATACCGGTGCTAGGTTTAGCCCACCGCCCGTGTAGCTCAGCCGGTAGAGCAGCGCACTCGTAACGCGAAGGTCGCAGGTTCGATTCCTGTCTCGGGCACCACTTCCCCTTATTTCACCTTGCGGCTCAACTCCTCGACGGTGCGTTTGAGCTGATCCATCGCGCGATCCTGATCGTTGAGCTTCTGCTTCAGGCTGGAGATTTCGCTGTTGTTCGAACTGGAGCTGGAGCCGCTGTTGCGCTTGAGGTCGTCGACCTGACGGCTCAGCGTATCGATCTGACGATCCTGTTCCTTGACCTTGTTCTTCAGATCATCAATCTCTCTGCCGCTGGAGCTTGAGCTGGAACCGCTGCTGCGCTTGAGTTCCTCGATCTGACGCGACTGGTCGTTGACGGTGTCGCGCATCTTTTTCAGTTCTTCGACACCGATACCACTCTTGATCACCACGTCTTTGCCGAAATCGTTGTGAATGGCGGAGATCTGGTCGCCATAGGAGGGGCTGCTGCTACTCAATTCAACGGCCATTGCGCTGGCCGGCAGGGCCAGTGTGCCCAGCAGGGCGGTCAGAGCGGTGGCGGACACAACAGAAGAAATCTTCGAAAAACTGCGCATCACTGGGTTTCCTTGTGAACAGCGAAGGTGAGTGCCGATATGGCACATCGCTACGACTTGGAAATCCGGTTTATGTTCCGCAGGTCAACTTTTTGTGGGAGAGATGTAAAGACCCGTGTAATTCGCTCGCCAAACGTCCTATATTCGCTGTCTGCATGAGCATCGCCCAGCAGTTTTCAGATGATCCCGAATGGTTCCGAAGGCCGGACAATCCGCGTCAGAGAGATCCTTGATGATCCAGATCCATCTTCCATTCTTAAGATCAGCGAGAACGCCATGACTGAATTGACCCAAGAGCAACGCCACGAACAAGCGCTGGAGAAGTACAAACTTGATGCGCCGGAGTTGATGGACGAGATCAAGGACCTGAGTCCCGATGAGCAGAAAGACCAGATCCAATGGGCGTTCGAAGACGAAGCCGAAGCCCAGGGTTTGCAGCCGTGGGAACTGACGCTCAAGTACACCAGCAGCCCTGAAGAGTTCGAGGCCAAGCGCCTGGAGCTGCACAAGGAGGCAGCCGAAGTGCTGGGTGTCGATTGGGAAGAGTACTGCGAGATGAACAATCTGGTGGTCTGAAACAAAAACGCCAGCCTCGAAAGGGCTGGCGTTTTTTAATGCGCGCTCGATTCAGAGGCTCAGACGCATCGACAGGTCCACGGCTTTCACATCCTTGGTCATCGCACCGATCGAGATGTAATCCACCCCGGTTTGGGCAATCGGCAGCAACGTGCTTTCGTTGATGCCGCCGCTGGCTTCCAGCTTCGCCTTGCCGCCGTTCAGGCGTACGGCTTCGCGCATGTCATCGAGGCTCAGTTCGTCGAGCATGATGATGTCGGCGCCGGCCGCCAGCGCTTCCTTCAGTTCATCCAGACTTTCCACTTCAACTTCCACCGGTTTGCCCGGCGCGATCTTGTGCGCGGCGGCAATGGCCTGCGGGATTCCGCCGCTGGCGGCGATGTGGTTTTCCTTGATCAGGAACGCGTCGTACAGACCGATGCGATGGTTATGGCAACCGCCGCAGGTGACCGCATATTTCTGCGCCAGACGCAGGCCCGGCAGGGTCTTGCGGGTGTCTAGCAGTTTCACGTCGGTTTCGGCGACGAAGTCTGCAAGGTATTGCGCGCGGGTGGCCACGCCAGACAGCAATTGCAGAAAGTTCAGGGCGCTACGTTCGCCGGTCAGCAGCGAACGGGCCGGGCCTTCCAGGTGAAACAGCGGCTGGTTCGGTGAAACCCGTTCGCCATCGCGTACCTGCCAGTGCACCGCGACCCGAGGATCGAGCTGACGGAACACCGCGTCGACCCAGGCTGTGCCGCAGATCACGGCAGCGTCACGGGTGATGATGGTGGCTTTGGCCAGGCGTTCGGCCGGGATCAGTTGCGCGGTGATGTCGCCGCTGCCGATGTCTTCGAGCAACGCACGGCGCACGTTGGCTTCGATTTCGGCGGTCAAATCGGCGAGACGTAGATTCGGCATAACGGGCTCCACAAACTAAGTGGCCCGATTATAGGGGCATGGCACCGACCAACCCAAGGCGAGACCTCTCCGTCGACTTGCATCCGGTCGAATTTCTTTGAGCAAACCCGATTCTCGGATGGTCACTTGAAGGTGTCGGCGCCTAGGGGAAACCCTGACGCCTCTGGCGCCGGAGACAACTTTTGCAAGATAATCCGCCTTGCATTTGACGCCATAGCTTTGACGTCGGCAAATCACCGTTTCAGGAGGCTTGGATGCACAACGACGGGAATGTAGTGCCTTTGCACAAGGCCGCTACCGATCAGGCGACTCACTCGCCGCTCGCCCGCCTGCCTGTGATTCTGCTTCAGGTTCGCGACAAGGCTGCACAGCGCCTGCGCAACGGTTTGCAGGAGCTGTTCGATAACGCCGACGACACGCTGTTCGAAATGGCCGACCGGGCGCGCAACGACGTCGAGCAGAACATCTTTTTTGAAGCGATGCGCGACCTGCGCCTCAAGCGCAAGAACATTGAGCGCGGCTTTCTCGAGCAATTCTTCGAGGCCTTTGTCGGCCTCACTCAAGATAATCCCGCACAAAATGTCGTGTCCCACGCATTGCAGTACGAGGACACCACGGCACGCACCGACGACATGGAGCGCAGTGTCGCCATTGAGACCATGGTCGGCCGCGTACTGAATCGCGACGGTTTCGCCCTTGATCAATTGACCGCGCGATTCAATGCGCTGCTCGGCAAATCCCTGGACGATCAACACAACCCGCTGGGCCCGGCGATGCTGTGTGAGTATTTCCTGCAGGCCGGGCGCAATCTGGGCGTGGAGATCAAGGTCAAACTGATCCTGCTCAAACTGTTCGAGCGCTATGTTCTGGCCGATACCGACCAGCTCTTCGCGGAGGCCAATCAACTGTTGGTCGCTACAGGCGTGTTGCCCGAGCTGAAACCGGCACCGGCCCGTCGCGCCAGGGATCATGCTTCGGCCAGCGCACACAGCGAACTCGACGATCTCGATCAATCCCCGGCGGACGCAGGTGTGCAGGAGGTCTTCGCCGCACTCCAGGAACTGTTGATGCACGTGCGCGGCAGCGTCGCGCCGACTCTTGAGCCGAGCGCGGCGACTCAGCCGATTTCCACCCGCGACCTGCTGCGCCTGCTTTCGCATTTACAGCAGTACGTGCCGGCGCTGGCGGGGCAGGAAGACTTCGATCTGCGTAATCAGCTTGAGCAATTGCTGACCCGGGTCAGTGTGAAAAGCGGTAAATCAAGGATCGTCGGTGGCGCCGACGAGGATGTGATCAACCTGGTGGCCATGGTCTTCGACTGTATTCTTGATGACCGAAATCTGCCGGATTCGCTCAAGGCGTTGATCGCCCGGTTGCAGATTCCAATGTTGAAAGTCGCGGTGATCGACAAGAGCTTTTTCAGTCGCAGCAGCCACCCGGCGCGACGTCTGCTCAACGAAATCGCCGAAGCGGCCATGGGCTGGGGTGAATGCGATGGCGATGCGCGCGACAGCCTTTATCTGCGCATCGAGCAAGTAGTGCAGCGTTTGCTGACGGAGTTCGTCGATGATCCGGCGATTTTCTCCGAGTTGCTGGCGGACTTCCTCACCTTTACCAGCGACGAGCGCCGTCGCAGCGAACTGCTTGAGCAGCGTCTGCGTGATGCCGAAGAGGGCCGGGCGAAGACCGAACTGGCCCGCCTGCGTGTCGAACAGGCGTTGAACCAGGCGATGCTCGGCAAAGTCCTGCCGCCGTCGGTGGTGACCTTTGTCCAGGCGGCATGGAGCAAAGTTTTGCTGCTGACGTGCCTCAAACACGGCGATCAGTCCGCCGAATGGCACGCCGACGTGCAGACCATGGAGCAATTGATCTGGAGTGTGCAGCGTCACGAGGATGCCGACTCGGGCCTGCGTCTGCTGTCGCTGGTGCCGGGTCTGCTCAAGTCGTTGCGCGACGGGTTGAGCAGTTCGGCGTTCGATCCATTTGCCACCAGTGAGTTTTTCAGCGCGTTGGAAGCGCTGCACGTTCGATTGCTTCAGCCCTCCGCCGAGCCGGACCAGGCCGAGTCGCCGCCGATGATCCAGGTGTCTCAGGCCATCGTTTTGCAGACCGCCGACGACAATCATCCGGTGTTGGGCCCGGAGCGTCTGCCGGCCGATGACGCGAGCCTGCGTCAGGTTGATCAATTGCGTCTGGGCAGTTGGGTGGCGTTCGAAGAAGATGAAGAACACACCTTGCGCTGCAAACTGGCGGCAATTATCGAGGCGACCGGCAAGTATGTGTTTGTCGACCGTACCGGGATGAAAGTGCAGGAGCGCAATCGCATCGCCCTGGCCATGGAGTTCCGTCGCGGGACGGTACGGGCGCTGGATGACACCTTGCTGTTCGACCGCGCGCTGGAGTCGGTGCTCGGTAACTTGCGACGGCTCAATCGCGGCAAGTGATCGCGCGCCAGGGGCCGATCACGGCATACTGGGCGCCAACACAGTCGGCGTTGAAGGAATCGGTATGCAGTTGGATCCCGCAAGCGGGTGGTGTCACGGGGTACAGGTCTGCCCCTCGCCCAACTTCAATGAACGCCCGGCGGGCGAAGTGTCTCTGTTGGTCATCCACAACATCAGTCTGCCGCCGGCGCAGTTTGCCACCGGCAAGGTGCAGGAATTTTTCCAGAATCGCCTGGATGTCACGGAGCATCCCTATTTTGCAGGGATCGCCGACCTGCGCGTCTCCGCGCATTTCCTGATCGAACGTGACGGCAAGGTCACCCAGTTTGTCTCCTGTCTTGAGCGTGCCTGGCATGCCGGTGTTTCGGTGTTCGACGGACGGGAAACCTGTAACGATTTTTCCGTGGGCATCGAACTCGAAGGCACCGATGATCTGCCGTTCACCGATGCGCAGTATCAGGCCTTGATCGTGCTGACCCGCCATTTGCAAAAAGCGTTTCCGGCGATCACTGTCGAACGCATCTGCGGGCACAGCGACATCGCACCCGGACGCAAGACCGACCCTGGACCCGCATTCGACTGGGCACGCTACCGCGCCGCCCTGGCACAAGAGGAAGGACAATGAGTTTTCTGGTGTTACTGCTGGCGGTATGGATCGAGAAGTTCTCGGCCTTGCGCCACCGGGTTCAACGCGATGGCGGGTGGATCCGCGAACTGCACAAGCTTGAAAGCGGCAATCTGACAAAACGGCCTTGGTTGGTGCTGGTCATACTGGTGCTGCTGCCGGTGGCGTTGCTGGGTTTGCTGCTGGTAGTGCTGGACCCGGTCGCCTACGGCTTGCTGGCCCTGCCGGTGCATCTGCTGGTGGTGATTTACAGTTTGGGTCGCGGTGATTTGCTCGGCGGTCTGGGCCCGTTCCGCGATGCCTGGCGCCGGGAAGACTTGCAGGCCGCTGCCCATGTGGCCAAACGCGATCTGGATATTTGTGCCGAAAGTGGCGAGCAATTGTTGGAACAAGTGCAGCGCCATCTGTTGTGGCAGGCGTACCAGAGCTTCTTTGCAGTGATTTTCTGGTACTTCCTGCTCGGCCCGGTTGCCGCGCTGAGCTATCGCCTGCTGGCGCTGGCTGAAGAAAACGCACAGAACCCGGCACTGGCCGAGCGGGCAGGGCAACTGCGGCACGCGTTCGACTGGGTGCCGGTACGCCTGCTGGCGGCGAGTTTCGCCCTCGTCGGCAACTTTGTTGCGGTCAGCCGGGTCATGCTGCATGAACTGTTGAACTGGAACATCAGCGCCGCGCAATTGATCAACAAGGTCGGCCTGGCTGCCGGGGAAATCCCGCCCGCCGCCGTCGGCCCGGAAGGCATCAATACCCTCGATTGCCTGTGGGAACTGCTGCTGCGTGCTGCCGTGTTGTGGTATGCCGGATTTGCGCTGTGGACGGTGTTGCACTAGCAGTTCTAGCGCCCATCCGCGTGGTGAGGGGGGCAATCCCCCTCGTTAACCTTAAGTTACAAAACCTCCCTTCGATTTGAGCTATACAGAGATAGCGCCCGATAGTGGCTATCTGCTTTCGCCCCGCGCCCGCCAATAAAAACAAGAAAAAACCAAGGGAGACTTCCAGTGAAGAGCTTGCTCTATCCCGCCGTCTCGCTGATGAACCGCTTGAGCTTCGGCATGAAGTTCAGCTTGATCAGCGTGCTGTTCCTGGTACCGATGCTGGTGACCAACTTTTATCTGGTGCGCGATTCCTATCGCGAATTCCAGGGCACCCGGGTGGAGTTGCAAAGCCTCGACCTGCTGGGCAGCAGCCTGACCCTGCGCCGGGATCTGGAAACCCTCAACAATCTGGTGCAGATCAACGTCACCCTTGGCCAGTCGGGCAAGGCCGGCAATGTCGAAGCGCAAATCACCGGGCTGGAAAAAACCGTGCTGGTGCGCCTGCAAGGGCTGACGGCCATGACCGAGGACCCGGAGCAGATCAAGGTCTTCGATGCCAAGCGCGATGAGATGATTACCGCGTTCAAGGCCCAGCAAGTGGAAAGCTCCCTGCAAAGCAAAAGTGCGCTGATCGGCAAGCTGCTCGGCAGCGCACAGATTTTCAGCCAGATCATCGCCAGCCAGGCCGGTCTGAGCCGCGACACCCAGAGCGATATCCGTCAACTCAGCGAACTGGTCACTGCGATCACACCAGCCATCACTCAGACCCTCGGTGAAGGCCGGGCCGTGGGCTCATTCTCGTTGGGGCAGGGTTTTCTCAACAGTTCCTCCAGCACCCGGTTCGATGAGCTGCTGGCACAGATCGAAAAACTCCAGGGCGAGTACGGGCTGAAACTGCAGGATGCACTGGGCTCAAGCAAAGCCGCGCGGGACTCGCTGAGTACCGTGGCCGATGTCAGCAAGGCCTCGCTGAAGCAGGCCAGCGAAATATTCGAAGAGCAAGTGGTGGTCGCCGAGACCCTCGATGCGTCGTGGCAGGCTTTTTATGATCAGGTCACGGGCCTGATGGACCGGACATACCAACTCAACGAAGCCACCCTGAAATTCCTCGATACCCAATTGCAGCAACGTCTGGCGCAGAACCGCACGCACATGGTGTTGCAGGCTGTGGCGCTGTCGGTGGTGTTCGTGCTGATTTTCTACCTCTATGGCGGCTTCTACGCCTCGACCCGCAACACGCTTAAACGCCTGGGCGCGATGATGGACAAGGTCGCCGCCGGGGACATGACGGTCAACTTCGTAGCCCATAGCCGCGATGAACTGGGTGAGCTGGGCGAGGTGTTCAATGGCACGGTGCGCAAGATCCACGACCTGATCGAGCGGGTCGGGCATACCGTCGGCGAAGTCGAGCGTCAGGCCGGGCAAGTGGAAAACGTCTCGGCGCAAAGCAATCAGGCCGTGGCCGGACAGCGCACTCAGATCGAACAAGTGGCTACGGCCATGAACCAGATGTCCGCCACCTCGCTGGAAGTCGCGCGCAGTGCGGCGGCTGCGGTCAGCAGCGCCCACAGCGTCAACGATGAAACCATCAGCGGACGTGGCCTGGTGGAGTCGCAGCAGGGCAGCATCGCAGCACTGGCCAGTGAGATCGATCAGTCGGTGCTGGTGATCAACCAGTTGGCCAGCGATAGCCAGTCGATCAGCCGAGTGCTGGAGGTGATCAAGAGCATTGCCGAGCAGACCAATCTGTTGGCCCTCAACGCGGCGATCGAGGCCGCGCGTGCAGGGGAACAGGGACGAGGTTTTGCGGTAGTGGCGGACGAAGTACGGACCCTGGCCAAACGTACTCAGCAATCGACCGAAGAAATCGAGCAGATGATCGCCAAGCTGCACGGCGGGGTCGGTGCAGCGGTGAAGGCCATGGGCGTTAGCCATCAGATGGCCAATGGCACCGTCGGGCAGTCGGAAAAGGTCCAGCAGGCCTTGGAAAACATCCTCGGTGCGGTAGGCATGATCGTCGATCAGAACCAGCAGATTGCCGCTGCCGTGGAGCAGCAGACCGCTGTCGCCCATGACATCGACCAGAACATCGTCGAGATCAACCGTGCCGGTGAGCGCACGGCCGAAGGGGCCTATCAGACCGAAAACGCCAGTCGGGCACTGTCGGCGCAGGTGGTTGAGTTGAAACAGTTGATCAGCGCCTTCCGGGTTTAATCAGCCTGCCTCTCCGGAGGCAGGTTTGTCGGAATAATTTGTAGTACTTATTTGCTTACTTTTGTAAGCAATTTCCTGATTTCCTCCGGGCTCTGATTTTTCGTCTTCAATGGATCAAGATCACATCAACTGACCGTTTGGAGGAGGCCACACATGTCTGTTGCAACCCTGGGAGTCCAGGGCCGCTGTGCCCATTGCCAGACCACGCTGCTGCTCAAACCCTGGCAACTGAATGCCATTGCGATCAATGAACCGTTCACCTGTGCCCACTGCCAGAAGGCCCTGGAGCTGCGTTGCCCGAAACAGATCAGACGTTTCAGATCCCTCGATTCGCTGGGCCTGTTGCGCTTCAGCGCATCGTTGACAGTGTGTACCGCGTTGCTGGTGGCGCTGGTGATGGAATGGATCGGGCTGCTCAACGTGACCGAACAGTTGAATGCCTCATTGATCGTGATTTTCGTGTACTTCGCGCTGATGCGTTTTGTTCACCACCGTCAGCACATGACCCTGACGCTCGATGCGGTGAAGGCCCACGGCGAATGACTACCAGCCGAATACTTCGCAGCAATTGACGGTGCTTGCCTCGGCGAGCTCCTTTGCACTGACGCACATCAATCCCGCAAGCACCGTACAGATCGCCGGCAGATGTGCCGGTGTATTGCGTACGCCGGGGTACATGGCGGGCGCCATGTCCGGTGAGTCGGTTTCAAGCACCACCGAACTCAGTGGCAAGTCAGCCAGCACCCGATGCATTCGCAAGGCCTGGGGCCAGGTCGGAGCACCGCCGAGACCCAGTTTGAAACCGAGCTTGATGTATTCCCGCGCCTCTTCACGACTGCCGGCGAAGGCATGGATGATGCCCCCGCGCTTGAGCTTGAAGCGCTTGAGCGTGGCAATCACCGCCGCATGACTGCGCCGCACATGAATCAACGCCGGTAACTCGAAATCCGCTGCCATTTGCAGTTGTGCGTCGAACAGCGCTTGCTGGCGTTCGCGGTCGAGTGTTTCGATGAAGTAATCCAGTCCGATTTCGCCGACAGCGCACAGTTGCCGATGACCGCGCAGCCGCGTCAGCCAATCGCCCAGAGCAGGCAGGTCTTCAGGCCGATGCTGATCGAGATACACCGGGTGCAAGCCAAAAGTGGCGTACAACTCGGGATCGCTTTGCACCAGATCCCACACTCGTTGCCAGTTGCCCTCATACACCCCCAGCACCACCATCCGCCGCACCCCGAGGGCGCGGCTTTCAGCCAGTAACGCCGCACGGTCGGCGTCGAAGTCGGGAAAGTCCAGGTGGGTGTGGCTGTCGATCAGCTCCACGGCTCAGTCCCGGTGAATACGTTGCTTGAAGGTGCGGGCGATGGCCTGCACGCCAGGCTGGTAGTCCGATTGCTCGACCGCCGCCAGCGCGAGTGCCAGCGCCTTGTCGGCGATCAACTGGTGTTGCTGGGCCATGGCGTTGACCGGCAGCGGCAGGAAGTCCAGCAACTGGGTGTCACCAAACGTGCCGAGGCGCAGTGGGCGGTTTTTCAGCGGGAAGTCATGCAGCGCATCGAATACACCCTGCAACAGCACGTAGGACGTGGTGACCAGCGCATCCGGCAAATGCCCGAGGCGTTGCAGGAGTTCTTCCATCAATTGCTTGCCGCACTCGCGGCTGAAGGACTCGGCGTGCTCGATCAGCACTTCGCCCTTGAAGCCGGCGAGGGCCTGTTTGAACCCGGCGGTACGTTCCTGGCTGATGCTCAGTTCGGGACGGGCGCCCAGCAGCACGATCTGTTTCGGTTGCGGGTCGAGCAGGCTTTCGGTCAGATGCAGACTGGCTTCGCGGTCATCGCTGACCACCGAGCAGAAATGCTCGGGGTCCATCACCCGGTCGATGGCAATGATCGGCAAACCCTTGGCCTGCAACTGGCGATAGCTGTCGTCACCGGCCGGCAGGCAACTGGCGACGATCAACGCATCGCAGCGCCGGGCGCGGAACAGTTGCAGCAGTTGCCGTTCGCTGTCCGGCGCATCGTCGGAACTGGCGATCAACAACTGATAACCGCGTTCCCGCGCACCTTGCTCCAGCAATTTGGCGATCCGCGCGTAACTGGGGTTTTCCAGGTCCGGCAGGATGAAGCCAAGGGTCCGGGTGTGTCGACTGCGCAACCCGGCCGCTTGTGGATTGGGAGTAAAGCCGTGCTGATCGACGATCGCCCGCACTCGCTCGACGGTCGCATTGCTGATGCGTTGCTGTTCGGCCTTGCCGTTGATGACGTAGCTGGCGGTGGTCACGGACACTCCGGCCAACCGCGCGATATCACTGAGTTTCAACCCGGGATTTCCTTGTTTTTTCGAGCTTGCCGCCACATTTTCGCCAATCCTACCCGATTCAGGCAGGCGACCATTGTCGCAGCGCATCCGACAAGTTGGACTTCAAGGATGAGACATTATCGAGTAACGTGCCGATCAATCTAGATTAAACGTTTCAGCAAGCGTATTTTCTACGTTTTAGACGCCTTTGGCCGGTTCTGCCGTGAAACCGCCAAAACTGCCTCCTGAAAGGGAAGCCTACAAGCGCCTAAGCTGCAACCATTCAAAACAATACCTGGCATTGAACAGTGCCAAAAAGGAGATCGCATGCTCGAGCTCACTGTAGAGCAGATATCCATGAGCCAATCGGCTGTGGATAAACCCGCCGCCCTGCAATTGCTGGCCAGTCACCTGGTCGCTGATGGTCTGGTCGCCGACGGATACCTTGCCGGGCTGCAGGCCCGGGAGGCTCAGGGCTCGACCTTCCTCGGTCAAGGCATTGCGATCCCCCATGGCACGCCCGAAACCCGCGATCAGGTGTTTGCCACCGGCGTGCGGCTGATGCAGTTTCCCGACGGCGTGGACTGGGGTGACGGCCAGATCGTCTATCTGGCCATCGGTATCGCGGCCAAATCCGACGAACACCTGCGCCTGCTGCAATTGCTGACCCGTGCCCTCGGTGAGACCGATCTGGGCCAGGCCCTGCGTCGTGCGAGTTCGCCTGAAGCGCTGCTGAAACTGCTGCAAGGTGCGCCGCAAGAGCTGGCGCTGGATGCGCAGATGATCGGTCTCGGGGTCTCCGCCGACGATTTCGAAGAGCTGGTCTGGCGCGGTGCACGTCTGCTGCGCCAGGCCGATTGCGTGAGCAACGGTTTCGCCGGTGTATTGCAGCAAGTCGAAGCGCTGCCGCTGGGCGATGGCCTGTGGTGGCTGCACAGCGAGCAGACCGTGAAGCGTCCGGGTCTGGCGTTCGTCACCCCGGACAAACCGATGCGTTACCTCGGCCAGCCGCTCAGCGGTCTGTTCTGTCTGGCCAGCCTCGGTGAAGCGCATCAGGCGTTGCTCGAGCGGTTGTGCGCGTTGCTGATCGAAGGTCGCGGCCATGAACTGGGTCGCGCCACCAGCAGCCGAAAAGTCCTCGAAGTGCTTGGCGGTGAGTTGCCGGCCGATTGGCCGAGCGCCCGGATTGCACTGGCCAACGCCCATGGCTTGCATGCGCGGCCAGCGAAGATTCTCGCGCAACTGGCGAAAAGCTTCGAAGGTGAAATCCGCATCCGCATCGTCGATGGTCAGGACAGTGCGGTATCGGTGAAGAGCCTGAGCAAACTGCTGAGCCTCGGCGCCCGTCGCGGTCAGGTGCTGGAAATCGTCGCCGAGCCGAACATCGCCGCCGACGCCTTGCCGGCCTTGCTGGCGGCCATCGAAGAAGGCCTGGGCGAAGAAGTCGAGCCGCTGCCGACCGTGAGCGAGCAACACGAAGTGATCGCGGATATCGCCGAAGTCCTGAGCGCCCCGACCTCCGGCAGCCTGCTGCAAGCGATTCCCGCAGCGCCGGGGATCGCCATAGGCCCGGCGCACATTCAGGTCCAGCAAACCATCGATTACCCGTTGCGTGGCGAGTCCGCCGCCATCGAGCGCGAACGTCTGAAAAACGCTCTGGTCGAGGTGCGTCAGGACATTCAGGGCCTGATCGAACGCAGCAAGGCCAAGGCGATCCGCGAGATTTTCATCACCCATCAGGAAATGCTCGACGACCCGGAACTCACCGACGAAGTCGACACCCGCCTCAAGCAGGGCGAAAGCGCCGAAGCGGCGTGGATGGTCGTGATCGAGGCCGCTGCGAAACAACAGGAGGCGTTGCAGGACGCCTTGCTCGCCGAACGTGCTGCCGATCTGCGTGACATCGGGCGTCGGGTGCTGGCGCAACTGTGCGGCGTGCAGACGCCTGCCGAGCCTGAGCAACCGTACATTCTGGTGATGGATGAGGTCGGTCCGTCCGACGTGGCGCGACTGGATCCGGCGCGGGTAGCGGGGATTCTCACTGCCCGTGGTGGCGCTACCGCTCACAGCGCCATCGTGGCCCGCGCATTGGGGATTCCGGCGTTGGTCGGTGCGGGCGCAGCGGTATTACTGCTGAAGCCGGGCACATCATTACTACTCGATGGCCAGCGCGGGCGTCTGCATGTCGATGCCGATACCGCGACCCTGCAACGTGCCACGGAAGAACGCGACACCCGCGAACAACGCCTGAAAGCCGCCGCCGAACAACGTCACCAACCGGCGCACACCACCGACGGCCACGCCGTGGAAGTGTTCGCCAACATCGGCGAAAGCGCCGGTGTCACCAGTGCGGTGGAGCAGGGCGCCGAAGGCATCGGCCTGCTGCGCACCGAGCTGATTTTCATGGCTCACCCGCAGGCGCCGGACGAGGCGACTCAGGAAGCCGAATACCGTCGCGTCCTCAACGGCCTCGCCGGGCGGCCGCTGGTGGTGCGAACCCTCGACGTCGGCGGCGACAAACCGCTGCCGTATTGGCCGATCGCCAAGGAAGAAAATCCGTTCCTCGGTGTGCGCGGGATTCGCCTGACCTTGCAGCGTCCGCAGATCATGGAAGCGCAGTTGCGCGCCTTGCTGCGTTCGGCGGACAACCGTCCATTGCGGATCATGTTCCCGATGGTCGGCAGCGTCGACGAGTGGCGTCAGGCCCGCGACATGACCGAGCGACTGCGCCTGGAAATCCCGGTCGCCGACCTGCAACTGGGGATCATGATCGAAGTGCCGTCCGCCGCGTTGCTGGCGCCGGTGCTGGCCAAAGAAGTGGACTTCTTCAGCGTCGGCACCAACGACCTGACCCAATACACCCTGGCCATCGACCGTGGTCATCCGACCCTGTCCGCCCAGGCGGACGGCCTGCACCCGGCGGTGCTGCAACTGATCGACATCACCGTGCGCGCGGCCCATGCCCATGGCAAATGGGTCGGTGTGTGTGGCGAGCTGGCGGCGGATCCGCTGGCGGTGCCGGTGCTGGTCGGCCTCGGTGTGGATGAACTGAGCGTCTCCGGGCGCAGCATCGCCGAGGTCAAGGCACGCATCCGCGAACTCAGCCTGACCCAGGCGCAAACCCTTGCTCAACAAGCCCTGGCCGTGGGCAGCGCCAATGAAGTGCGCGCATTAGTGGAGGCCCTGTAATGGCCAAGATTCTTACCCTGACCCTCAACCCCGCGCTGGACCTCACGGTGCAGTTGCCACGTCTGGAACCCGGTCAGGTCAATCGCAGCGACGAGATGCACACCCATGCCGCCGGTAAAGGCGTGAACGTCGCGCAGGTGCTGGCTGATCTTGGTCATCAACTGACCGTCAGCGGATTCCTCGGCGAAGACAATTTGCAGGCGTTCGAAACCCTGTTCGCCAAGCGTGGTTTTGTCGACGCCTTCATCCGCGTGCCAGGCGAAACCCGCAGCAATATCAAGGTCGCGGAACAGGACGGGCGAATCACCGACATCAACGGTCCGGGGCCGGTGGTGGGCGTGGTGGCGCAACAGGCATTGCTGGATCGACTGGTGCAGATCGCGCCGGGGCATGACGCGGTGGTGGTTGCCGGCAGTCTGCCGCGCGGAGTCAGTGCGAAATGGTTGCGCGAGTTGATCGAACGCCTGAAGGGCCAGGGCCTGAAAGTCGCGCTGGACACCAGCGGCGAAGCATTGCGCACGGCGCTTAAGGCCGGCCCGTGGCTGATCAAACCGAATACCGAAGAGCTGGCGGATGCACTCGGCTGTGAAGTGGTGTCCCACGCGTCACAGGCAGAAGCGGCCAATCGGCTGCACGCTCAAGGCATCGAGCATGTGGTGATCTCCCACGGCGCAGAAGGGGTGAACTGGTTCAGTGTCGGCTCGGCGTTGCATGCCACGCCTCCGAAGGTCAGCGTCGCCAGCACGGTCGGTGCCGGTGATTCATTGCTGGCCGGCATGCTCCACGGTCTGCTCAGCGCCGATACGCCGGAACAGACCCTGCGCACGGCCACGGCGATTGCGGCGCAGGCGGTGACCCAGATCGGTTTCGGAATTCACGATGCTGCGCAACTGACGCAGCTCGAACAGGGCGTGCGCGTGCGTCCCCTGACAGAACAATAAGAGGGTTTGTCATGAAATTAGCCATTGTCACGGCCTGCCCGAACGGCATGGTCACCAGTGTGCTGTGCGCCCGGCTGCTGGATGCCGCAGCGCAGCGTCAGGGCTGGAGCACCAGCGTCGAAGTGGTGGATGCGGCGCACCCGGAACGCGAGTTGTCGGCGGCCACCATCGAGGCCGCCGAGTGGGTCTTGCTGGTGGCCACTGGACCTGTGGACATGACCCGGTTCATCGGCAAGAAAGTCTTCCGGATCGCGCCGGCGCAAGCCCTGCAGGATGTCGAAGACGTGCTGCGGCGCGGCGCCGTCGAGGCCGAGGTTTACGTCGCTGCCGAAACGCCGCCCGTGGTTGCCAGCGCCCAAGCGCCGCGCCTGGTCGCTGTCACTGCATGCCCGACTGGCGTCGCCCACACCTTCATGGCCGCCGAAGCCTTGCAGCAAGCCGCCAAGCGTCTGGGCTACGACCTGCAAGTCGAAACCCAGGGCTCGGTCGGCGCGCGAAACCCGCTGAGCGCAGCGGCGATTGCCGAGGCTGACGTGGTGCTGCTGGCGGCTGACATTGAGGTCGCCACCGAGCGTTTCGCCGGCAAGAAAATCTACCGCTGCGGCACCGGGATTGCGTTGAAGCAATCTGAAGCCACGCTGAAAAAAGCCTTGGCCGAAGGCAAGCAGGAAAGTGCCGCGAGCGACGGCAAGGCCCCGGCCAAACAGGAGAAAAGCGGCGTCTACAAACACCTGCTGACCGGCGTGTCGTTCATGCTGCCGATGGTGGTGGCGGGCGGTCTGATGATCGCTTTGTCGTTCGTGTTCGGCATCACCGCGTTCAAGGAAGAAGGTACGCTGGCGGCGGCGCTGATGCAGATCGGTGGCGAGACCGCGTTCAAATTGATGGTGCCGTTGCTGGCCGGTTACATCGCCTGGTCGATTGCCGACCGTCCAGGCCTGGCGCCGGGAATGATTGGCGGTTTGCTGGCGAGTACGTTGGGCGCCGGGTTCATCGGCGGGATCGTCGCCGGTTTCATTGCCGGTTATGCGGCGAAGCTGATCAGTCGTTATGTGGCATTGCCGCAAAGTCTGGAAGCGCTGAAACCGATTCTGATCATCCCGCTGTTCGCCAGCCTGATCACCGGGCTGGTGATGATTTACGTGGTCGGCAAACCGGTGGCCGGGATGCTCGCGGCGCTGACGCACTTCCTCGACAGCATGGGCACCACCAACGCGATCCTGCTGGGTGTGTTGCTGGGCGGCATGATGTGCGTCGACCTCGGCGGGCCGATCAACAAGGCTGCCTACGCGTTCTCGGTGGGGCTGCTGGCCTCGCAGAGTTATGCACCGATGGCCGCGACCATGGCCGCCGGCATGGTGCCGCCGATTGGTCTCGGCATCGCCACCTTCATCGCCCGACGCAAGTTCGCCCAGACCGAGCGCGAGGCGGGTAAGGCGGCGCTGGTGCTGGGTTTGTGCTTCATCTCCGAAGGGGCGATTCCGTTTGCCGCGAAAGACCCGTTGCGGGTGATCCCGGCGAGCATTGCCGGCGGTGCGCTGACCGGTGCGCTGTCGATGTACTTCGGCTGCAAGCTGATGGCGCCCCACGGTGGCCTGTTTGTGCTGGCGATCCCGAACGCGATCAACCATGCGCTGCTGTATCTGCTGGCGATTGTCGCGGGCAGCCTGCTGACGGCGGTGGTATATGCGCTGGTCAAGCGGCCGGAGGCCGTCGAGCTGGCGCTGGAGCCGGCCAACGCTTGAGGTGTCATACCCGCTTCATCTGGTGATGGTTAAGTTTTCCTTTTTTCAGGGAGAACAGCATGAGCGATTTCAACCTCGGTCGCCGGCGTGTAATGCAAGTGGTCGGCGCCGGTTTGCTGATGCCGGGGCTGGCCCCGGCAGTCATTGCTTCGGCCAAGGATCGACCACAACTCACCGATGGCGTGCAGTCCGGCGACCTGCAGGGCGACCGGGCGATGATCTGGAGCCGCAGCGACCGCCCGGCGCGGATGGTGGTGGAATGGGACACCCGCAGTCAGTTCCACCATCCTCGGCGCGTCATCTCCGCGCTGGCCGATGCCCGCAGCGATTTCACCGCCCGCGTCGAGCTCACTGGGTTGCCCGTGGATCAGGCGATTTTCTATCGCGTGTATTTCAAGGACGCCCAGACCGGCGTCGCCAGTGAGCCGTGGCTCGGCCACTTGCGCAGTACACCGACGGCGCGACGCAATATCCGATTCGTCTGGAGCGGCGACACGGTCGGCCAGGGCTTCGGCATCAATCCGGATATCGGCGGCATGCGCATCTACGAATCCATGCGTTTGCGCCTGCCGGACTTCTTTATCCACAGCGGCGACACCATCTACGCCGACGGCCCGGTGCCGGCGCAACTGACCACCGAAGGTGGCCGCGTGTGGCGCAACCTCACCACGGAAGCCAAGAGCAAGGTCGCCCAGACCCTCGACGATTATCGCGGTAATTACCGCTACAACCTGATGGATGAAAACATCCGCCGCTTCAACGCCGAAGTGCCGCAGATCTGGCAGTGGGACGACCATGAAGTGGTCAACAACTGGTCGCCGGGCAAACAGCTCGACGAGCGCTATCAGGAAAAAGATATCCACACCCTGGTCGGGCGCGCGCGTCAGGCCTGGCTCGAATATTCGCCGATGCGCCGTCAGGCAGCGGACGGTGGCGGGCGGATCTATCGCAAGCTGAGCTACGGGCCGATGCTCGATGTGTTCGTGCTCGACATGCGCAGCTATCGCGGCGCCAACGATGACAATCTTGGGGCGGAAAAACCGTTCCTCGGGCGCGAGCAACTGAACTGGCTCAAGCGCGGATTGAAGGCCTCAAAAGCCCAGTGGAAAGTCATCGCTGCTGACATGCCGATCGGTCTTGGCGTGCCGGACGGTGAAGTCAGCCCCGGCGTGCCGCGTTGGGAAGCGGTGGCCAACGGAGACCCCGGCCCGGCTCAGGGTCGAGAGCTGGAAGTCGCGGAATTGCTCGGGTTCCTGCGGGCACATCAGGTGCGCAACTTCGTGTTCCTGACAGCGGATGTGCATTACTGCGCGGCGCATCACTATCACCCGGATCGCGCGTCGTTCCAGGATTTCGAACCGTTCTGGGAGTTTGTCGCAGGCCCGTTGAATGCCGGGAGTTTCGGACCCAATCCGCTGGACAAGACCTTTGGCCCGGAAGTGGTGTTCCAGAAAGCGCCGCCGACGCAAAACGCCTCACCGTTTGCCGGATTCCAGTTTTTTGGCGAGGTGAATATCGAGGGGCAGAGCGGGGAGATGAGCGTGGTGTTGCGCGATCTGAACGGGGTGGCGGTGTTTGAGCAGAAGTTACAGCCGACCTGAGTTCAGCGCAAACAAACTGTGGGAGCGAACTTGCTCCCACAGTTGTTATTTATGGTCAGTAAACGTCGCGGCGATAGCGACCCTGTTCGATCAGGCGTTCGACTTCTTCGGCGCCGAGGATGTCATGCAGCGCCAGGTCGACGCCCGAAGCCATCCCTTGCAGGCTGCCGCAGATGTAGATCACTGCACCGTCCGCCAGCCATTTCTTCAACTCGTCGGCCGATTCGCGCAGGCGATCCTGCACGTAAATCTTCTCGGCCTGATCCCGCGAGAACGCCAGATCGAGGCGTTCCAGATCGCCATTGATCAACCACTCTTCCAGCTCTGCACGACAGAGGAAATCGTGCTCGCGATTGCGTTCGCCGAACAGCAGCCACTGACGCTGTTGATTGTCGGCGATCCGCGCCTTGAGCAAGCTGCGCAGTCCGGCAAGGCCGGTGCCGTTGCCCAGCAGGATCATCGGCACCGGTGCATTCGGCAGATGGAAACCGCTGTTGCGGCGTACCCGCAGGCTGATGCTGCCACCCACCGGAGCATGCTCGGTCAGCCAGCCGGAGCCGATGCCGAGGCTGCCGTCGGCATGCTGTTCCTGACGCACGATCAGCTCCAGCACGCCATCGGCGGCAATCGAGGCGATCGAGTATTCGCGCATCGCCAGCGGCACCATTGCATCGACCAGTGCCTGAGCATGCAGGCCCACCAGATGCGCGCGGTGCTCGGGCAACTGGCGGGTGGCGAGGGCGACTTCCAGCGACTCTTCCAGGCCATTGACCTTCACGCTGGTTTCACCACGGATGCCGAGGCCGTCGAGGAAATGCTCGATCGCCCACGGGCAGTTGCGTGGCAGCACTTCAACCAGATCGCCGGCCAGCCAGCTACGGGAGGTCGGCGCGGTCAGGCCGAGCAGGAAAACCGGGGCGCCGGCGCTGTCCGGGTTCATCAGCTCGCGGCGCACCAGCGTCCAGTTCTCGTAGCTCGGCGCCTGCCAGGTGTCGACCGGCGCTTGCCCGGTGATCAGGCCGAGTTGGGTCTGCCAGTGACGCAGGGCGTAAGGATCGCCGCTGTCGACTTCCACCGGGGCGAACAGGGTCTTGCCGCCGTGCTCGCCCAGCCATTGATGCAGGCGCCGGGCGAAACCGCAGAAGTGTTGATACTGACGGTCGCCGAGGCCGAGCACCGCGTAGTTGAGGCTGTCGAGGGGCGAGGCGTTCTTCAACACCTTGCGCTCGAAACCGCGAGCGCTGTCCGGCGCTTCGCCGTCGCCGAAGGTGCTGACCACGAACAGCGCGTTGTTCGATTCGCGCAGATCCTGCTCGCTGACATTCGCCAACGGCTGCACCTTCACCGGCAACCCGGCCGCCTGCAACTGGCCGGCGGTCTGCCACGCCAGTTGCTCGGCAAAACCGCTCTGGCTGGCAAAGCCGATCAGCCACGCCGGCGTATCGCCGGCCGGTTGGTCGAGGCCTTTGCGGGCATCCTTGATCTGCTTTTTCTTGCGTCGGCGATCCAGGTACAGCAACCAACCGGTGATGAAGAACAGCGGCATCAACACCGCCGCGACGGTGACGATGATCCGCCCGACCAGGCCGAAATAGCTGCCGACGTGCAACGCGTAAATGCTGGTCAGCAATTGCGCCTTGAAGCTCTTGTCGGCGTAGCGGTCGACGCGTTTGACGACGCCGGTGGCCGGGTCGAGGGTGATCTGGTTCAGCGCGCGGTCATGGGGCGAGCTGTCGAGCAGATAGAACACGGTCGCCGGTTGGCCGGCCACCGGCGGCATGCGGATGTTGTAGGAAGCGAGGCCCGGACCTGCGGCGCTGTAGATGCTGACCCACATCGCGGCGTAATCGGCGGTCGGCGCCGGACCTTCGGGGGCCGGGCCACGACCACCGCGCACGCGCTCGTTTTGCGGCGCATCCGACAGCAATTTGGTCAGGCCCTTGTTGTACCACTCGTAGGACCAGGACAGTCCGGTCAGTGCCAGCAGCAGGTAAACCAGCATGCACCAGGTGCCGAACACCGAGTGCAGATCCCAGTTGAAGCTGCGGCCCTTTTTCTTCCAGTCGAGGGTCAGCCACACGCGCCAGCTGTTCCACTGGCGCGGCCAGCGCAGGTATAGGCCCGAGAGGCAGAAGAACAGCAGCATCAGGGTGCAGGCGCCGGTGATGTTGCGACCGGTATCGCCCATGGCGAGGAACCGGTGCAGCTGCAGCATCAGGCCGAAGAAGTCCTGGCCGGTGGCGTCGCCCTTGAACTCGGCGGTGTACGGATCGAAATAACGCATCTCGCCCCGGCGCTCGCCTTTGGGCGGAGTGAACCAGACGCGTCCGGCGCTGCCGCTTTCGGTCTCGACCGAGAGCATCGAGACTTTCTTGCCCGAGGCTGCTTCCATCTGCGCCACCAGATCGGCGGGCGGCAGGACGCCGGCGACCTGTTTCTCGACCTGCAACACGGAGGGGTTGAGGGCTTTGAGAATTTCGTCCTGGAACGAATAGGCAGCGCCGGTGATGCCCATCAGGGCCAGCACCAGCCCGGCAGTGATGCCAAAAAACCAGTGCAACTGGAACAGGGTTTTCTTCAACACGTCGCTTGCCTTGTCCGTTCGGTAATTGTGTTCACGGCGTGCATTATGCCGTGGCTTATCGAGAAACGTTCTTTATTACGCACAAAAGCCCCGCTCAAATGAATGAACGGGGCCGAGCCTTGTGGGCGCATACCTTGTGGGAGCGAGCTTGCTCGCGAAGGCGTCGTATCAGTCAGCATCTACGTCACTGACCCACCGCTTTCGCGAGCAAGCTCGCTCCCACAGGTTTCCACATCGATCAGAAGTGGAAGTTGGTGCTCAGCAATGCCGTACGGCCCGCCGCCTGATTGGCGAAGTGAGTCGAGAAGGCTTTGTCGTAGTAGGTCTCGTTGGTCAGGTTCTGCACGTTCAGTTGCAGGTCGACGTTCTTGCTCAGCTTGTACGCCGCCATTGCGTCGTAGCGAACGTAGGAATCGACCATGGTGGTGTTGGCCACGTTGCCGAATACGTCATCCACGTAGAACGCACCGCCACCGATGGTCAGCTTCGGCGTGACCTGGTAAGTGGTCCACAGGCTGGCGCTGTTTTTCGGCGTGTTGGGCAGCTCGTTACCGTTGTTGGCCTTGTTGGCCGGCAGGTCACCACCGTCAACCTGTTCGCTGTCCATGTAGGCGTAGCCGGCGAACACTTGCCACTTGTCAGTGATCTTGCCGCTGGCGGACAACTCGATACCTTGTACACGCGTCTTGCCGGCGTTTTCGTACGAGGTGGTATCAACCTGGACACGCGCGTTTTCTTTCTCGGTGCGGAAGATGTCGGCGGTCAGCGACAGGCGATCGTTCAGCAGATCCCACTTGGTACCGATTTCGTAGTTCTTGGTGGTTTCCGGCTCCATGTCGCTCTTGAGCAGGTTGCCGTTGCGATCCGGCGTGCCGCCCAGCGGGTTGCCTTCCTGACCTTCACCCAGAGTGTTGCCCGGCGGTGTGGCGGAGGTGGCGTAGGACGCATAGATGCTGCCGTTCTCGGCCGGTTTGTAGACGATGCCGAACTGACCGGTGACGAACTCGCTGGTGTCCGAACCCTTGGAGGTAGTGCGGCCAGCGTTGTTGTAGGTGTTGTAGCCCGTTTCGAAGTGGTCGTAACGCAGGCCCATGTTCACCAGCCATTGCTGGGACAGCTCCAGAGTGTCGAATACATACAGCGCGTAAGTATCGGACTGGGTGTCGGTGCCGGCGTAGTTGCGCGAGATTGCGCCGTTCCACGGATCGTTCGGGTTCGGGTTCGACAGCGAGGTGCAGTTGTAGCCGCTGGCAGCGCCGATCAGGCCCGGGTTGCAGTTGGTGGTCACGGCCGAGGTGCGCGGCGTGGTATCGGTGTTGACGTTGTACGAGGATTTGCTGCTTTCCTCACGGGTGTATTCGACACCGGTGGAGAAGCTGTTCTTGAAACCGGCGAGGTAGAAGTTGCCGAACAGGTCGGTCTGGTTGGTGGTGGTCTCGGTGTTGCTCACGCGAGTGTTAGCACGACGCCAGACGCTGCCGTTGTTGACGTTGCCCTTGCTGTCGTCCGGCTGGGTCAGGATGTAATCCTGCATGCTGGTGCCGTGACGCAGGGTGTTCTTGATCGTCAGCGAGTCGCTCAGGTCATGCTCGATGGCGAAGGTCGCGGTGTCGGTGCGGCCCTTGCGGAAGTCGCGGTCCAGACCGTAGAAGTTGCTGTGATCGCCGCCGGCGTACGGTTTGTCCGGGTTGGACTTGGTACGCGCCGCCGAGCCGCCGGCCGGGATGGTGTAAGGAATGCCCGAGTCCGGCGTGTCGTTGCTTTCGAGATGGTAGTAATCGAGGTTGACGCGGGTGTCGGTGCCCAGGCCGAAGGCCAGGGACGGCGCGATGCCCCAGCGGTCGTAGTCGACTTTGTCACGACCGGCGACGTTGCTCTCGTGGCTCATCAGGTTCAGACGGCCGGCAGCCGTGTCGCTGAACTGGTAGTTGCCGTCCAGGGTGTAACGCTGGGTCTGGTCGGAGCCCCAGGTGAAACCACCGTCGAACGAGTTGCCCAGATGCGCTTTCTTGCTCACCAGGTTGATGCTGCCGCCTGCCGCGCCGCGACCACCGATGGCGGAGTTCGGGCCCTTGCTGACTTCGATGTTTTCCACGGCGAAGATCTCGCGGCTCTGGGAGCCGGTGTCACGTACGCCGTCGAGGTAGGTGTCGCCCTGGGCGTCGAAACCACGGATGAACGGACGGTCGCCCTGCGGGTTGCCGCCTTCACCGGCACCAAAAGTGATGCCTGGCACGGTGCGCAGCGCATCCTGCATGTTCAGGGCACCGGTGTCCTTCAGGACTTGCTGCGGAATAACGGTGACCGAGCGCGGCGTATCGACCAGCGGCGCGGTGTACTTGGGCGAGGAGGCTTTCTCGACCTGGTAGGACGTCGAGTCCAGGGCTTCGCCGGTGATGGCGGTGGCGTCCAGGGCGATGGCATTGCCGGAGGCTTTGCTGTCGGTCTTTTCAGCGGCGAACACCATGTGCCCAGCGGAGCCGGCGGTGATTGCCACGCCGATGGCGGAAGCGAGCAGACGTGGTGAACTCACTGGTAATTGTGCGTGTTGACGTGCCATTTCTATTTCCCCTCCCCAAGGATTTGAGGCGGCGGAATATAGGGTAAACAGGTATTCGTATCAATTGCGAAATATTGTTATTCGCGACAAATTTACATTCTTTACAATTTAACCTTACGGTTTTTGCCGACTCATTCGTCTAGCGGGTTTTACACAGCCAATAAGAATCAATACCATTACCGTCTCTTTGCCATCAGGTGACTTCGACATGCTGCTGCACATCCCCGCTCTGTTCGAGAAAGACGAAGTGCGGCGCATCCGCGAGGCTCTGGAACAGGCCGACTGGGCCGATGGCAAGATCACCGCTGGCTATCAATCGGCCAAGGCCAAGCACAATCTGCAACTGCCCGAAGGCCATCCGCTGGCCAAGGAAATCGGCGCGGCAATGCTTGAACGCCTGTGGAAAAATCCGCTGTTCATGTCGGCTGCGCTGCCGCACAAAGTATTTCCGCCGTTACTCAACTGCTACACGGCGGGCGGCAGTTTCGATTTTCACATCGACAACGCGGTGCGCCAGCCCAAGGGCAGCATCGAGCGGGTGCGCACCGATCTGTCGGCCACGCTGTTCTTCAGTGAGCCCGAGGATTACGACGGCGGCGAGCTGGAGATCCAGGACACCTACGGCACCCAGCGCGTGAAACTGCCCGCCGGCGACATGGTGCTTTACCCCGGCACCAGCCTGCACAAGGTCAACGCCGTCACTCGCGGCGCGCGCTATGCCTCGTTCTTCTGGACCCAAAGTCTGGTGCGCGAAGACAGCCAGCGCGCTTTGCTGTTCGAGATGGACGGTGCGATCCAGCAACTGACCCAGGACATGCCCGATCACCCTTCGCTGATCCGTCTGACCGGCACCTATCACAACCTGCTGCGTCGCTGGGTCGAGGTCTGAGTGGCGGACTTTCGTTTGCGCCGCGAAGAAGTCCTCGACGGCGAACGGCTCACCGCCATGCTTGCAGAAAGTCCGGCACGTGCGGCCCAGGCCATTCTGCTGGCGGCAGGTGAGGGCGTGCTGGAGGCGCAGGCGCTGCTCGGACAGATCCTTCTTGATGGTCACGGGATTGCTCAGGATCAGCCGTTGGCGCTGCGCTGGTTTGGAATCGCGGCAGGGCAGGGGCATCTGATGGCGCGCAACATGCTCGGCCGTTGTCATGAACACGGATGGGGTTGTGTGGCCGACGCAGCGGTTGCCGCCAGGCATTATCGCGTTGCAGCGGACGCCGGGCTGGACTGGGCGATGTACAACCTCGCCAATCTGCTGGCGACCGGGCGCGGGGTGGCTGTGGATCAGCCGCAAGCCTTGGCGCTTTATCGTCAGGCCGCCGAGTCGGGGCACGCCAAGTCGATGAACCTGCTCGGTCGGTATCTTGAAGAGGGACGTCATTGCCGCGCTGACCCGGCCGCAGCCTTCGATTGGTATCGCCGCTCGGCGCAGAGCGGCGACTTCCGTGGCCAGTTCAGTTATGCCAGTGTTCTGGCCGAGCGCTCACAGATAAGAGAGGCGTTGAAATGGTACCGCCAGGCGATGTGCGGGGGGCATGCTGTGTTTCTCCATGTGGCTGCCCAGACCTTGGAAAGCGCATCGCACCCTGCTATTCAAGCATTGGCTCAAGAGTACAAAGAGCGCGCAGAACACATGGCCGTCTAGTCAAACAAAACGAGCTGTTCGAAGTTTCGATTCGTGTGTCTAGTTGTTGTTATTCTTTTTAAATAAATTGAAGGTGTGGTGCGCTTCTTTAAGTTTGGATTTTATGTTTAAGTTCGCTTGGAATAGTTGAGGCTTGTCTGCTTTAACTTTCTTGTTGATTTAACTTAACTTAAAACTGATTAAAGGAATGATCATGTCTTCTTCCAGCTTATGGGGCGATGCCCTGAATAACGCCTCGCCTGAGCAAGTTATGCAGATGGCGGCGGCAGCGCCTAAGTTACTCAGTGATGCATCGGTTTCCGAGGGGGACGATGTCGTGCGTGACCGCGGACTTCTCCTCACCAAGAAACAGATCATTGATTTGCGTAAATATGAAGCGGCCGGTCTGGCGCTTCCACATACCCTGAAGGATGTCGTTGATTATCTGCGTTTCGGCGCCGGGCAGGACGGTGGCCCAGGTTTAAACCCGACTGATTTCCTTTCGACCTTCGTCAACACCCGCAACCACGCAAGACGTTGGTCGCCGTTGCGTGAACGCATCATGATGACCGGACAAGGACTGAAGAGCTTTGCCAGCAGCATGCTCAATTATGGCAAATCGATTCAGGAAGTCTTGAACGATGATGATTCTGTCGCGTTCCTCAAGGCAAACAAGATTAAAACACTCGCTCAGCTTAAGGCGCTGGAAATCGAACTGGGTGACAAGTTTCCGGATATTGAAATTGACCCTGATACGGTCGCGACACTGGGTTATTACCTGCAACGGATATTCGAGAGGATCAATAAAAACCTGAGCGATGTGCAGGGCATAAAAAATGATTTGGATATGTTTGGTTATGATCTGCGCGAGCATGTTCTGCCCGGCATAAAACTTCGGGTCGGGCTGATTGACAGCAGTACGTTGGCAGAGAATGTCAAAGTATTGAAGAACAATATTGATAATCGTGCTAAAGAAATTGATATCAAAAACACTGAATACAAGGCGGCGGTTCAGGAGGCATTGAAGTCTGCAGCCGGGATGAACATCGTGGGCCTGGCCATGGCTATCTACATGGGGGTAGAGGCCGAAAATATTCGTGCTGCACGCAACGCGTTGTATGCCGAACAGGAGCGGGATATCCAGCTGCTGGCGAGTATGAATCAGACGCTCGGTTCCCTTGCCCGCGTCAAGCATGACCTGCAAAGTCTGATGATCGTGGCGATTGATGCTGACATTGCCACGCAGAACCTGATACATGTCTGGAAAAGCCTGTACGTGCACATCTCCAACTCGGTAGCGGCGATGAACCGAGTCAACGACGCCTTGAGCCTGCGGATCTTCGGGACCGAATTCGAAGAAGTCGTGTTGCCATGGAAAGCCATCGAGACCGACTCGGACAAGCTTATCCAGGTCTTCAAAGAAGCTGATGCAGAATACGAGCGCAACTATTCGTTCAGCACGCGTGCCTCGCGTGTGATCGGTATCAACACCACAGTGAGCTATTCGCCTGTGGACGTTGCCACCCTGACATCCTCTATTGAACAGGTGCGTGAAGCCCGCACTCAGGCAGAAGTCTTGAAAACCCGACTGGGTTACCTGCCCGATCTTTTTGACCGCTTCAAGCGAATCGTGATTGGCATGGGACAATGCCAAAGCCAATTGCAGGATTCGGCACAGTCGGGTGTGAATGATCTGCAAAACAGCCTGCGACGTCTCACCCGCAACGAGAAGGACCGGTTAAAAGAAACCGATCCTGAGGTCATTGAAGAAATCGATGATGAGCGTAAGGACATTTTGCGTTCGATCTCCTCTGCGATGACCAAGCAGGCATCTTTGGTGGGAAGCGCCTTGCGCAACATTGATGCACGGTTTGATGTTCGCCTGACGCAGGCTTACATCGCTGATTTTCAGCGCGACGCGCTTGTGGCCAATGCTGAAATTGCCCAACTGGAGGGCAAACTTGCAGAGCTTGCGGCTGAACGCAAGATCATCAATGACGGGGTCACTCTTCTGGAAAAAAGTGGCATCGAGAAACTCGGCAAGGATGTTGAACTGACTATCGCCAAGATAACCGAGCTGGGCCTGGCTCCGCCGGAAATCAAACTGGTGATGGCGGCCATCGATCAACTGAAGCGAACCCTCATCGGCATCGGCGAATCGGTGCGCTTTCTGGACATGATTCGCGAGAGCGACAAGCTGAAGCTGAAAGTCGATGGCGTGCAGGCTGATATCGAACGTGAGCGCTCGGGTATCCGTGATTCGCAAGGCAAGGTCGCGTACCTGACGGCCATTCATGTCATGGAAGACTGTCGCGCCGAATATGCCGCCACCTACCGTCCTGCCGTGAATGCTTTTGAGCAATTGCGCGATGCGATCAATGTCGAGCGGTTGGACGACTTTGATGCACTCAGTGCCGCATTGAAACAGCATGCGCCACTGTTTATCGCTTTCGTTGATCCGCTGTCATTACCGCAGCGCTGATTCTGCCGGCAGGCCGTGCTCTGTGTTTGTGTGTGATATCAGAGTCCGGCGCAGGATTGCCGATGGGCACGGTTCCATCGGCAACAAAAGTTCGATCAGACCAAGGAGAGGCTGATGCTTGAATATTTACTGGCAGAAAAAAACTTCGCTGCATTGAAGCAGTATGTGAAGTTTCTGCAGGATCTACCCCCTGCCTTACAGGAAATGACTGAGTTTAGTAAAAGCTTTGAACGACAAGGGCACACCATGCTGTCCCCACCAAATATTCAAAGCCTGAGGCTGGCGGCACAAGCCAATGGAGCGTGTTGGCTGGCGATACAGGAAGCAACACCGTTGCTTGGCAGCAATTCCGCGCGGGTGTTACTTGAGGTATTCGGCTTTATTGAAGAGTTTCAGGCCACTGTTTCAAATGCCGACAATCGCCGAGAGGCGATTGACACTATCGATCCACGGCAATTTTCATTGGTAAGGTCGCCTGTCTGGGGCAATGCACCCGCCGCAAGCATCATCGATGTGCTGCGGGAAATGGATCGACGACTGGAGCAATACCGGGGCACGGTGTTGAATTTCAAAACCCAGGTGACCAGCCTGGCTGAATCGATCCACAGCATCTTCGTACGTTTCATCGAGTGTTTGACGATGCCCATCTGTTCCTGCGATGAACCCGTCGCCAAGATCGAAGTCTATTACGGCCTGGGTAAAATGGGATTACCCGGTACGACTTATGTGCCGGGCCGGTTGTATTCGCAGGAGGAGCGAATCGCGCTGTCCAAAGAACATGTCGAGTTTCTGTTCAATCTGCGTCGACGCGCTGCCAGTGCGGCGAACAATCTCAGCGATTTCTGCTTTCGGATGACCTGGATGCTGGATGAAGCGCAACAGATGCTCAGAAGTCATTACCCGACGATGACGATGGCGCGGGCGAAATCTACGCTGCCGATGCTCAAGGTGCCGTTGGACGATGTGCAAAGCATGTCGAACCAGTTGGTCAAAATGACCCGACTGTAAAGCATAAAAAAGCCCATGACATGTCATGGGCTTTTCGCGTTACGGGTAAGGTGCTTACACGTAAAACGATTTCAGCGGCGGGAAGCCATTGAACTCTACGGCGCTGTAACTGGTGGTGTACGCACCGGTCGACAGCCAGTACAGGCGATCACCGATCGCCAGGTTCAGCGGCAGGCCGTACTTGTAGTTTTCGTACATGATGTCGGCGCTGTCGCAGGTCGGGCCGGCTATCACGACTTCTTCCATCTCGCCTTTCTTTTCGGTCCAGATCGGGAACTTGATCGCTTCGTCCATGGTTTCGATCAGGCCGGAGAACTTGCCCACATCGGTATAAACCCAACGCTCGACGGCGGTGCGGGATTTACGCGCGACCAGTACCACTTCGCTGACCAGGATGCCGGCGTTGGCAATCAACGAACGGCCCGGTTCCAGAATGATTTCCGGCAGGTCATCACCGAAGTCTTCCTTCAGGAAGCGGATGATTTCTTCGGCGTAGGTTTCCAGGCTGTTGGTGCGGGTGATGTAGTTGGCCGGGAAGCCACCGCCCATGTTGATCAGCTTCAGGTGGATGCCGTCTTCTTCTTTCAAGCGCTCGAAGATCACTTTGACCTTGGCGATCGCCGCGTCCCAGACGCTGATGTCACGCTGTTGCGAACCGACGTGGAACGAAATGCCGTATGGCACCAGACCCAGGTCGCGGGCGAGGATCAGCAGGTCCATGGCCATGTCGGTCTGGCAGCCGAACTTGCGCGACAGTGGCCAGTCGGCCGTGGTCGAGCCTTCGGTCAGGATGCGCACATAGACTTTGGCGCCCGGCGCAGCCTTGGCGATGTTGCGCAGGTCGGCTTCCGAGTCGGTCGCGAACAGGCGTACGCCCTTCTCATAGAAGTAGCGAATGTCCTTGGATTTCTTGATGGTGTTGCCGTAGCTGATCTGGTCCGGGCTGACGCCACGGCTCAGTACTTTGTCCAGCTCATAGATCGAGGCGATGTCAAAGCTCGAGCCTTTCTCCTTGAGCAGGTCGATGATCTCGACGGCCGGGTTGGCCTTGACCGCGTAGTAGACCTTGGCGAATTCGAAACCGGCACGCAGGTCATCGTAGGCCTGGGCGATCATCGCGGTGTCGATCACCACGAACGGGGTTTCCTGTTTGTCGGCGAACGCCTTCATTTTCTGAAAGGTTTCGCGCGCGAAATAGTCTTCGACCTGGATCGACATACTTGGGAGCTCCTATGGGCAAACTCGTGAAATCAATGGGTGCAAATGAACGCCCTCCGTATCCCCACTTTGGTTCGCCTACTTCCCAAGGCATGTCGCCGAAAGCAAAAAGGCCATGGGAAATGTAGTCTTTCTTTCCCTTGGCCTTGCTGTCTCGTCGTCAGTACTTGAGCCGGATGGATCGTTTCCAGCATGGACGTTCGGCGCGAACTTTAGGGCGTGAGGGGCCTGAGATCAACTAAAAATGTCGCGTTTTTGCACGCTTCTGACGTACGTCGCGGATATCACTCTTTGTACCCGACCGAGATGACGGTCAGATGTTCCGCAATAATTTTCAGGTGTTAAAAATACCTGCACGTTCGATGCTGATGTATGCCAAGTCATGGATAACTACGATCACTTCAACATCGGCGACGTTGGCGGCGAGAAAGGCAGATGAGGGGGAAGTTGCTGGTTCAGGCTGGCAAAATCGGCCGGGTTCGGCTCTCGGGTGTGTTGATATTTCTTGCCGGCTCATCGTCGGTAGGAAAATCCCGGCCTTGAGTTTCCGGCGGTCGAAAAAAAGGGCTGTCGAACAGCCCTTTTGCTTTTGATCAGGCCACCGCTTCGGCCGGCGACACGATATTGGTCTTCATTCCGCGTGAACGACCCGAACTCAGGTACGCCGCAATCGACTCCTGGGTGACTTCGCCAAGGAAAACCCGCTCGGCATCCATCACAGGCAGCCACGCCCGATTGAACTCGTACATGCGCGACAACAGAATGCGCAGGTGTTCGTCATAGGCGGCCGTGGCGTTGAACTCGCGCAGGAATTGCGCGCATGTACCGGTCTGACGGTGCAGGTCGCGACGTCGCACGTAACCCAATGCCTTGTTCTCGGCACAGGTGACCACCACATAACGGCGGTCATGTTCATCCATCAGCTCCAGCGCATCCGCCACCGGGGTTTCCGGGCTCACCGACGGCGCGTTGTCCGCCGCGTCTTCGGCTTTCACCAGCAGCAGGCGTTTGAGTGTGCTGTCCTGGCCGACGAAGTTGCTGACGAAGTCGTCCGCCGGATGGGCGAGCAGGGTGTCCGGGTGATCAATCTGCAACAGCTTGCCGGCGCGGAAGATCGCGATCTTGTCGCCGAGTTTGATCGCTTCGTCGATGTCGTGGCTGACCATGATCACGGTCTTGTTCAACGCGCGCTGCATCTCGAAGAACTCGTTCTGGATCATTTCGCGGTTGATCGGGTCCACCGCACCAAACGGTTCGTCCATCAGCAACAGCGGTGCATCTGCTGCCAGCGCGCGGATCACGCCGATCCGTTGCTGCTGGCCGCCGGACAGTTCACGGGGATAACGATGCAGATACTGCTTGGGCTCAAGCTTGATCATGCTCATCAATTCGCGGGCGCGATCGTGGCATTTCTGTTTGTCCCAGCCGAGCAGTTTCGGCACGACGACGATGTTCTCTTCAATGGTCATGTTCGGGAACAGACCGATCTGCTGAATCACGTAGCCGATGTTGCGGCGCAGGGTCACTTCGTCGAGGTCGGTGGTGTCTTCACCGTTGACCAGGATCTTGCCGGAGGTCGGCTTGATCAGGCGGTTGATCATTTTCAGCGTGGTGCTTTTGCCGCAGCCCGATGGCCCGAGGAATACGCAGATTTCGCCTTCATTGACGGTCAGGCTCACCGAGTCCACGGCTTTCACATCTTTGCCGTTGCTTTGGAAGGTCTTGCTGAGGTTTTGAAGTTCGATCATTTGAGTAATCCTTTTGGAGTCAAAGAGCGTTGCAGCCACTGCAAAAACAAGTCCGCGAAGATCGCCAGGAGACTGACCAGCAGTGCGCCGACGATGAGCATCGACATGTCGCTGCGGCTGATGGAGGCGAGGATCAGTACGCCGAGGCCGCCGGCGCCGATGGTCGCGGCGATGGTCATCACGCCGATGTTCATCACCACGGCGGTACGCACACCGGCGAGGATTACCGGCACGGCAATCGGCAACTCGACCATGCGCAGGCGCTGGCCGAAGGTCATGCCGATGCCGCGTGCGGCTTCGCGGATGCCCGGTTCGACGCCGGTCAGGGCGAGGTAGGTGTTGCGCATGATCGGCAACAGTGAATAAAGGAATACGGCGGTGATCGCCGGCATCGGGCCGAGGCCCTGGCCGAATTTCGAGTAGAACGGCAGCAGCAGGCCGAACAGCGCAATCGACGGCACGGTCAGCAGCACCGTGGCACTGGCTTGTAGCGGGCCAGCGAGACTCGGGAAGCGCGTCATCAAAATACCCAGCGGCACGCCGATGAGAATCGCCAGGCTGACGGCGATGCCGACCAGGGTGATGTGCTGCCAGGTCAGGTGCATCACCTGCTGCCAGTCGAGGTGGGAAAAGGCGTTCAAAAATTCCATGACTTTTCCTCCTTTAATTCAGTGGGTGCTGGCGCAGGAAGTCGGCAGCGACTTTCGACGGGCTCTCATGATCGACATCGACCCGCGCGTTGAGCTGGCGCATGGTTTCGTCGTCGAACAGTTCGGCCAGCGGCTTGAGTTGCGCCGCCAGTTGCGGGTGAGCGTCGAGGTAGGCCTGACGCACGACTGGCGCAGCGGTGTAGTCCGGGAAGTAATGCTTGTCGTCTTCCAGCAGCTTCAGGCCGAAAGCATTGAGGCGACCGTCAGTGGTGTAGACAAGACCGGCAAACACCTGGCCATTACGCAGGGCGGTGTAGACCAGTCCTGCGTCCATCTGCCGGATGTTTTGGCGGGTCAGGTTCATGTCGTACAGCTTGACCATGCCGTCCAGACCGTCGGAGCGGTTGGCGAACTCGGTGTCCAGCGCCACCAGATGATTGCTCCTGGCCTCGCTGCGCAGCACGTCGTTCAACTGGCTGATGTTGCTGATCTGCGGATATTCCTCGGCAACCTTTTTCGGCAGGGCGAGGGCGTAGGTGTTGCTGAATTTCGACGGTGTCAGCCAGACCAGGCCTTTTTTCGCGTCGAGTTCTTTCACTCGTGCGTAGGACTGTTCGCTGTCGAGTTTTTCGGTGACATGGTTGTAGGCCACCAGCGAGACGCCGGTGTATTCCCAGAGCATGTCCAGTTGCCCGCTTTCGTGGGCGCTGCGGGCCAGGTTGCTGCCCAGGCCACCGGTAATCTGCGCGTCGTAGCCTTTGCTGCGCAGGTATTGCGCAGTGATTTCCGCGAGCAGGGTTTGTTCGGTGAACACCCGGGCACCGAGGCGAATAAGCGGCTTTTCCGCCGCCTGGGCAAATCCTGCGAACAGCAGGGCGCAGCCTAGAATCAAGCTAAGTCGTTTCATGAATATTCCTTTGCCGAAGCCTTAAGACGGGCGCAAACCAAGTTCCAGCCAGAGACGGCTGGCGAGGGTGACCACGCCATCGAGCAGCAACGCCAACAGCGCGGTGCACGCGGCGCCGAGCAGCAGTTGCGGCTGATTGTTCAGGGCGATGCCGGGGAAGATCAGGCTGCCGAGGCTGTTGGCGCCGATCAGGAAGGCCAGCGGCGCTGTACCGACGTTGATCGCCAGGGCCACCCGCACACCGCCAACGATGATCGGCACGGCGTTGGGCAATTCGACCTGCCACAACACCTGGCGCGGAGTCATGCCGATGCCGACGGCGGCTTCTTTCAGCGAACCCTGGACGTTTTTCAGGCCTTCATAGGTGTTGCGCACAATCGGCAAAAGCGAGGCGAGGAATAAAGCGAAGATCGCCGGACCACTGCCGATGCCGAGTATCCCCAGGGCAATCGCCAGTACAGCCAGCGGTGGCACGGTGTTGCCGATATTGAAGATCTGCATGAAGCGTTCGGCGCGGCCGACCATGGTCGGGCGGCTCAGGAAGATACCGGCGGGGATGCCCACGACAAGGGCGGCCAGCATTGAAGCGAGGACGAGAATCAGATGAGCTTGCAGGTAAAACAACAAATCGTCGCGGTAGTGTTCGATCGTGTTGATGCCGATCCAGTGGACCAGCAGGGCCAGGAGCGCGATTACCACCGCACCTCCCATCAGCCCTTTGCCATAGCGGATAGCCACAGGCGGACTCCTTTTTTATAGTCGGCGGACGCTGTCCCGAGTGGCATGCCATGCCTGGCTGCCGGGCGTGAACGTTCGCGAGAAGCAGCTCCCCCAGCACCGGCCAAAAGCGGTCTGAAAGTGAGCCATGAGCGCAGCCTCGTCAGGCTAACTTGCTGATTTTTCAGCCCCTGACGAAAAGTCGTAACAGGGGATGGACGTCTCCGTGCTTTAAAAGGTTCCCATCTGAGGCAGCATTTGGCCACCCTTAATGTGCTCAACGGTTCGGTTATTGTCTTGACTTGGGCTATAATCGCGGCCCTTTTTTGAATCACCGCCAGGCGATTTCCCATGACCAGACAGGCCGCCGAAGTCGCGAAACGCCGCACTTTCGCCATTATTTCCCACCCCGATGCCGGTAAAACCACGATCACCGAAAAGCTCCTGTTGATGGGCAAGGCGATTGCAGTGGCCGGTACGGTGAAATCCCGTAAATCCGACCGCCATGCGACATCCGACTGGATGGAGATGGAGAAGCAGCGGGGTATTTCCATTACCACGTCGGTCATGCAGTTCCCGTATCGCGAACACATGATCAACCTGCTCGACACCCCGGGCCACGAAGACTTCTCCGAAGACACCTACCGAACCCTGACGGCGGTGGACTCGGCCCTGATGGTTCTCGACGGCGGTAAGGGTGTAGAGCCACGTACCATCGCGCTGATGGACGTCTGCCGTCTGCGTGATACGCCGATCGTCAGCTTCATCAACAAACTCGACCGTGACATCCGCGACCCGATCGAACTGCTCGACGAGATCGAAGCCGTTCTGAAGATCAAGGCCGCGCCGATCACCTGGCCGATCGGTTGCTACCGCGACTTCAAGGGCGTTTACCACCTGGCCGACGACTACATCATTGTCTACACCGCCGGTCACGGTCACGAACGCACCGAAACCAAGATCATCGAGAAGCTGGATTCCGACGAAGCCCGCGCCCACCTGGGTGATGAGTACGACCGCTTCCTCGAACAGCTGGAACTGGTGCAGGGCGCCTGCCACGAGTTCAACCAGCAGGAGTTCATCGACGGTCAGCTGACCCCGGTGTTCTTCGGTACCGCACTGGGCAACTTCGGTGTCGATCACGTCCTCGACGCCGTGGTCGACTGGGCACCGCGCCCGCTGCCACGTGTGGCCAACGAGCGCACCGTGGAGCCGGTGGAAGAGAAGTTCTCGGGCTTCATCTTCAAGATCCAGGCGAACATGGACCCGAAACACCGCGACCGCATCGCCTTCATGCGCATTTGCTCGGGCAAGTACGAGAAAGGCATGAAGATGCGTCACGTGCGTACCGGCAAGGACGTGCGCATCGGCGACGCCCTGACGTTCTTCTCCTCCGAGCGTGAACAGCTGGAAGAGGCATACGCCGGCGACATCATCGGTCTGCACAACCACGGCACCATCCAGATCGGCGACACCTTCAGCGAAGGCGAAACCCTGGGCTTCACCGGTATCCCGCACTTCGCCCCGGAACTGTTCCGCCGCGTACGCCTGCGCGATCCGCTGAAATCCAAGCAGCTGCGTCAGGGCCTGCAACAGCTGGCCGAAGAAGGCGCGACCCAGGTGTTCTTCCCGGAGCGCAGCAACGACATCATCCTCGGCGCCGTCGGTGTGCTGCAGTTCGATGTGGTCGCCAGCCGCCTGAAAGAGGAATACAAGGTCGAGTGCTCCTACGAGCCGATCACCGTGTACTCCGCGCGCTGGATCGAATGCAGCGACAAGAAGAAGCTCGAGGAATTCTCCAACAAGGCTGTGGAAAACCTGGCGCTGGACGGCGGCGGTCACCTGACCTACCTCGCTCCGACCCGAGTCAACCTGGCCCTGATGGAAGAGCGCTGGCCGGACGTGAAATTCCGTGCGACCCGTGAGCATCACTAAGCGCTGACTGGCGACACCCGAAAGCCCACTGTTAAAACAGTGGGTTTTTTTTGCGTGTTGATTAAGTATGCGAACTCATTCAAGTCGGGCGCAGTGCATCTGGTCCCATCAATAAGGGAGCGATCGAATGACAGGGAGGCTCGCTTATCTGCTTCGGCCCAATGGTTATTTCAGCCTGATGGCCTGGGTGCTGGCGGCGTTGCTCTTCATTAATCGCCTGAGCAGCATGGTCAAGCTGTTCATGGCGTTGTACTTGCGCCAGGAGCTGGGGCTGGCGATTGAAACCGTCGGCTGGCTGCTGTCGTCATATGGCGGTGGTCTGCTGATCGGCTCGATGCTCGGCGGATGGCTCAGTGACCACGTCCGCACGGCGCGCCTGACGGCGGCGCTGTTCTTTGTCTCTGCGTGGGTTCTGGTCTTGCTGGGTCTGGTCACGCAAGTGCCGTTGCTGGCCGGGTTGCTATTGCTCAGCGGCACTCTCGATGGCGCGATTCGCACCCTGCATCAGCGACTGATCATGGAGTATTGCGAGGTTGCGCAGCGCCCACGGGCGCAGGCCTTGAGTCGCATCGCCCGGAACCTCGGGATGGCCGCTGCCGGTGTAGCGGGCGGTGTGCTGGCACAGGTGGATTTTCGCTGGGTGTTTTTCATCAGTGCCGGGCTCACGCTGCTGGCGCTGCTCTGGTTCATCCGCACGACCTGGCGCCGGCCGGTGCTGATCGCTGACGAGGCGCCACCGGCGCAATCGGGTTCGGGCCTTCCCTATCGCGACAAACCATTTCTCTGGTTGCTGGCGGCGACCGTCCTTCTTGGCATGTCGTTCGACACGGTCTACAGCACCTTGGGCAACTATCTTCGCGACTATTACCGTTTGAGCACCGAGGCCATCGGCTGGCAGTTCGCGATCAACGCGATTCTGGTGGTAGCGCTGCAGATTCCCATGTCGCACTGGGGGGAACGCTGGGGCGCGCGTCGGCCATTGATCGCCGGTTGTGTGCTGCTGGCGGTCGGACTCGGCATGTTGCCGCTGGGTTCCGGCTTGTTTTATGCCTGTCTCTCGACAGTCATCTGGACGCTGGGGGAGGCGTTGTTCATGCCACCGTTGAACGTGCTGGTAATGCAGCATGCACAAACCGGAAAAAGCGGCCGTTACTTCGGTCTGTTCTTCATGGCCTGGAGTGCGAGTTCCCTGTTGTCGCCGGTGCTGGGTGGGCAGCTCTACGGCCAGTTCGGTGGCCACAGTGTCTGGCTGGCGAGTGCCGTACTGGCCTCGCTGTCAGTACCGCTGATTTATCAGGCCACCCGTATTCGAACCACGCAATGCGCAAATGCTTAGCCGATCCGGTTATAGGCGTTATTCGAAAGCGATCTGTCCACGCATGGCATTTTCGGGCATGGGGCAACGTCCTATCTGGTGAACCCGGCGGATCGGAACTAGATTTCAATCAGCGTCAGGTCAGCATGAATTTCTCACCTGGAACAGGATGGACTCGGCTATGAAAAACAGGTTGCTACGGGTTTTGCTGCTGTTGAAAGTGATGGTGATGCTGTCCCTCGGCACCGCGACGGCCTGGGCCGAGTGCGAGGATCACGATACCCAGGCCTCCAGCGGGCAGGTGGGGCATAGCGCGCTGATGCTGGCCAAGTCCGAGTCCGAGCCGGGCGACCAGGGCCAGGGTGGCAGCGCCGACGATGACGACTCGACCACCGACGAGCCGGACTCCGATGATCCGGATGAAGGGGACAGCCAGACGTAGATTGCAGACAATAGAAAACCTCTTCTGCCTCGACTGATGTGCAATCGCAATCGAGGTGGAAGAGGGGAGTAAACGAGAAAACAGTTTGAAGTTACCGAAGCCTAAAATACTTCAGGCTTTAGTCCGGACTATCCTTCCTCTATGTTTCCCGCGGATCCGCAAAGTTGTCGGCTCTGCTTGAAAATCTCCTGCTTACAATGCGAGCCGTTTGTCGGAATTTCACATTGATTGTTCCAGGCCTGTCAGAAATGACAGTAGACGTCGTGCTGTTTGCTCCTTATAAGTATTCGTGCAGTTAGATGCTTTTAATTACTAAAAGGAGTCGTATGATGAGTACTGACGAAAGCAAGAATACTACCGGGAAATTGCAGGCTACTGGAACTTCGGTGTCAGGTTTTTCGACTACTGATGTTTCTTTTCAGCAAAATCTATCGGATAAAGGCTATTCCTTTGACGGCAGAATGGCAAAGGAGCAACTGGGTTTTTTTATGCGAACTTTAGATGTTAAAGAGAACGTAAGTTACGATATACAAGCGGCTTGGTCCGGAGACAAGGAAACTGCGTTAGCTTATTATAAGAGCGCTGAGGGGGTTACCTATGACGGTGTTTCAGGAACTATCGTGTTTCGGAAGTTCGATGTTTTGTCTGAAAGTGCCGATTTTGAAGCTAGGTTGAAGTTGGAAAGTGCTACAGGTGATGTTAAGGATAAAGTCGTGGTTCCAGGTGAATTTGTGGGGTTTGAGGAACCGTAATCCTTAATTCATGGGTTAGGCTTTTGTTTGATTTTTAAATTGTCTGGAGTTATTGGCGAAAGGGAGGGGGCTTTTGTTGTGGTTTGGAAAAAAGGTCTTCTGTATCTTTGTGATAATCGCTGAGCAACCGCTTTCTTCCAATTGTCGTTTTGGAAGAAAGCGGTTTAGCTGATTGTTTGAATACCGCCACAATTACATGAGCGTTTACTTCGCCACGCCGTGGAGGAGCTGCTCGGCACCGCGACAGCCTGGGCCGAGTGCGAGGATCACGATACCCAGGCGTCCAGCGGGCAGATGGGGCACAGTGCGCTGATGCTGGCCAAGTCCGAGTTCGAGCCGGGCGATCAGGGCCAGGGCGGCAGCGCCGACGATGACGACTCGACCACCGACGAGCCGGACTCCGATGATCCGGATGAAGGCGATAGCCAGACGTAAATTCCGGACAAAAGAAAACCCCTTCTTTCTCGACTGATGCGCAATCGAGGCAGAAGGGGTTTGGTCAACATCATCAACAACCCGCCCCAGGAAACCGGGCGGGTTTTTTCATGCCGCGCCGTCGAGGAACTGTTCGGCGTAGTGGCAAGCCACCTGCCGATTGTCGAGGTGGCGCAACATCGGTTCTTCAGTACTGCAACGCTCGGTCGCGTACGGGCAGCGCTTGTGGAACGCGCAGCCAGGCGGCGGGTTCAGCGGGTTGGGCAGCTCGCCGACGATCTTGATTTTCGGCTTGTCCGGATCCGGATGGATGGTCGGCGTCGCCGACAGCAGCGCCTGGGTGTACGGGTGCAGAGGACGGGCATAAATGTCCTCTTTCGGACCGATTTCCACCGGACGACCGAGGTACATCACCATCACGTCATCGGCCACGTGCTGCACCACCGCCAGGTTGTGCGAGATGAACACGTAACCGGTGTTGAACTCCTGCTGCATATCCATGAACAGGTTCAGCACCTGCGCCTGGATCGACACGTCCAGCGCCGAGGTCGGTTCGTCCGCCACCAGCACTTTCGGTTGCAGCATCATGGCGCGAGCCAGCGCGATACGCTGACGCTGACCGCCGGAGAACATGTGCGGATAACGCTGGTAGTGCTCGGGACGCAAGCCGACCTGCTTCATCATCGCCTGGACTTTCTCGCGGCGCTCGGCGGCCGAAAGGTTGGTGTTGATCAGCAGCGGTTCGGCCAGTTGATCTCCGACTTTCTGCCGTGGATTCAACGACGCGTAAGGGCTCTGGAACACCATCTGCACGTCTTTGCGCAGTTGTTTACGCTGAGCCTTGTCGGCACCGGCCACTTCTTGCCCGGCGATTTTCAGCGAGCCGGACGACGGTTCCTCGATCAGAGTCAGGGCGCGGGCGAGGGTGGATTTGCCGCAGCCCGATTCACCGACGACGGCGAGGGTCTTGCCGGCTTCCAGCTCGAACGACACGCCGTTGAGGGCGCGCACGGTCGCGTGGCCCTTGAACAGGCCACGGGAGACTTCGTAGTGACGGGTCAGGTCGCGGGCGGTAAGTACGACGGCCATTACGCCACCTCCTGGTTCAACGGATAGAAGCAGCGGGCGAGGCTGTTGCTTTTCGGGTCAAGGGTCGGACGCTGCGCGCGGCAGCTGTCCTGCACGTACGGGCAGCGCGGCGACAGCAGGCAACCTTGCGGGCGGTCGTAGCGGCCGGGAACGATGCCCGGCAGGGTCGCCAGACGTTCGGCACCCTGGCTGTGTTCCGGAATCGCTTTGAGCAGCGCTTCGCTGTACGGGTGGGCCGGGATGTCGAACAGCTGCGGCACCTGACCGACTTCTACGGCTTGACCGGCGTACATCACGCACACGCGCTGGGCGGTTTCGGCCACCACGGCGAGGTCGTGGGTGATCAGCACCAGGCCCATGTTCTGCTCTTTCTGCAACGCCAGCAGCAGATCCATGATCTGCGCCTGAATCGTCACGTCGAGTGCGGTGGTCGGTTCGTCGGCGATCAGCAGTTTCGGCTCGCCGGCAATCGCCATTGCGATTGCCACACGCTGGCTCATACCGCCGGACAGTTGGTGCGGGTAGGCGTCCATACGGCTGGCGGCGCCCGGGATTTCGACTTTTTCCAGCAATTCGATCGCACGTTTACGCGCTTGCTTGCCGGACATTTTCAGGTGCAGGCGCAGCACTTCTTCGATCTGGAAACCGACGGTGTAGCTTGGGTTCAGGGCGGTCATCGGATCCTGGAACACCATGGACAGGTCTTTACCGACGATCTGCCGACGCTGGCGATTGCTCAGTTTGAGCATGTCTTTACCGTCGAAGCTCAGGGAATCGGCAGTGACGATCCCCGGGTGTTCGATCAGGCCCATCAGCGCCATCATGGTCACGGACTTGCCGGAACCCGACTCGCCCACGATCGCCAGGACTTCGCCCTTGTCGACTTTCAGGTCGAGGCCGTCGACCACGGGTGTGGCGTTCTTGTCGCCGAAGCGAACGTTGAGATTCTTGATTTCTAGCAGTGACATGGGAATCTCCTCAGGCGGCGTTCTTGAGTTTCGGGTCCAGCGCATCGCGCAGGCCGTCGCCCATCAAGTTGATTGCCAGCACGCTGAGCAAAATGGTCAAACCAGGCAGACTCACGACCCACCAGGCGCGTTCGATGTAGTCGCGGGCCGAAGCCAGCATGGTGCCCCACTCAGGGGTTGGCGGCTGGACGCCGAGGCCGAGGAAGCCCAGGGCGGCGGCATCGAGGATCGCCGAAGAGAAGCTCAGGGTCGCCTGGACGATCAGCGGTGCCATGCAGTTGGGCAGCACGGTGATGAACATCAGGCGTGGCAGACCGGCACCGGCCAGGCGCGCGGCGGTCACATAGTCGCGGTTCAGTTCGCCCATCACCGCGGCACGGGTCAGACGCACGTAGGACGGCAAGGACACCACGGCAATCGCGATCACGGTGTTGATCAGGCCTGGGCCGAGGATGGCGACGATCGCCACGGCCAGCAGCAGCGATGGCAGGGCCAGCATGATGTCCATCAGACGCATGATGGTCGGGCCAATCATTTTCGGGAAAAAGCCGGCGAACAGGCCCAGCAGAATCCCCGGGATCAGCGACATCACCACCGACGACAGACCGATCAGCAGCGAAAGACGCGAACCCTGGATCAGACGCGACAGCAGGTCGCGACCCAGTTCATCGGTGCCGAGCAGGAACTGCATCTGCCCGCCTTCGAGCCACGCCGGTGGCGTCAGCAGGAAGTCACGGTATTGCTCGCTCGGGTTATGCGGGGCGACCCACGGCGCGAAGATCGCGCAGAAAATCACCAGCAGCATGAACAGCATGCCGGCGACGGCGCCCTTGTTCTTGGCGAAGGCCTGCCAGAACTCTTTGTACGGTGACGGATACAGCAGACTTTGATCCACGGCGGTGGCGGCGGTGACTACTGAGGATGTTGGAGTGCTCATGGGTATTGACCTCAGCGCTGATGACGGATGCGTGGGTTGGCAAAGCCGTAGAGGATGTCCACCACGAAGTTGACCAGGATCACCAGGCAGGCGATCAACAGAATGCCGTTCTGCACAACCGGGTAGTCCCGGGCGCCGATGGCTTCGATCAGCCACTTGCCGATGCCGGGCCAGGAGAAGATGGTTTCGGTCAGGACCGCACCGGCCAACAGGGTGCCGACTTGCAGGCCGACCACGGTCAGCACCGGGATCAGGGCGTTGCGCAGACCGTGAACGAACACCACGCGCGATGGCGACAGGCCTTTGGCCTTGGCGGTGCGGATGTAGTCTTCACGCAGTACTTCGAGCATCGACGAGCGGGTCATCCGCGCGATCACCGCCAGCGGAATGGTGCCGAGCACGATGGCCGGCAGGATCAGGTGATGCAGCGCATCCAGGAAAGCGCCGGTGTCATTGGCCAGCAGGGTGTCGATCAGCATGAAACCGGTGCGTGGCTCGATGTCATAGAGCAGGTCGATCCGCCCGGAAACCGGGGTCCAGCCCAGGCTCACCGAGAAGAACATGATGAGGATCAGGCCCCACCAGAAGATCGGCATCGAATACCCCGCCAGGGAGATGCCCATCACCCCGTGGTCGAACAGGGATCCTCGCTTGAGGGCCGCAATCACCCCGGCCAACAGGCCCAGGATACCGGCGAACAGCAGGGCGGCCATGGACAGTTCCAGGGTCGCCGGGAAGAGGGAGGTGAACTCGGTCCATACGCTCTCACGGGTGCGCAGGGATTCGCCGAGGTCGCCGTGAGCCAACTTGCCGATGTAGTCCAGGTACTGGGCGTACAACGGTTTGTTAAGACCGAGGCGTTCCATTGCCTGAGCGTGCATTTCGGGGTCGACCCGACGTTCGCCCATCATCACTTCCACGGGGTCGCCGGGAATCATGCGAATCAACGCGAAAGTCAGCAAGGTGATGCCGAAAAACGTGGGGATCAACAACCCCAGTCGGCGGGCAATAAAACTAAACATCTTGTGTGGTACCTCATCAGCCGGTTAGGCGTGCCCGGCGACCCTGGGGTCAGGGAGGCCGGGAGTTTCTTATCTACTTCACCTGGGTGGTGGCGAAGTTATTGGTTGTCAGAGGGCTGATGTGATAACCCTCTACGTTGTTGCGCATTGCGGTAAACATCCGGGTGTGGGCCATGCTGATCCACGGTTGGTCCTGATTGAAAATCGTCTGGGCTTCTTCATACAGTTTGGCGCGTTCGGCCGGATCTACTTTAGCCCGTGCTTCGTCGAGCAGTGTCTGGAACTTCTCGTTGCACCAGCGAGCGTAGTTTTCGCCGTTCTTGGCGGCTTCGCAACTGAGCATAGGCGTCAGGAAGTTATCCGGGTCGCCGTTGTCGCCCGCCCATCCGGCCGAAACCATGTCGTGCTCGCCTGCCTTGGCGCGTTTGAGCATTTCGCCCCATTCCATCACGCGGATGTCGATCTTGATCCCGACTTTCGCCAGGTCAGCCTGCATCATTTGCGCGCCGAGCATCGGGTTCGGGTTGGTCGGGCCGCCGCCGTTGCGGGTAAACAGGGTAAACACGGTACCTTCCGGCACGCCGGCTTCCTTGAGCAGGGCGCGGGCCTTGTCGAGGTCGCGTGGCGGGTTCTTCAGGTCGTGGTTGTAACCCAGCAGGGTCGGTGGGTACGGGTTGACCGCGACCGAGGCGTTGCCTTTGCCGAACAGGGCGTTGACATAGGCTTCCTTGTCGAAGGCGATGTCGATCGCTTTACGCACCCGCACGTCGCTGATGTATTTGTGCTGGGTGTTCATGGCGATGTAGGAGACGGTCATCGCGTCCATTTCATCGACTTTCAGCTTGTCGTCTTTCTTGATGCTCGGGATGTCATCCGGTTTCGGATACAGCGCGATCTGGCACTCGTTGGCCTTGAGTTTCTGCAAGCGCACGTTGTTGTCGGTGGCGATCGCCAGGATCAGCGCATCCGCCGGTGCCTTGCCACGGAAGTAGTCCGGGTTGGCCTTGAAGCGAACCTGGGCGTCCTTGTTGTAGCGCTGGAAGACGAACGGCCCGGTGCCGACCGGTTTGTTGTTCAGATCACCGGTCTTGTTGGCCTTGAGCAACTGGTCGGCGTATTCGGCCGGGTAGATCGAGGAGAACGCCATGGCGATGTCGGCCAGGAACGGCGCTTCGCGGCGGGTCAGCGTGAACTTGACCGTGTTGTCGTCGACTTTCTCGACGCTCTTAAGCAGTTCCTTGAAGCCCATGCTTTCAAAGTACGGGAAGCCCACGCTCGACAGTTTGTGCCACGGGTGATTCGGGTCCAGCTGACGCTGGAAGCTCCAGACCACGTCGTCGGCGTTCATGTCGCGAGTCGGCTTGAAGTATTCGGTGGTGTGGAACTTGACGCCTTTGCGCAGGTGGAACGTGTAGGTCAGGCCATCGTCACTGATGTCCCAGGACTCGGCGAGCGCCGGGATCACTTCAGTGGTGCCGGGCTTGAAGTCAGCCAGGCGGTTGAAGATGGTTTCGGCCACCGCGTCGGCAGTGACTGCAGTCGTGTACTGGACCATATCGAAGCCTTCCGGACTGGCTTCGGTGCAGACCACCAAGGGTTTGGCCGAGACGCCGATGGTGGCGCTCAACAGGGCGGCAGCGACGGCCGCACGTAGGGGAAGCATTTTCATCGATAACCCTCTGCAATCGGTTGAAGAAAAAAAGCCGAACGGCCGACTCGTCACTGAGTCAGCCGTCGGCACGCGTTTTTACAGAATGTTGAACGGTACGGTGGTCACGAGACGGAACTCGTTGATGCTGCCGTCAGCCTGGTTTTCGCTGGCGCGGTGAGCAGTGTAGGTGGCACGCACGGTGGTCGCCTTGAGCGGGCCGCTCTGTACCGCGTAAGTGGCACCGATGCCGTATTCGTAGTGGTGCTCGCCGTCCATGTTTTTCACGTCATACGCAGTGCCGGTGTAGTGAGTACCGTCGATGCCCCAGCCGCGAGCCTGGTAGATGTTGAACTTCAGGCCTGGCACGCCGTATTCGGCCATGTTCAGACCGTAGGCGACCTGGAAGGATTTCTCGTTCGGGCCGTTGAAGTCGGACAGCAGGGAGTTGGCCAGGTAGATGCCGTTGGTTTCGTGCAGGTAGTCGAAGTACTCGTCACCGTTAATTTCCTGGTACGAGAAGGTCAGGCTGTGGGCCTGGTGGGTCAGACCGAACGACAGGGAGTAGGTGTCGTTGTCGATGTTGCCCATCTCTTTCTTGCCGGTATCGACGGTCTTGTAGTAGTTCAGACCGGTGGTCAGGCTCACGATGTTGCTGTCACCCAGTTCGTGGGTGGCGCCGAAGTAGTACTGGTTCCAGAAGTCTTCAACCTTGGAGGCGTACAGGCTGGTCTTCAGGCTTTTCAGCGGCTGGTAGTTCAGGCCGACGATGCTCACGCGATCGGTCTCGGCTTTGTTGTTGGTGTACTCGGAGCGGAATTTCGACAAGCTTTCTTCGGTACGCGGCGATACGCGGTCGAAGCTGCCGGCGTCGAACGACAGGTTGTTCAGCTCTTCGCTGTGCAGGCTGACACCTTCAAAGCTCGAAGGCAGCGCACGGTTGCCGATGGTGTCGACGATTGGCGTGCTGAAGTTCTGGCGACCGGCGGTCAGGGTGGTGTTGGAAACGCGGAACTTGACGTTGGCCAGGCCCAGTTTGCTCCACTGACCTTCAGCGTCGCCGCCTTCTTTGGTCAGCGTACGGTTGTTGCCTGCGCCTGGACGCGAACCCGGTGCACCACCGTTGTTGGAGGCCAGATCCTTGCGATTGCGCTCCAGTGCAACGGCGTTGTACGCGGCCACTTCAGTGCTGACACCGACGGTGCCCTGAGTGAAGCCGGAGGTGTAGTTGACGATGGTGCCCTGCACCCAGTTGATACGACGATCGGTCGGGGTCGCGACACCGTCTTTGCGGTAGGTGAACTTGCCGCCACGTTTCAGTTGCTCGTTGGCGTACCAGTTACGGGTCGTGCCGCTGATTTTGGAGCCTTCGAGGAAGCCGGTGGCTTCAGCCTGGGCGCTCTGCTCGTTGACGGTAACCGGGGTGAACGCCTGGCTCTGTTCCTCGGCATAAGCCGTGGCGGTGATGCTGCTGATGGCCAGGGCCAGTATCGCGGTGCTGCTCAGTTTCATGGGTGAAGCTCCTTTACTTTCTTTTTATGCCGGCTTTTTTTGTAGGGCCGGTTTTTGGTTTTAGAACTCATTCACACATCGCAAACGTTTGCAAAAGGCCTGATTGGCGATTTTCGGCAAAGCGCTTGCGTGAGGAGGTAGACGGCCTCCTCAGCGTTGCGGCTAGTCGGTTATTTGTTTAGTCGATGCTCACACCCGAAAACACGTTGCGACCGAAGGGGCTGACCTTGAATCCTTCGATCCTGGCGCTTAACGGCTGGTTGACCGTCGAGTGAGCCACAGGCGTGATTGGCACTTGCTGTTTGAGCAACTGCTGGGCCTGTTTGTAGAGCACGGTGCGCTGGTCGCGGTCGGTGACGACCTTGGCCTCTTTGATCAGCTTGTCGTAAGCCGGGTCGCACCACATGGAGTAGTTGTTGCCGCCAATGGCGTCGCAGCTGTACAGCGTGCCGAGCCAGTTGTCCGGATCCCCGTTGTCACCGGTCCAGCCGATCAGGCTGACGTCGTGTTCGCCATTCTTGGTGCGCTTGATGTACTCGCCCCATTCGTAGCTGACGATCTTCACTTTCAGACCGATCTTGGCCCAGTCAGCCTGGAGCATTTCGGCCATCAGTTTGGCGTTCGGGTTGTACGGACGCTGCACCGGCATGGCCCACAGGGTGATCTCGGTGCCTTCCTTGACGCCGGCAGCCTTGAGCAGTGCCTTGGCTTTTTCCGGGTTGTAGGCGGCGTCCTTGATCGTGGTGTCGTAGGACCATTGAGTTGGCGGCATGGCGTTGACCGCCAGTTGACCGGCACCCTGGTAAACAGCGTTGAGAATTCCCTGTTTATTCACCGCCATGTCCAGCGCCTGACGCACTTCGAGCTGGTCGAACGGTTTGTGGCGCACGTTGTAGGCGATGTAACCGAGGTTGAAGCCCGGCTTTTCGATCAGTTGCAGTTTCGGGTCGTTCTTCAGTGCCGGCACATCGGCCGGGCGCGGGTGCAGAGTGACTTGGCACTCGCCGGCCTTGAGCTTCTGCACGCGAACCGAGGCGTCGGTATTGATCGCGAAAATCAGGTTCTTCAGCTTCACCCGGCTCTGATCCCAGTAATGCGGGTTGCCGGTATAGCGGATGTTCGAGTCTTTCTGATAGCTCTTGAACACGAACGGGCCAGTGCCGATCGGCTTCTGATTGATGTCGCTCGGCTTGCCTTCGGCCAGTAGCTTGTCAGCGTATTCAGCAGACAGAATGGCGGCGAAGCTCATGGCGATGTTCTGGATGAATGCGGCGTCGACGCTGTTGAGCGTGAACTCCACGGTCAGCGGCCCGGTCTTTTCGACCTTGGCGATGTTCTTGTTCAGGCTCATCCCGTTGAAATACGGGAACTCGGTCGGATAAGCCTTACGGAATGGCTGTTGCGGATCGAGCATGCGGTTAAACGTGAACAGCACGTCGTCGGCGTTGAAATCGCGGGTGGGTTTGAAGTAAGCCGTTGTATGAAATTTCACCCCTTCACGCAGGTGAAAGGTGTACTTGAGGCCATCCTCGGAAATATCCCAGCTCGTTGCCAGGCCCGGTACGACATTGGTCGCGCCTTTTTCGAATTCGGCCAGGCGGTTGTACAGCGGTTCGGCGGCGTCGTTATCCGTGGCCGTCGTGTACTGCGCGGTGTCGAAACCGGCCGGGCTGCCTTCGGAGCAGAACACCAGACTGTCGCTGGCGGCAAAACTCGCGGACGTGGCGGCCAACAGGCCGGCGCCCAGCAATGCGGAAAAAACCAAGGTGTGGCGCATGACGCTCCCTCTTGTCTCAGTGTTTTTCAATGCGCCGCGATCCCTTCCAGGGAAGTTGTGGCTGCATTGAGCTCAATCCAACAGCAAACCGATAGCCCACGCAGTCACTGGTCAGAACCTGACGGTAGGGGCCGTAGGTCTGGCAGTAAATGCGCTGAGTCCTAAAGACTCGTAGGAAAAGGCGACACGTCCTAAACCAATCTGGTAAGACCAGGTGGAAATGGATGTAGGCAGATTCCTGACTATTCGGCAGAAAAAAACAGCGGCGACGCTGAAAACGTCGCCGCTGGCTTTTTTACTTGATGCTGACGCCGTAGAAGGAGTTCAAGCCGAATGGGCTGATCTTGAAGTCCTGCACGTTGGCGCGCATGGGTTGATACACCGTCGAGTGAGCGATAGGTGTCATAGGGACTGCATCTTTGAGGACGTGTTGCGCCTCTTTGTAGAGTTCGGTGCGCTTGGCCTGGTCAGTGGTGCGCTTGGCTTCTTTCACGAGGCCGTCGAATTTCTTGTCGCACCATTTGGAGAAGTTGTTGCCGCTCAGCGAGTCGCAACCAAACAACACGTTGAGCCAGTTGTCCGGATCACCATTGTCACCGCTCCAGCCAATGATCATGGCCTGGTTCTCGCCACCTTTGGAGCGCTTGATGTACTCGCCCCACTCGTAGCTGGTGATCTTCACGTTCAGACCGATCTTCTTCCAGTCGGACTGGAGCATTTCGGCCATCAGTTTGGCGTTCGGGTTGTACGGACGCTGAACCGGCATCGCCCACAGGACGATCTCGGTGCCTTCCTTGACGCCGGCTTCCTTGAGCAGCTGCTTGGCTTTCTCAGGATCGTACTTGGCGTCCTTGATGGTGGTGTCGTAGGACCACTGGGTCGGCGGCATGGCGTTGACGGCCAACTGGCCTGCGCCCTGGTAAACCGAGTCTATGATCTGTGGCTTGTTCACAGCCATGTCCAGCGCCTGGCGAACACGCAGGTCGGCCAGCGGGTTGGCTTCGTTGCTGCCCTTGACCTTGTCCATCACGTTGTAGGCGATGTAGCCCAGGTTGAAGCCGGCCTGGTCAGGCATCTTCAGCGCGGGGTCGGCTTTCAGTGCGGCGAGGTCGGCCGGACGCGGGAACAGAGTGACCTGGCACTCGTTCTTTTTCAGCTTCTGGATACGTACCGACGGGTCGGTGGTGATGGCGAAGATCAGGTTGTCGATCTTCACGTCTTCAGGCTTCCAGTAATCCTTGTTGCCGGTGTAACGGATGTTGGAGTCTTTCTGGTAGCTCTTGAACACGAACGGACCAGTGCCGATCGGCTTCTGGTTGATGTCGGCAGCCTTGCCTTCCTTCAGCAGCTGCGCTGCGTACTCGGCGGACTGAATCGAAGCGAAGCTCATGGCCATGTTCTGGATGAACGCGGCGTCGACTTCTTTCAGAGTGAACTTGACGGTGTGGTCGTCGAATTTATCGATCTTGGTGATGTTGGTATCCATCCCCATGTCGGTGAAGTATGGGAATTCGGTCGGGTACGCCTTACGGAACGGGTCATCCTTGTTAATCATGCGATTGAAGGTGAACAGCACGTCGTCGGCGTTGAACTCACGAGTCGGCTTGAAATACGGGGTGGTGTGGAACTTCACGCCTTCACGCAGGTGGAAGGTGTAGGTCAGGCCGTCCGGGGAAATGTCCCAGCTGGTCGCCAGCCCAGGAACAACGGCGGTGCCGCCACGCTCGAACTGGGTCAGACGGTTGAACATGGTTTCGGCTGAGGCGTCGAAGTCGGTTCCGGTGGTGTATTGGCCTGGGTCGAAACCGGCCGGGCTGCCTTCGGAGCAGAACACCAGGTTAGTCGCAGCGGAAGCGAAAGGTGCGGAGGCTAACAAGCCTGCGCCGACTAAAAACGGAATGACCGCGTGTTTAAGCATGTTGGCCTCATGATTTGTTGTCATTTTTTAATATTGAGGTACGACCTCGTGAGTCGTGCCTGCGGATACTTATGCAGGGCCCATACCCAATGCAAGATCCAGAGCGCCCGGCGGCATCAAACGGTGGCACGAACGTACCTTAATGTCGCATCCGTATAACTTCTGACGCATTTGACCGTTTGCGGTCGTTTTTTACGGTGCAAATGAAGCCCCAAAACGGTGCATTGGTCATGATTTGCGCGCCGCCTTGGGGCCGGGTGTTACTTATTTATACCCACGCCATAGAAGGGGGTTAGACCGAACGGGCTGATCTTGAAGTCGGTGACTTCCTTGCGCAGCGGCTGGAACACCGTGGAGTTGGCGATCGGCGTGATCGGCACTTGCTGTTTAAGGATCAGTTGCGCCTGTTGATACAGTTTTACCCGTTGCGATTTATCGGTGGACACCTTGGCCTGCTGCACCAGTTTGTCGTAGGCCGGATCGCACCATTTGGCGTAGTTGCTGCCTTTCACCGCCGCGCAGCTGTAAAGCACGCCGAGCCAGTTGTCCGGGTCGCCGTTGTCACCGGTCCAGCCGTAGATCATCGCGTCGTGTTCGCCATTCTTGGCGCGCTTGATGTACTCGCCCCATTCATAGCTGACGATGTTGGCCTTGATGCCGACCTTCTCCCAATCCTGCTGGATCATCTGTGCCGACATCCGCGCATTCGGGTTGGACGCGCGCTGCACGGTCATCGCCCAGAGATTGATGGTTGTACCCGGTGCAACCCCGGCTTCCTTGAGTAGCGCCTTGGCTTTGACAGGGTCGTGCGGCGCATCTTTTATGTTCGGATCGAACGACCACTGCGCTGGCGGTAAGGCGTTTTGCGCCAGCTGACCGGCACTCTGGTAAACCGCTTTGATGATCGCCGGTTTGTCGATGGCCATATCGAGCGCCTGGCGTACTTTGAGCTGATCCAGCGGCGGATGGGTGGTGTTGTAGGCAAGGAAACCGAGGTTGAAACCGGCCTGCTTCAACACGCGCAGGTTCGGGTCTTTTTCCATCACTTCGATGTCGGCCGGGCGCGGGTAGCCGCTGACCTGGCATTCGCCGGTCTTGAGTTTCTGCAGGCGGACGGCTGCGTCCGGGGTGATCGAGAACACCAGGTTGTCGATTTTGACATCTTCGGGTTTCCAGTAGTCCTTGTTCGCTGCGTAGCGGATCTGCGAGTCCTTCTGGTAACGCTTGAACACGAACGGGCCGGTACCGACCGGTTTCTGGTTGATGTCTGCTGCCTTGCCTTCCTTCAGCAACTGCGCGGCATATTCGGCCGATTGCACCGAGGCGAAGCTCATGGCGAGGTTTTGCACGAACGCGGCGTCGACGTTGTTCAGATTGAAGCGCACGGTATTTTCGTCGATTTTTTCCACGGATTTGATCGTGGTGTTCAGGTCCATGTCGGTGAAGTAGGGGGACTCGGCGGGGTAGGCCTTGCGGAAGGCGTTTTCCGGGTCGAGCAGGCGCTGGAAGGTGAACAGCACGTCATCGGCGTTGAAGGTGCGGGTCGGGGTGAAGTAGTCAGTGGTGTGGAATTTTACGTTCTGGCGCAGGTGGAAGGTGTATTGGAGGCCGTCCGGGCTCACGTCCCAGCTTGTGGCCAGGCCCGGTTCGATGTCGGTGCTGCCGCGTTTGAATTGGGTGAGGCGGTTGAAGACGGTTTCGGCGGAGGCGTCGAAGTCGGTGCCGCTGGTGTATTGGCTGGGGTCGAAGCCTGCGGGGCTGGCTTCGGAGCAGTAGACCAGGGTTGTTGCTGCGTTGGCGATTGGGGTTATGGCGGTCAGGGCGAGGGTGATCAGGAGTGGTTTTAGGGTGGATCTATGCATGTCTGGCCCGTGGGTTTTTAGGTGGTTGATCCTTGAGGTTAGCGGGGATTTGGGGGTGTTCGGAAATATCGTTTTTTGAGGGGATGCGTCTATCTCGGTATATCTGGGGTAATTATGTACATATCCGTTGCTGCGGTAACGGCTGCTTATGGTTCCGCTTTTACAGCGGGTCACTTTGGCAAACGCCCCAAAGTAACCAAAGGTCTTGGGCCCCGGCGTACGGCCCCTCGCTGGGGCTCGGGGTTCCTTCGTTCCGGGATTCATCCGGGGGCATCGCCTACGGTTTGCTTCGCTGCACCTCCTCTCGATGTGTTTGGCTTCGCCAAACGGTCGCTGCGCTCCCACCCCCGGATAAATCCCTCCACTCAGCCTTCCGACGTCGCCCGAAGATCAAAAGCGGTACTCGAGCTAACGCTCATCGTGTTGAGTGGTGGAAGCCAAAGCCAAAGCCAAAGCCAAAGCCAAAGCCAAAGCCAAAGCCAAAGCCAAAGCCAAAGCCAAAGCCAAAGCCAAAGCCGGAGTGGAGTTGTATGCGTTGTAAAACCCGAGTTCACCTCGGTATCTCACGTCGGCGTATTCCATTTAAACACCGCGGTCAGTCCCCTCTCCCTCCGGGAGAGGGCTAGGGTGAGGGCTGCTTTTGAAGTTGTTTAAATCTCAACAACAACACCGGATCCTTCCCACAAGGTTTTCAGGTTGTCCGTCGGAAGCACGATCCCTAGTCTTTGGTTGTCGCTGCCAATTCAGCGACCGGGAGTGAGATCCCGGCTATTCATTTGGATACTTGTTCAAGCCCCTTCATAATCGCCGCCAGCTTAAACTGTCAGCGATTTTTATGGCGGCTGTGTACGGGTGGACGAATGTCCTGCCGGGTATCCATACCGGTGATCTCACCCCGTACATAGCTGCCACCTCTTCTTCGAGTGAGATCGGGAAAAGTGGCTCCATAACCTGGAGAAATTGCTACATGGATAAGCTGATACCCGACCCACCCCTCGAATCACCCACCCCCCTCGAAGAAGCCATGCGCGCCGAAGACCTCGCCCGCAACCGCGAAGCCATCAAACGCGCCCTCGACTATTACCTGTGCCCCAATCCTTCCAAACCGCGCCCGCCGAGCACGATGTACATGGTCAGTCCCAACGTCGACACCGAAAGCCTGCTGGCCAATGCCTGCGAATCCCTGGCGTCGGCCAGTACCATCGCCAGCAATTTCGCCAATGAGCTCAGCGGTTCGCAGCGCAGTACGGCGCTCGGGATCCAGCAGATCATCATGCTGGCCGAGCTGGCGGTGAACCGGGCGCTGGATCGGGTTGATCCGCAAACCTGAGACCGTGTCATCGTTCATCGCCAGCAGGCTGGCTCCCACAGGAGTCCGCATTCCAAATGTGGGAGCTAGCTTGCTAGCGATGACGGCGGAGCTGACAACCCAAATGCCGGGCACAAAAAAACCGGCGATCATTCACTGATCGCCGGTTTTTCATTCAGCCGTCACTCAATTACTGCATCAACACTTCAATCGAGCCATCAGCGGTCAGGCTGACCTGGCTGGTGCCGGCTTCGACTTCAGGCGTGACGGGCGCCGAATCCATGCCGGCGGCTTTCATCATCATCGGGGCGCGCATGTACGGTTGTGGGAAGCCGTTGCTGTTGAGGTTCAGGTTGACGATTTTGTAGCCCTTGCCACCCAAGGCGTCGGTGGCCAGTTGGGCGCGGGCCTTGAAGGCGGTAACGGCTTCTTTCAGCAGTTTGTCTTCGCTGGCCTTGCGGGTCGGGTCGGCGATGGCGAAGTCCATGCCGCCCATTTTCAGGTCGGTCAGCAACTCGCCGGTGAGTTTGGACAGGGCGGCGAAGTCGGCGCTTTCCAGGCGCAGTTCGGCGCGTTCGCGCCAGCCGGTGATTTTCTGGCCCTTGGTGTCGTAGATCGGGTAGCTGTTGCGGCTGCCCTGGCGCAGGGTGATGTCTTTGACCTGCTTGGCCTGGGCGAGGGCCTTGTTCATGGTGGTGCTGACGTCGGCGGCGAGTTTGGCCGGGTCGGTGTTCTGTTCTTCGGTGTAGAGGGTCACGATCATCAGGTCGCGGGCCACTTCCTGGCTGACTTCGGCGCGCAGGGAAATCTGGTTGTAGTGCAGCTCATCGGCGGCCAGGGCCGGAAGGCTGGCGACACTGCCTACGGTCAGGGCGAGAAGGGCGGCGCTGCGGCGAAATGTGTGCATGAAAGCTCCTTGATGAGGGCGCAGGTGATGGTTCGGGGGCCTGCGTGAAACCATCAGACTCTAGCTTTTATGATCCGGTTCGCCCAGTTACAACTTCTATACAGATACAAGCGCACACCGCCCGTCGCATATCGCCGTGTACCTGTTAGTTCTCTCAGTAGACGGATCTCGCCGAAAGATTAAGCATGTTTGTGAGGCGCTACAGCACTCGGCCTCAAGCACGACAATTGCAAATAAGGAAATTGATGATGAACGCACAAGAACAAGCGGATGCTAAAAGTCGAGGATATTCAGTGCTACTCCAGGAGCGGGGGGCCGGCAATTGGTCCTATTGGGTTTACTTCAACGGCAATCAGATGGGTGGCCCATTTGGTTCTGAGAGTGAAGGGTGGAACCGCGTGGAGGGATTGATTAATCAACAATCGTACGGAATGTGAAATCGACTGATACTGCTACCGGCAATTCGGGAACAGATTGCCGTTTTTTTGCTCCGAACGGCGCCGTGTGCAATGCCGGTGATCGCCCGTAGCGAATACGCCCTTATAGCCGCAGAAAAACTTTGCGCCATGTGGTCGTTTGCCGCACTTTCGCCTCTCAAGCCCGCGGCTTGGTTATACTCCGTGCGATCCGCCTGGAGCGCTCATCAGGAGAGCTCATGCTCGCCCCCGTACAACTGACTTCCGCCACTCGCCAGAACCTCTGGCGGCTGACTTTCATCCGCACTCTGGTGCTCGCCGCGCAGGCCGGTTCCGTGGGCCTGGCCTACTGGCTGGAGCTGTTGCCGTTGCCGTGGGTGCAACTGGTGATGACCCTCGGCTGTTCGATCCTGCTGTGTGTGTTCACCGCCGTGCGCCTGCGCACTTCGTGGCCGGTCACCGAGCTCGAATACGCGCTGCAACTGGCCTGCGATCTGGTTATCCACAGTGCCTTGCTGTATTTCTCCGGGGGGTCGACCAACCCGTTCGTTTCGTATTATCTGGTGCCGCTGACCATCGCTGCGGTGACGCTGCCGTGGCGTTATTCCGTGGTGCTGTCCGGTATTGCGCTGGCCTTGTACACCCTGATGCTGACGCATTTCTATCCGCTGGAAACCCTGCCGGTCGCCCGGGAAAACCTGCAAATCTACGGCATGTGGCTGAGTTTTGCCCTCGCGGCAGCGGTGATTACCTTCTTCGCTGCGCGCATGGCTGAAGAGCTGCGCCGCCAGGAAGAGTTACGCGCGATCCGCCGTGAAGAAGGCCTGCGTGATCAGCAATTGCTGGCCGTGGCGACTCAGGCCGCCGGTGCCGCTCATGAACTGGGCACACCGCTGGCGACCATGAGCGTGTTGCTCAATGAAATGCAGCAGGATCATCACGACCCGATGCTTCAGGAAGACCTGAAGGTGTTGAAAGATCAGGTCAAGCTCTGCAAGGAGACCCTGCAGCAACTGGTGCGCGCCGCCGAAGCCAATCGTCGGATGGCGGTGGAGATGCAGGACGTCACCGAGTGGCTCGACGAGGCGCTCAATCGCTGGCACTTGATGCGCCCCGAAGCCAGTTACCGTTTCCAGCGTTTGGGCCAGGGCCCGCTGCCGCGTGTGGCACCGCCACCGGATCTGACCCAGGCCTTGTTGAATCTGCTGAACAACGCCGCCGATGCCTGCCCGGAAAACCTTCAGGTGACCCTGGACTGGACCGCCGAAGATCTGACCATCAGCATTCGCGATCATGGCGCCGGTGTGCCGCTGGCCATCGCCGAGCAGATTGGCAAACCGTTTTTTACCACCAAGGGCAAAGGTTTCGGCCTGGGCCTGTTTTTGAGCAAGGCCAGCGTGACACGCGCCGGCGGCTCAGTGAAACTCTATAGTCATGAGGAAGGCGGCACGCTCACCGAGCTGCGCCTGCCCCACGGCGCCCGAGGAGAGCAACATGAGTGACGAAATCCAAGTCGAAGGCGAAGAACTGCCGCATTTGCTGTTGGTCGATGACGACGCGACCTTTACCCGGGTGATGGCTCGTGCCATGGCTCGCCGTGGTTTCCGCGTCAGCACCGCCGGTTCCGCCGAGGAGGGCCTGACCATCGCCCAGGCCGATCTGCCGGACTATGCTGCGCTGGACCTGAAAATGGACGGTGACTCCGGTCTGGTCTTGCTGCCCAAACTGCTGGAGCTGGACCCGGAAATGCGCGTGGTAATTCTCACCGGTTACTCGAGCATTGCCACCGCGGTCGAAGCGATCAAGCGCGGCGCCTGCAACTACCTGTGCAAACCGGCGGACGCCGACGACGTGCTGGCGGCGCTGCTGTCCGAACACGCCGACCTCGATAGCCTGGTGCCGGAAAACCCGATGTCGGTGGATCGTCTGCAGTGGGAACACATCCAGCGCGTGTTGACCGAGCACGAAGGCAACATCTCCGCCACTGCCCGCGCCCTGGGCATGCACCGTCGTACCCTGCAGCGCAAGCTGCAGAAGCGCCCGGTTCGTCGCTGAACCTGCGCTGAACGGCCATCGCCAGCCCTCGCGATAAAGCGCACCGATCATCTATGATCGGTGCGTGTCTGTTCTTTTCTTTATCGAGCCTTTTCCATGAATCAGAACGCTGAATATTCCGCGGTCAACGATGCTGTGCGCGGGCAGTTTTTTCGCAAGGTGTGGGCGATGACCACGCCTTACTGGAGCAGCGAAGAGAAGGGCAAGGCCTGGACATTGCTGATTGCCGTGATTGCGCTGTCGCTGTTCAGCGTGGCGATCTCGGTGTGGATCAACAGTTGGTACAAGGATTTCTACAACGCTCTGCAGAAGAAGGATGAGGCGGCGTTCTGGCAGTTGATCCTGTATTTCTGCGGCATTGCCACGGTGGCGATCCTGGGCGCGGTGTATCGCCTGTACCTGACGCAGATGCTGACCATCCGCTGGCGGGCATGGCTCACCGAGAACCACTTCAAGCGCTGGCTAGGGCACAAGAATTACTACCAGCTGGAGCAGGGCGGCTACACCGACAACCCTGACCAACGGATTTCCGAAGACCTCAACACCTTCACTGCCAATACCCTGAGTCTCGGGCTGGGACTGATCCGCACGGTGGTCAGCCTGGTGTCGTTCTCGATCATTCTGTGGGGTGTGTCCGGCAGCATCGAAGTTTTCGGCTTCGAAATTCCCGGCTACATGTTCTGGTGTGCGCTGCTGTATGCAGCGGTCGGCAGTTGGCTGACGCACCTGATCGGTCGGCGCCTGATCGGCCTGAACAACCAACAACAACGCTTTGAAGCTGACCTGCGTTTTTCCATGGTGCGAGTGCGCGAGAATGCCGAAAGTATTGCGCTGTACAACGGCGAACCGAACGAAAATCGTCGTTTGAGCAGCCGTTTCGGGCTGGTCTGGCAGAACTTCTGGGACATCATGCGCGTGTCCAAGCGCCTGACATTCTTCACGTCCGGTTATGGCCAGATCGCGATCATTTTTCCGTTTATCGTGGCAGCACCGCGCTATCTCTCAGGCAAGATCGAGTTGGGTGAGCTGATGCAGATCAACTCGGCGTTCGGCAACGTGCAGGAGAACTTCAGCTGGTTCATCAGCGCGTATTCGGAACTGGCTGCCTGGCGCGCCACTTGTGATCGTCTGTTGAGTTTCCGTCAGGCCATGAGTGACAACGAAGACAGGGCACCGGCCATCGATGTGCAAAATCAGGGCAGCGAGTTGAAGTTACACAACCTCGGGCTCGATCTGGCCGATGGTCGTCACCTGCTGACCAGCGCCGACATGACCGTGGAGGCGGGCGACCGGGTAATGCTCAGTGGCCGCTCCGGCAGCGGCAAGTCGACACTCTTGCGGGCGATGGGGCATCTGTGGCCCGCCGGACACGGCAGTATCCGCCTGCCGTCCGCCCGCTATCTGTTCCTGCCGCAAAAGCCGTACCTGCCGATTGGGACCTTGCGCGAAGCCTTGAGTTATCCACAGCCGGGCGACACTTACGCGCCAGAGCGTTATGCACAAATGCTGGAAACCTGCCGTCTGCCGCATCTGGTGGCACGTCTGGACGAAGCCAACCACTGGCAACGCATGCTCTCGCCGGGTGAGCAGCAACGTCTGGCCTTCGCCCGTGCGCTGCTCTACGCACCGCACTGGCTGTACATGGACGAAGCGACGTCGGCGATGGACGAAGAAGACGAGGCCACGCTGTATCAGGCGCTGATCGATCAGTTGCCGGGCCTAAGCATCGTCAGCGTCGGCCATCGCAGCAGCCTCAAGCGCTTCCATCCACGGCATGTGCGGATCGACAGCGGGCATCTGGTCGAGCAGACCGTGACGGCCTGATGTGCACCGTCCTCTGTGGGAGCCTGCTCCCACAGAGGACAGTGATCGTACAACTCCCTTGGGCTATGATGCCCCTCTTACCGAATTTTCGAGACAAACGCAGACCATGGAAACCCCGATCGACACCCCGCGCCTCCCTCGCAAGCGCCGCAGCCTGGCACAGGAACTGGTGACGGTGCTGACCGAGCAAATCCGCGACGGTCTGCTCAAGCGTGGCGACAAGTTGCCCACCGAGTCGGCGATCATGGAAGCCCATGGCGTCAGCCGCACCGTGGTGCGTGAGGCGATTTCCCGGCTGCAGGCTGCGGGGCAGGTCGAAACCCGCCATGGCATCGGCACCTTCGTGCTCGACACGCCGAGCCCGAGCGGTTTTCGGATCGACCCGGCCACCGTAGTCACCCTGCGTGACGTACTGGCGATTCTCGAATTTCGCATCAGCCTGGAAGTCGAATCCGCCGGCCTCGCCGCACAGCGTCGCAGCGCCGAGCAATTGGCCGCCATGCGCGCCGCTCTGGATGCGCTGAACGAAAGCGTGGCCCATGCCAGCGATGCAGTGGCGTCGGACTTCCAGTTTCATCTGCAAATTGCGCTGTCCACCGGCAACCGCTACTTCACCGACATCATGACCCACCTGGGCACCAGCATCATTCCGCGCACGCGGCTGAACTCGGCGCGCCTGGCCCATGACGATCAACAGCACTACATGAATCGCCTGAGCCGCGAGCACGAGGAAATCTACGAGGCCATTGCCCGTCAGGATGCCGATGCCGCTCGCGCGGCCATGCGCCTGCACCTGACCAACAGCCGCGAACGACTGCGTCAGGCCCACGAAGAGGCGCAGGCACAGGGCTGAGGGATCAGGCTTCGACGTAGAGTCTCAGTGGCTCCGAGCAAGGTTCGAGACTGGACTCGTCGGCAAACTTGTAGCGCAGTTCGACGGTGCTGTTCAGGTACTTTTCCAGTTCGAATCGGGGAATGCTCAGTTCGATTCCGGTCAGGCCGATCATGTCGTCCAGTGCGTCATCCCAGACGCCGGTCGGCTCCGACAAACCCAGCCATTCAGGTTCTTCAGGATCCTCGCCGAGGATCGGGTACACATCCCAGTTCGGTGGGGTGTTCTGGCCATCGGGTACGCGGACGATCAGGTCATCATCCAGGTTCGATAATCGCAGGATGATCGAGTCGCTGGCGTGATCGGGGAATTGAGGAAGGTGTGCAGCGGCAAACGTCATGGCTCGTGCTCCTTGAAAGATCTGCCGCGATCCTTCGCGGCAGTCGTCGCACTTTACCCGGCGAATCTGTGAGATGCGCCGGGGCAATCTTGTCCGGGCATTTCAGCTGCGGGGCAGAATCGAACGATCCACCCTGACCGCCAGTTTGCCCGGGCCCGGCCTGACGTCGAATGTCGCCTGGCCATGAGCGTCTACCGACGTCCGGGCGATGGCCACGCCGTCGCGCAGCAATTGCAGCGGCGCACTTTTCAACGATTGGCCCGAGGCCAGTTCAACTTTCAATTTGATGGTCATCGAATCGCTCCTTAATTCGTGTTGCCGGTCGGGTGATAGTCCTTGAGCAGCAGGTAAGTGCTCCAGCCCCACCAGTCGTCGACGGTGGCGGTGTCGTTGAGGTTGTTCACGTCCTTGCGCCGCAGGACTTTGTTGCCCTGAAGGCGGAACAGTGGCGAAAAGTTGTTCGTCAGACTCATCACGAAAGTCAGATCCGGCAACCGTTGCAGCGCGTTGAAGGTGGTCGGCACGTTGCCGGTTGAATACGCAGCATAGACCTCGTCCGCCGAATCCTGCACCGCCTGATTCACCTGATTGCGGTTGTCGGCGTCCGTGGCGTCGAAGTAGCGCTTGTCACCGAATGCCCGCCATTGCTCGCCATGTCCGTTGCGTACCTTGAGCCCGAATTTGCTGTCTTCGTCGTGCATGAATCGGGTGATCAGAGAGCCCAGATCGCTTGGCGTCACCGCGGCGGCCATGGCCTTGCGTGGCACTCGCAGGTGCCCGGAGGAGAACAGGTCAGTGAGATAGTGATCGGCGAACGCGTTCATGGCGTATGCCCGTTCAAGTTGCAGTTCGTCCTGACTGGCGTGGGCGGCTGCGGCAGTTTGCAGGGCAGCGGTGTGCCCGGCGATATAGGCCTGCCGGGCCCACTCGCCGAAATGATCGGCATTGTTCGCTGCCAGTTTCAGGTAGCGACCGAGCGGGAAAAGTGCCGAGACGAAACTGCCGCCGCCGGTGATCTTGTTCCACTCCTCCGACAACGTATCTCCCAGCGCGTCATAGGCTTCGTGGGGTGGTTTGCCGTCCTTGATCGCCTGTTTAATCGCATCGATCTCTTTTTGCATGATCGCCAGAATTTGCGGCGCTTCGGCCTTTGACGCCGGCAGAACGGCGAGGGTGTCGAACGCCGCCGAAAAACGTTGTAGGCGTTCTGCCGGGGTGGCGCCTTCGTTGATCGGCCGGTCGGCGATTCCGTAGAAATCGCCACCCAGCGCGAGCACCTGGCCATAGGTCAGCGCCAACCCGTTCGGCAGGTGCAAAGGAACATTTTGTGCGAGCACCGGCTCGGCATTTTCGACGAAGCGCAACCGGGTGTTATCACCGATCGCCGTGTGTTCCGCGCCTTCGAAGCGCAGCGGCGGTTTGACTTTCATGGCTTTTCCGGTCAGTGCGGGGGAGGGTTCGACATCGCTGTGGGAGTCGGCAATGTGCAGCACCAGATGCGGGTTTTCGGCACTGAAGTCGATGCCGCCTGGGGTAAAAAGATCATCGAAACGGGCGATGACCGGTGTGGGTTGTTCAAGGCATTTTGGTTGTAGACCGGACATTTCTTTCTCCTTGATATGTCGTCGGTGGGTTCTTATTTAACTGTACGTATATACAGTTAAATCGAGCCTAGTCGAGAAAACGCCTACGTCAAAAAGAAATCTTGTCCGACAAAAAATGCCTCCCAGCGATGAAATGCAGTTGACGGTTATCTTTTAAGTTGTACGATGACATACAACTTCGGCGAAGGCTGAACGGTCCACTCACAAAAAAACGTTGCTACCAGGGTGTTCGAATAATGAATCCACAAGAACTGAAGTCCATCCTCTCCGCCGGCCTGCTGTCTTTCCCGGTCACCGATTTCAATGCCCAGGGCGATTTCAACCGCGCGGGCTACATCAAACGCCTGGAGTGGCTGGCTCCGTACGGTGCTTCGGCCCTGTTCGCCGCCGGTGGCACCGGTGAGTTCTTCTCCCTGGCTGCCAGCGAATATTCGGAAATCATCAAGACTGCCGTCGACACCTGCGCCAGCAGCGTGCCGATCCTCGCCGGTGTCGGCGGTTCGACCCGCCAGGCCATCGAATACGCACAGGAAGCCGAGCGCCTGGGCGCCAAAGGTCTGTTGCTGCTGCCGCACTACCTGACCGAAGCCAGCCAGGACGGCGTTGCCGCCCACGTTGAAGCGGTGTGCAAATCGGTGAACATCGGTGTGGTGGTCTACAACCGCAACGTCTGCCGCCTGACCGCGCCGCTGCTGGAACGTCTGGCCGAACGCTGCCCGAACCTGATCGGCTACAAGGACGGTCTGGGTGATATCGAGCTGATGGTGTCGATCCGTCGTCGTCTCGGCGATCGCTTCAGCTATCTCGGTGGTCTGCCGACCGCTGAAGTCTACGCCGCGGCTTACAAGGCCCTGGGCGTGCCGGTCTACTCGTCGGCGGTGTTCAACTTCATCCCGAAAACCGCGATGGATTTCTACCACGCGATTGCCCGCGAAGATCACGCCACCGTCGGCAAGATCATCGACGACTTCTTCCTGCCGTACCTGGACATCCGCAACCGCAAGGCCGGTTACGCCGTAAGTATCGTCAAGGCAGGCGCCAAGATCGCCGGCTATGACGCAGGCCCGGTGCGGGCGCCGCTGACCGACCTGACTCGCGAAGAGTACGAAATGCTTGCCGCGCTGATCGACAAGCAAGGTGCGCAGTAACCCAACTCTATAAACAAGGCCGCTGAGCAATCAGCGGCCTTTTGCGTCAGGAGAATGATTCGTGACCAAGCGCTATGACAATTACATCAACGGTGAATGGGTCGCCGGCAACGATTACTCGGTCAACATCAACCCGTCCGAGCTGAGCGACACCATCGGCGACTACGCCAAAGCTGACCTGGCTCAGGTCAACGCCGCCATCGACGCCGCTCGCGCCGCGTTCCCTGCGTGGTCGACTTCGGGCATTCAGGCTCGCCACGACTCGCTGGACAAAGTCGGCACCGAGATCCTCGCCCGCCGCGAAGAACTCGGCACCCTGCTGGCCCGGGAAGAGGGCAAGACCCTGCCGGAAGCCATCGGCGAAGTGACCCGCGCCGGCAATATCTTCAAGTTCTTCGCCGGCGAGTGCCTGCGTCTGTCCGGCGACTACGTGCCGTCGGTGCGCCCGGGCGTCAACGTTGAAGTCACCCGCGAAGCCCTCGGCGTGGTCGGCCTGATCACCCCGTGGAATTTCCCGATTGCCATCCCGTCATGGAAAATCGCCCCGGCCCTGGCCTACGGCAACTGTGTGGTGTTGAAACCGGCGGATCTGGTACCGGGTTGCGCCTGGGCCCTGGCCGAAATCATCTCTCGCGCGGGCTTCCCGGCCGGCGTGTTCAACCTGGTGATGGGCAGCGGTCGCGTGGTCGGTGAAGCGCTGGTCAACAGCCCGAAAGTCGACGGCATCAGCTTCACCGGCTCCGTCGGCGTCGGCCGTCAGATCGCCGTCAACTGCGTGTCGCGCCAAGCCAAGGTTCAGTTGGAGATGGGCGGTAAGAACCCGCAGATCATTCTCGACGATGCCGACCTCAAGCAGGCGGTGGAGCTGTCGGTGCAGAGCGCGTTCTACTCCACCGGCCAGCGTTGCACTGCGTCGAGCCGTTTGATCGTCACTGCCGGGATTCATGACAAGTTCGTCGAAGCGATGGCCGAGCGCATGAAATCGATCAAGGTCGGCCATGCGCTGAAGGCTGGCACCGATATCGGTCCGGTGGTCTCGCAAGCGCAGCTTGAACAGGACCTGAAGTACATCGACATCGGTCAGTCCGAAGGTGCCCGGGTGGTCAGCGGCGGTGGTCTGGTGACCTGCGACACCGAGGGTTACTTCCTCGCGCCAACGCTGTTTGCCGACAGCGAAGCCTCTATGCGCATCAGCCGCGAAGAGATCTTCGGCCCGGTGGCCAACATCGTCCGCGTGGCCGATTACGAGGCTGCACTGGCCATGGCCAACGACACCGAATTCGGCCTGTCGGCGGGTATCGCCACCACGTCGCTGAAGTACGCCAACCACTTCAAGCGTCATTCCCAGGCCGGGATGGTGATGGTCAACCTGCCGACCGCCGGTGTCGATTACCACGTTCCGTTCGGTGGCCGTAAGGGCTCATCCTATGGCTCACGTGAGCAAGGCCGCTATGCGCAAGAGTTCTACACCGTAGTGAAAACCGCCTACATCGGTTCGTAAGTCGCTGCACCCGCGCAGGGTTATTGCCAAGGCCCTGCGCGGCACAAGACCAAAGAATGTTTTACCCGCATAAAAATAATCAGTGGGAGTACATCTACATGCAATCGTCCAAGCCGACTCACGTCCGCTATTTGATTCTGCTCATGCTGTTCCTGGTGACCACGATCAACTACGCCGACCGCGCCACCATCGCGATCGCCGGTTCCAGTTTGCAAAAAGACCTCGGCATCGATGCGGTCACCCTCGGCTACATCTTCTCTGCATTCGGTTGGGCCTACGTGGCCGGGCAAATTCCCGGCGGCTGGCTGCTCGATCGTTTCGGCTCGAAAAAAGTCTATGCCCTGAGCATTTTCACCTGGTCGCTGTTCACCGTGCTGCAAGGCTTCGTCGGTGAGTTCGGCATGTCCACGGCCATCGTCGCGCTATTCATGTTGCGCTTCCTGGTAGGCCTGGCCGAAGCGCCTTCGTTCCCCGGCAACGCGCGCATCGTCGCGGCCTGGTTCCCGACCGCTGAGCGCGGCACCGCTTCGGCGATCTTCAACTCGGCGCAATATTTCGCCACCGTGCTGTTCGCGCCGCTGATGGGCTGGATCGTCTATGCCTTCGGCTGGGAACACGTGTTCATTGTCATGGGTGTGTTCGGCATCGTGTTCTCGCTGATCTGGCTGAAGGTTATCCACAGCCCGCGCCAGCACCCGATGGCCAACGAAGCGGAAGTGAAGTTCATCGCCGACAACGGCGGCATGGTCGACATGGACCAGAAACAAGGCAAAAGGGCTGACGGCCCGAAGTGGGATTACATCCGTCAGTTGCTGACCAACCGCATGATGCTCGGCGTGTACCTGGGCCAGTACTGCATCAACGGCATCACTTATTTCTTCCTGACCTGGTTCCCGGTGTACCTGGTGCAGGAGCGTGGCATGACTATTCTCAAGGCCGGTTTCATTGCCTCGTTGCCGGCGATCTGCGGTTTTATCGGCGGCGTCCTCGGCGGGGTGATTTCCGATTACCTGCTGCGCAAGGGCCATTCGCTGACCTTCGCCCGCAAGGCACCGATCATTGCCGGTCTGCTGGTTTCGAGCAGCATCGTGGCCTGCAACTATGTCGACGTTGAATGGATGGTGGTCGGCTTCATGGCCCTGGCGTTCTTCGGCAAAGGCGTGGGTGCACTGGGCTGGGCGGTGGTCTCCGACACCTCGCCGAAACAGATTGCCGGTCTGAGCGGCGGCCTGTTCAACACCTTCGGCAACATCGCCTCGATCACCACGCCGATCGTCATCGGCTACATCATCAGCTCCACCGGTTCGTTCAAATGGGCGCTGGTGTTCGTCGGCGCCAACGCACTGGTGGCGGTAATCAGCTACCTGGTGATCGTCGGCCCGATCAAACGTGTGGTACTGAAAGAGCCGCCAGCCAATGGCGGTTCCGAAGCCACCGGTAAATTGTCTCAAGCGCATTCCTGAGGAGCGGCGTCATGCAGTTGATTGAACATTCCGACTCGCCGCGCTACATCCGCCTGCACGAGCGGGACAACGTAGTGGTAGTGGTCAATGACCAAGGCGTTCCGGCCGGCACCGCATTTGCCGATGGCCTGGTGACGGTGGATTTCGTGCCGCAGAGTCACAAGGTCAGCCTCGTGGACATCCCCGAGGGCGGCACGGTGATTCGCTACGGTCAGATCATTGGCTACGCGTTGCAGCCGATTCCCCGTGGCAGTTGGGTCAAGGAAGATCAACTGCGCATGCCGACCGCGCCGCCGCTGGACAGCTTGCCGCTGTCCACCGACGTGCCGGCCGCGCAGGCTCCGCTGGAGGGTTACACCTTCGAGGGTTATCGCAATGCCGACGGCACCGTCGGCACGCGCAACATTCTCGGGATCACCACCACCGTGCAATGTGTCACCGGGGTGCTGGATCACGCGGTAAAGCGAATCAAGGATGAACTGTTGCCGAAGTATCCGCACGTCGATGACGTGGTGGCGCTGACCCACAGTTACGGTTGCGGCGTGGCCATAACGGCCACCGATGCCTACATCCCGATCCGCACCGTGCGCAATCTGGCGCGCAACCCGAACCTCGGTGGCGAGGCGCTGGTGATCAGCCTCGGCTGTGAGAAATTGCAGGCCGGGCAGGTGATGCACGAGGACGATGCGTCGGTGGACCTGAGCGAGCCATGGCTGTATCGCTTGCAGGATTCCAGTCACGGTTTCACCGAGATGATCGAGCAGATCATGGAACTGGCCGAAACCCGCCTGAAGAAACTCGACCAGCGCCGCCGGGAAACCGTGCCGGCGTCCGAGTTGATCCTCGGTATGCAGTGCGGCGGCAGCGATGCGTTTTCCGGGATCACCGCCAACCCGGCGCTCGGTTATGCCTCGGACTTGTTGCTGCGAGCAGGGGCGACGGTGATGTTTTCCGAAGTCACCGAAGTGCGCGATGCGATTTACCTGCTGACCTCCCGGGCCCAGAGCAAAACCGTTGCCGAGGAACTGGTGCGTGAGATGGATTGGTACGACCGTTACCTGGCCAAGGGCGAGGCGGATCGCAGCGCCAACACCACGCCGGGCAACAAGAAGGGCGGGTTGTCGAACATTGTCGAGAAGTCGCTGGGCTCGATCGTGAAGTCCGGCAGCAGCGCGATCAGCGGCGTGCTGGGTCCGGGGGAGCGGTTCAAGCAGAAGGGTTTGATTTTTTGTGCGACGCCGGCGAGTGATTTTGTCTGCGGCACCTTGCAGTTGGCGGCGGGGATGAACCTGCATGTGTTCACCACCGGGCGTGGCACGCCTTATGGTCTGGCCATGGCGCCAGTGGTGAAGGTTTCGACCCGTACGGAGCTGGCGCAGCGTTGGCCGGACTTGATCGACATCGACGCCGGGCGGATTGCTACCGGGCGCGCGTCGATCGAGGAGTTGGGTTGGGAGTTGTTCCACTACTATCTGGATGTGGCGAGCGGCAAGCAGCAGACGTGGGCTGAAAAGCACAAACTGCATAACGACATTACGTTGTTCAATCCGGCGCCGATTACTTGATGGTTGATCGTTCCCGCGCGCTGCGTGGGAACGATCGGGGTGAAAGTGGCTTATCATTAGCCCCCTGACGACGCTCACCTTCAAGGCTCTCCGGCATGCTGGCAATCTTCCTCGAAACCCTGAACATCACCGCGCCGGTGTTTGCCATGCTGTTTCTGGGGGTGTTGCTCAAGCGCATCGACTGGATCAACGACAACTTCATCCACACGGCGTCGTCGCTGGTGTTCAACGTCAGCATGCCGGCGCTGCTGTTTCTCGGCATCCTGCATGCCGACCTGCACGCCGCGCTGCAACCGGCGCTGCTGATCTATTTCGCACTGGCCACGCTGGTCAGTTTTGCCGTGGCCTGGGGCTGGGCGATATTTCGCTGTCCGCGCGAAGATCGTGGCATCTACACGCAAGGCGCGTTTCGCGGCAACAACGGGGTGATCGGCCTGGCGCTGGCCGCGAGCATGTACGGCGACTACGGAATTTCCCTCGGGGCGATTCTCGCGGCGCTGGTGATCCTGTTCTACAACACCCTGTCGACCATCGTGCTGGCGGTGTACAGCCCGGTGATCAAGTCCGACCCATGGAGCATCTGCAAAAGCGTGTTCAGCAATCCGCTGATCATCAGCGTGATCGCGGCGGCGCCGTTTGCCTGGTTCAAGATTGGTCTGCCGGGATGGCTGGAGACGTCGGGTCAGTACCTGGCGCAAACCACGCTGCCGTTGGCGCTGATCTGCATTGGCGGCACACTGTCACTGGCGGCGCTGCGCAAGAGCGGGAGCATGGCGCTCAGTTCCAGTCTGGTGAAGATGATCGGTCTGCCGGTGCTCGCGACGTTGGGGGCGTGGCTTTGGGGCTTTCGCGGGGCGGAGCTGGGGATTCTGTTTCTGTACTTCGGCAGTCCGACGGCGGCCGCCAGTTTTGTCATGGCCCGAGCGGCGCAGGGCAATCATGAACTGGCGGCGGCGATCATCGTGTTGACCACGTTGATGGCGGCGGTGACCACCAACGTCGGGATCTTCTTCTTGCAGTGGAGCGGGTGGATCTGAGAGCCGGCAGTTACTCAGGCTGCTGGTAACTGTCGATCACTTCCTGCGCCGCACGAAACGCATCGATCGCCGCCGGCACGCCGGCATACACCGCGCAATGCAGCAGCGCCTCACGGATCTCATCGACCGTGCAGCCGTTGTTCAGCGCACCGCGGACGTGGCCCTTCAACTCTTGTGGGCATTTCAACGCGGTCAGCGCGGCGAGGGTGATCAGGCTGCGGGTCTTCAGCGGCAGACCTTCGCGATTCCACACACCGCCCCAGGCGTGTTCGTTGACGAAGTCCTGCAGTGGTTGAGTGAACCCGGTGGCATTGCCCAGGGCGCGGTCGACGAACGCGTCACCCATTACCTGGCGGCGGATTTCGACCCCGGACTTCTTCGATTCGGTCATGGCACATCCCTCTTATGGTGTTGGCGGCGCCAGGCGCGTACGGACGTGAAAAACAGAAACGTCAGCAGTGCCGGCAGAACATAAAACAGCATCAACCGTTCGAGCTTGCCGGCCAGTGGCATGCCGGTGGTGAACGACACCACATGCAGCCCGTACGCCAGGTACAAGCCAAGCAGCAACAAACCTTCGGCCCGGGTCACGCGGTAACCGGAATAGAACACCGGCAGGCACAGCGCCGCGACGCCGAGCATCACCGGCAGGTCGAAATCCAGCGCGTTCGGCGAGACCGACAGTGGCGTCGGTGCAATCAATGCCGTGATGCCGAGGACCCCGAGCAGGTTGAACAGGTTGGCGCCGATCACGTTGCCCACGGCAATGTCCCGCTGACCGCGCAATGCGGCGATCAACGAAGTGGCGAGCTCCGGCAGCGAGGTGCCGACCGCGACCACGGTCAGGCCGATCACCCGCTCGGAGAATCCGAGATCGGTGGCCACTGCGACAGCGGCACCCAGTAGCAAATGCCCGGCGAACACCAGCATGGCCAGCCCGGCAACGATCATCAGCAGACTGATGAACCATGGGGCCGGCTGAGTCTGAGGATGATCGGAATGTGGGCGGGTCGAGTGCCGCGACTGGCGCAACAACAATCCGAGATACAGTCCCAGTGCTGCCAGCAGCAGGATGCCGTCGAAACGGCCGATCTCTTCGTTCCAGGCCAGCACGAACACCAGCAGGCTGGCGCCGATCATCAGCGGGATGTCGAGGCGCACCAGTTGCCGAGAGACGCGCAATGGGATGATCAGCGCCGACAGGCCGAGGGTCACGAGGATGTTGAAAATGCTGCTGCCGATCACGCTGCCGACCGCGATGTCGGGGTTGTGCGTCAGGGTCGCTTGCAGGCTGACCGCCATTTGCGGGGCGCTGCTGCCGAGGGCGACGATGGTCAGACCGATGATCAGCGGCCGCACATGCAGGCGCGCCGCCAGGCGTACGGCGGCGCGCACCATCAGTTCGGCACCGGCGATCAGCAGGAACAATCCGCAGAGCAGTTCGATTACGTTGATCAGCGGTAAATCGGTCAGTCCGAAAATGGCGGGCGCTCCATCAGTCGTCGAGGGCCTGCACGCGAACCCGCGCCGTGCCGCTGCCTATCATGCCGAGGCGTTCGGCGGCTTCCCGTGAAACATCGATGATGCGTCCACGGGTATGCGGCCCGCGGTCGTTGATACGCACCACGCAGGATTTTTCGTTTTTCAGGTTGGTGACCTTCACCCGCGTGCCAAACGGCAACTGGCGATGGGCGGCGGTCAGGGAATTCTGGTTGAACGCTTCGCCGCTGGCGGTGCGTTTGCCGTGGTGTTTGGCTCCGTAATAGGAGGCGACGCCGGTCTGGTCGTAACCGTGCGGGTCGATGGTGTCGGTGCTGGCGCAACCGGCCAGCAGGGAAAGCAGGGCGCAGCTGATGAATAGACGCTTCATTCAAAGGTTTCCCGAAAACAGATGTGGGAGCCAGTCGGCCGGCTCCCACAGGGAATGGAGCCAGGCGTTGGAACTGGCCCCATTTTCATCAGCCTTCGAGCTTGCTTTTCAGCAGTTCGTTCACTTGCTGCGGGTTGGCCTTGCCCTTGGAGGCTTTCATGGCCTGACCGACGAAGAAACCGAACATCTTGCCGCGCTTGGCTTCGTCTGCCGCACGGTATTGCTCGACCTGCTCGGCGTTGGCCGCGAGCATTTCGTCCAGCACTGCCGAAATGGCGCCGGTGTCGGTAACCTGCTTCAGACCGCGCTTTTCGATGATCTCGTCTGCGCTGCCTTCGCCGTTGGCCATCGCTTCGAACACAACCTTGGCGATCTTGCCGGAGATGGTGTTGTCCTTGATGCGCAACAGCATGCCGCCCAGTTGCTCGGCCGAAACCGGCGAATCCTCGATGTCCAGGTTCTGTTTGTTGAGCAGGCTGCCCAACTCGACCATCACCCAGTTCGCCGCCAGTTTGGCGTCGCCGCCAATGCTCGCGACTTTCTCGAAGTAGTCCGCCTGCTCACGGCTGGTGGCCAGCACGTTGGCGTCGTAGGCCGACAGACCGAAGGCACTCTGGAAGCGCTCGCGCTTCTGCGGTGGCAGCTCCGGCAGGGTGGCGCGCACGTCGTTGAGGAACGAATCCTCGATGACTACCGGCAGCAGGTCCGGATCGGGGAAGTAACGGTAGTCGTTGGCTTCCTCTTTGCTGCGCATCGGACGGGTCTCGTCCTTGTTCGGATCGTACAGACGGGTCTGCTGGATCACTTTGCCGCCGTCTTCGATCAGGTCGATCTGACGCTGGATCTCGGAGTTGATCGCCTTCTCGATGAAGCGGAACGAGTTGACGTTCTTGATCTCGCAGCGGGTGCCGAATTCGACCTGGCCTTTCGGACGCACCGACACGTTGCAGTCGCAACGCAGCGAGCCTTCGGCCATGTTGCCGTCGCAGATGCCCAGGTAGCGCACCAGCGCGTGGATCGCCTTGACGTAGGCCACGGCTTCCTTGGCGCTGCGCATGTCAGGTTCGGAAACGATTTCCAGCAGCGGCGTGCCGGCACGGTTCAGGTCGATGCCGGTGGCACCGCTGAACTCTTCGTGCAGGCTCTTGCCGGCGTCTTCTTCCAGGTGCGCGCGGGTGATGCCGACGCGTTTGACCGTGCCGTCTTCCAGGGCGATGTCCAGGTGGCCCTTGCCGACGATCGGCAATTCCATCTGGCTGATCTGGTAGCCCTTCGGCAGATCCGGGTAGAAGTAGTTTTTACGGGCGAACACGTTGCGCTGGCCGATCTCGGCGTCAATCGCCAGACCGAACATCACCGCCATGCGCACTGCTTCCTGATTCAGTACCGGCAGGGTGCCGGGCATGCCCAGGTCGATCAGGCTGGCCTGGGTGTTCGGCTCGGAACCGAACTGGGTGGAACTACCGGAAAAGATTTTCGACCGGGTGGTGAGCTGGGTGTGAATCTCCAGCCCGATCACGACTTCCCATTGCATGTGTGTCTCCTCAGAAGCCGGTTGGGGTGCGGGTGTGCCAGTCAGTGTTCAACTGATACTGGTGGGCAACGTTCAACAGGCGACCTTCCTGGAAATACGGAGCGAGCAGTTGCACGCCGACCGGCAGGCCGTCGACGAAACCGGCCGGCATCGACAGGCCCGGCAGGCCCGCGAGGTTGGCGGTGATGGTGTAGACGTCTTCCAGGTAGGCAGCGACCGGGTCGCTGTTCTTGGCGCCGAGTTTCCAGGCCGGGTTTGGCGTGGTCGGGCCGAGGATGATGTCGACTTCATTAAATGCGGTCATGAAGTCGTTCTTCACCAGGCGACGGATCTTCTGCGCTTTCAGGTAGTAGGCGTCGTAGTAACCGGCGGACAGTGCGTAGGCACCGACCATGATCCGGCGCTGTACTTCAGGCCCGAAGCCTTCGCCACGCGAGCGCTTGTACAGGTCTTCCAGGTTCTTCGGGTCTGCGCAGCGGTGGCCAAAGCGCACGCCGTCGAAACGCGAGAGGTTGGAGGACGCCTCTGCCGGAGCGATCACGTAATACGCAGGAATCGCGTGCTGCATGTTCGGCAGGCTGATTTCCTTGATCACGGCACCGAGCTTCTGCAGCTCCTTGATGCTGTTCTGGATCAGGTCGGCGATGCGCGGGTCGAGACCGGCACCGAAGTATTCCTTCGGCACGCCGATGCGCAGGCCTTGCAGCGAGCCATTCAGACCGGCGGTGTAGTCCGGCACCGGTTCATTGATGCTGGTGGAGTCGTTCGGATCGAAGCCAGCCATACCTTGCAACAAAATCGCGCAGTCTTCGGCCGTGCGAGCCAAAGGGCCGCCCTGATCGAGGCTGGAGGCGTAAGCGATCATGCCCCAGCGTGAAACGCGACCGTAGGTCGGTTTCAGGCCAGTGAGGTTGGTGAACGCGGCCGGCTGACGGATCGAGCCACCGGTGTCAGTGGCCGTAGCGGCTGGCAACAGACGAGCGGCAACGGCCGCCGCCGAACCACCGGACGAACCGCCCGGAACGTGCTCCAGGTTCCACGGGTTTTTTACTGCTCCGTACCAGCTCGACTCGTTGGCCGAGCCCATGGCGAATTCGTCCATGTTGGTCTTGCCCAGGGTCACGGTGCCGGCAGCAGCCAGTTTGGCGACCACGGTGGCGTCGTACGGGGCCTTGAAGTTGTCGAGCATTTTCGAGCCGCAGCTCGTGCGGATGCCCTGGGTGCAGAAAAGGTCCTTGTGGGCGATCGGCGCACCGAGCAGGGCGCCGCTCTCACCATTGGCCCGGCGCGCGTCGGCGGCTTTCGCCTGCTCGAGGGCCAGCTCTTCGGTGAGGCTGATGAAACTGTTGAGCTGCGGGTCGAGCTGGGTAATGCGCGCCAGCAGGACTTTGGTCAGCTCTTCGGAAGAAAACTTTTTATCGGCGAGACCGCGGGCGATCTCGGCCAGAGTCAATTGATGCATTGCAGGCTCTTTCCCTTTAGTCGATGACTTTCGGAACCAGGTACAGGCCGTTTTCGACCGCTGGTGCGATGGACTGATAAGCCTCGCGGTTATTGCTTTCGGTCACGACGTCGGCGCGCAGGCGCTGACTGGCTTCCAGCGGGTGTGCCAGCGGCTCGATACCATCGGTATTGACCGCCTGCATTTCGTCGACCAGCCCGAGAATGCTGTTGAGGGCCGAAGTGATGTGTGGAAGATCGGCGTCATTCAGGCCAAGGCTGGCCAGATGAGCGATTTTTTCCACGTCGGAGCGTTCTAGCGCCATCGGGTTTCTCCAGTGGAAAACAGGACGGACGGCGTCCGTGTGTTAGATTGTCGGAACACTACCGCACTTCTACGGTCATAAGGCCGCGATTGTGGGGCTTGGTGCACAGAAAAGCGGCCAATTTAACATATTGGCGCCTTGCCCAAAATCCCTGTCGTTGTTAGAGTTTGCCGCACTTTTTTACCCACGCGTTGCCTAGGGTCCCTTTCCCATGTTCAAGAAACTGCGTGGCATGTTTTCCAGCGATCTTTCCATTGACCTGGGCACTGCCAACACCCTTATTTACGTGCGCGAGCGCGGCATCGTCCTGAATGAGCCATCGGTTGTGGCCATTCGGACACACGGTAACCAGAAAAGTGTCGTTGCTGTCGGCACCGAGGCCAAGCGCATGCTCGGCCGTACGCCGGGCAACATTGCTGCCATTCGTCCGATGAAGGACGGCGTGATCGCCGACTTCAGTGTCTGCGAAAAGATGCTGCAATACTTTATCAACAAGGTTCACGAAAACAGCTTCCTGCAGCCCAGCCCTCGTGTGCTGATCTGCGTTCCATGCAAGTCCACCCAGGTTGAGCGTCGTGCCATTCGTGAATCGGCCCTTGGTGCCGGTGCCCGTGAAGTGTTCCTGATCGAAGAGCCGATGGCTGCTGCGATCGGTGCCGGCCTGCCGGTTGAAGAAGCACGCGGTTCGATGGTTGTGGATATCGGTGGTGGTACCACCGAAATCGCGCTGATCTCCCTGAATGGTGTGGTCTATGCCGAATCCGTCCGCGTTGGCGGCGACCGCTTCGACGAAGCGATTATCACCTACGTGCGTCGCAACTACGGCAGCCTGATCGGTGAATCCACTGCCGAGCGCATCAAGCAGGAAATCGGTACGGCCTACCCGGGCGGCGAAGTTCGCGAAGTCGACGTTCGCGGTCGCAACCTGGCCGAGGGCGTTCCACGCGCATTCACCCTGAACTCCAATGAAGTGCTGGAAGCTCTGCAAGAGTCGCTGGCTACTATCGTTCAGGCCGTGAAAAGCGCCCTGGAACAATCGCCGCCGGAACTGGCTTCCGACATCGCCGAGCGTGGCCTGGTGCTGACCGGTGGTGGCGCGCTGTTGCGTGACCTCGACAAGTTGCTGGCCCAGGAAACCGGTCTGCCGGTGATCGTTGCCGAAGATCCGCTGACCTGTGTTGCTCGCGGCGGTGGCCGTGCACTGGAAATGATGGACAAGCACACCATGGACCTGCTTTCCAGCGAATAAGTCGCCGGGTGCAATACGTGGGTGAGCGCGCAGGCAGCACTTTGCAGTGCTGCCTGTTGGCGTTTATCTTCTGTCAGTCTTCATCCAGGCCGGTTTGATGCCGTATGAATAAACAGAACATTTGCCTGGGAGGAGCGGCCTATTAAACCGCTTTTCGCCAAGGGCCCCTCACTGGGCGTGCGCCTGTTGGTGCTGGCCGTACTGTCGGTCGCGCTGATGGTGGTCGATGCCCGCTTCAGCCTGCTCAAGCCTGCCCGCAGCCAGATGTCGCTGGTGCTGATGGACGCTTACTGGATCACCGACCTGCCCGGCAGGCTGTGGGAAGGTGTCGCCAGTCAGTTCGGCAGTCGCACAGAGCTGGTCGCCGAAAACGAAAAACTCAAGACCGAGAACCTGCTGTTACAGGGCCGCATGCAAAAGCTGGCAGCCCTCACCGAGCAGAACGTCCGTCTGCGCGAGTTGCTCAATTCCTCCGCGCTGGTCAACGAGAAGGTCGAAGTGGCCGAACTGATCGGCATGGATCCCAACCCCTTCACACATCGCATCATCATCAATAAAGGTGAGCGCGACGGCGTGGTGCTCGGTCAGCCGGTGCTCGATGCGCGCGGCCTGATGGGGCAGGTGGTCGAACTGATGCCGTACACCTCCCGTGTCTTGCTGCTGACCGACTCGACCCACAGTATTCCTGTGCAGGTGAACCGTAACGGTTTGCGGGCGATTGCCAGCGGCACCGGTAACCCTGAGCGTCTTGAATTGCGGCATGTGGCCGATACGGCCGATGTCAAGGAAGGCGATCTGCTGGTCAGCTCCGGTCTCGGTCAGCGTTTTCCGGCGGGTTACCCGGTAGCGACGGTCAAGGAAGTGATCCACGATTCCGGTCAGCCATTCGCCATTGTCCGCGCCGTGCCGACCGCCGCGCTGAATCGCAGCCGCTACCTGTTGCTGGTGTTCAGCGACAACCGTACGGCTGAAGAGCGTGCCAACGATGCGGCACAGGCTCAGGAGAATCTTGATGCGTTTGGCGGTGGCCCGATCATTCCGGCCACGGTACCGAAAACGGTGAATACACCCGCTCAGGCACCTGCTGCGTCTGGTACGTCCGCCGCTGCACCCGCGACTGCTACACCGGCCAAACCCGCTGCCAGCAAACCGCCAGCGAAACCACCCGCGGCGACCCCGGCAGCCAGCAAGCCGCCGGCCGCTCAGCCTGCCAGTACACGGCCGGCCGCCAAACCGCCGGTCACTGCGCCGGGCACCACTGGGGGACGAGAATAATGGTCGGTGTCAAAGCCTCCCGGAATGGCTGGATCGTCTGGCTGACGTTTCTGATCGGCATGCTGCTCAGCGTGTCGCCATTGCCGCAATTCATGGAAATCCTGCGCCCGCTCTGGCTGGCCTTGCTCCTGGCGTTCTGGGCATTGGCCCTGCCGCAAAAGGTCGGCATGGTCACTGCATTTTGCCTCGGGCTTGCTGAAGACGTGCTGTACGGCACGCTGCTTGGACAGAACGCGTTGATCCTGACGTTGATCACGTTCCTGGTGCTGTCGTTGCAACAGCGTTTGCGGATGTTCCCGATGTGGCAGCAATGTCTGGTGATCCTGGTGATCTTCGGCCTCGCTCAGTTGGTACAACTCTGGCTCAGTGCCCTGACCGGCAATCGCCAGCCGACCCTGGCGCTGGTCTTGCCGGCACTGGTCAGTGCCTTGCTCTGGCCTTGGGTCAGCTTCGCTTTGCGTGGATTGCGCCGACGCTACAAAATCAACTGATTCGGTCAGGCATTTGCCACCTCGACAGGGAGATGTCTTGATGAAGCCGCTTTACCTCGCCTCTGGATCGCCGCGTCGGCGTGAGCTGCTCACGCAGATCGGCGTTCCGTTCACCGCCATCAGTGCGGACATCGATGAAACCCCTTTCGCCAATGAGTCCCCGTCGGCCTATGTCGAGCGCTTGGCGCGCGGCAAGGCCGAGGCCGGGCAGCGCTCTGTCGTTACCGACAAACCGTTTTGCGTGCTGGGCGCCGACACTGCTGTGGTGCTGGACGGCAAAATTCTCGGCAAACCGGTGGACGAAGCCGATGCATGCGCCATGCTGATGATGTTGTCCGGCAAGGAGCACGAAGTGCTGACTGCCATCGCCGTGCTCGACGGTGAGCGCTGCGAGTCGCAAGTGGTGCGCAGTCTGGTACGGTTCCGGGCGATCAGCCGCGAAGAAGCTGCCGCCTACTGGGCCAGCGGCGAGCCTCGGGACAAGGCCGGCGGTTATGGCATTCAGGGACTTGGCGCGGTGTTCGTCGCCGGTCTCAACGGCAGCTATTCAGCCGTGGTCGGTTTGCCGGTGTGCGAAAGCGCAGAACTGCTCGGCCATTTCGGCATACCCTGTTGGCAAAACCTGAGTGCGCAGTAAGCGTCGAACGGAACAAGATGCGGCCATTATCGTGAACATGCCTGAACGAGACCCTGCCATGAGTGAAGAGATTCTGATCAACATCACGCCGATGGAATCGCGCGTGGCGGTGGTCGAAAACGGTGTGCTGCAAGAAGTGCACGTCGAGCGCACGCAAAAACGCGGGATCGTCGGCAACATCTATAAAGGCAAGGTCGTGCGGGTACTGCCGGGCATGCAGGCGGCCTTCGTCGACATCGGCCTGGACCGTGCGGCGTTCATCCACGCTTCGGAAATTTCCCTGCGCGAAGGCCCGGCCGTGGAAAGCATCAGTGCGCTGGTGCATGAAGGCCAGAGCCTGGTGGTGCAAGTCACCAAGGACCCGATCGGCTCCAAAGGGGCGCGTCTGACCACTCAGCTATCGATCCCTTCGCGTTACCTGGTGTACATGCCGCGCACCGCCCACGTCGGCATTTCCCTGAAGATCGAAGACGAAGCCGAACGCGAACGCCTGAAACAGGTGGTCAGCGATTGTGTGGCCAAAGAAGGCATCAAGGAGGCCGGCGGCTTTATCCTGCGCACTGCCGCCGAAGGCGCCGGGGCCGATGAAATCCTGATGGACATCCGCTACCTGCGACGCCTGTGGGATCAGATCAACGAACAGATCAAGACCATCGGCGCACCGAGCGTGATCTACGAAGATCTCGGTCTGGCCCTGCGCACCTTGCGTGATCTGGTCAGCCCGAAAATCGAGAAGATCCGCATCGACTCCCGGGAAACCTTCCAGAAAACCACGCAGTTCGTCGCCGAACTGATGCCGGAAATTGCCGATCGTCTGGAGCATTACCCGGGTGAGCGGCCGATTTTCGACCTGTACGGCGTCGAAGACGAAATCCAGAAAGCCCTTGAGCGCAAGGTGCCGCTGAAGTCCGGCGGTTATCTGGTGGTGGATCCGGCAGAAGCCATGACCACCATCGACGTCAACACCGGCGCGTTCGTCGGGCATCGCAACCTCGAAGAAACCATCTTCAAGACCAACCTTGAAGCCGCCACGGCGATTGCCCGGCAGATGCGCCTGCGCAATCTGGGCGGGATCATCATCATCGACTTCATCGACATGGAAGATGAAGAGCACCAGCGTCAGGTACTGCGTACCCTGGAAAAGCAGCTGGAGCGCGATCACGCCAAGACCAACATCATCGGCATCACCGAACTGGGTCTGGTGCAGATGACCCGCAAACGGACTCGCGAAAGTCTGGAGCAGGTGCTGTGCGAGCCTTGCAGCAGTTGTCAGGGGCGCGGCAAGCTGAAGACGCCGGAAACCATTTGCTACGAGATTTTCCGCGAGATCCTGCGCGAAGCCCGCGCCTACCAGGCCGAGGGTTATCGCGTATTGGCGAACCAGAAAGTCGTCGACCGGCTGCTCGATGAAGAGTCCGGTAACGTCGCCGAGCTTGAAGGATTTATCGGGCGCACCATACGCTTCCAGGTGGAAACCATGTATTCCCAGGAACAATATGACGTGGTGCTGCTCTGATCCCCTGCGTCACCTTTTTCCTGAAACGGCTGGCCTCAGCTTTTTGCAGTATTTTTGCCATGGGAGCCAACTGACATGGAACGTCTGACACGCATTTTGGCTGCATTGACTCGCTGGGGTCTGGGCCTGTGCGCGTTGGTTCTGGTGTTGATGGCGTTGTACGTCAGCCTCGGCCGGGAACTCACGCCACTGGTGGCCGAATACCGTACCGACGTGGAAGAAAAGGCCAGCGCGGCCTTGGGCATGCCGTTGCAGATCGGTGAGCTGGAAGGCAACTGGAGCGGTTTCGCGCCGATCCTGCTGGCTCACGACGTGATGGTCGGCGACGGCGCCAATGCCTTGCGCCTGGATCGGGTGCGCGCAGTGCCGGATCTGTGGGCCAGTCTGCTGGCCCGCGAAGTTCGTATCGCGCATCTTGAGCTCAATGGCCTGAAGATCAGCCTCAAAGAGGGTGAAGACGGCCAATGGGTGCTCGAAGGATTGCCGGTGCAGCAGGATCAGCCCATGGATCCCGAGCAACTGTTCAACCGCATGCAAATGGTCCAGCAATTGTCGGTGCTCGACAGTCAGGTGACCTTGCAGCCGCTGGAACAGGCACCGATGACCCTTACCTATGTCGGGCTCAACCTCAAGACCGGCCTCAATCGCCAGCGCCTCGACGCGCGACTGACATTGCCCGACGGGCAACCCGTCGCACTGAGCCTGCGTACGCAGATTCATGCCAGCCAGTTGCAGGACAGTGCGGTCGAGGGCTACATCAGTCTGCCGCAAAGCGACTGGGCGAAATGGCTGCCCGAGCGCCTGACCCAGCAATGGAATTTCTCCGAGATCAAGGCCGGTGGCGAGCTGTGGGTCAACTGGAGCGAGGGCGCGCTGCAAAGCGCTGCCATTCGCCTCAACGCTCCGCAACTGACCGGCGCTTACGCAGAGCGCAAGCCAATCCAGATCAACAATCTGGCCCTCAACGGGTACTTCCAGCGCAGCGCCGAGGGCGCGACTGTCACTCTCGATTCACTGGCGATGAACTTTGGCGAAACGCGTTGGGAGTCCCGTGTCCAGGTCAAACAGACCGCTGCTACCGACAAGGTTGACGAGCTCTGGCACCTGCAGGCCGATCGTCTCGACCTGACGCCGATAACCCCGTTACTCAATGCGCTGGGACCGTTGCCACAAGGCTTTGCCACCGTAATCGAGCATCTGAAAGTGACCGGTGGCTTGCGCAACGTACTGCTGGATTTCCGCCCGAACGCCACCGACGACAGCAAATTCAGCTTCGCCGCCAACCTCGATCAGGTCGGTTTTGACGCCTATCACGGCGCACCCGCAGCGCGAAATGTCAGCGGCAGCCTGACCGGAAACCTCGGCGGCGGTGAGTTGCGCATGGACAGCAAGGACTTCGTCCTGCACCTCGATCCGATCTTCGCCAAACCATGGCAATACATTCAGGCCAACGCCCGGTTGACCTGGAAGCTCGATAAGGAAGGCTTCACCCTGATCGCTCCGTACCTGAAGGTGCTCGGCGAAGAGGGCAAGATTGCCGGCGACTTCCTGATCCGCCTGCATTTCGACCACGACCAGGAAGACTACATGGACCTGCGGGTCGGCCTAGTGGACGGCGACGGTCGCTACACCGCCAAATACCTGCCGGAAGTCCTGAGCCCGGCCCTCGACGAATGGCTGCGCACGGCGATTCTCAAAGGGGCAGTGGATCAAGGGTTTTTCCAATATCAGGGTTCCCTGAACAAAGGCGCCGCAGATGCGGATCGCAGCATCAGTCTGTTCTTCAAGGTGCATGATGCCGAACTGGCATTCCAGCCTGGCTGGCCACACGTGAGCAAAGTCAGCGGTGATGTGTTTATCGAGGACAGCGGTGTGCGGATCGTCGCCAGCAAAGGTCAGTTGCTCGACACTCAGGTCAACGACGTCTTCGTCAATATCCCTCATGTCCCGAATGGCGAGCACAGCCATATGTACCTCGACGGCGAATTTGCCGGCGGACTTGGCGATGGCTTGAAGATTCTTCAGGAAGCGCCGATCGGCACCGCTGACACTTTCGCCGGCTGGGAAGGCGAGGGCGATCTGCAAGGCAAACTCAAACTGGACGTGCCGCTGGCCAAGGGCGATCAGCCGAAAATCCTCGTGGACTTCAAAACCGCCAATGCGCGATTGAAACTGGCCGAGCCGAAGCTGGAGTTGAGCCAGCTCAAGGGGGATTTCCGTTTCGACAGCGCCAAGGGGCTGAGCGGGCAGAACATCAGTGCCCGGGCCTTTGACAAACCGGTCACTGCGCAGATCTTTGCCGATGGTGGCCCCGGCAGGCTCAAGACCCGGGTGGCGGCGTCGGGGCAGGTTGAAGTCAAGAAACTCACCGACTGGCTCGGCGTGACTCAGCCGTTGCCGGTGTCGGGGACCATTCCTTACCAGTTGCAAGTGAATCTGGACGGTGCCGACAGCCAGTTGATGGTCAGTTCCAGTATGAAGGGCGTGGCGGTGGATCTGCCCGCACCGTTCGGCATGACGGCCGATGTCGGGCGTGACACGGTGTTCCGCATGACGTTGCAAGGGCAGGAGCGGCGTTACTGGGTCAATTACGATCAACTGGCCAACTTCACCTTCGCTGCGCCACCGAACAGTCTCGTCGATGGCCGCGGCGAGCTGTTCCTAGGCGCCGGCGAAGCGGTATTGCCGGGCAACAAAGGCTTGCGGATACGCGGTGTGTTGTCCGAGCTGGACGTCAAACCCTGGCAGGATCTGGTGGACAAGTACGCCGGTCAGGATCCTGGGGGCAGCGCCAAGCAGCTGCTCAGCAGCGCGGATTTCAAGGTCGGCAAACTGACAGCCTTTGGCACCACGCTGGATCAGGCGGCGGTGCAACTGGATCGCAAGCCCGGCGCCTGGGCGCTGGCCCTCGACAGCCAGCAGGCCAAGGGCACGGTCGGCATTCCCGACGCCAAAAGCGCGCCGATCGTGGTGAACCTGCAATACGTGCGCTTGCCGGCATCGGACCCGACGGTGCAGGCCGACGATAACGCACCTGACCCCCTGGCCTCGGTCGATCCAACCAAGATCCCGGCGCTGGATATCACCATCAATCAGCTGTTCCAGGGCCAGGACCTGATCGGTGGCTGGTCGCTGAAAGTCCGGCCGACTGCCAAAGGCATCGCCCTGAACAATCTCGATCTGGGTCTCAAAGGCATTCTGCTGCAGGGCAGCGGTGGCTGGGAGGGCACGCCCGGTGCTACCAGCAGTTGGTACAAGGGCCGGATCGGCGGCAAGAATCTCGCCGACGTGCTCAAGGGCTGGGGCTTTGCGCCGAGCGTGACCAGCGAAGAATTCCACATGGATGTCGACGGCCGCTGGCCGGGTTCGCCGGCGTGGCTGGCGACCAAGCGCTTCTCTGGCACCCTCGATGCGTCGTTGAATAAAGGCCAGTTTGTTGAAGTGGAGGGCGGCGCTCAGGCATTACGGGTGTTCGGTCTGCTCAACTTCAACTCCATCGGTCGGCGTCTGCGCCTCGACTTCTCCGACTTGTTCGGCAAAGGCTTGAGCTATGACCGAGTGAAGGGATTGCTGGTGGCAAACAACGGCGTCTACGTGACGCAAGAGCCGATCAAATTGACCGGGCCGTCGAGCAACATTGAACTGAACGGCACGCTGGATCTGGTCGCCGATCAAGTCGACGCAAAATTACTGGTGACCCTGCCGGTGACCAACAACCTGCCGATTGCCGCATTGATTGTCGGCGCACCAGCCGTCGGCGGCGCGCTGTTCCTGATCGATAAATTGATCGGTGATCGCGTGGCGCGGTTCGCCAGCGTCAAATACACCGTCAAAGGCCCGTGGAAAGAGCCGAAAATCACCTTCGACAAGCCTTTTTGATCAAACAGGCTATAAACCGATGGAGTAGCATGGCTGCCTACCTCTTGCGGAGTTCGCCATGTCTTTAGCGGTGATTCAAATGGTCAGCCAGAGCGATGTGCTGGCCAATCTGCGCGATGCCCGACGTTTGCTCGAACAAGCGGCCAACGCGGGTGCGAAGCTGGCGGTGCTGCCGGAAAACTTCGCCGCCATGGGGCGTCGCGACATCGCCGACATCGGCCGTGCCGAAGCGCTTGGCGAAGGCCCGATCCTGCCGTGGTTGAAACAGACCGCCCGCGACCTCAAGTTATGGATAGTGGCCGGCACCTTGCCGTTGCCCCCGGTGGGTCAGCCTGCGGCGAAGTCCCATGCCTGCTCGTTGCTGGTGGATGATCAGGGCGAGTTTGTTGCCCGCTATGACAAGTTGCATCTGTTCGATGTCGATGTAGCGGACAATCGCGGCCGTTACCGCGAATCCGATGACTATGCTTATGGCAGTGGCGTGGTGGTCGCGGACACGCCGGTCGGCCGAATCGGCCTGACGGTGTGTTACGACCTGCGCTTCCCGGAGCTGTACAGCGAGTTGCGTGCTGCCGGGGCTGAACTGATTACTGCACCGTCGGCCTTCACTGCGGTGACCGGTGCAGCACACTGGGATGTGTTGATCCGTGCACGGGCGATTGAAACCCAGTGTTACGTGTTAGCCGCAGCCCAGGGCGGTACGCATCCGGGGCCGCGGGAAACCTTTGGCCATGCGGCGATTATCGATCCGTGGGGCCGCGTGCTGGCGCAGCAGGAGCAAGGCGAAGCCGTGTTGCTGGCCGAGCGCGACAGCAACGAACAGGCGTCCATCCGGGCGCGAATGCCGGTGACGGGTCATCGGCGGTTTTTTTCGCAGGGCGCACAGCGACCTGCTTCAGAACACGAATTTAAGGCGTAAAACCTATGAGCGAGTTGTTGTCCTCAGTCAGTGATCACCTGTTGGCGCCAGGCGGCGTGACGATCGAGAGCCTGCAAGGCGTGCTCGGTGATCTGGCGGGTCCAGGCATTGATGCGGCCGACCTGTATTTCCAGGGGCAGATTTCCGAGTCCTGGTCGCTGGAAGACGGCATCGTCAAGGAAGGCAGTTTCAACCTCGACCAGGGCGTCGGCGTGCGTGCGCAGTCCGGCGAAAAAACCGGTTTCGCCTACAGCAACGCGATCACCCTCGAAGCCCTTGGCGCGGCGTCCCGTGCGGCCCGTTCGATTTCCCGTGCCGGGCAGAGCGGTACGGTGCAAGCGTTCAGCACCCAGGACGTCGCTCAGTTGTATGCGCCGGACAACCCGCTGGAAGTGCTGAGTCGCGCCGAAAAAGTCGAACTGCTCAAGCGCATCGACGTTGCCACCCGCGCCCTTGATCCGCGTATCCAGCAGGTCAGCGTGAGCATGGCCGGGGTCTGGGAACGAATTCTGGTGGCCTCGACCGACGGTGGCCTGGCGGCCGACGTGCGTCCTTTGGTGCGATTCAACGTCAGTGTGATCGTCGAACAGAATGGCCGTCGTGAGCGCGGTGGCCATGGCGGCGGCGGGCGTACCGACTACCGTTACTTCCTCGCCGAAGACCGCGCCATGGGTTATGCCCGTGAAGCGCTGCGTCAGGCGCTGGTGAATCTGGAAGCGATTCCGGCCCCGGCTGGCACCTTGCCGGTCGTTCTGGGCTCGGGTTGGTCTGGCGTGCTGTTGCATGAAGCGGTCGGCCACGGTCTGGAAGGCGACTTCAACCGCAAGGGCAGTTCGGCCTACAGCGGGCGCATGGGTGAGATGGTCGCTTCCAAGCTCTGCACCATTGTCGATGACGGCACGTTGGCCGGTCGTCGCGGTTCCCTGAGCGTCGACGACGAAGGTACGCCGACCGAGTGCACCACGCTGATCGAAAACGGTGTGCTCAAGGGCTACATGCAGGACAAGCTCAATGCGCGTCTGATGGGCGTGGCCCGTACCGGCAACGGTCGTCGCGAATCCTACGCACACCTGCCGATGCCACGGATGACCAATACCTACATGCTGGGTGGCCAGAGCGATCCGGCGGAAATCATCGCGTCGGTGAAGAAGGGTATCTATTGCGCCAACCTCGGTGGTGGTCAGGTCGACATCACCAGCGGCAAGTTCGTGTTCTCCACCAGCGAGGCGTACCTGATCGAGGACGGCAAGATCACCGCACCGGTCAAAGGCGCGACGTTGATCGGCAACGGCCCGGAAGCGATGAGCCGGGTGTCGATGGTCGGCAACGATCTGGCGCTGGACAGCGGTGTGGGCACGTGCGGCAAGGACGGGCAATCGGTGCCGGTGGGCGTGGGTCAGCCGACGCTGAAAATCGATGCGATCACCGTGGGTGGCACGGGCGCGTAAGAAGGGATGGAGCTTCGGGTGGCGCGCAGTGCGGCCACCCGGTGGCGAATATCAACGCAGACCGCGTTGAGTCTCGTCCAGCTCACGGATGTACTTGAAGATTTTACGGCTCGAGGCAGGAGGCTTGTTATGTGCAACCTCGTGCTGGGCCTGACGGATCAGGGAGCGCAGTTGCTGGCGGTCGGCGTCCGGGTACTCGACGACGAATTTCTCCAGCACGGCATCGTCACCGCCGATCAGGCGGTCACGCCAGCGTTCGAGGTTGTGGAAACGCTCGTTGTACTGACGGGTAGAGGCATCGAGTTGATCGAGCAAGGTGAGAATCGCGTCAGTGTCCTGATCGCGCATCAGTTTGCCGATGAACTGCAGGTGCCGTTTACGCGCGATGTTCGCGGTGTGCTTGGGCGCATCGGCCAAGGCCCGGCGCAAAGCGTCGGTCAATGGCAGTTTCGCCTGCAAGTCGGGCTTGAGCGTTGTAAGGCGCTCGCCAAGGTCAACCAGAGCATGCAGCTCGCGTTTGACCTGGGATTTGCTTTTTTCTCCCGTATCGAGGGAGTCGTCGTAAGAATCAACCATGGTGGCAGTCCGCAAAGAAACGCCGCCATGATAACCAGTCGGGGGCCGCTTGTCCGGCCCGGTCGCTCGAAGGCCCCAGCCGAAAGCAGAATTTGAGTGGAGATGAGCATGAGTGCAGTTGAAAGCGTCGGCCCACAGGCATTGCCGGCACTGCAGGAACAGGTCGAGCAGATCATCGCCGAAGCCAAGCGTCAGGGCGCCAGCGCCTGTGAAGTGGCGGTGTCGCTGGAGCAGGGCCTGTCGACTTCGGTGCGTCAACGTGAAGTCGAAACGGTCGAGTTCAACCGCGATCAGGGCTTTGGCATCACGCTGTACGTCGGCCAGCGCAAGGGCTCGGCCAGCACGTCCGCTACCGGGCCGGATGCGATTCGCGAGACCGTCGCTGCGGCACTGGCGATTGCCAAGCACACGTCCGAAGACGAAGCCTCGGGGCTGGCGGATGCCGCGCTGATGGCCAAGGATATTCAGGATTTCGACCTGTTCCACCAATGGGACATCACCCCGGAACAGGCCATCGAGAAGGCGCTGCTCTGCGAAGCCGCCGCGTTCGACGCCGATGCGCGCATCAAGAATGCCGATGGCACCACGTTGAGCACTCATCAGGGCTGCCGCGTGTACGGCAACAGCCACGGTTTCATCGGTGGTTACGCGTCGACCCGACACAGCCTGAGCTGCGTGATGATCGCCGAGGCCGAGGGCCAGATGCAGCGCGATTATTGGTATGACGTGAACCGTCAGGGCAGCTTGCTGGCCGACCCGGTGAGCATCGGCCAGCGTGCTGCGCAACGGGCGGCGAGCCGTCTGGGCGCACGCCCGGTACCGACCTGCGAAGTGCCGGTGCTGTTTTCCGCCGAGCTGGCGGGCGGGTTGTTCGGCAGCTTCCTGTCGGCGATTTCCGGCGGCAGCCTGTACCGTAAATCGTCGTTCCTGGAAGGCACGCTGGGGCAGAAGCTGTTCCCGGAGTGGCTGACCATCGACGAGCGCCCGCACCTGATGCGTGCCATGGGCAGTGCGTCGTACGACGGTGACGGTCTGGCGACCTATGCCAAACCGTTCGTCGAAAAAGGCGAGTTGGTGTCGTACATCCTCGGCACTTATTCCGGGCGCAAACTCGGCATGCCGAGCACCGCCAACGCGGGCGGGGTGCATAACCTGTTCGTCACTCATGGTGATGAAGACCAGGCCGCACTGCTGCGACGCATGGGGCGTGGCCTGCTGGTCACCGAGTTGATGGGTCACGGGCTGAACATGGTTACCGGTGATTACTCGCGCGGTGCGGCGGGTTTCTGGGTCGAGAACGGTGAAATCCAGTTCGCGGTGCAGGAAGTGACCATCGCCGGCAACATGCGCGACATGTTCAAGCAGATCGTCGCGGTTGGTAACGATCTGGAGCTGCGCAGCAACATTCGCACCGGTTCGGTGTTGATCGAGAAGATGACCGTCGCGGGCAGTTAAGCTCCAGGCAGTTACACAAAAGGCGCGCCATCCGATTGGGTGGCGCGCCTTTTTTGTGTTCGCAGATTTTTTCGGCTGATCAGGCCAGCTAAAAAGCTACCCTTGTTTTGGTTCTCATTATCATCTAATAATAAATCTCATTATCGGATGAGCCCAGGATCATGAGTTCTGCCTTGCACGAGCAACCGTACCTCGATAGCTGGCGCTGGATGAGTCGCCAGATCCGTTGTGCCATGGATCCCGACGAACCGCGTCTGATCGAACATTACCTGGCCGAAGGCCGGTATTTGGCCTGCTGCACGGCGACCTCGCCCTGGACTGTCGCTGAAACCTCTTTCCGTCTGCTGCTCGACACGGCCACCGATATCGCGTTGCCGTGGCACTGGCGCAGCCTCTGTCTCGATCAAGCCTGGCACCCATTGCGTGAAATGGAGCGCCTGTCGCTGTGCAAATGCCGGCTCAAACGCTGGCAAAGCTACACCTGGCAGCTCGCCACCTGCGAGTTGCAACCCTCGATTCCTCTCATTGAATTAGTCCAAGGATTTACCGATGACCAAGACACGTATTGAGCGCGACAGCATGGGCGAACTGCAGGTGCCGATGGACGCTCTCTACGGCGCGCAGACCCAGCGCGCAGTGGATAACTTTCCGATCAGCGGCAAGCCGATGCCGACTCAGTTCATTCGCGCGCTGATCCTGGCAAAAGCCGCTGCCGCCCGGGCCAACGTCGAACTCAACCAGCTCGGCGCCGCTCAAGGCAAAGCCATCAGCGACGCGGCCCAAGGGTTGCTTGAAGGCGATTTCATGCAGCATTTCCCGGTGGATATCTTCCAGACCGGTTCCGGCACCAGCTCCAACATGAACGCCAACGAAGTGATTGCCACCCTGGCCAGCCGCCTGCTCGACGAGCCGGTCAATCCTAACGATCACGTCAACTGCGGGCAGAGCAGCAACGACATCATCCCGACTACCATCCACGTCAGTGCCGCGCTGGCCCTGCACGAACAGTTGCTGCCGGCGCTGCTGCATCTGGTGCAAGTCATCGAGCGCAAGGCCGAGCAGGTGCATCACCACGTCAAGACCGGCCGTACTCACTTGATGGACGCCATGCCGGTGCGCATGAGCCAGGTGCTCAACGGTTGGGCGCAGCAGCTCAAGGCCAATATCGGTCACCTGCAGGATTTGCTGCCAAGCCTGCAATCCCTGGCTCAGGGCGGCACGGCGGTCGGTACCGGGATCAACGCGTATCCGGAATTCGCTGCGCGTTTCAGCCGCCAGCTTAGCCAACTGACCAACGTGCAATTCACCCCGGGCAAGGATCTATTTGCGCTGATCGGCTCGCAGGACACTGCCGTCGCCGTGTCGGGTCAGCTCAAGGCCACCGCCGTGTCTCTGATGAAAATCGCCAATGATCTGCGCTGGATGAACTCCGGCCCGCTCGCCGGCCTCGGAGAAATCGAGCTGGAAGGCCTACAGCCTGGCTCATCGATCATGCCAGGCAAGGTCAACCCGGTGATTCCGGAAGCCACCACCATGGTTGCCGCGCAAGTGATCGGCAATGACTCGGTGATCACCATCGCCGGTCAGTCGGGCAATTTCGAACTGAACGTGATGCTACCGATCATCGCCCAGAACCTGTTGAGCAGCATCGAGTTGCTGGCCAACGCCAGCCGTCTGCTGGGTGACAAGGCGATTGCCAGCTTCAAGGTCAATGAGTCGCGCCTCAAGGAAGCGTTGGCGCGCAACCCGATTCTGGTCACCGCACTCAACCCGATCATCGGTTACCAGAAAGCCGCCGAAATCGCCAAGCAGGCCTACAAACAGGGCCGTCCGGTGATCGACGTCGCGCTGGAGCACACCGACCTGTCGCGCAGCCAGCTGGAAGAGTTGCTCAATCCCGAGAAACTCACCGCTGGCGGCGTGTAAGCACCGCAACCGCTTTGGAGGTTCACCATGGAGCACTGGAAACGCACGATCGAACGGGCCAATCGCTGCTTCATGCTGGGCGAGCTGATCGATGCCCGCGAAGCCTATCTGCAAGCGCTAGCCCTGGCCCAGGTGCTGTTCGAGCGCTGGGCCGATGCCGACGAAGCGGTGGCGGCCTGTGTCATTTCCCATCACAACCTGGCCGACCTGCATCTGCGCCTGAACCAGCCGGAGGAGAGCGCCGAATACCTCTGCGCGATCCATCAACGCCTATTGCAGACCATGCAGGACGAGCGTCTGCGTCCGGCCTTGCGTGAGGCGGCGTTGCGCCAGAGCAGCAAGACCTATGTCGAGTTGCTCAATTTCATCAGCGAACACGGCGAATACCCGCGCACCCAGCGCTTGCTGCACCCGAATACCGGCAATGCGCGCCGCGTGCCTGCCCAACATCACCATGGAGTCCACTGAAATGGCTTTTACCCTGCCAGCCCTGCCTTACGCCTATGACGCACTGGAACCGCACATCGATGCGCAGACCATGGAAATTCATTACACCAAGCATCACCAGACCTACATCAACAACCTGAACGCTGCGGTCGAAGGCACGGAATACGCCGAGTGGCCGGTGGAAAAACTCGTCGCCAGCGTCCAGCAACTGCCGGAAAAGCTGCGTGCGGCGGTGATCAATCAGGGCGGCGGTCATGCCAACCATTCACTGTTCTGGGAAGTGATGGTGCCAGGAGGTGGCGGTAAGCCGGATGGCGCGCTGGCCAGGGCGATCGAGGAACAACTGGGCGGCCTCGACAGCTTCAAGGAGGCCTTCACCAAGGCTGCGCTGACCCGCTTCGGCAGCGGCTGGGCGTGGCTCAGTGTCACCCCCGACAAGAAACTGGTGGTGGAAAGCAGCGGCAACCAGGACAGCCCGCTGATGGGCGGCAATACGCCGATTCTTGGACTCGACGTGTGGGAACACGCCTACTACCTGCGTTATCAGAACCGCCGCCCGGAATACATCAGCGCGTTCTACAACGTGATCAACTGGCCTGAAGTCGCTGCGCGTTATCAGGCTGCACTGGTTTAAGTCTCCTATAAAAACAATCCAGGGCTGACTATGGGCACTGAAACACTGGCGATCGGAAGCGGACGAATGTTTCGTTACGCATTCGGGTCGCTGCTGCTGTTGGCGGGGATGACCTTGCTGGTGGCTCACGGGCTGGAATGGCTGAACCTGGAGTCGAAACTGTCACGGGCATTGCAGGGCGGTGCGATCTGCGCGCTCGGCACGGCGCTCGGTGCCGTTCCGGTGCTGGTAATCCGCAACATGCCGCAGGCGCTGGGCGACACGCTGCTGGGGTTTGGCGCCGGCGTGATGCTGGCGGCGACTGCGTTTTCGCTGATCGTGCCAGGGATTGCTGCCGCAGAAAGCCTTGGCCTGAGTCCTTGGGGCGCCAGTAGCCTGATCTGTTTCGGCATCATGCTCGGTGCTTTTGGTCTGTACCTGGTGGACCGCAAGTTGTCCGGCGCTTCACCGGAAATGCTCATCGGCACTGTTGAGCATCCGGTGATTCCACCGAGGATCTGGCTGTTCGTGTTTGCCATCATTGCCCATAACATTCCGGAAGGCATGGCCGTCGGCGTCTCCGCTGGCGGCGGCATGCCGGACGCCGATAGCCTGGCGATGGGTATCGCCCTGCAGGATGTGCCGGAAGGTCTGGTGATTGCGCTGGTGTTGGCCGGAGCCGGGATGTCGCGGGTCAAGGCGTTTCTGATAGGAGCGGCATCGGGGCTGGTCGAACCGGTATTTGCACTGCTGTGTGCGTGGTTGGTCAGCCTGGCGGAGTTGTTGTTGCCCTTGGGGTTGGCGCTGGCGGCCGGGGCAATGTTGCTGGTGGTGACCCACGAAGTGATCCCGGAATCGCGACGCAATGGTCACGATAAACTGGCGAGCCTGGGGTTGTTGATCGGGTTCTGCTTGATGATGGTGATGGACACTGCGTTGGGATGAGAGGGGCGAGGGAAGCTTGCTCCCTCGCTACCAAAGGCTTTCAACCGCCTTCGTCGAAGTAGTTGTTGATCAGTGTCACCAAGGCATCCAGGGCTTCCTGTTCCTGATGTCCTTCGGTGCTCAGAAAGATTTTGGTGCCCTTGCCGGCGGCGAGCATCATCATTGCCATGATGCTTTTGCCATCTACCGTGGTTTCCGGGGTGCGACCCACTCTGATCGTGCAGTCGGGATACTGCCCCGCCACGCCAACGAACTTTGCCGACGCCCGGGCATGCAGGCCCAGCTTGTTGATGATTTCGATTTCCAGAGCAGGCATCGCGGTGTGAATCCTTTAGCTGAGGTCGCGGTGGCGAACCTGGACGTTCTTCAGGGTTTTCTGCAGGGCCTGACCCAGGCGTTCGGTCAGGTAGACGGAGCGGTGATGCCCGCCGGTGCAGCCAATGGCAATGGTGACGTAGGCGCGATTGCTTGCAGCGAAGCGCGGCAGCCATTTGAACAGATACGTATAGATGTCCTGGAACATCTCTTCGACTTCCGGCTGTGCCGCCAAGTACTCGGCTACCGGCTCATCGAGGCCTGATTGCGCGCGTAGTTCCGGTTTCCAGTACGGATTGGGCAGGCAGCGTACATCGAACACCAGATCCGCATCCACCGGCATGCCGCGTTTGAAACCGAACGACTCCACCAGAAACGCGGTGCCCGGCTCCGGTTGGTTCAGCAGGCGCAGCTTGATGGTGTCGCGCAACTGGTACAGGTTCAGATTGGTGGTATTGACCTTCAGATCGGCCAGGTCGGCGATCGGGCCCAGCAGAGCTGTTTCATCGTTGATGGCTTCAGCCAGCGAACGATTGGCACTGCTCAGCGGGTGACGGCGACGGGTTTCCGAGAAACGCTTGAGCAGGGTTTCTTCATCGGCATCCAGATACAGAACGTCGCACTGGATGTGCCGGCTGCGGACTTCCTCAAGCAACTCCGGAAAACGCGAAAGATGGCTTGGCAGGTTGCGTGCATCGATCGATACCGCGACCAGTGGCTGAGACAGTTCCGTATGAATCAGTGCGCGTTCCGCCAGCTCCGGCAGCAAGCCGGCCGGCAGATTGTCGATGCAGTAGTAGCCGTTGTCCTCGAGGACATCCAGGGCCGTACTTTTGCCCGAGCCGGAGCGGCCACTGACGATGATCAAGCGCATGTTTAGTGCCCGTTTTGCTCGTCCAGGACAACCTGATACAAGGCTTCGTTGGTGGTGGCGCGACGCAGCTTTTCGCGTACTTCCTTGCGATCGAGCATGCTGGCGATCTGGCGCAGCAGTTCCAGGTGTGCATCGGTGGCAGCTTCCGGGACCAGCAGCACGAACAGCAGGTCGACCGGTGCGCCATCGATGGCATCGAAATCGATAGGTGCTTCAAGGTGCATCAAGGCGCTGATGGGCGACTCACAGCCCTTGAGGCGGCAATGGGGAATGGCGATGCCGTTGCCAAAACCGGTCGAACCGAGTTTTTCACGGGCAATCAGCGCCTCGAAGACATCTTGCATCTCCAGATCCGGCTTTTCCCGGGCGATCAGGTTGGCAATTTGTTCGAGGGCTTTCTTTTTACTGCCGCCCGGCACGTTCACCAGGGAACGGCCGGGGGTCAGGATGCTTTCAAGTCGGATCATGGGGGTGGGGGTTATCGACCGGTAGCGCCCTGAAGCAGGCTCTGGGTCTTTTCCTTATGCTTTTTGAGTTGTTTATCAAGCTTGTCGGTCAGCGCGTCGATCGCTGCGTACATATCGGTATGTTCCGCGTTTGCGACGACCTCGTTGCCGGGAATATGCAGCGTGGCTTCGATTTTCTGCTTCAGCTTCTCGACGCACATCGTGACTTGCACGTTGGTGATCTTGTCGAAATGCCCCTCAAGCCTCTTGAGCTTTTGCTCAACGTACTCACGGAGAGGTTGGGTAACTTCCAGTTGGTGTCCACTGATGTTGACTTGCATACAGCTTCTCCTTCGTTGCCAGTGCATAAAGCGGCAGGCCGAAGAGCCTGCCACTGGAACGCTGTAACGTGGCTTACATCAACCGCTTGCGTTCGCTCGAAGGCGCGATCCCGAGGGATTCGCGGTACTTGGCGACGGTGCGGCGAGCCACCTGAATGCCTTGTGCTTCCAGTAAACCAGCGATCTTGCTGTCACTCAACGGCTTTTTCTGATTTTCCGCAGCAACCAGTTTCTTGATGATCGCGCGGATTGCCGTGGACGAGCATTCGCCGCCTTCGGAGGTGCTGACGTGGCTGGAGAAAAAGTATTTCAGTTCATATATGCCCCGTGGGGTATGCATGAATTTTTGTGTGGTTACCCGGGAAATTGTCGACTCGTGCATGCCCACCGCTTCAGCGATGTCATGCAGCACGAGTGGCTTCATGGCTTCGTCGCCGTATTCAAGAAAACCGCGCTGATGCTCGACGATCTGGGTCGCTACTTTCATCAGGGTTTCGTTGCGGCTTTGCAGGCTCTTGATGAACCAGCGGGCTTCCTGCAACTGATTGCGCATGAACGTGTTGTCGGCGCTGGTGTCGGCGCGGCGTACGAAACCGGCGTACTGGGCGTTGACCCGCAGGCGCGGCACCGATTCCTGGTTCAGCTCGACCAGCCAGCGCTCGTTATCCTTGCGCACGATCACGTCAGGCACCACGTATTCGGCTTCGGTGGATTCGATCTGCGAACCAGGGCGCGGATTGAGGCTCTGTACCAGTTCGATGACCTGGCGCAGTTCATCTTCCTTGAGCTTCATGCGCCGCATCAACTGGCTGTAGTCGCGGCTGCCGAGCAGGTCGATGTAATCGGTGACCAGGCGTTTGGCCTCGGCCAGCCAAGGGGTCTTGGCCGACAGCTGGCGCAATTGCAGCAGCAGGCATTCGCCCAGGTTGCGTGCACCAATCCCGGCAGGTTCGAATTGCTGGATGCGGTGCAGGACGGCTTCGATCTCGTCCAGCTCTATGTCGAGCTCCGGGTCGAAGGCGTCGAGGATTTCTTCAAGGGTTTCGTCGAGGTAACCCTGATTGTTGATGCAATCGATCAGGGTCACGGCGATCAGGCGATCGGTGTCGGACATCGGTACCAGGTTCAACTGCCACAGCAAGTGGCTTTGCAGGCTCTCGCCAGCAGAGGTGCGGGTGGTGAAGTCCCACTCGTCGTCATCGCTGCTTGGCAGGCTGCTGGCGCTGGTCTGGTAGACGTCTTCCCAGGCGGTGTCGACAGGCAGTTCGTTGGGGATTCGCTCGTTCCATTCGCCTTCTTCAAGATTGTCGACCGTTGGGGCGGTCTCCTGATAGGAAGGCTCCTGAATCTCGGTGTTGGGCTTCTGTTCGGCGTTGTCGGCCATGGGATCGGAGTTGTCGAAGTCGTCGCCGTCTTCCTGGCGTTCGAGCATCGGATTGGATTCCAGAGCCTCCTGGATTTCCTGTTGCAGGTCCAGGGTCGACAATTGGAGCAGGCGGATGGCCTGTTGCAGCTGCGGTGTCATCGTCAGCTGCTGGCCCATTCTCAAGACTAGCGATGGTTTCATGGCAGGGGCTTAACACCTTATTCGCCGGCGCTATGCGCCATCCACTACAGGGCGCCGAAGCGCCAAACTTAAGCAAATTATATGCCTGAAACTGTCGTGTTTGCCTAGAGCGCTGTAACAATAAAAGCGTATAAAAGTGCGCTTCAACGTTACAGCACCCGGACGGTCGGTCGAATGCTGTCGCGTTTACAGACGGAACTCGTGACCCAGATACACTTCCTTCACCAGATCGTTGGCGAGGATGGTCGCGGAGTCGCCTTCGGCGATCAGTTGGCCGTCATTGACGATGTAGGCCGTTTCGCAGATATCCAGCGTCTCGCGGACGTTGTGGTCGGTGATCAACACACCGATGCCCTTGGCCTTGAGGTGGTGAATGATCTGCTTGATGTCGCCCACGGAGATCGGGTCGACACCGGCGAACGGTTCGTCGAGCAGGATGAATTTCGGTGCGGTGGCCAGTGCACGGGCAATTTCCACCCGGCGACGCTCACCACCGGACAGGCTCATGCCGAGGTTGTCGCGGATGTGGCTGATGTGGAATTCCTGCAGCAGGCTTTCCAGCTCCTTGCGACGGCCGGCCTTGTCGAGCTCCTGACGGGTCTCGAGGATGGCCATGATGTTGTCGGCTACCGACAGTTTGCGAAAGATCGACGCTTCCTGTGGCAGATAGCCGATACCGGCCTTGGCGCGGCCGTGCATCGGCTGGTGGCTGACGTCCAGGTCGTCGATCAGCACGCGACCCTGATCGGCCTGCACCAGGCCGACGATCATGTAGAAGCAGGTGGTCTTGCCGGCGCCGTTGGGGCCGAGCAGGCCGACGATCTGACCGCTGTCGATCGACAGGCTGACATCGCGCACGACCTGGCGGCTTTTATAGGCCTTGGCAAGGTGCTGAGCTTTCAGGGTTGCCATTACTGGGTTTTCTCGTCGGTTTTCTTCTTCGGCTGGATCACCATGTCAATGCGCGGACGCGCTTCGGTGACTTTGTTGCCGGTGGCACGACCCGCGCTGGCCAGCTTTTTCACCGTGTCATAGACGATTTTCTCGCCTTGGGTGACGTTATTGTCCTTGTCGATGACCTTGGCCTTGTCGATCAGTACTACGCGGTTTTGCTGCGCGTGGTACTGAATGGTCACGCCGTAGCCCTGGACCGGCTTGGCGTCGCCCTGGGTCTGCAACTGCTCGAAGTAGGCCAGGTTGCCCACCGAAGTCACGACGTCGATATCGCCGTTGGGTGCACGGGTCATGGTCACGGTGTTGCCTTTTACGATCATCGAGCCTTGGGTGATGATTACATCGCCCTTATAGGTCGCGATACCATTCTTGTCATCGAGCTGAGCATCGTCAGCCTGGATGCGGATCGGTTGCTGACTATCGTTCGGCAGAGCCCAGGCGCTCACGCTTCCCAGTGCTGCGCCCAGACTGAGCAAAATAGGGAGGGTTTTAACGAGCCTCATACTGTCCTCTTACGTTCGATAGCAGGTGTATCCTGCTTTCCTTCAAATACGCTTTCATTCCCACGCCAGTCGATACACCGCCAGCGCCGTCGATTCTAACGGGTTGCTCGGTCTGCGCATATTGCTGCTGCGGAAACACGGTCATGCGTGTGCTGGTAATCAGGGTGTCACGGTTCTTTTCATCGGTGCGCTTGACGCGAACCGAGTCGATCAGCTCGACCTCGGTACCGCCGGAGTTCACTTCACCGCGCTCGCTGGTCACGTGCCACGGAAAGTCGGTGCCGCGATACATGTTCAGGTCGGGCTTGGTGACCAGTGTAATGTCGGTCGCCTTGACGTGCTCGGCCTTGTCGGAAGTCATTTCGTACTGCACCTTGCCGTCTTCCAGGTATTGCAAGGTGTGGGTATTGGTCGCGTACCAGTCGATCGGGCTCTCTTCTGTCGAGACAGGAGGCTTGTCGAGGAAGCGTTCCGGGCTGATGTTCCAGTAGCCGACCGCGCCGAAAATCGCCGCGATGCAGCCGAACAGCAGTATGTTGCGAAACTTTTTGCTAAACATGGTTTGACTCACAGGTACGCGTTGTTGGCGGCATCGAGGCTGCCCTGGGCGCGCAGGATCAGTTCGCAGAATTCACGGGCGGCACCTTCACCACCACGGGCCTGGGTAACACCATGGGCATGCTCGCGCACGAAGGAGGCAGCGTTGGCCACCGCCATTCCCAGCCCCACCCGGCGAATCACCGGCAGGTCGGGCAGGTCGTCGCCGAGATAGGCGACCTGTTCATAGCTTAGGCCCAGTTGCTCGAGAAGGCCGTCGAGGACGACGAGTTTGTCTTCACGGCCCTGAAACAGGTGCGGGATGCCCAGGTTTTTCGCCCGGCGCTCGACCACCGGGGTCTTGCGACCGCTGATGATGGCCGTTTGTACGCCGGCGTTCATCAGCATCTTGATGCCCTGGCCGTCGAGCGTATTGAAAGTCTTGAACTCGCTGCCGTCTTCAAGAAAGTACAGGCGCCCGTCCGTGAGGACGCCGTCGACGTCGAAAACTGCCAGTTTGATGGCTTTGCCGCGTTGCAGCAGATCGGTGCTCATTTACATCACTCCTGCGCGCAGCAGGTCGGAGAGGTTGAAGGCGCCGATAGGGCGATCGTCCTCATCCACGACGACAAGCGCGTTGATTCGATGGTCTTCCATGATTTTCAGGGCCTCGGCGGCGAGCATTTCGGCGCGGGCGGTCTTGCCATGCACAGTCATCACCTGGTCGATGGTGGCGCTGCGTATATCAATGCTGCGATCCAGCGTGCGGCGCAAGTCGCCGTCGGTGAAAATCCCGGCGAGTTTGCCGTCGGCCTCGAGAATGACGGTCATGCCCAGACCCTTGCGGGTCATTTCCATCAGTGCGTCCTTAAGCAGGGTGCCGCGTTGTACCTGCGGCAGCTCCTGGCCGGCGTGCATGACGTTTTCCACCTTCAGCAGCAGGCGTCGGCCCAGTGCGCCACCCGGGTGGGAAAAGGCGAAATCTTCGGCGGTGAAACCGCGGGCTTCCAGCAGCGCCACGGCCAGGGCGTCGCCCATGACCAGTGCGGCGGTGGTCGAGGACGTCGGCGCCAGGTTCAGCGGGCAGGCTTCGTGCTCGACGTGAACGTTGAGATTGACCTCCGCCGCCTTTGCCAGTGGGGATTGCGGGTTGCCGGTCACGCTGATCAACTGGATGCCCAGGCGTTTGATCAGTGGCAGCAACGTGACGATTTCGTTGGTGGAACCGGAATTCGACAGGGCCAGGATCACGTCGTCACGGGTGATCATGCCCATGTCGCCATGACTGGCTTCGGCCGGGTGTACAAAAAACGCCGGGGTGCCGGTGCTGGCCAGGGTCGCAGCAATCTTGTTGCCGATGTGTCCGGACTTGCCCATGCCGACCACCACTACACGGCCCTTGCTGGCCAGAATCATCTCGCAAGCGCGTACGAAATCGGCGTCGATATGGGGCAACAAGCCTTGTACGGCTTCCACTTCGAGGCGGATGGTGCGTTGTGCCGATTGAATCAGGTCGCTGGTTTGGCTCATGTCAGAAATCGTATAGCCCGATGAAAAGGCGGCGATTATAGCGGTTATGTTGAAAAGCCTCACGCAAGTTCGTCGTGCTTTGTCATTCCCGGTTACTAAAACCCTTTTATAGAAGCCTCGGGCCTGTCATATCGCTGAACGTGGCCGGGGAGAGGCCTTGGGCGCTTGCCCTTTGCAGTGATATAGTTCGCCGCCAGTTCGGCCTGCCCGGGATGTAAGGGCTTTCTCCAGAAAGCCAGGCGTCCGAGTGAGAGGCTGCATCGCAAGGAGTTTAGATGAGTGCCGATAACGCCTACGCGGTCGAGCTGAAGGGAGTCTCCTTCAAGCGCGGTGCGCGGAGCATTTTCAATAACGTCGATATCCGCATCCCGCGCGGCAAGGTCACCGGCATCATGGGGCCTTCCGGGTGTGGCAAGACCACGCTGCTGCGCCTGATGGGTGCCCAGTTGCGGCCATCGCAGGGCGAGGTCTGGGTCAACGGCCAGAACCTGCCGAAGCTGTCGCGCAGCGATCTGTTCGATGCCCGCAAGCACATGGGCGTGCTGTTTCAGAGCGGCGCGCTGTTCACCGATCTCGATGTGTTCGAGAACGTCGCCTTTCCCCTGCGCGTTCATACCCAGTTGCCGGAAGAGATGATCCGCGACATCGTGCTGCTCAAATTGCAGGCGGTCGGTCTGCGGGGCGCCATCGAGCTGATGCCCGATGAACTGTCCGGCGGCATGAAACGCCGCGTGGCTCTGGCCCGGGCGATTGCGCTTGATCCGCAGATTCTCATGTACGACGAGCCGTTCGTCGGCCAGGACCCGATCGCCATGGGCGTTCTGGTGCGTCTGATCCGTCTGCTCAACGATGCGTTGGGAATCACCAGTATCGTGGTTTCCCACGATCTCGCCGAAACCGCGAGCATTGCCGATTACATCTATGTGGTGGGCGATGGTCAGGTGTTGGGGCAGGGCACGCCGGATGAGCTGATGAACTCGGACGAGCCGCGAATCCGTCAATTCATGACCGGTGAACCCGACGGTCCGGTGCCATATCATTTTCCAGCGACGGATTACCGCGCAGATCTTCTGGGGAAACGCCGCTGATGCGCAGAATTACACTAATGGAGCGCGTGCGTCGGTTTGGCCAGGCGGGGATCGACACCGTCGCGGTATTCGGGCGTTCGACCCTGTTCCTGTTTCATGCCTTGCTCGGTCGTGGCAGCATCGGTGGCGGTTTTGGCCTGCTGGTCAAGCAACTGCACTCGGTCGGCGTGATGTCGCTGGTGATCATTGTGGTTTCCGGGATTTTCATCGGCATGGTGCTGGCGCTGCAGGGGTTCAACATCCTGTCGAGCTATGGCTCGGAGCAGGCGGTGGGGCAGATGGTTGCCTTGACCTTGCTGCGTGAGCTGGGCCCGGTGGTGACGGCGCTGCTGTTCGCCGGTCGTGCCGGTTCGGCGCTGACGGCGGAAATCGGCAACATGAAATCCACCGAGCAGTTGTCCAGCCTGGAAATGATCGGTGTGGACCCGCTCAAGTACATCATTGCCCCGCGCCTGTGGGCCGGTTTCATTTCCCTGCCGGTGCTGGCGATGATTTTCAGCGTGGTCGGCATCTGGGGCGGTTCCTGGGTCGCGGTCGACTGGCTGGGCGTCTATGAAGGCTCCTATTGGGCGAACATGCAGAACAGCGTGAACTTCTCCAGCGACGTGCTCAACGGCGTGATCAAAAGTATCGTTTTCGCCTTTGTCGTGACCTGGATCGCCGTATTCCAAGGCTATGACTGTGAGCCCACTTCCGAGGGGATCAGTCGTGCCACCACCAAGACCGTAGTGTTTGCCTCGCTGGCAGTGCTCGGCCTGGACTTTATTCTGACCGCTTTGATGTTTGGAGATTTCTGATGCAAAACCGCACCCTGGAAATCGGTGTCGGCCTGTTCCTGCTGGCAGGGATCCTGGCTTTGTTGCTGCTTGCCCTGCGGGTCAGTGGCCTGTCTCCGACTTCGACCACCGATACCTACAAGCTTTATGCCTACTTTGACAATATCGCCGGTTTGACGGTCAGAGCCAAAGTGACCATGGCCGGTGTGACCATCGGCAAGGTCACGGCGATCGATCTGGACCGCGACAGTTTTACCGGCCGGGTGACCCTGCTGGTGGATAAAAAGGTCGACAACCTGCCGACCGACTCCACAGCGTCTATCCTGACCGCTGGCCTGTTGGGCGAGAAGTACATCGGCATCAGCGTGGGCGGGGAAGAAACCCGGCTCAAGGATGGTGGAACCATTCACGACACCCAGTCGTCTCTGGTGCTGGAAGACCTGATCGGTAAATTCCTGCTCAATACCGTTAGCAAAGACGCCAAATGAGGAGCTTTTGAATGATCTCTACCTTGCGACGTGGCCTGTTGATGTTGCTCGCGACACTGCCGCTGCTGGCGAACGCTGCGCCCGGGCAGTCGGCGCACGATCTGGTTCAGGACACCACCAACCGGATGCTCGCCGATCTGGCGGCGAATAAAGAGAAGTACAAGCAGGACCCGCAGGACTTCTACACCGCGCTGAATACCATTGTGGGTCCGGTAGTGGACGCCGAAGGCATTTCCAAAAGCATCATGACGGTCAAGTACTCGCGCAAGGCCACCCCGGCGCAGATGCAGACCTTCCAGGAAAACTTCAAGCGTGGCCTGTTCCAGTTCTATGGCAACGCCTTGCTGGAATACAACAACCAGGGCATCACCGTCGATGCGCCGAAAGATGAGTCGGGCGACCGCACCAGCGTCGGCATGACCGTCAAGGGCAACAACGGCGCGATTTATCCGGTTCAGTACACGCTGGAGAAGATCAGCGGCGAGTGGAAGCTGCGCAACGTGATCATCAATGGCATCAACATCGGCAAGCTGTTCCGTGACCAGTTCGCCGACGCGATGCAGCGCAATGGCAACGACCTGGACAAGACCATCAATGGCTGGGCCGGCGAAGTGGCCAAGGCCAAGCAGACCGCCGAGAAACAAGAGAAGCCTGCCCAATGACCGAGTCGGCCATTCGTCTGGACGAAGCCAGTCAGCTTCAGCTCACCGGTGTGCTGGATTACCGCACCGGTCCTGGCCTTCGCGAGCAGGGCCGGGCGCTGATCAAATCGTGCAATGCCCCGGCATTGGTGATCGATTGTTCGGCGGTGGAAAAGTCCAGCAGCGTCGGCCTGTCGTTGCTGCTGTGTTTCATTCGCGATGCGAAAGCCGCCGGCAAGGCGGTCAGTATCCGCGGGATGCCGGAAGACATGCGTGAAATCGCTCAGGTCAGCGAACTGACCGAGCTGTTGGCGCAACCCTGAACCCGCATCTATAAAGAAGCCCCCCGTCAGAGTCCTGCGCAGCGGGGTTCGCAGGCGCGGGGCTTTTTTGTATGATGTCCGACCCGTGCGCACAGGGCGCCGATTGAGGTTGAGCATGCAGGCCGTAGAAGTGAAGAGCTTCCTTGAAGGAAAGCTGCCAGGAACGCAGGTGGAAGTTGAAGGCGAAGGCTGCAACTTTCAGCTGAACGTGATTAGCGATGAACTGGCGGCGTTGAGCCCGGTCAAGCGTCAGCAAAGCATCTATGCCCATTTGAACCCATGGATCGCCGATGGCAGCATCCACGCGGTCACTATGAAATTTTTCAGCAGCGCGGCCTGGGCCGAGCGCACCTGAGCCCTAGGGCGTCGAGATTGTTATGGATAAATTGATTATTACTGGTGGCGCTCGTCTTGATGGCGAGATCCGCATCTCCGGGGCGAAGAACTCCGCCCTGCCGATCCTGGCCGCCACCCTGCTGTGCGATGGGCCGGTCACCGTTGGCAACCTGCCGCACCTGCACGACATCACCACCATGATCGAGCTGTTCGGTCGCATGGGCATCGAGCCTGTGATCGACGAGAAGCTCAGCGTCGAAATCGATCCGCGCACCATCAAGACCCTGATCGCTCCGTACGAACTGGTGAAAACCATGCGTGCATCGATCCTGGTGCTGGGCCCGATGGTGGCCCGTTTCGGTGAAGCCGAAGTGGCTCTGCCTGGCGGTTGCGCGATCGGTTCGCGTCCGGTCGATCTGCACATCCGTGGCCTGGAAGCCATGGGTGCGATCATCGACGTCGAAGGCGGCTACATCAAGGCCAAGGCCCCTGAAGGCGGCCTGCGCGGTGCACACTTCTTCTTCGATACCGTCAGCGTGACCGGTACCGAGAACATCATGATGGCCGCTGCTCTGGCCAAGGGCCGTAGCGTGTTGCAGAACGCCGCCCGCGAACCTGAAGTGGTCGACCTGGCGAACTTCCTGAACGCCATGGGTGCCAAGGTCTCTGGCGCTGGCACCGACACCATCACCATCGATGGTGTCGAGCGCCTGGGTTCGGCCTTCTACAAAGTGATGCCTGACCGCATTGAAACCGGTACTTACCTGGTGGCCGCCGCGGTTACCGGTGGCCGCGTGAAGGTCAAGGACACTGATCCGACCATTCTCGAAGCCGTTCTGGAAAAGCTTCGCGAAGCCGGTGCAGAAGTCACCACCGGTGAAGACTGGATCGAACTGAACATGCATGGCAAGCGCCCGAAAGCGGTCAACGTGCGCACCGCGCCGTACCCGGCGTTCCCGACCGACATGCAGGCGCAGTTCATCTCGCTCAACGCCATTGCCGAAGGCACCGGTGCCGTGATCGAGACGATCTTCGAAAACCGCTTCATGCACGTGTACGAACTGCACCGCATGGGCGCCAAGATTCAGGTCGAAGGCAACACGGCCATCGTGACCGGTACTGAAATCCTGAAAGGCGCGCCAGTGATGGCAACCGACCTGCGGGCTTCGGCCAGCCTGGTGATCTCGGCGCTGATGGCCGAGGGCGATACCCTGATCGACCGCATCTACCACATCGACCGTGGTTACGAATGCATCGAGGAAAAACTGCAGATGCTGGGCGCCAAGATCCGTCGCGTTCCGGGCTAGTCGCTGCATCTGGACACAGGGACGTGTCCGTTGAATTCGTTTTGATCGGGGGGGGTGACGCCCTCGATGTATGTCCGGCGCCGATTGCGACCGGACATGAGTACCTTGATAAGGACTGACGTTTCCCATGTTGACCATCGCACTGTCCAAGGGCCGCATCCTTGACGACACCCTGCCGCTTCTCGCCGAAGCGGGCATCGTGCCGACCGAGAATCCGGACAAGAGCCGCAAGCTGATCATCCCCACGACCCAGGAAGACGTACGCCTGTTGATCGTGCGCGCCACCGATGTGCCGACCTATGTCGAGCATGGCGCGGCCGACCTCGGCGTTGCCGGTAAAGACGTGCTGATGGAATACACAGGACAAGGCCTGTACGAGCCGCTGGATCTGCAGATTGCCCAGTGCAAACTGATGACCGCCGGCAAGGTCGGCGCGGTCGAGCCAAAGGGCCGTCTGCGCGTTGCCACCAAGTTCGTCAACGTTGCCAAGCGCTACTACGCCGAGCAGGGCCGTCAGGTCGACATCATCAAGCTTTATGGCTCGATGGAGCTGGCACCGCTGATCGGCCTGGCCGACAAGATCATCGACGTGGTCGACACCGGCAACACCCTGCGCGCCAACGGCCTGGAACCCCAGGAACTGATCGCCACGATCAGCTCGCGTCTGGTGGTCAATAAAGCTTCGATGAAAATGCAACACGCCCGAATCCAGGCGTTGATCGACACCCTGCGCAAGGCAGTGGAGTCTCGACACCGCGGCTGATGTACCTGCGCGACGTTAAGTCGCGCCCGTCTATCCGCCTCATAGCCAGAATCTCAGGTGCCCAAGCGGATCGAATGGTAATTTCGGGCGCCTGAGTTTTTTGCCATTCCTATGAGGCTCTCGCTATGACCGCACCGACTGCAATTCGCCGACTCAACGCTGCTGACCCGGATTTCGCGCAACATCTGGATCATCTGCTGAGCTGGGAAAGTGTGTCTGACGACTCGGTCAATCAGCGGGTGCTGGACATCATCAAGGCTGTGCGCGAGCGGGGTGACGCGGCGCTGGTCGAGTTCACGCAGAAATTCGATGGCCTCGAAGTCGCCTCCATGGCAGACCTGATCCTGCCGCGCGAGCGTCTGGAACTGGCCCTGACCCGTATCACCGTGGCGCAACGCGAAGCGCTGGAAAAAGCTGCCGCTCGCGTTCGCAGCTATCACGAAAAACAGAAGCAGGACTCCTGGAGCTACACCGAAGCCGACGGCACGGTGCTGGGCCAGAAAGTCACGCCACTGGATCGTGCTGGTCTGTATGTGCCGGGCGGCAAGGCGTCGTACCCGTCGTCGGTGTTGATGAACGCGATTCCGGCCAAGGTCGCCGGCGTGACCGAAGTGGTCATGGTGGTGCCGACCCCGCGCGGTGAAGTCAACGAGCTGGTGCTGGCGGCGGCGTGCATCGCCGGCGTCGACCGGGTGTTCACGATCGGTGGCGCGCAAGCCGTTGCCGCATTGGCCTATGGCACCGAAAGCGTGCCGCAGGTGGACAAGGTCGTCGGCCCGGGCAACATCTACGTCGCCACTGCCAAGCGTCACGTGTTTGGTCAGGTCGGCATCGACATGATCGCCGGCCCGTCGGAAATTCTCGTGGTGTGCGATGGCCAGACCGATCCGGACTGGATCGCCATGGATCTGTTCTCCCAGGCCGAGCACGACGAAGACGCCCAGGCGATTCTGGTCAGCCCGGACGCCGAGTTCCTCAACAAGGTCGCCGCGAGCATCGATAAACTGCTGCCGACCATGGATCGCGCGACCATCATCGAAACCTCGATCAATGGCCGTGGCGCCCTGATCCAGGTGCGCGACATGGCCCAGGCCATCGAAGTTGCCAACCGCATTGCCCCGGAACACCTTGAACTGTCGGTCGCCGACCCGCAGGCCTGGCTGCCGCAGATCCGCCACGCCGGCGCGATCTTCATGGGGCGACACACCTCCGAAGCGCTGGGCGACTACTGCGCCGGTCCGAACCACGTGCTGCCGACCTCCGGCACTGCGCGTTTCTCCTCGCCGCTGGGCGTGTACGACTTCCAGAAACGCTCGTCGATCATCTTCTGCTCCGAGGCAGGTGCTTCGGAACTGGGCAAGACTGCATCGATCCTGGCCCGTGGTGAATCGCTGAGCGCTCACGCTCGCAGCGCTGAATACCGCATCAAAGACGAAGTGAAGGGGAACTGAACATGAGTAAATTCTGGAGCCCGTTCGTCAAGGATCTAGTGCCTTATGTACCGGGTGAGCAGCCGAAATTGACCCGGCTGGTCAAACTCAACACCAACGAAAACCCGTATGGCCCGTCGCCAAAAGCCCTGGCGGCGATGCAGACCGAACTCAACGACAACCTGCGTCTGTATCCGGATCCGAACAGCGATCGGCTGAAAAACGCTGTCGCCGAATACTACGGAGTGCAGAGCAACCAGGTGTTCCTCGGCAACGGTTCGGATGAAGTGCTGGCGCACATCTTTCACGGCCTGTTGCAACACGATCAGCCGATCCTGTTCCCGGACATCAGCTACAGCTTCTATCCGGTCTACTGCGGTCTCTACGGCATCACATTCGACGCGGTGCCGCTGGATGCGCAGTTCCAGATCAACCCGGCCGACTACGCCAAACCGAACGGCGGGATCATCTTCCCCAACCCGAACGCGCCGACCGGTTGCCTGCTGGCACTGGAAGCCGTCGAACAAATCCTCAAGGCCAGCCCGGATTCAGTGGTGGTGGTCGATGAGGCCTACATCGACTTCGGCGGCGAGACCGCGATCAGTCTGGTGGACCGTTATCCAAACCTGCTCGTGACCCAGACCTTGTCGAAGTCCCGTTCGCTGGCGGGCCTGCGGGTTGGTCTGGCGGTTGGCCATTCGGACCTGATCGAGGCGCTGGAGCGGATCAAGAACAGCTTCAACTCCTACCCGATCGATCGCATGGCGAACGTCGGCGCGGCGGCAGCGTTCGAGGATCGCGAGTACTTCGACAAGACCTGCGCACTGGTCATCGAGAGTCGCGAGTGGGTGGTTGCGCAGTTGCAGGCCAAAGGTTTTGAAGTGCTGCCGTCAGCGGCCAACTTCATCTTCGCCCGGCATCCGCAACACGATGCGGCGGGGCTGGCGGCCAAACTGCGTGAGCAGGGCGTGATCGTGCGCCACTTCAAGCAGGAGCGGATTGCCCAGTTCCTGCGGATCTCGATCGGCACGCCGGAACAGAATCAGGCGTTGATCGACGGTCTGGGCGAACTCTGAAACGACGCTGATCCCTGTGGGTTCAGTCCCGCAGGGATCAGCGCTGGTTTATTCGTGATGCGGCTCGCCAAGGAACGTCAACGAACTGAACAACCCTCTGCTGCTCACCTCTGCACTGTCCTTCACCGGCACTTCCACCTGCGCCGCAATCACATTCAATCCCTCATTACGCACCAGCACCTGAGCGCGGCCGTCCTTGTCGGTTTCAGTGCTCAAGGTATTCGGCGCGCTGCGGTAGTCACCGATCAACTTCACGCCCGCGGCCGGTTTGCCATCCAGCAACACCCGCACCGGCAATGATTTCCCCGGCCCGACGGTCAGCGGATCGACCTCCGGCAAAATCAGCAATTTGATCTGATCCAGTTTGGGCAACTTCGCTCCGGGCTGATAAATCGCCAGGCTGTACTTGAGGGTCTCGGTCGACTCGATGGCTCCCGGGACTTTGCTACGCCCCTCGTTGGCCCATTTCTTGTCGGCGGTTTGCGACCACATGCCGTTGTTCAGGGCCACGGCCATCACCGCCGGCGGTTTCAACGGTTGCAGGCGGGCGTGATCTGCCAGGCGCTGCACACTGACGGGAATCATCTTGCCGCTCGCGTCAAAGGCCCACGCCCCGCTGACTTTCTGCGGTTTGAACGCATTGTCCTCGGCACCGTGGCCGTAGACGACTTCGATATTGCCGCGTCGTTGTTCGGTCCACAAACCATGGGCCGAGGCGTGAGTGGCGAACAGCGCGGCGATGAGCAGCAGGGATTTGCCGTAATGCATTGTGACGTCCTTTTACAGGTTGAGTGTCAGGCTGACCGTGAAATTGCGCGGCTCGCCGGGGTTGACCCAGTAGTCGCTGTACGAGCGCTCGTAATACTTTTCGTCGAACAGATTGTTCAGATTCAGTCCGAGAGTGACGGTGTCGCTGGCCTTGTAATGGGCCAGCAGGTCGACGGTGTGATAGGCCGGCAGCTCGAAATCGCTGCCGGACTCACCCGAGCGGTCACCGACGTAGGTGAACGCCGCGCCGATATCCGAGCCGCGCAAGCGGCCGTCCTGAAACTCGTAAACACCCAGCAGGCTGCCGCTGCGTTTGGCCACCCCGAGGATGCGGCTACCGGCAGGAATCGCGGCATCACCCTTGGTGACTTCGGCGTCGATCCAGGCGAAGGCGCCGATCACCCTGACGGCGTCGGTGACTTGCCCGGTGACTTGCAGATCGAAACCCCGGCTGCGGGCCTTGCCCATGGCGCGGCTGGTGTCGGTGCCCGGGTCGAGGGCGAGGACGTTTTCCTTGTCGATATGGAAGAAGGCGAGGGTGCTGCTTAACCGTTCGTCGAACAGCTCGTTCTTGATGCCGATTTCGTAACCCACACCTTCCTCCGGATCGAAGGATTTGCCAGCCGCATCGAGGCCGTTGTTCGGTTTGAATGAGGTCGAGGCGTTGGCGAACAGGCCGGTGTCCGGTGTCAGTTGATAGAGCAGGCCGGCACGTTGGGTGAGCGCATCGTGGGTCTGGCGGCTGGTGGTGTTGCGGCTGTGGTCATCGATGTCTTGGTCGAAATGCTCGAAGCGCGCACCGATCATCCCGCGCAGTTTTTCGCTGAAGACGATTTGATCCTGCAGGTTCAGCGCATGGCTTTCGACGTGTTCGAAGAAGTCTGTGCCGGAGCGTGCGCCGTTGGGTTTGGGCTGGCCGTACACCGGTTTATAGATATCGATGGCGTAAGGCCCGCCGGCGATGGTGGTGACGCGCTCGTTCTTGCGGAAGTTCTCATACTCGCTGCCGATCAGCAGTTCGTGCTGCCAGGTGCCGAGGTCGAACAGGCCGCGCAGTTCCAGCTGGGTGATGCTGTCGTGCCAGTTGGTATCGCGTTCGCGATAGCGGCGGTTGACTGTGTGGCCATTGGCATTCAAAGGACGGTTTTCGGAGGCGAATCCCCACAGTTTGCCTTCCTTGTAATGGCTGGCCAGGCGCAGTTTCCAGGCATCGCTGAGGTGGTGCTCAAGCGTGGCTTGCAGTCTGTTGTTGTGGTTGTCGATGTTGCCGTCGTTCGGCTCACCCAGGAATGTCGAGCGCGAGACGCCGCTCCATTTATTGTTTGGCGCAACGATGCCGCGGTCGAAGGTCGAGCTATGACGCACGAATTCGCTCTCCACCAGCAGGCTGGTGTCCGGGTTCAACCGCCAACTGAAAGAGGGGGCGACGAAGACCCGTTTGCTGTCGACGTGATCGCGAAAGCTGTTGTTGTCCTCGACCGCGAGGTTGATTCGCGACAGCACATCACCCTGATCATCCAGCGGCGTGTTGACGTCCAGCGCGGTGCGATAACGATCCCAACTGCCGGCACTGGTTTGCAGGGTGGTGAAGGCCTCGGGCTGCGGTTTCTTGGTGACGATGTTGACCGTGCCACCCGGATCGCCTCGGCCGTAAAGGCTGGCGGCCGGTCCTTTCAGCACTTCGATGCGCTCGATGTTGGCGGCGTCCGGTGTGCTCGGGTAACCACGGTTGGCGCTGAAGCCGTCCTGGTAAAACTCGGAGGTGGTGAAGCCGCGCACGCTGTATTCGTAAAGCGTCAGGCCGCCGAAGTTGTTTTGCTTTGAAACGCCACCGGCGAAATCCAGCGCGCGTTCGACGCTGGTGCTGCCCAGATCCTTGAGTACGCTGGCGGGCACCACGCTGATGGCCTGCGGAATATCGCGGATTGCGGTGTCGGTTTTGGTGGCGCTGGACGAGCGCGTGGCGCGGTAGCCATTGACCGGGCCAGTAGGGGATTCGTAATCGGAGGTGACGCTGATGGCGTCGAGTTCGAGCGTTTGCGGTTCATCGGCAAACACGGGATCGCCAAGCAGGCCAAGGGTCAGGCCGAGGAGAGAGGCCTTTTTTCGAGACGACATGTTATGTTGTTCCAATGTGCTAATTGAAACAATATAACATGCCTGTTGAGAATTTCTGTTATTCGCGCCAATGACGCGAACAAAGTCTTACTCTTCCTTTTCCTGTACCGGCGCTGGCGGCGGACGCAGGCCGATTTCAGCGGTCAGCTTCAACTCCTTGCCATTGCGCATCACCTGAATCGTGACCTTGTCGGTCGGCTTGATCCGCGCCACCTGGTTCATCGACTTGCGGCCATCGCCGGCCGGTTCGCCGTCGATGCTCAGAATCACGTCACCCAGTTGCAGGCCGGCCTTCTGTGCCGGACCGTCGCGGAAAATCCCCGCCACTACAATCCCCGGACGCCCGGACAGGCCAAACGACTCGGCCAGTTCCTGCGTCAGCGGTTGCACCTCGATCCCCAGCCAGCCACGAATTACCTGGCCGTGCTCGATGATCGATTTCATCACTTCCATCGCCAGTTTCACTGGAATCGCAAAACCGATCCCTTGCGAGCCGCCGGACTTGGAGAAGATCGCCGTGTTGATGCCGGTGAGGTTGCCGTTGGCGTCCACCAACGCGCCGCCGGAGTTGCCCGGGTTGATCGCCGCGTCGGTCTGGATGAAGTCTTCGTAGTTGTTCAGGCCCAGCTGGTTACGGCCGGTGGCACTGATGATGCCCATGGTCACGGTCTGGCCGACCCCGAACGGGTTGCCGATGGCGAGGGCCACGTCGCCGATGCGGATATTGTCGGAGCGACCGACGGTGATCGCCGGCAGATTTTTCAGATCGATCTTCAGGACCGCGAGGTCGGTTTCCGGGTCGCTGCCGATCACCCTGGCCAGGGTTTCACGACCGTCCTTGAGCGCCACGACAATCTGGTCGGCGCCGGTGGTAACGTGGTTGTTGGTCAGAATGTAGCCTTCCGGGCTCATGATCACGCCGGAGCCGAGACTCGACTCCATGCGTTTCTGCTTCGGTGAGTTATCACCGAAGAAGCGGCGGAACTGCGGATCCTCGAACAGCGGATGCGCCGGTTTGTTGATGACTTTGGTGGTGTAGAGGTTGACCACCGACGGCGCGGCAATGACCACCGCGTCGGCGTAGGACACCGGCCCCTGTTGCACGCTGGTGGTCTGCGGAGCCTGATGCAGGTTGACGTCGAGGCTCGGAAGCCCGACCCACTGCGGGTAACGCTGAATAATCAACAGAGCGATAAGCACACCGGCCAACAGCGGCCAGCCGAAAAAACGCAGCGCCTTGAGCATTAAGCACGTCCTGGAAAGGTTGCAGGCGGGGTCAGACCGCCCATAATGTCGCGCATTATACGAGGCCGCGCGTGCCTCTGAACGGGATTTTCAGGAGTCTTTCATGGCCGTTGCCCTCAGTACCCTGGTCGAAGAAGCCGACCGTTATCTCGGTAGTGCGAAAATTGCCGATTATTGCCCCAACGGCCTGCAGGTCGAGGGCCGTCCGCAGGTGATGCGCATCGTCAGCGGCGTCACCGCCAGTCAGGCGCTGCTCGATGCTGCCGTCGAGGCCGAAGCCGATCTGGTGCTGGTGCATCACGGTTATTTCTGGAAGGGCGAGAACCCGTGCATCACCGGCATGAAGCAGCGTCGTTTGAAGACCCTGCTCAAACACGACATCAGTCTGCTGGCCTATCACCTGCCGCTGGATTTGCACCTGGACGTCGGCAACAACGTGCAATTGGCCCGGCAGCTCGACATTACTGTTGAAGGGCCGCTGGATCCTGACAACCTGAAGATCGTTGGCCTGGTCGGTTCGCTGGACGAGCCGGTGACCGCCCGCGATTTCGCCCGTCGTGTGCAGGAACGCATGGGCCGCGAGCCGCTGCTGATCGAAGGCAGCGCAATGATTCGTCGCGTCGGCTGGTGCACCGGCGGTGGTCAGGGCTACATCGACAATGCCATCGCTGCCGGCGTCGATCTGTTCCTCAGCGGTGAAGCCTCCGAGCAGACGTTCCACAGCGCCCGGGAAAACGACATCAGCTTTATTGCTGCCGGCCACCACGCCACCGAACGCTACGGCGTGCAGGCGCTGGGCGACTATCTGGCGAAGCGGTTTGCCCTTGAGCACATCTTCATCGACTGCCCGAATCCGATCTGACTTTCCCCTGAAAAACACCCGAACGAGCGGGCATATTCATATGCCCTTTCGATCTAGTTGGCGTCCTGATTAGAAGGGGGCGCTGTGCTAGGATTCCCCGCTCGAACACGGCCCGCTGGCCGTTCATAAGAAAGCTTTCGTGAGTAGCCATGGTCGACAAACTGACGCATCTGAAACAGCTGGAGGCGGAAAGCATCCACATCATCCGCGAGGTGGCCGCCGAGTTCGACAACCCGGTAATGCTGTACTCCATCGGTAAAGACTCCGCCGTGATGCTGCATCTGGCACGCAAGGCGTTCTTCCCGGGCAAACTGCCGTTTCCGGTGATGCACGTCGACACCCGCTGGAAATTCCAGGAGATGTACAAGTTCCGCGACAAGATGGTCGAAGAACTTGGTCTGGACCTGATCACCCACGTCAACCCGGATGGCGTTGCGCAGGGCATCAACCCGTTCACCCACGGCAGCGCCAAACACACCGACATCATGAAGACCGAGGGCCTGAAGCAGGCACTCGACAAGCATGGTTTCGACGCCGCGTTCGGCGGTGCCCGTCGCGATGAAGAGAAGTCCCGTGCCAAGGAGCGCGTCTATTCGTTCCGTGACAGCAAGCACCGCTGGGACCCGAAGAACCAGCGCCCGGAGCTGTGGAACGTCTACAACGGCAAGGTCAACAAGGGCGAATCCATCCGCGTATTCCCTTTGTCGAACTGGACCGAGCTGGATATCTGGCAGTACATCTACCTCGAAGGTATCCCGATCGTGCCGCTGTACTTCGCCGCCGAACGCGAAGTGATCGAGAAGAACGGCACGCTGATCATGATCGACGACGAGCGCATCCTTGAGCACCTGTCCGACGAGGACAAAGCGCGCATCGTCAAAAAGAAAGTGCGTTTCCGTACCCTTGGCTGCTACCCGTTGACGGGCGCGGTGGAGTCCGAGGCCGAAAGCCTGACGGACATCATTCAGGAAATGCTCCTGACGCGAACTTCCGAGCGCCAGGGCCGGGTCATCGACCACGATGGCGCAGGCTCGATGGAAGACAAGAAACGTCAGGGTTATTTCTAAGGGGTTGTCATGTCGCACGCATCTGATTTGATCAGCGAGGACATCCTCGCCTACCTGGGCCAGCACGAACGTAAAGAGCTGCTGCGCTTTTTGACCTGCGGTAACGTCGATGACGGCAAGAGCACCTTGATCGGGCGCCTGCTGCACGACTCGAAGATGATCTACGAAGATCACCTCGAAGCCATCACCCGCGATTCGAAGAAAGTCGGCACCACCGGTGACGACATCGACCTGGCGTTGCTGGTCGACGGCCTGCAGGCCGAGCGCGAGCAGGGCATCACCATCGATGTCGCGTACCGCTATTTCTCCACCGCCAAACGCAAATTCATCATTGCCGACACCCCTGGCCATGAGCAGTACACCCGCAACATGGCCACCGGTGCATCCACTTGTGACCTGGCGATCATCCTGGTCGACGCCCGTTACGGCGTGCAGACCCAGACCCGTCGCCACAGCTTTATCGCCTCGTTGCTGGGCATCAAGCACATCGTTGTCGCCATCAACAAGATGGACCTCAAGGGCTTCGATCAGGGCGTGTTCGAGTCGATCAAGGCCGACTACCTGAAGTTTGCCGAAGGCTTGAAGATGAAGCCGACGAGCATGCACTTCGTGCCGATGTCCGCTCTGAAGGGCGACAACGTGGTGAACAAGTCCGAGCGCTCGCCGTGGTACACCGGCCAGTCGCTGATGGAAATCCTCGAGACCGTGGAAGTGGCGGGCGACCGCAACTTCACCGATCTGCGTTTCCCGGTGCAGTACGTCAATCGTCCGAACCTGAACTTCCGCGGTTTCGCCGGCACCCTGGCCAGCGGCATCGTCAAGAAGGGCGACGAAGTCGTGGTCCTGCCGTCGGGCAAGAGCAGCCGCGTGAAATCCATCGTCACCTTCGAAGGTGAGCTGGAGCATGCAGGCCCGGGTCAGGCCGTGACTCTGACCATGGAAGACGAGATCGACATCTCCCGTGGCGACCTGCTGGTACACGCCGACAACGTACCGCCGGTGACCGACAGCTTCGAAGCGATGCTGGTATGGATGGCTGAAGAGCCGATGCTGCCGGGCAAGAAATACGACATCAAACGCGCCACCAGTTACGTGCCGGGCTCCATCGCCAGCATCGTCAACAAGGTCGACGTCAACACCCTCGAAGAAGGCCCGGCGAGCGCGTTGCAGCTCAACGAAATCGGCAAGGTGAAGATCGCGCTCGACGCGCCGATCGCCCTCGACGGTTATGACAGCAACCGCACCACTGGCGCGTTCATCATCATTGACCGTTTGACCAACGGCACCGTCGGCGCCGGCATGATCGTGGCTCAGCCGGTAACCCATGGCACGGCCACCCACCATGGCAAACTGGCTCATGTAGCAACCGAAGAACGCGCCCAGCGTTTCGGTCAGCAACCGGCCACCGTGCTGTTCAGCGGCCTGTCCGGTGCTGGCAAGAGCACGCTGGCGTACGCGGTCGAGCGCAAGCTGTTCGACATGGGACGTGCGGTGTTTGTACTCGATGGCCAGAATCTGCGTCATGACCTCAACAAGGGGCTGCCGCAGGATCGAGCCGGTCGCACCGAGAACTGGCGTCGTGCCGCACACGTGGCGCGTCAGTTCAACGAAGCGGGTCTGCTGACGCTTGCTGCGTTTGTGGCGCCGAGTGCTGAAGGTCGTGAACAGGCCAAGGACCTGATCGGCAAGGAGCGTCTGCTGACGGTCTATGTCCAGGCTTCGCCGACTGTCTGCGCCGAGCGTGATCCGCAAGGGTTGTATGCAGCGGGTGGCGATAACATTCCGGGTGAGTCTTTCCCGTATGACGTGCCGCTGGATGCTGATCTGGTGATCGATACCCAGTCGCTGTCGCTGGAAGAGGGTGTGAAGCAAGTGCTGGATCTGCTGCGCAAGCGTGGCGCGATTTAAGCGTTAGCTGGAAATGAAAAACCCGCCGATGAGTGATTATCGGCGGGTTTTTTATTGGGTTGGTTGGGGTGAATATCCGTTTCTTCGGGTGTTGCGGCTGGCGGTTTCGCCCTTACGGCGAGTCACTTTTGACAAACGCCCGGAATGCCGGCCCAGCCAAAAGTAACCAAAAAGTCTTGCCCCAACGTTCGGCGCCTCGCTGTGGCTCGGCGTTCCTTCGCTCCGGGATTCATCCGGGGGCATCGCCTCCGGTTTGCTTCGCTGCACCTCCTCTCGATGCGTTTGGCTTCGCCAAACGGCGCTTCGCGCCCACCCCCGGATAAACCCCTCCACTCAGCCTCTCAACGGGGCCGGTACGTCAAAAGCGGTACTTGAGCTAACGCTCATCGTGTTGAGTGGTGGGAAGCGAGAGGCGAACTGCTTTTGCTTTCCCGTGGGAGTCAGCCTGCTGACGATGGCGGCCTGACGGCCGGCCTGTTCTGTCAGGGGCTCCCTCAGGGTAATCAGCGTTGGTTCGGATATTCGCGATGCATCTGCTCCAGCAACGCATCCTTGTCCTGCCACAGCTGGTTGATCCAGCCCTGGAATTGCAGGCGGTATTCGCCGTCCTGGTCGTAGTTCTTGCCGATGAACTGCGGTGGAATTTTCAGCTCTTCGAAGTGCACCACTACGTCTCGGACGTTGCCGCACAACAGATCCCAGAAGCCAGGGCGTCCGCCGGGGTAGTGGATGGTGACGTTGACGATCGATTCCAGCTGTTCGCCCATCGCATCCAGCACGAACGCAATGCCGCCGGCCTTTGGTTTGAGCAAGTATTTGAACGGCGATTGCTGCTGTGCATGTTTGCCTTCGGTGAAGCGCGTACCCTCGACGAAGTTGAAGATGCCTACCGGGTTGTCGCGGAATTTCGCGCAGGTGTTGCGGGTGGTTTCCAGGTCTTTGCCTTTCTTTTCCGGGTGCTTCTCCAGATAAGCTTTCGAGTAGCGCTTCATGAACGGAAAGCCCAGCGTCCACCACGCCAGACCGATGATCGGCACCCAGATCAGTTCCTGTTTGAGGAAGAATTTTAGCGGCTGAATTTTCCGGTTCAGCACGTATTGCAGCACCAGAATGTCGACCCAGCTCTGGTGGTTGCTGGTGATCAGGTACGAGTGTTGATAGTCCAGGCCTTGCAAGCCGCTGAGGTGCCAGCGGGTGCGGCGGACCAGGTTCATCCAGCCTTTGTTGTTGCTGATCCAGGCTTCGTGGGTGTGGCTCATCAGCCAGCGCGAGGCACGGCGTGCGAGGTCGAACGGCAGCACTTTGATCAGGGCCACGAGAAACAGGAACGAGCACAGCAGAATCGTGTTCAGCGCCAACAGCAGCGCGGCGATCACGCCGCGCAAGGGGGCAGGGAGAAAGGCCAGCATTGAGTCAGATATCCAAAGGTCGGTTGGCAGCTTGAATCGCGGTCAGGGCGATGGTGTAGACAATGTCATCGACCTGCGCACCGCGCGGCAGATCGTTCACCGGTTTGCGCAGGCCTTGCAGCATCGGGCCGAGGCTCACGCAGTCGGCGCTGCGCTGCACGGCTTTGTGCGTAGTGTTGCCGGTATTCAGGTCGGGGAACACGAACACTGTGGCGCGACCGGCCACCTGGCTGTTCGGCGCCAGTTGCCGGGCCACGGTTTCGTTCGCAGCAGCGTCGTACTGCAACGGGCCGTCGATCAGCAGCGAGTGCTGTTGTTCGTGGGCGAGCAGGGTAGCTTCGCGGACTTTTTCGACTTCTTCGCCGGTGGCCGATTCGCCGCTGGAGTAGCTGATCATCGCCACGCGCGGGGTGATGCCGAACGCGGCGGCCGAGTCGGCGCTTTGCAGGGCGATCTCGGCCAGTTCACTGGCGCTCGGATGCGGGTTCATCACGCAGTCGCCGTAGACCAGCACTTCTTCAGGGAACAGCATGAAGAACACCGACGACACCAGCGTGCAGCCCGGCGCCGTCTTGATCAGTTGCAAGGCCGGGCGGATGGTGTTGGCGGTGGTGTTGATGATGCCGGAAACCAGTCCGTCGACTTCATCCAGCGCCAGCATCATGGTGCCGATCACCACGGTGTCTTCCAGTTGCTGCTCGGCCATCGGCGCGTTGAGGCTTTTGCTCTTGCGCAGGGCGACCATCGGTTCGACGTAGCGCTCGCGGATCAGGTCCGGATCGAGGATTTCCAGCCCCGGCGGCAGCACGATGCCTTGGGCCCGGGCGACGGCTTCGACGTCTGCCGGTTTGGCCAGCAACACACAACGGGCGATCCCGCGCTCCTGACAGATCGCCGCCGCTTGCACGGTGAAAGGCTCGCTGCCTTCGGGCAGGACTATGCGTTTGTTGGCGGCCTGCGCGCGTTGAATCAATTGATAGCGGAACACCGCTGGCGACAGGCGCATTTCCCGTGGCGTGCCGCAACGTTGGTGCAGCCAGTTGGCATCCAGATGACTGGCGACGAAATCGGTGATGATCTCCGCACGCTCGCGGTCATCGACGGGGATTTCCTTGTTCAGGCCGTTGAGCAGGTTGGCGGTGTCGTAGGAGCCGGTGCTCACCGACAACACCGGCAAACCGGCCTGCAATGCGCCACGGCACAGGTCCATGATGCGCGGATCCGGCAGGGTGTCGCTGGTCAGCAGCAAGCCGGCCAGCGGTACGCCGTTGATGGCCGCGAGGCTGACGGCGAGGATGATGTCGTCGCGGTCGCCGGGGGTCACCACCAGCACGCCGGGCTTGAGCAGATCCACGGTGTTGCGCATGGTGCGCGCGCAAATGATGGTCCTGGTCATGCGCCGGGTTTCGTAGTCGCCGGCGTTGAGCACCTGGGCGCCCATCAGGTCGGCGACGTCGCGGGTGCGCGGGGCGTTGAGTTCCGGCTGGAACGGAATGCAGCCGAGCAGACGGAAATCACCGCTGCGCAGCAACGGTGAGTGTTCTTTCAGGCGCGCGGCGAAGGCGTCCATGCTCTCGTCGGTCTTGACCTTGTTGAGGATCACGCCGAGGACTTTCGGGTCTTTCGGCCCACCGAACAGTTGTGCCTGCAACTCGACGCGGCCGGACAGTTCGGTCAGCACTTCGTTTTCCGGCGCCGAGACCAGAATCACCTCGGCATCCAGGCTCTTGGCCAGGTGCAGGTTGACCCGTGCGGCATAGCTGGCGCTGCGGGTCGGCACCATGCCTTCGACGACCAGCACGTCTTTGCCGATGGCTGCCTGCTGGTAGAGCGCGATGATTTCTTCGAGCAGCTCGTCGAGCTGACCGTCGCCGAGCATCCGCTCGACGTGAGCCAGGCCCAGTGGCTGCGGCGGCTTCAGGCCATGGGTGCGTGCCACCAATTCAGTGGAGCGCTCAGGGCCGGTGTCGCCCGGATGCGGCTGGGCAATCGGTTTGAAGAAGCCGACCTTCAGCCCGGCCCGTTCCAGCGTACGCACCAGCCCGAGGCTGATGGAGGTCAGACCCACACCAAAATCGGTGGGCGCGATAAAAAAAGTTTGCATGCGGATTCTCTAAGGGTGCATGGCAAGGGCGTTGGCCTATGGCTGGCCTTCCACCGATTTTTCAGGCGTCAAGGTTAGCGCTAACCGAGCCTTGTGCGCACCAACCGCAAGCAAAGGGTTGGCCTATTTTTTCAATACGTTGCGTTGCGTCCAGCACCCATGCCCGTGACTGCCACGGCGGCTGGTGACGCAGGTGCTGGGTGTGGCCGCAGGAAAGTTCGACCACCCAGTGACCGTCCTCGTCCTGATGGAAGCCTGTGATCGTCGAATCCCGTTTGTCAGGGTTGTGTTCGCTTTCGAGCGATTGCTTCGCTAAACTTGGCCTTTCTATATTCTTATGCAAAAGGTCTCGCCCCATGCTGATCGCCGCCAATAAGGCTGTCTCCATCGACTATACCCTGACCAACGACGCTGGTGAGGTCATCGACAGCTCCGCCGGCGGCGCTCCGCTGGTTTACCTGCATGGCGCAGGCAACATCATCCCGGGCCTGGAAAAAGCCCTGGAAGGCAAAGAAGTCGGCAACGAGCTGGAAGTTTCCGTCGAGCCGGAAGATGCCTATGGCGAGTACTCGGCCGAACTGGTCAGCACCCTGAGCCGCAGCATGTTCGAAGGCGTCGACGAGCTGGAAGTCGGCATGCAGTTTCACGCTTCGGCGCCGGACGGCCAGATGCAGATCGTCACCATTCGTGACCTGGACGGCGACGACGTCACCGTCGACGGCAACCATCCGCTGGCCGGTCAGCGCCTGAACTTCAAAGTGAAGGTCGTTGCCATCCGTGACGCCAGCCAGGAAGAAGTCGCTCATGGTCACGTCCATGGCGAAGGTGGCCATCACCACTGATTTTCTGCGCTAAGCTCAGAGAACTGGAGAGGCGCCCGAGGGCGCCTTTTTAGTCCGCGGCTGTCCTTGGTGGCCTCGCCAAGTGGCTGTTTCGAGTAGAACACGGGAATCTGGAGTTCGTCATGAGTGCTTTTCACGACCTTAAGTTGACAGCCCTGGATGGTCAGGAGCTACCGCTGGCACCCTTCAAGGGCCAAGTCGTGCTGGTGGTCAACGTCGCCTCCAAATGCGGCTTGACTCCACAGTACGCGGCGCTGGAAAACCTCTATCAGCAATACAAGGGCAAAGGCTTCAGCGTGCTGGGCCTGCCGTGCAACCAGTTTGCCGGCCAGGAACCGGGCAGCGAGCAGGAGATTCAGGAATTCTGCAGCCTCAACTATGGCGTGAGTTTTCCGTTGTCGAAGAAGCTCGAAGTCAACGGCCACGATCGCCATCAGCTCTACCGTCTGCTGGCGGGCGAGGGCGCCGAATTTCCCGGCGATATCACCTGGAATTTCGAGAAATTCCTGCTCGGCAAGGACGGTCGCGTTCTGGCGCGTTTCTCGCCGCGCACGGCGCCGGATGATCCTGCGGTGATTACGGCGATTGAAAGAGCCCTGTGCTGAAACGCGAAAATCGCAGCCATCGAGCTGCGATTTTTTTTGCCTGCCTTTTGACCCTTAATCATTCAGATCAATAGTGCTATGAGACTGTTGGTACTCCGCATATTATCGCCGTCATATGAATTCAATGCCCGCCGATCAATTTTTCGTGGAGCCTCCCATGCCTGTTCAAGCCTTGTTCAAACCGTTCCAGCTCGGTGCCCTCGAATTGCCGACCCGCGTGGTCATGGCGCCGATGACCCGTTCGTTCTCTCCGGGCGGCGTACCCAACTCCAAAGTGATCGAGTACTACCGTCGTCGCGCGGCGGCCGGCGTCGGCCTGATCATTACCGAAGGAACCACCGTCGGCCATCAGGCCTCCAACGGTTACCCGAATGTGCCGCAATTTTTCGGTGAGGCGGCACTGGCCGGCTGGAAGAAAGTCGTCGACGCGGTGCACGCCGAGGGCGGCAAGATTGTCCCGCAACTGTGGCACGTCGGCAGCGTTCGTCGTATCGGTACCGAGCCGGATGCCAGCGTCCCGGGTTATGGCCCGACCGAGAAACTCAAGGACGGTCAGGTCGTGGTACACGGCATGACCAAGCAGGACATCCAGGACGTGATCGCGGCCTTCGCTCAGGCTGCCAAAGATGCCCAGACCATCGGCATGGATGGTGTGGAAATCCACGGCGCCCACGGTTACCTGATCGACCAGTTCTTCTGGGAAGGCAGCAACCAGCGCACCGACGAATACGGCGGCAGCCTTGCCAACCGTTCGCGTTTCGCTATCGAACTGATCCAGGCCGTGCGCGCTGCAGTGGGCGAGGGCTTCCCGATCATCTTCCGTTTCTCGCAGTGGAAGCAGCAGGACTACACCGCACGTCTGGTGCAAACCCCAGAGGCGCTGGGCGAGTTTCTCAAGCCGTTGTCCGACGCTGGCGTGGACATTTTCCACTGCTCGACGCGCCGTTTCTGGGAGCCGGAATTCGATGGTTCCGAACTGAACCTGGCGGGCTGGACCCGCAAACTGACCGGCAAACCGACCATCACCGTCGGCAGCGTCGGCCTCGATGGCGAGTTCCTGCAGTTCATGGTCAACACCGACAAGGTGGCGCAACCGGCCAGCCTGGAAAAGCTGCTGGAGCGTCTGAACAACGATGAGTTCGATCTGGTGGCAGTGGGCCGCGCGCTGCTGGTCGATCCGGACTGGGCGCAGAAAGTGCGTGAAGGCCGCGAGCAGGACATTCTGCCGTTCAGCCGTGAGGCGTTGATGACGCTGGTTTGATCGCAGTGGGGGGCTTGTCGCGCAGGTCGCGGCAAGCTCCCTGCAAATGCTGTTCAAACTGCTCGATGATCGCCGCCCAGCCTTGACGACTGGCATGCTGGCGGGCGTTCAATCTGACGCAGCGCAAGGTTTCATCTTCCTCCAGCAGCCACTGTGCTGCATCGCAAAACGCTTTTTCATCCCCCGGCATCGCCAGCACGCCGTTGTAGCCGTGGCGAATATGCTGCGCAGCCGCCGCCTGATCGTACGCCACCACGCCAAGACCCGAAGCCAGCGCCTCCAGCACGACGTTGCCGAACGTCTCGGTCATGCTCGGAAATAGGAACAGATCGCCGGACGCATAGTGCGCCGCCAATGCTTCGCCGCGTTGAGAGCCGCAGAAAATCGCGTCGGGCAATTCCTTTTCCAGTGCCACCCGTTGCGGTCCGTCTCCGACGATGATCAGTTTCAGATTGCGCTTTGGATAAGCACTGGTGAGCTTTTCGAAGCAGCGTTTGAGCAGGCCAAGGTTCTTTTCCGGCGCCAGGCGTCCTACGTGAATCACCGCGATGTCCTGCTCGCTCAGTCCCCATTGCTCACGCAGGGCGTTCAGGCGTTTGGTCGGGTGGAACAACTGGCTGTCTACCCCCCGTGACAGCAGCGCCAGACGATCGAAATGCCGCCGCTCCAGTTCCAGTCGCTGGCTGACACTTGGCACCAGGGTCAGCGCAGAACGATTGTGGAACCAGCGCAGATAATGAGTCAGTAAACGCGTCAGCAGGCCGAGACCGTACTGATTGGTGTACTGCTGGAAATTGGTGTGGAAGCCGCTGACCACGGCGATGCCCAGGCGACGTGCCGCGCGCAGTGCTGACAACCCGAGCGGGCCTTCGGTGGCGATGTACAGCACGTCCGGGCGCTGGTGTGTCCAGCGGCGCAGCAACTTGTGCATCGACGACTGACCCCACTGCAACCCCGGATAACCCGGGAGCGGCCAGCCCCGGCACAACAGCAGCGCATCGTCCTCAGTGCGATGCGGATCGTCCCCCTGACGCGGCCGCACCAGTTCCACCCTATGCCCGCGCGCGCGCAAGCCGTCGCACAAGCGGCCAAGGGTATTGGCCACGCCGTTGATTTCCGGTGGGAAGGTTTCGCTGATCAGGGTGATATGTAGAGCTGTCGTCATGGCCTCAGTGTCGGCTGAGGCCATGTCGCGCCTGTGACGTTCGGATGATGGATTTGTGACGCGCGCTCAGCGTTGCGTCACGAGGTTTTCAGCACCGCGCTCGCGCACCCAGAACAACGTTGCCCCGGCCACAGCCGCTGGCATCATCAGGATGTTCACCACCGGGATCAGCAGCGCCAAGTAGACGATCCCCCCGAAGCTCATGCTCTGCCAGCGCTTCTGGCGCAGCCAGGCAAGCATTTCGTTCCAGCCCAGTTTGTGGTTGTCCGCCGGATAGTCGATGTACTGGATCGCCATCATCCATACGCCGAACAGCAGCCACAGCGGAGCGGCGACAATGTTCACCATCGGGATGAACGACAGGATGAACAGGCCGATGGCCCGGGGCAGGAAGTAGCCCAGTTTGCGCATTTCCCGGGCGAGGGTGCGCGGGATCATCGCAATCAGTTCGCCCCAGCTGAAGGCCGGGAAATCGTCGCTGCCACGCACCACGACTTCGACTTTTTCCGCGAGAAAACCGTTGAACGGCGCCGCGATCACGTTAGCCAGCATAGTGAAGGTGAAAAACACCATCAACGCCACCAGCACCACGAACAATGGCCACAGGATGTAGCTCAGGAAGCTCAGCCAGTCGGGGAGCGACGGCATCAGCGAATCGACCCACAGGCTGAACTGGTGGCCGGCGAAATAGATCAATCCGACGAACAGCACCAGGTTGATCGCCAGCGGCAGCAGCACGAACAGGCGCAGTCCTGGACTGAGGACCAGTTTCAGGCCTTCGCGCAGGTATTGCGGGCCGGAGAGAACAGGGGCGGGCATAGGGTGCTCCGAGCAAGGGAAAACGCGCCGACCTTACCGGCTTTGCATAAGCTGGGAAAGCGCGGCAGCGGGATCGACATTCACTGTAACAAAGACGTCCATCTCGTCCGTGTGTCGGCATAGAGACCACCTATGAGCTGGATTGTTAAACCGTATTTCCTTAATCTTGCCCCCCTCGATACGCTGCACCCAACTTTTTACAGGACTGTCGAGCTCACGCCTTCCCCAAGGTTATCCACAGTCCTTTTTTATTCTCGCCGGCAGTCCGGCGTCCGCGCCTGATGTATTGGCCGGTCAACAGGAGACAGGTTCATGTCTGAAGTCCGTCATTCGCGAGTGATCATTCTCGGTTCCGGCCCTGCCGGTTACAGCGCTGCTGTCTACGCTGCCCGCGCCAACCTCAAGCCGCTGCTGATCACCGGCATGCAGGCCGGCGGTCAACTGACCACCACCACCGAAGTCGACAACTGGCCGGGCGACGTCCACGGTTTGACCGGTCCGGTGCTGATGGAGCGCATGCGCGAGCACGCCGAGCGTTTTGAAACCGAGATCGTCTTCGATCACATCAACGCCGTGGACTTCGCTTCCAAACCGTACAGCCTGACCGGCGACAGCGGCACCTACACCTGCGACGCCCTGATCATCGCCACCGGCGCCAGCGCTCGTTACCTGGGCCTGCCGTCGGAAGAGGCGTTCATGGGCAAAGGCGTTTCGGCCTGCGCGACGTGCGACGGTTTCTTCTATCGCAACAAACCGGTGGCCGTGGTCGGCGGCGGCAACACCGCTGTCGAAGAAGCCCTGTACCTGGCCAACATCGCCAACAAGGTCACCCTGATCCACCGTCGCGAAACCTTCCGCGCCGAGAAGATCCTGATCGACAAGCTCAACGCCCGTGTGGCCGAAGGCAAGATCGAGCTGAAACTGAACGCGACCCTGGACGAAGTGCTGGGCGACAACATGGGCGTGACCGGTGCGCGTCTGAAGAACAACGACGGCAGCTTCGACGAAATCAAGGTCGACGGCGTGTTCATCGCGATCGGCCACACCCCGAACACCTCGCTGTTCGAAGGTCAGCTGGAGCTGAAAGACGGCTACCTCGTCGTTCAGGGCGGCCGTGAAGGCAACGCTACCGCGACCAGCGTCGAAGGCATCTTCGCCGCCGGCGACGTGGCCGACCACGTTTACCGCCAGGCCATCACCTCGGCCGGCGCCGGCTGCATGGCGGCACTGGACACTGAGCGTTATCTGGACGATCTGCAGAACGCTTCGTTCTAAGATCGCAGACATAAAAAACCGGCCAATGGCCGGTTTTTTTGTACCTGCGATTCGCTCGGAAATCAGCGGCGGGTCAGCGGTTGTGCTTCGAACTTCACACCGGCCAGACCGTGCTGGATCAGCGAACGGATATTGCCGTGGTCGCTGCCTTCAGGCGTTGCCACAACCGAACGGTAGTGCTCGCCGAACGCCAGCAGCGCTTCTTCATCGCTCAAGCCTTCCAGCAACGCCAGACCCAGCGTCTTGCACGAACCTTCGTTCTGCCCGGCCGCGTTTTCCAGGCCGCCGTTGTTGAACGCCTGAGGCTGGTAGTCGTAACCGGCGGCGACGAACGCCAGGGTGTCAGCAAAAACGTGTTCGCCGCTCTTGAGGCTGGCGCGCAGGGTGTTCAGATCACTCATTGGGTTTTCCTTTGGCGAACGCCGCTTGTTGTTCGGCGCTGGCTTCTTGCTGATATCGGGCTTTCCATTCGGCGTACGGCATGCCGTAAACCACTTCGCGTGCATCGTCGAGGCTGACGTCGATCTGGCGCTCGTCGGCGGCGGCCTTGTACCACTTGGACAGGCAATTGCGGCAGAACCCGGAGAGGTTCATCAGGTCGATGTTCTGCACATCCTTGCGGCTGTCCAGGTGGGCGACCAGCCGGCGGAAGGCGGCGGCTTCGAGTTCGAGGCGTTGTTGCTCGGTCATGGTGGGCTCTGTGCAGTCAAATCGTGGCGCGGATGATAAAAGTCTGACGCCCGGAGCGCCAGACACGTTCAGCGGCTGGCGGCGAGGGTGATCGACACCGATTCGGCAAAACGCAAGGCATGCGGCTTGTCGACTTCGACTTCGGCGTACAGCACCGATTCGTTGGCCATCACCAGATCCAGCAGCTCCTGGGTCAGGCGTTCGAGCAGCGCGAAACGGTTGCCTTCCACGTGGGCGATGATCGCCTTGGTGATCGTGCGGTAGTTCAGCGCGTGGTCGATGTCGTTGTCACGCACCGCTTCCTGCGCGGCGTACAGGATGGTCAGGTTGATCAGCACATCCTGCTTGTTGAGGATTTCCTCCTCGTTGATCCCGATAAAGGTGCGCAGGCGCAGATCCTTGACCCGGATGCGCGCCATTCCCGGTTGAAGTTGTGGCATTTACTTGCTCCGTCCAATCAATTGCAGGAACTCCTGGCGGGTGTTGCTCGACTCGCGGAAGGCGCCGAGCATGACCGAGGTGTTCATGGTCGAATTCTGTTTCTCGACACCGCGCATCATCATGCACATGTGCCGGGCTTCGATGACCACCGCGACACCGGCGGCATCGGTGACTTGCTGGACCGCCTCGGCGATCTGTCGGGTGAGGTTTTCCTGGATCTGCAGGCGGCGGGCGAACATGTCCACCAGCCGTGCGATCTTCGACAGTCCCAGTACCTTGCCCGTCGGAATATAAGCCACATGGGCCTTGCCGATGAAGGGCAGCAGGTGATGTTCGCACAACGAATAGAGCTCGATGTCGGCGACGATGATCATCTCGTCGGTGTCGGAGGCAAACAGCGCGCCATTGACGATTTCCTCGACGCTCTGTTCGTAGCCGTGACACAGGTACTGCATGGCCTTGGCCGCCCGCACCGGGGTGTCGAGCAATCCTTCGCGGTCAGGGTCTTCACCGAGACCGATCAGGATCTCGCGGTAACTCTCGGGCAGGGAACGGGTCATGGAGCATCCTCGCGGGGCGTATTACTTGACGTGCCGCCCGCCGTTGACGGTCAGGGTCGTGCCGGTGACGTAAGGGTTGTCGAGCAGATAACGCAGGCTCTGATAAATCACTTCGCTGCCGGGTTCGATGCCCAGTGCGGACTTGGCCAGCGCCTTGGCGCGGTACGCTGCGTCGTCGTCGGGATTGAACAATAGCAGGGCTGGCGCGATGCCGTTGACCTTGATTGAGGGCGCGTAGCGCGCGGCGAAGGACAGCGTGAGACTGTCGAGCCCGGCCTTGCTGGCGCAATAGCCGATGTGTTTGCTGCTGCCCTTGCGGGTGACGTCGTCGCTGATATGGATGATGTCGGCGGGGTTCGAGCGTTGCAGCAGGCCGGCGCAATGCAGGTTGATCAGGTACGGCGCCAGCATGTGAACGTTAAACATGCGGCAGAAGGCTTCGGCTTCGCCGTCGTCGGTTTCCGCCAGCCACTGTGAGGCGTTGTGCACGATGGCGCGCAGGCTGTCGGTGTGGGTCTTCAGTTCGGTAATGAACGCGAGGATCGAGGCTTCGCTGGAAAAGTCCGCGTGCAGCCCGAGGGCGCCCAGATCCCGCAAAGCCTTCACTCCCGGTCGTTCGCTGCGATAGGTGAAGATCACTCGATGGCCGTCGTCCAGCAGACGCTGCGCACAATGCAGGCCGACCCGCTGGCCGGCGCCGGTGATGAGGATGGGAGCTGTGGGAAAAGTCATGTACGGCTCGCGTCGAAGTCAGAGCAAAAACTATAACAGCGACGCGAGCGACGGCTTCAGCGATTTTGCGTAGAGGGCGCGGCGGGCAGCGGGCGCGCAGGCGCCGGGTTGAGCCAGCCGGCCAGCAGGCGGGTCGACAGCGGAATGAAGAAGTAGACCATCAACGGGGTCAGGCACAGCGTGCTGACGAAGACCCTCGGCAACAGGCTCATTTCAGCGAGCAGCGGACCCAGCACGAAATTGAACAGCAGCGACACCGGGAAGAACGCCAGCCAGATTGCCACGGCCTGTTTCCAGCGCTGGGGGCGATGACCGGCAGCGCCGAACCAGCCTTCAATGCCGCTGACCCGATGTTCCGTCGGGTGGGCAAACAGATCGCTGCCACGGGCCAGCCATGCGGTGCGCGATGCCGAGTGTTCCCAGGCATGCAGGGTCTGTTCGTCGACGAAGCGGAATATGATCTGGAATTCATCGTCGCCGGGAGGCGGGGCCAGTACGCCGGAGCCGAGGTAACCGGGGAAGTCGGTGGCCAGTTGTTCGCCTTCTCGCAACCAGGCGATCAGATCCTGATAACGACCATTGGTGACGCGACGCGCGACCATCAGCGTGACGGGGGAAGTAGACATTGTGTATCTCCGTATTGCATTGCGTCGCTCCGGGTAGGAGTTTCGCCTGACGCAGCGCCGGGTAGAGGGCTGCGTTTTTCGACAAGCAAGGATTATTCCTCATCTGCGTGACAAACCAGAGACTTTCGTCTCATTTCACCGCTTGAACCGCTCAATGGCATCCGGAGTAGAATGGGATCCACTACGCTCACACTCGCTAACGAGGACGTACCCGCGCAAATGCCTGTCATGACTGACGTTCGTCCTGCTTTCCCGGCCTCTGTTGCGCTGGAGCGCGAAGAGCTTTTCCCTATCCGCGAAGTAGCGCGGCTGACCGGCGTGAACCCGGTTACGCTGCGCGCCTGGGAGCGTCGCTACGGTTTGATCCAGCCGACACGCACCGAAAGTGGGCATCGTTTGTATTCGATGACCGATATCGAGCGCGTTCGCAGCATCGTCGACTGGATCGATCGGGGTGTCGCCGTGAGCAAGATCGGCAGGATTCTGGCCAAGACCGAGCCGATGAAAGTCCTGGCCCCGTTCATATCCGATGACAGTGTGCAGACGGACTACCTGCAGTGGCAGGAACAGGTTCGGCACGCGGTCGGTTCATTCGACGATCAGGCGCTGGATCAGCTCTACGGCCAGATTTTCTCCTCCTATGCATTGCCTGTAGTGTTTCAGGACATCCTGATGCCGTTATGGCTGCAAATGTTGCAGCGTCAGGACGCTTTCGGACAAACCAGCGAGTGGCTGTTCTTCGATGGTTTTCTGCGAGCGAAGGTGCTGCAGCGCATCGTCATGCTACGCGGCTCGCAACCACGCAAGGTGATCGTCAGCGCACTGGCCGGTCAATGTCGTGAGCTTGAGTTACTGGTGGCGGCGCTGTTTCTCAGCGGCAATGACGCGGGTGTTCGTGTACTCACCACCGGCCAGCCGTTCGATGAACTGACGCTGGTGTGCGAAAAGACCAGGCCTCAGGCGCTGGTGCTGTTTTCCAATCATGCGCCGACTGCAGAGCTGCCACGACGTCTGAATCGTCTGGCCTTGAGTCTGGATTGTCAGTTGATGCTGGCGGGCGATGCCGCCGATCTGGCGCAGGACAGCCTCGCCGGATCAGCGGTCGGCTGCCTGGGCAATGAAGGATCGACCATGCGTCAACGCATGAATCAGTTTCTGGCGGGGACGCTGGATACCTGAGACTCAGGTGTGCATGGCAGGGTGGGTCAGACGATGCTGTTGCAGGATGAACTGGCGCAGACGCTCGGTTTCGTCGGCATCGCTCTGACTTAGCTCGTAAGCATAAAAGCCGCTTTCGGTTTCCCGCTCGAACGTCCCGCGCAGGGAAATCCGCTCGTAGCCCGACGGGCTGAACCACAAGGCAAAATGCTTCGGTGGTTTGGTCTTGTTGCGCACTTCCAGCAGCACACCCTTGTGCGAAACCTCGTGAACCCACAGCGTACCGGGCTGGCCCTTGGCATTTTCCAGTGCCACCGGCTCTTCCAGGGTCAGGCGCCATGGACGCACCATCGGTCCGTCTTCATAGATGCTCGGTACACCCAGGCGCAGGTGCAGGGCGTGGAACTCGTCTTCCACCAGATGCAACGGGAAGGTCATCTGCTGATTTTCGAAGTTGGCCTGGATGGTGACTTGTTCATGGGCCGCCAGGCGCGTGAGCAGGTCACGGATCTGCGAACCACCGTTGACCAGCAGGCTCGACGTCGCATCCCGCACATTGAGCTGCGGGTTGTGTTGCATGGTCTGGATAAAATCCAGCTCGTCCTGGGTCAGGAGGGTGTCGCGTTGCATGGCTAGCTCGAAATAAATAATTACAAAGTCATTGGTGATTGTAGTTAATGACACTTAGTTCGCTGTTTTGTTTGCGCCGTTCGTCGCTTTGATGGCCGCCAGTTCTGCCTCGAGTGCCGCGACTTGGGCTTCCAGCTGCGCCACCCGCTGCTGCGCCTTGACCTGAACGGTCACGTCCTTTTGCACGCCGACGAAGTACGTCTGTCCATCGTCAGCATTTTTTACCGTTGATAGCGACAGCTCGTTCCAGAACGGTGTGCCGTCCTTGCGATAGTTGCGCAGGATCTCGCGGCATGAGCCGCCGTTTCTCAATACGCCGCGAATCAATTCCAGACTGGGCTGATCGCGATCTCCGGCCTGCAGGAAACGGCAGTCCTGATAAAGAATTTCTTCACTGGTATAGCCAGTCAGTTTTTCGAAAGCAGGATTCACGTAAATCAGAATGTTGTCCTGATCGCCTTCCTTTTCCGCCACCACGATTCCATCGTTCGACGCGTTGATCACCATTTGCAGCAGGCTGGCATTGATCATCTTTGAATCCCTTCAGGGTTGTCGGTGGCAGGCATTCTAGAAGATCGAATGGCGCTGTCTACTGGCCATCAGCGCTTATCGAGAGCCAATCGCAACAGGGCGTCGCTGGCTGTTACTATCGCCGCTCTTTTTTTCAGTTTCAGGATCAGATTGATGAAAGTCGCCATCCTCTCCGGCTCGGTGTACGGCACGGCCGAAGAAGTCGCTCGCCACGCTCAGAGCCTGTTGAACGCCGCCGGTTTTGAAACCTTCTACAACTCGCGCGCCAGCCTCGCCGATCTCCAGACCTTCGGCCCCGAGGCCTTGCTCGCCGTGACTTCGACCACCGGCATGGGCGAATTGCCGGACAACCTGCAACCGCTGTACTCGAGCATCCGCGACCAGTTGCCGGCGGCCTGGCGCGGTTTGCCCGGCGCAGTGATCGCCTTGGGCGACGCCAGTTACGGTGACACGTTCTGTGGCGGTGGTGAGCAGATGCGTGAATTGTTCAGTGAGCTGGGCGTGCGTGAAGTTCAGGACATGCTGCGTATTGACGCCAGCGAAAGCGTCACCCCGGAAACCGACGCGGAGTCATGGCTCGGGCAGTTGATCGCCACGCTCAAGGGCTGATCCCGCGCTCGCGCAGCAGTGCGAGCCAGGCCTGCGCAGCCTTTGACAGATAGGCGCCCCGGCGCCAGATGAACGCGATATCCCAGCGCAGATAGTCGGGCGCCTTCAAGGTCAGGCGAACCACGCCTGGCCGCACCAGACCGCGGGCCACCACGCTGGGCAGCAGCACCACGCCTTGCCCGGCGGCCACCAGTGCCGCGAGAAAATCCGCCTGGCCGCTACGGCCACCTTCCTTCGGGGTGAAGCCCATCTGCTGGCACGCCTGAAGCAAACGATCGTTGAGTACGAAACTGCGCTGATACAAAAGGAACGGCGTCTCAGCCAGTTCCTCCAGACCGATTTCACCTTTTGCCGCCAACGGGTGATCCCGCGGCAGCAGCGCATCGAGCGGTTCATCGCAGAATGGCTGGAAGTCGAACTGTGGGTCTTTCGGCCGCAGACTGCCCCCCAGCTCCAGTTCACCACTCAATACCGCCTGTTCGATGTTTCGGCTGCCGCCTTCGAGTAACTGCACACTGATGTTCGGGTAACGCCGTCGGTATTCGGCGAACAGCCCGGCAAACAGTGCATCGCTGCCGAGCAAGGGCAAACCGAGTCGCAGTTCGCCGCGCGCCAGATGACTGAGGTCATCCAGTTCCGTAAGCAATTCATCGCGCAAACGCAGCATGCCTTCGGCCCGTTGCAGCACCACGCTGCCGGCGGCGGTCAGGCGCAATTGCGAACCCAGGCGATCGAGCAGCGGGGTGCCGAGGCTCTGTTCGAGCTGGGCGATCTGTTTGCTCACGGCGGACTGGCTGATGTGCAGGGTTTTCGCCGCCTGGGTGAAACCACCCTGATGCATGACTTCGACGAAGCTTTTGAGCTGTTTGAATTCCATGGCCTGATTCCGGATTGGAATGGCTTTGAGTCTAACAATTCGCTTCGGAGATGACAGTCGAGTTCGTAAAATAGGCGCCTGAAAGGAGCCCACCGATGAAAGCCTCGACCCTCAAATACCTCTCTCGCCTGCTGGCCGAACTGGCCGTGCTGCTTGGTCTCTATCTGCTCGGCTGCCAGTTGGCTGCATGGCTGGCATGGCCGATCCCCGGCGGCGTGATCGGCATGGCGTTGCTACTGTTGGCTTTTGCGTTTGGCTGGGTCAAACCGGCGGCGCTGCAAATGGGCGCGGGACTGCTGATGGCCGAGATGCTGCTGTTCTTCATTCCGGCCCTGATGAGCCTGCTGGATTACGGCGCATTGCTGCGTAATGACGGCTGGCGAATTCTGCTGGTGATTGCGGCGAGTACGCTGATGGTGATGCTGGTGACGGCGTTCACCGTGGAACTGGCCGTGCGCCTGAGGCGGTCCCATGAAGTTTGAGCTGATGCCGATGTTCTGGCTGGCGTTCACGCTGCTGGCCTATCTGTTCAGTCGCTGGCTGTATCGCCGGACCGGTCGCTACGTGCTGTCGCCACTGATTCTGGTCCCCGCATTATTGCTGGCCCTCGCCGTGCCGCTGCATACCGCTTATGCGGAATACTCCAGCAATACCCACTGGCTGATGCTGGTGCTCGGCCCGGTCACCGTCGCTTTTGCGGTGCCGATCTGGCAACAGCGGCGTCTGCTGGTGCGTCACTGGTCAGCGTTGCTGCTGGGCATGCTGGCCGGCAGTGCTGCATCGATTGCGACTTCGTTTGGCCTGGCCCGAGCCTTGGCGCTGGACAGTTCGGTGACGCTGTCGCTGGTGCCGCGCTCAATCACCACGCCGTTTGCCATGCCGCTGGCGCAGGATCTGGGTGGCGTACCTGAACTGACGGCGGTGTTCGTGATGTTCACCGGGGTATTCGGCGCGATGCTGGGCGGGGTGCTGCTCAAGTGGCTGCCGCTGCGAAGCGCTCTGGCGCGCGGCGCCCTGTTTGGCGTTGGCGCTCATGGTGCGGGCGTCAGCCGCGCCCATGAAGTGGGTGGCGAAGAAGGTTCGGTGGCAGGGCTGGTCATGGTGCTCACCGGGCTGCTCAATCTGTTCGCCGCACCTTTGTTGGCGTCGTTGCTTTGACATGGATCCAAGCGGTTTGCGCAGCTGACCCGCTCAGTCATCAAGCTGGCTGCCAATGCAACTACGCGAAACCCCGGGGCTGACTAGACTGCTGACACCTGCCGAAAAAAACAAAAACAGAGGTGCATACAGTGAGCGTAGCCCCCGTCCCTTCCTCCTTGAATGTCAAAGATCAGGTCAGTGCCGCGGAGTGGCAGACCCGGGTCGATCTCGCCGCCTGCTATCGACTGGTCGCCCTGCATGGCTGGGACGATCTGATCTTCACCCACATTTCGGCCAAGGTGCCGGGCACCGAAGACTTCCTGATCAACCCGTTCGGCCTGATGTTCCATGAGATCACTGCGTCCAGCCTGGTGAAGGTCGATCAGGCCGGCAACAAACTCATGGACAGCCCCTACGAGATCAACCCCGCCGGTTACACCATTCACAGTGCCGTCCATGAAGTGCGCCATGACGTGGCCTGCGTGCTGCATACCCACACTGCTTCGGGCGTTGCGGTGTCGGCGCAGAAACAGGGAGTGTTGCCGATCAGTCAGCAATCGTTGTTCGTGTTGTCGAGCCTGGCCTTTCACGCTTATGAAGGCGTGGCACTCAATCACGAAGAGAAGGCCCGGTTGCAGGCCGACCTCGGCGAAAACAATTTCCTGATGCTGCACAACCACGGCTTGCTGACCTGCGGCGGCACCATCGCCGACACGTTCCTGATGATGTTCACTTTCCAGCGTGCCTGCGACATCCAGGTCATGGCGCAAACCGGCGGTGCCGAACTGATCGCCATCGAGCCGCAGATTCTGGCAGGCGCCAAGGCGATGATCGCCGGCGTCACCAAAAGTGCTCAAGGCATGGGTGGCGCGCTGGCCTGGCCGGCGTTGCTGCGCAAACTCGATAAACAAGACCCGGGGTATAAACTGTAATGCCTCTCGCCGAGATTCCTCTGAGTGCCTGGCGCAAACGCAGCCAGACGTTTGTCTTTCGTGGCCAGCCGATCCGTTACTGGACGGCCGGGCAGGGCGAGCCGCTGCTGCTGATCCACGGCTTCCCGACGGCCAGCTGGGACTGGCATTACCTGTGGCAGCCGCTGGCCCAGCGCTTTCGGGTGATCGCCTGCGACATGCTCGGTTTCGGCGACTCGGCCAAACCGTTGAACCACACCTACAGCCTGCTGGAACAGGCCGATCTGCAGCAGGCGTTGCTCGCGCATCTCCAGGTCGAGCAACCGGTGCATATCCTCGCCCATGACTATGGCGACAGCGTTGCCCAGGAACTGCTGGCCCGGCATTACGAGGATCTGATCGAAGTTGCCAGTTGCGTGTTCCTCAACGGTGGTCTGTTTCCGGAAACCCATCGGCCATTGTTGACGCAAAAACTCTTGCTGAGTCCGTTGGGCTGGATGATCGGCCGCGCTTTTTCCCGCGATGCGCTGGTGAAGAGTTTTCATCAGATCTTCGGCCCGGACACCCGGCCCAGTGAAAGTGAAATGGATGATTTCTGGAGCCTGATCGAGTGCAATCGCGGCCCGCGCATCATGCACAAACTGATCACCTACATCCCCGAACGCCGGGTGCGGCGTGACCGTTGGGTGGCGGCAATGCAGCGCGGCGAGGTGCCGCTGCGGGTGATCGATGGCGAAGTCGATCCGATCTCCGGCGCTCATATGGTCGAGCGTTATCGCGAACTGATTCCCGACGCGGACACCGTGCTGTTGCCCGGCATCGGTCATTACCCGCAAAGCGAAGCGCCAGTGCAGGTGCTCAAGTACTACCTCGAATTTCGTGATCACTTCGTGTTGCCGCCGCGCAAAGTGGCGTGCTCCTGATCGACGGGCGGAGGCGCATTGCGCCTCTGGACCGTTTCATCATCCCCCAGCCTTATCGCGCACCATTCAGCCTCAGTCGTGTTCGTTGTGACCGCACGCGTCGTGCCTGACACTCAGGGACACTGTCCCTCAGGCCTGCTGGAGTTGCCCCGATGAATGAGTCTGTGCGTTTCGAAGATAAAGTCGTGATCGTCACCGGAGCCGGTGGTGGCCTGGGGCGCGCTCACGCTTTGCTGTTCGCCAAACAGGGCGCCAAAGTGCTGGTGAATGACCTCGGCGGCTCGACCCAGGGCGAAGGCGCCAACGCCTCGGCCGCCGACCGCGTGGTAGCGGAAATCCGTGAGGCCGGCGGCATCGCCGAGGCCAACCATGACTCGGTGACCGACGGCGACAAACTGGTGCAGAACGCCCTCGATGTATTCGGTCGCGTCGATGTGGTGGTCAACAACGCCGGCATCCTGCGGGACAAGACTTTCCACAAGATGGAGGATGCCGACTGGGATCTGGTCTATCGCGTCCACGTCGAAGGCGCCTACAAAGTGACCCGCGCCGCATGGCCACACCTGCGCGAGCAAAACTACGGGCGAGTAATCTTCACCGCCTCGACCTCGGGCATTTACGGCAACTTCGGCCAGTCCAACTACGGCATGGCCAAGCTGGGTCTCTACGGTTTGACCCGCACCCTGGCCATCGAAGGGCGCAAGAACAACATCCTGGTCAACGCCATCGCACCCACCGGCGGCACGCGCATGACCGAAGGCTTGATCCCGCCGCAAGTGTTCGAACAACTCAAACCGGAACTGGTCAGCCCGCTGGTGGTGTACCTGGCCAGCGAGCAATGCCAGGAAACCTCGGGCCTGTTCGAAGTCGGCGGCGGCTGGATGGGCAAGGTGCGCTGGGAGCGCAGCCTGGGCGCCGGGTTCGATCCGCGCGTGGGGTTCTCACCGGAAGATGTGGCGGCGCACTGGCAGCAGATTTGTGATTTCGAAGGGGCGGCGCATCCGAAGGACAACATCGAGGCGCTGAAGGAAATGATGGCGAATTTGCAGAAGTATTCGTTGTAGGTGGAGAGGGCCACCCAGTTGATACTGGGTGGCCCGTCGCTCTGCTAAGCGTATTTGTTGTTTGACATGAAATCAGGAGCTTTCCAGTTCGGGCCTTTGGTAGCGATTGGCCCATCACCATTGGCGAGCACGCCCTCCTCGAAAAGCCTGGCGTAGGTTTTCAGTAACTCACCATTTTCGATGACTTCGTATCGATACCGTCCAAACATTCGATCTAGCGACGGAATCGCGGAGCCGAGTGCGAAGACAGTCAGGACATCTTCTACCGTTTCATTTTTGACGATCTGTTCGATGATGCTCACTGCTTGCCTCCTTTTAACAAGTTTCTAAAAAACAATTCGTCTTGTTTGTCCGCAGCCGCTATGGCGTCTTTCGAATAGAGCAGTGACTCATTATCTTCCAGCTTGAAATCTTCCAATGTCGCAGTGTGTGCGTTGTTCCACATGGGAGATTCTCTGTCGGGTCGGAAGGCATCACTCAAGCCCAGCGCTCGAAACCGTTCAAGCTCCCTGTTTTCATGAGTGTAATAGCGTAGATCCGTATCCGTGAAAGCCAGCCGTCCGCTGAGAATTTCTTCTAATCGCTGGATCATCACGTCATTGGCATCTGATTGATCGAGGCGTGCGATATGCAGCTTCACCGCATCGATTCCGGCGCGACTTATGACCGCAGATCGCCAGTCCAGATCAAGTACTGGCCCGCCAGCTTGGTTCGGATTGAAAACGCGGCCACTGAATTTCCCTCTGACGAACGCCCCGTCATAAGGACTGCTGAAAACCACATACAGCGGCGGTATCCCCGACTCAATCGGAAAAACCGTGATAAACCCACCCAACTCATACCGATCCAGTTCAGGAAACGGATCAACCCGCCCCTCTGCAGGAACCACTTCAGCGCCGTCGTAAACCGGCAGTTCCGAATCGACCTGCGGTAAATCCGTCGAGGGATTCAGTGGATTGACCAATGGCGTCCAGGTCAGCGTGGGGCCGTTGGTGTCACTGGCGGTGGAAACATAGGTATTTGTGCGAGCGTCGAAGTGAGCAGCCCTGACGGGCACATTGGCGGGAACAGTCAGACCATCTGTGGTGACTACGACGAACTCGATTTTGTCGCCTATCGTCGACGAACCCAGCCTGACCGGCAGATCGACTTCCCCTCCAATGGCGGCCAACTGATACAGCTCATCGCTGCTCAAGTCGGGTGCCAGGTCTGACAGTGGAACGCTGGCAGAGTAAAGATCGCCGTTGCCCAGTTTCGAGGGCGCGAGCAAAGCGGCGAACCCGACGATCACCGGCGCCGCCGCTGTGGAGATGGCCGCCAGCGCCAGGGACACCGCCGTTCGCAGCGACGTTCTGAGTGCCAGCGTGGTTGCCGGGTTGTTGCCAAAAACACCGAGCGGCCCGGTAAAGGTCGGGCCGAATGCGGCCATCGATCCGGCATTGGCAAAGACGGGAGATTGTCCGCTCAGGGCGTTTTCTGCTTGCCGTCGGGCTTGCTCCCTGGCGGTCTTGCGCGCTTTTTTGCGGCGTCTTTTTTGTGCCTTTCGCAGCGCTTTCTGCTGTTTTTCCTGGCGTGTTTTTTCAGCCAGCAGTTGGCGCTCTTCCATGCGGCGCTGAGCATCGGCCTGCGCTTGCTGGCGTGCCTGTTCGGCAGCAATCTGTTGCGCGGCAGCGTCGGCGGCGATTTGCGCCTGCTCAGCAGCAAGCCGTTGTGCTTCAGCCAGCGCTGCAAGGCGCGCCTCTTCACGAGCCTGGATTTCCTCTTGTTCCTTTTGCTGCCGTGCCGCCTCTGCGAGTGCTTGCTGACGGTGTTGTTCGGCGGCAACTTGCTCTCGCTCGGCCACTACGCGTGCAGCTTGTGCCAGCGCTTCAAGTCGAGCTTGTTCATTGATCCGCGCCAGTTCGGCAGCGGCTCTCTGCGCTTGTTGCTCGGCGGCGATTCGCGCTTGGTCGTTGGCCTGAACGGTCGCCAGCCAGTTGAGTACATTGACTTGCTGCTGGTTGAGCAACTGCAACGATTGCGACAAGAGCCTCGCTTCGTGAGCAGCTCTGTATGAAAACGACCAGGTCTGAAAGGCAATGCCATCTGGCTTGAGAGGGCGCTCCATCGTTCGCGCCCGCGCAGTGAAATCGTTCAACGGCCGGTTCAGGGGATCGCTGCCATAAAACGTGTTGCCCAAGGCGGTCTGGCGATGGAACTCGGCAGTCTTGCGCGCCATCAGCGTATTGCGAACACCGAGCTCGCGAATGATTGCCTCGGCGGGTGGCAGAGGGTGAGTTGGAACTTCAAGTCTGGCGGCGGCAAGTTCATGTTCGAGGGTTTTTGCAAGTTGACTGGATCTGACCTGAAACTCCTGATCCAGCACTTGAGCGGTGCCTTTCACGATATGTACGTTGCCCGCAAACGCAGGCGGCCGTTGAAAGGCGCCGCTACTGCTGACATCAAATGTAGTTGCGGGTAACGGGTTGTAGCCGGGAGGCGCTGGTGCTGTCGTGTGGATAGCTTCGGTCAGCTCCCATGCAGGAGGCCTTTGCATATTCATATCCTTTTGAATGTGCGCTGTTTGAAAGTGATGAGTTGTTCTGCCATTAGAAGTTACAGGTGAACCGACGGGCGCGGGTCCGAGAGTCCTGTAGGCAGTTACAGAAGAGTGCGGCAGAAAATTCGGTGATAAATAACGAATAGAAGTTGTTCGTTATTTAAATAAGGAAGTTTCCGAAAAGGATTCAGGAAGCATCTGACAGTGGCGAGGGGAGTGACAGATTGCTGACACGACGCGATAAACCATCGCCCATAAAAAAGGCCGCTGCAAACGCAGCGGCCAAGGTAAGACGTTGGATCAAGGAGCTACAAATCAACGTCAGTGAACACCGGGGGCGATGGATCGAAAACGCTTCAAACCATCAGAAATCGGTTGCCGACGACTCGGTCGCGGACTTTCTGCTTCGTGGCGGTCTGCCGTGAAAGCCCGCTCAGAATAAGGGCTTGAAGCCAAAGGAAAAATAGCGATTCCGGACATGCACTGTTACGGGGCATGTAACAGTGTCGCGTCCCGAGGCGGGCATCATCCGTTGAATTGATCATGGGTTATCCAGCCTGCCCATGCCTCGCGGCAAGCCCCGTTCCAGGCGGGGATTCATCCTTTCGAGCGACAGCGCGAATACCTCCTTGGTGCGCTTATCGTCCCCGTGCGGCGGCAGTAGGGTGGGGCCTTCTGTCACTCACCGGGGAAGACGCATGACAAAAACAACAATGCGCGCCATCTTCAAACCGCAGGCGCTGGCGGCTGCGGTCGCCTTGGGTTGCTGTGCCCAGGCCCATGCAGTCGATTTCAATATCGGCGAAATCGAAGGCACGTTCGACTCGTCACTGTCGGTCGGTGCGAGCTGGGGCATGCGCGATGCAGACAAATCGCTGGTCGGCACGGTCAATGGCGGTACGGGCCAGTCTTCGACCGGTGATGACGGGCGCTTGAACTTCAAGAAAGGCGAGACCTTTTCCAAGATCTTCAAGGGCATCCACGACCTTGAACTGAAGTACGGCGACACTGGTGTGTTCGTGCGCGGCAAGTACTGGTACGACTTCGAACTCAAGGACGAAGACCGCGAGTTCAAGCCCATCAGCGACAAGGGCCGAAAGGAAGGCGCCAAGTCTTCCGGCGGGCAGATTCTCGACGCGTTCGTCTATCACAACTACTCCATCGCCGATCTGCCGGGCACCGTGCGCGCCGGCAAACAGGTGGTGAGCTGGGGCGAAAGTACCTTCATCGGCAACTCGATCAACAGCATCAACCCGATCGACGTTTCGGCCTTCCGCCGGCCCGGTGCGGAGATCAAGGAAGGCCTGATTCCGGTAAACATGCTGTTCGGCTCGCAAAGCCTGACTGACAAGCTCTCGGTCGAAGGCTTCTACCAATTGGAGTGGGATCAGACTGTTCTCGACAACTGCGGCACCTTCTTCGGTGTCGACGTCGCGGCGGATGGTTGCAACAACGGTTACACCGTCGGCAGCCCGGCGATTGCTCCGCTGGCGCCGTTGGCCGCTGCCTTCGGGCAACCCATCCAGGTCACTCGCGAAGGCGTGGTCGTACCCCGGGGCGGTGACCGTGATGCGCGGGATTCCGGGCAGTGGGGTACGGCGTTGCGCTGGCTCGGCGACGATACCGAATATGGCCTCTATTTCCTGAACTACCACAGCCGTACGCCCACGGTTGGCACCACCACGGCCGGCCTGTCGACTCTGGCGGCATTGCCGGGGATGGTCAGCACTGCCAACCGCCTCGCTCCCGGCAGCGGTTCCGGGCTGGCGCAAAGCGTGATGCTCGGGCGTGGTCAGTACTACCTCGAATACCCCGAAGACATCCGTCTGTATGGCGCGAGTTTCGCCACCACATTGCCCACCGGCACTGCATGGACCGGTGAGCTCAGCTACCGGCCCAACGCTCCGGTGCAGGTCAACACCAACGACCTGACCCTGGCCTTGCTCAACCCGATCGCCGGCGGCGCGGCATCCCCGCTGACCACCTCGCCGGGCGCCGACAACAAGGGCTACCGGCGCAAGGAAGTGACGCAACTGCAGAGCACCCTCACGCACTTCTTCGATCAGGTGCTGGGTGCCGAACGCCTGACCGTGGTCGGTGAGGCTGCGGTGGTCCGGGTCGGTGGTCTGGAGTCGCGCAGCAAGCTGCGTTACGGCCGAGATTCGGTGTACGGCCAGTACGGATTCGGTGGCGACACCGGCGGTTTCGTCACCTCGACCTCCTGGGGTTACCGCGCCCGGGCCATCCTCGATTACGCCAACGTGATCGGTGGGATCAACCTCAAGCCCAACTTGTCCTGGTCCCATGACGTCTCCGGTTACGGCCCCAACGGTCTGTTCAACGAAGGCGCCAAGGCCATCAGCGTCGGCGTCGATGCCGACTACCGCAATACCTACACCGCGAGTCTCAGTTACACCGACTTTTTCGGCGGCGATTACAACGTCCTCACCGACCGTGACTTCGTGGCCCTGAGCTTCGGCGTGAACTTCTGATCTGCCCGAGAAGGATGAAATCCATGCGCAAGATGATTCTGCAATGCGGTGTCCTGGCCCTGAGCCTGTTGGCTGTAAACGTGATCGCGGCGGTGTCGCCGCAAGAGGCCGACAAGCTCGGCAGCAGCCTGACGCCGCTCGGCGCCGAGAAGGCCGGTAACGCCGACGGCTCGATTCCAGCCTGGACCGGTGGCATCCCGAAAAACGCAGGGACAGTAGACAGCAAAGGCTTTCTCGCCGACCCGTTCGCCAGCGAAAAACCACTGTTCACAATCACTGCGGCTAACGTCGACCAATACAAGGCCAAACTTTCCGAAGGCCAGGTGGCGATGTTCAAACGCTATCCGGATACCTACAAGATCCCGGTCTACCCGACCCACCGCACCGTTGCTGTGCCGCCGGAAATCTACGAATCGGCCAAGCGCAGCGCGTTGAACGTTACCTCGATCAACGACGGCAACGGCCTGGCCAATTTCACCGGCAATCGCTACTACGCCTTCCCGATTCCGAAGAACGGCGTCGAGGTGCTGTGGAACCACATCACTCGTTATCACGGCGGTAACCTGCGGCGGATCATCACTCAGGTGACACCGCAGACCAACGGCAGCTACACACCGATCCGCTTCGAGGAAGAGATCGCCGTGCCGCAGTTGATGAAGGATCTGGACCCGCAGCAGGCGGCCAACGTGCTGACTTTTTTCAAGCAGTCGGTGACCGCGCCGGCGCGCCTTGCCGGCAACGTGTTGCTGGTGCACGAAACCCTCGATCAGGTGAAGGAGCCGCGTCTGGCCTGGATCTACAACGCCGGGCAGCGTCGGGTTCGCCGTGCGCCGCAGGTGGCGTATGACGGGCCGGGCACCGCCGCCGATGGCCTGCGTACTTCGGACAACTTCGACATGTTCTCCGGTGCACCGGATCGTTATGACTGGAAGCTGATCGGCAAGAAGGAGATGTACATTCCATACAACAGCTACAAACTCGACTCACCGAAGCTCAAGTACGACGACATCGTCAAGGCCGGGCACATCAATCAGGACCTGACCCGCTACGAGCTGCACCGGGTCTGGGAAGTGATCGGCACGGTAAAACCGAGCGAGCGGCACATCTATGCCAAGCGCCACATGTACATCGACGAGGACAGCTGGCAAGTGGCGCTGGCCGATCACTACGACGGTCGCGGACAGTTGTGGCGGGTGGCCGAAGGGCATGCCCAGTACTACTACGATCACCAGGCCCAGGCCTACACGCTGGAAGCGCTCTACGACATCATTGCCGGTCGCTACATTGCATTGGGCATGAAGAACGAGGAGAAGCACAGCTTCGAATTCGGCTTCGAAGCCAAGGCGGCCGACTTCACACCTTCGGCCCTGCGCGCCGAGGGCGTCCGGTAAAGGGAGCGATACACTTGCGAGACAGAAGGCGACCGGCTGGTCGCCTTTTTTATGGGCAGCAATCAGCGTACTGAATACTCGTCAACAAGCATCGGGGAGAGGGCTAGGGTGAACGTACAACGATAAAAAGGCGCACCTGATGACCGCCATGACACCCCTTCTGGATCGACCGGATTTTCTCCCGAGACTGTCTCCCCATCACTTGCCCCGTCCGCGTCTTTGCGAGGCACTGCTCGAGTCCGCGGCACGGGTCCGACTGATCTGCGCGCCGGCCGGTTGCGGTAAAACCGCGCTGCTCACCGAATGCCTGCTGCAGGCCCCCGTCAATTGCACCGTCTGCTGGTTGCCGCTGGCAGGGGCTTCCTTGAGTGTCGGCGAATTTTGCGAACGGCTTGCGCGTGCGATGGGGCTGACAACCTGGGACGAGGCGTCGCTGCTGTATGAACTGGCGCGACGGTCTACTGCTACCTGGGTGCTGATCGACGATTACTGCCGATACCCGGAGCCGGCGCTGGATGCATTGCTCGACCGAATGCTGGCGGTCAGCAGTCCGGCTGTGACGTGGTGGATCGGCACTCGGCGCCGCCCGTCCTGCAACTGGCCGCGCCTGCTGCTCGACGATGCCTTGTACGAATGTGAAGGCACGGCGTTGGCGCTGACCCGGTACGAGATTGCACAAGTGTTGCGCCACTTGCCTCCCGCCCAGGCCGACAGCGTGGCCGGGCGCATCTTTCAGCGCAGCGCCGGTTGGTGCGCCGGAGTACGGATGCTGATGATGCAAAAATGCGACTGGTCGCAAAAGACCCTGCCGCAGCAACGCATGGACACCTTGCTGGATTACTTGCAACACGAACTGTTCAGCGGACTGAGTCCGGAGCTGGCCGAGGCCTGGCGGGTGCTGGCGCAATTGCCGCGCTTCAATGCCAGCCTTTGCGATCACCTGTTCGGTGCCGGGGACGGGGCGCAATGGATGCGTACTCTGCAAACGCTGGGATGCTTTATCGAACCCTGGCGAGGATCTCCGGACTGGTTGCAGGTATGTGCGCCGCTGTCGCGCTTGATGCGTGACGAACCCTGGCCTGCCGGACGTTCCTGGCATCGCCGGGCCTGTCAGTGGTTTGCCGCCGGAAAGCATTGGAAATGCGCCTTTGAGCAGGCGTTGCTGGCCGAAGAGTACGAGGTTGCGGTGAGCTTGTTGCAACACTTCAGTTTCGAGCATCTGTTCGAGGAACAGACGGTCGTGCTGTTGCTGCGTCTTTATGAGCAACGCGGTGAAGAATTGCTGCTGGGCTCTGCGCAATTGGTCGGTTTGATCACGGCGGCGTTGCTGTTCGCCGGGCGTTTTGCGCAGGCGGCAGATTGCATCGGGCAACTGTCGCGTTTCTTGCCGCCACCGTCGGCTGGCCAGCAACGGCAATTGATCGCCCGCTGGCAGGCTCAGCAAGGCTGGCTGTTGCACCTGCAAGGACGGATGGAGGAGGCGCGTGAACATTTCGAGCAAGCCTTGATCGATCTGTCGCCGCAGGCCTGGACTGCGCGTCTGCTATGTCTCTCGGGCCGCACACAGCAGGCGTTGCTGTGCGGTGATCTGGAGTTGGCTCACTCGATCAATCGTGAAGCGCTTTGCCTGGCCCGGGCTGAAGGTTCTCTGTTGTTTGAAGCGTTGCTGGAACTTGATCACGCCCAGTTGCTGGAGCAGCGTGGTGGGGCCGCCCGGGCCGAAGAGTTGCTGGCCAATCTTTGCGAAATGCTCGACTCGTCCGTCGAGCGACCGACGCCACTGCTGGGGCGCATCGCCCTGCGCCGGGGGCGACTGGCATTGAGCATGGGGCAACCAGGCCGGGCAGCCGAGTTCTTTCAGCAAGGGCTCGACGACTGTCTGCGCAGCTTTGACAAGCGTGTGCTTTACGGTTTTCTTGGTCAGGCGCAACTGGCCGCCGATCAGGGGAATTACGCTTACGCCTTCATGCGACTGCGGGACGCCGAACGGTTGATGCAGCAGCGACAGATTCCGGACACGGTTTATCGCGGCGTCCTGTTGCAGGTCAGCAGCGAGTTCTGGTTGCAACAAGGACGACCCGAACTGGCTCACGAGGCGTTGAGCCGGGTGCTCAGACATTATCGTGGCCCATGTGCAAGGCAGGCACCGCCGGCGACGCTGGAGCTGATTCCGCGCATAGAGTGTTTGCTGATTCTGGCAGAGGCCCGGTTGCAGCAGGCGCAACAGCCAGTGGTGCGATTGCAGTCTTTGCTCGAGCAGGCTCACGCCAGCCGGATGATCGTGCTTGAGGCCGAGTTGCTGTTGGCGATGAGCGAGGTGGTCTCGCTGCTTGATGACCCGGAGTCGGCCCGCCAGTGCTTTGACAAGGGTCGTACATTAGCCAGTCAATTCAACCTGTCGCGATTGTTGATGAGGTTTGAGGAACAGGCGCCAGGCATTTATCCCGATTCGACACTGGACAAGCAACATCCAGATAATAATAACGATGAAAGTTCATTGAGTTTGCGTGAATCGCAGGTTTTGCGATTAATCGCGTCGGGAAGTTCAAATCAGCAAATAGCGGACAAGTTATTCATCTCATTGCACACAGTTAAAACTCATGTCAGGCGAATTCATGCAAAGTTGGGCGTGGAACGCAGGACTCATGCGGTGGCGCGTGCAAGAGTTCTGGGTTTGTGCGTTTGACGGTTGTGGTTCTTTGTAAAAACATAGTGCGCCGGAATGGATCCAAATTATTTGTGGTGATTATCGGGTGTGTTCGTTTTTTTATCTTGGTTAGTTTATAGGCAGTCAAGCCGAAGCCTGTCTTGCTTTATAACTTCCAAGGGTATTTAAATGAATGTTGCATTGAATGAAAAACTTCTGTCGGAGAGCTATCCAGCCTGGCTGGAACGGTTGGGACAGACGGAAAGGAGAACTTATCTCGAACAAAGTAGGGTGTCCGAACTCAGCGACACCAGACTTCAGGACTTGTTGGCACCTTATACCTCTTTGAAAGACTATGCCCGTCATGTGGTGAGAGAGGTTCTGCAACTTGAGTTCGGACGTGAATTCGACGCCGATGAAATCCAGTGCAGTTGCCGATACACCTTCAGTGTGGGGAATCGGCAAGTCGTTCAGGAGGATACCCGATCGCTGACTGAGCAATTCATTATAGGTCTGCATGAAGAGGAACAGAGGGGGGAGATCTCCATTAAAGGCCGGGATCTTCCTTCAAGCCTGAACCAACAATGGCTGGAGGACATACTCGTTCGTGATGTTCGCTCGGTCTACGGTGCCGAACTCGGCAAATTGTACCAACGTGCTGATGTTATTGACGCCATGAAGAACGCGCTGCGTGAAAAACTCCTGCTAAGCGCATTGGCAGCTCGATATCAGGGCCACATCAGCAAAGACGATTATCTATCGAGCGTTCAGCGTGCCGTAATGGGGGACAATGCCTTTGTGATAGATGGCATTCGCATAATCGAAGATACGCGACCATTGTCTCAGATGCTGGTCATCGGGGCTCGCAAGGGTAATGGCGAACCATTGTTTCTTTATGCACCTGACTCTCCCGGCGGTCAGACCTGGTACGAATGCCGCAGCTTGCGCCAGGTCGACATCACAGTGATCGACTGGACAAGGGAGCAGGCGGGGCGCGATTTCATTGCTTCCCGCGCGCATGCCTTGAACCGTCGTCAGATTGTGGGCTTTCTGAAAAAGCTCGAGAAAATGCCCAGTCTCTGGAGAGGCATAATTCTGGCATCGACACCGCACATGGCCGACGAGGCCTTGAACGGCATCGTTGAAAATGCTCGTGCCTGGCGGATTTCCGAAGAAGAAAGCCTGCGCCCCTATGGATATCGAACAGCGTCCATAGATCAACGCCAGAGCTATGCCCGCATCAATTGCGAACTCAAGGCATTGCAGACGCTGATGGTGCGTGAAGGCGGTTTTGTCACGTATGAGCGGTTCTGCTTTGATCTGATCAAGGAGCGCGTCGAGCAGGTGCTACTCGAGAAAGGAGAACAGATCACGATCAATCCCGACCGGATTTTCGTTGACGTCAGCCCGCAAGTGCAGATGACACTGACGGAGTTGATCATCACCGAAACCCATTTTTATGCAAACGATGCAGGTTCCCCCTGGAGTTATCCCCGATTCACATTGGCGCATGATCATCTGCCTGTGATGAATCTGGATATCCGCCATATTGCCAGTTGGTCACGAACACTACGCCCGGGTGAAAAATACATTGCAATGCTGCATGAGAAATACCTCGATCCTGACCATGCCGAAGGTGCTCTCAAACGTCTGATCCACAAACAAGTCGCGCGTCGCCATATGCAGATCGGCATTTTGCAGGAGCGCTTTCACGGACGTCTGAGGGCCGCGCAATTCGATCAGCTCATGCGGATTGTTGATGCCAGCGAAAACGTCGATACCCGCCCGTTGTTCTCCATTGGGTTCGAAGAGCCCGGGTTGTTCCAGTTCGAGATAAGGGATCGACCGGTAGTGGGAAACTTTGTTTTTCGCTGGGTGACAGCAGGGCAGGTCGAGAGTTATCTCTTCACTCCGGATGCACCCGACGGTCGTTCGATCCGGCCGTTTTCGGAGTTCGTTTCGGCCGTCAAGACACTTGAGCTTGGGCAGTATTTTTACGAGCGGGTGATGTACAAGGATCAGAAAGTTGTCGGAACCTATATCACCGATCTTGAACAACTGGAAAATTTCACTCAGATGCCGGTTGTTCAGCCGTATGCCCGAGCCACGGACTTCAGTGGTGATTTCGATGGTTTGATCCAGCGGACCATTTCCGATGTCGACGAGAAAACAGAAAGCCTCAATGAGATCATTTTCAAACTGGTCTTCAAAGCGGTGGAAGCAGCGGCTACGGCGATCAGCATAGTCATTCCGCCTGTGGGTATTGCGGTGAGTGTAGCGTTGCTGACAAAAAACCTTTGGGAGGCCGCCGAAGCTTACAAGGATGGCGATCGTGTGACGGCGCAAGTCCATATTTTCTGGGCATTGGTCGAACTGGCTTCGCTGGGCAAGGCCGGTTATAGCCGTCTGGCTCCAACGAAAACGCAGAAGGATCTCATCGGGTTGCTGGGTGATGTCTATACCATCGAGAAATTCTTCTCTCAGGCGACCGGACAGCAGAGACTGCCGTTGCAGGCGCTGGCGATCATTCAGTCAGTTCTCGATGATCCGGATTCCTTCGCCAGCAGGACCTACCTCAGGTAACGGTCAGTCCGACTTGTTCTCGGGTTGATACCCCATCCGCCAACTCACGGCCCGCGTCACCGCCAGCAACCGTTGCGCCGCCGGGCCGTTTTCGTCGGCGTGGAACAACGAAGTCGGGCCGACGATGGTCAACACCGCCTCGATCTGCCCGAGGGCGTTGAACACCGGCGCCGACAGGGCATCGACGCCGGGCATCAGCAAGCCGTGTACATGATGCAGACCTCGTTCGCGGATCTGTTCGCACAGCACTGCATAGGCTTTTTCGTCGGCCAATGGGTGAGCGCCAACAGCGATTTCCTGTTCGCGCAATTCGTCGGTTTCCCGGTGCGGCAGGTACGCGCCGAAGACCAGACCGGTGGATGAACTGAGCAGCGGTAATACCGAGCCAAGTTGTGTCACTACGGTCACCGCGCGCACCGCCGGCTCGATGTGTACAACGGTCGCGCCCTGATTGCCCCACACCGCCAGGAAACAGGTTTCGTTGAGCTCGTCGCGCAGTTCGGCCAGGGGCAGGGCGGCGACTTTCAGCACGTCCATACTGTTGAGTGCCGCCAGGCCAACGCGCAGCGCTTCACGGCCGAGGCCGTAATGGTTGGTGGCGGTGTTCTGCTCGGCGAAGCCGCTGGCGATCAATGCCTGCAGATAACGATGAACCTTGCTTGCCGGCATCTGCACATGTTCGGCCAGACGCGACAGCGAAGTGGACGGCGACAACTCGGCCAGGGCCTTGAGGATGTCGGTGCCGACCTCCGCGGAGCGGACTTTCTGTTTGCCGTTGCTGTCGCTGGTTTTTTCCATGGTGCTGCCGTGTCCCGGAACGAATGGGCGTCTTTATAGCTTGACGCTGGATAGCGAGCAAATTACGTTATGCGTAATTGAATTACGATAAAAATAACCCCGGCGTGCCAAGACCTCCGATCCAGAGCGTCCGGCCATGCCGACTCCCTGTTCAGGAGGCTCCATGAACCTCGATTCAGCCCTGGCTTACCAGTCCGGTTTCGGCAACGAGTTCAGCTCCGAAGCGTTGCCCGGCGCACTGCCCGTCGGCCAGAACTCCCCGCAGAAAGCCCCGTACGGTCTCTACACCGAACTGTTCTCCGGCACCGCGTTCACCATGACCCGCAGCGAAGCGCGGCGTACCTGGATGTACCGGATCCAGCCGTCGGCCAATCACCCGGCCTTCGTCAAACTGGAGCGGCAACTGGCAGGCGGTCCGTTGGGTGAAGTGACCCCCAATCGCCTGCGCTGGAACCCGCTGGACATCCCGGCCGAACCCACCGATTTCATCGATGGTCTGGTGAGCATGGCGGCCAACTCCGCTGCCGAAAAACCGGCCGGCATCAGCATCTATCACTATTGCGCCAACCGTTCGATGGAACGCGTTTTCTTCAACGCCGACGGCGAGCTGCTGCTGGTGCCGCAACTGGGTCGCCTGCGCATCGTCACCGAACTGGGTGTGCTGGAAGTGGCGCCGCTGGAAATCGCCGTGCTGCCACGGGGTTTGAAATTCCGCGTCGAACTGCTCGATCCGCAAGCGCGCGGCTACGTCGCCGAGAACCATGGCGCGCCGCTGCGCCTGCCGGACCTGGGGCCGATCGGCAGCAATGGTCTGGCCAATCCGCGAGACTTTCTGACCCCGGTCGCCGCCTACGAAAACCTGCAACAACCGACCACGCTGGTGCAGAAATTCCTTGGCCAGCTGTGGGGCACCGAACTCAATCATTCGCCGCTGAACGTGGTCGCCTGGCACGGCAACAACGTGCCGTACAAATATGACCTGCGCCGCTTCAACACCATCGGCACCGTCAGTTTCGATCACCCTGACCCGTCGATCTTCACCGTGCTGACCTCGCCGACCAGCGTCCACGGCCTGGCCAACCTCGACTTCGTGATCTTCCCGCCGCGCTGGATGGTGGCCGAGAACACCTTCCGTCCGCCGTGGTTCCACCGCAACCTGATGAACGAATTCATGGGCCTGATCCAGGGCGAGTACGACGCCAAGGCCGAAGGTTTTGTGCCCGGCGGCGCATCTCTGCACAGCTGCATGAGCGCCCACGGCCCGGACGGCGAGACCTGCACCAAAGCCATCAACGCGGACCTGAAGCCGGCGAAGATCGACAACACCATGGCGTTCATGTTCGAGACCAGCCAGGTGCTGCGCCCAAGCCGCTTCGCCCTCGACTGCCCGCAACTGCAATCCACTTACGACGCCTGCTGGGCCACGCTGCCCGCCACGTTCGACCCGACCCGGAGATAACCCATGACTCAGAATTCCATCACCCGCAGTTGGGTCGCTTCGGCCAACGGCCACACCGATTTCCCGTTGCAGAACCTTCCGCTGGGTGTGTTCAGCCTCAACGGCTCGGCGCCGCGCGCGGGCGTGGCGATTGGCGAACATATCTTTGATCTGCAAGTGGCGCTGGAGGCGGGGCTGTTCGACGGCGCCGCGCGTAGGGCGGTCGAAGCCATGCACGGCGGTCAGTTGAACGCCTTCTTCGAACTCGGCCGCGATGCCCGCGTTGCGTTGCGTGAACGCCTGCTGGAGCTGTTCAGCGAAGGCAGCACTCATCGCGGCAACATCGAAGCCCAGGGTGCAAAACTGCTGCCATTGGCCGCCGATTGCCAACTGCATCTGCCGGCGCGTATCAGTGACTACACGGACTTCTACGTCGGCATCGAGCACGCGCAGAACGTCGGCAAACTGTTCCGCCCGGACAACCCGCTACTGCCGAACTACAAACACGTGCCGATCGGTTACCACGGTCGTGCCTCCACCGTGCGTGCTTCCGGCACCGATGTGCGCCGTCCTAAAGGCCAGACCTTGCCGGCTGGTGCGACTGAGCCGACTTTCGGCCCGTGCGCGCGTCTGGACTATGAGCTGGAGCTGGGCATCTGGATCGGGCAGGGCAACGAGATGGGCGAGCCGATTGCCATTGGCGATGCAGCCGAACACATTGCCGGTTTCTGCTTGCTCAACGACTGGTCGGCCCGTGATATCCAGGCTTGGGAATATCAGCCGCTCGGCCCGTTCCTGTCCAAGAGCTTCATCACCAGCGTCTCGCCATGGGTGGTGACTGCCGAAGCGCTGGCGCCATTCCGCATCGCGCAACCGCCGCGCCCGGAAGGTGATCCGCAGCCATTGCCGTACCTGTTCGACAAGCGCGATCAGGATGGCGGTGGCTTCGACATCGAACTGGAAGTGCTGCTGCTCACCGAGAAAATGCGCGAGCAAAACCTGCCGGCCCATCGCCTGACCCTGAGCAACACCCGCTACATGTACTGGACCGTTGCACAAATGGTCGCGCACCACAGCGTCAACGGTTGCCAGTTGCAGGCAGGTGACCTGTTCGGTTCGGGCACTTTGTCTGGCCCTGAAAGCGGCCAGTTCGGCAGCCTGCTGGAAATTACCGAGGGCGGTAAAAAGCCGATCGAGCTGGCGTCCGGCGAAGTGCGCAAATTCCTCGAAGATGGCGACGAAATCATCCTGCGCGCTCGCTGCGCCCGCGAAGGTTTTGCCTCGATCGGTTTCGGCGAATGCCGTGGCACCGTGCTGGCGGCACGCTGACAGGAGCGGGTCATGGAACTCTATACCTATTACCGTTCCACCTCGTCGTACCGGGTGCGGATCGCGCTGGCGCTCAAGGGCCTCGACTATCAGGCGTTGCCGGTCAATCTGATCGCAGCGCCCGGTGGCGAACATCGGCAACCGGCGTATCTGGCGATCAATCCTCAGGGCCGGGTACCGGCGCTGCGCACTGACGAAGGCAAGTTGCTGATCCAGTCGCCGGCGATCATCGAGTACCTGGAAGAGCGTTATCCACAGGTGCCGTTGCTGCCCGAAGACCTCGTTGCCCGTGCCCAGGTGCGCGGTGTGGCGGCGGTGATTGGCTGCGACGTGCATCCGCTGCACAACGTCAGCGTGCTCAATCGCCTGCGCGGGTTGGGGCATGACGAGCCGCAGGTCAACGAGTGGATCGGTCACTGGATCAGTCAGGGGCTGGCGACGGTGGAGCAATTGATCGGCGATAGCGGTTTCTGTTTTGGCGAGTGGCCCTGTGTGGCTGACGTGTACCTGATTCCGCAGTTGTACGCGGCCGAGCGGTTCAGTGTTTCGCTGGAGGCGTATCCACGGATCCGTCGGGTGGCCGCGTTGGCCGCTGAACATCCGGCGTTTATCGCGGCGCATCCGGCGAACCAGCCGGATACGCCGAAGTAGCATTTGATGGCGCCCGTGCAAGGCACGGGCGCCACTCCGGTTACCCGCAAAAAATCATAAAAACAAAACAGGTACCTTGCGATGCACAACCAGATTGCCAGCTTCCGGGCGGCACTCGACGCCCGTCCTGTGTCCCGCTTTCAGTGGTTGCTCCTGATTCTTCTCGCCTTGCTGCTGGTCACCGACGGCTACGACGCCCAGGTGCTCGGTTACGTGGTGCCTGCGCTGGCGCAGGACTGGGGCCTGGAGAAATCGGCGTTCGGCCCGGTGTTCAGCGCCAACCTGCTCGGCCTGACGCTAGGCTCGCTCGCCGTGACGCCGCTGGCCGACCGCTTCGGTGTGCGGCGGATTCTGCTCGCCTGCGTACTGATCTACGCCAGCCTCACCGTGCTGATGGTGTTCGCCGACTCCCTGAATACGCTGATGATCGCGCGCTTCATTTGCGGCATCGGCATGGGCGGCGCGATGCCCAGCGCCATGGCGTTGATGTCGGAGTATTCCCCGCCACGCCTGCGCACGCTGATGGTGACGCTGGCGGCGTGCGGTTTCTCTTTCGGCGGGGCGGCGGGTGGTTTTGTCGCGGCCGGTTTTATCGACCGTTTTGGCTGGCAAGCGGTGTTCCTCGCCGGTGGTGTCACGCCGTTGCTGCTGTTTCCGTTTCTCTGGTGGATGCTGCCGGAATCCTTGCCGCGTCTTCTACGTGATGCGCCGCCCTATGCGCGCCTGCGCAAGGTCACCGCACGCATGCTGCCGGAGTGGCAACCGCCCGCCGCATCGGTCGAGCAGAACGAACGCGAGCAGGGCAGCAAGCTGACCGTGGTGGAATTGTTCCGCAACGGTTATGCGCGTCCGACCTTGCTGATCTGGGCAACCTTTTTTGTCAGCCTGATCCTGCTGTATTTCATGATCAGTTGGCTGCCGTCGCTGCTGCTGGAAAGTGGCTTGCAACTCAATGAGGCGAACCTGGTGACGTCGATGTTCCTGTTCGCCGGTACGCTGGGGGCGATCTGCATGGCGTGGTTCGCTGATCGGTTGAAAAGCAAAGTGCGTCTGCTGTCCGGTGTGCTGGCCGGTGCAGCGCTGTGCACCATTCTGTTGGGCCTGAATCACGACAACCCGCGTTATCTGGTGGCCTGTGTTTTCGCGGCGGGGTTCTGCATCATCGGCGGCCAACTGACTCTGAATGCCTTCGCCAGCAATTTCTATCCGGCGCACGTGCGCGCCACCGGTACCGGTTGGGCGTTGGGAGTGGGGCGTTTCGGCTCGATTCTCGGGCCGCTGTTCGGCAGCCTGTTGCTGGCGATGCATATTCCGGTGGAGCAGATTTTCTTCTTCTGCGCGATTCCGGCGGTGATCGCGGCGTTGCTGATCATTCAGGTGCGTTCGCCAGTTACTGCGCCGTTCAGTGGACAACCGCGTTCGGCGGCAGATGCCCCAGCCGCTCCGTCAGGCGAAGTCGCTGAATCGGGTCGTCACTGAGCAACAGCGCGTGCTCCAGATCGAAACGCTCGGCGTTCGGGCAATCGAGGCGCTGGTACAGACTGGCCCGGGCCAGGTAATCGGCGGCGCTGGCGTTACCCAGTTCGAGTACGCGCTCGGCATCAATCAGCGCCGCGATGAAATCGTCGTGGGTCAGGTGCAACTGGCGCAGGTTGCGTGACAGACGCTGAAGCATCTGCACCGGCTCGGCAGTCAGCAGGTGGTCGGCGTTGAGTTTCATTTGATGGCCGTACTGGCGATGCAACAGTTCGCGGCAATCGTTCGGATACAGGCGCCGTCCGCCGCACGGATCGAGCAGGTGATCGGCTCCGGGCACCTTCAGCAGGAAATGCCCGGGGAAGTTCACGCCAACCAGCGGGATCTCCAGACCACGGGCCAGTTCCAGGGCGATCAGTGCCAGCGCCAGCGGCTGGCCGCGTTTGGTCTGCATGACTTTGTGCACCATCGCGGCCTGCGGACGCAGCGGTACGAAATCATCCTGGGCAAAACCGAGGTCGGTCATGCGCCGCAGCAACGGTTGCGCCAGCTCGCTGACCGGAAGCAACGGCAAGCCATAACTGACTCGCTGCTGCAGTTCCTTGAATTCCTGCAACAGCGCTTCGGGATCGGCTTGTTTGTCGTGTTCGGCGGCCATCCACAACGCGGCTTCGAACAGCGCGGGCGGTGAACGGTGCAGACAATCGAAGAAACGTTGGCGCGGACTCATCTAAATCTCCGGGGCATGCCTCGTTTTAGCCCCGTCTTTGCCATTCGTCCAGTGTCGGGGCCGCTCTGCCATCGGGTTATGCCGCAACACATTGGTCGCTGTCGGGCCTTATTCCCGTGCGCTTCAGCAATTTTTGGGCGCAAGCCTATACTGGCGACTACCAGAAGTGATTCGGGAGCCTGCCGATGTTCGCTCTCATGCAAAGCACTCGCCTGGAATCGCTGCACCTTAGCGTTGATCCGGTCTCCGGATTGAAGGCGGTCATTGCCATCCATAACAGTCGCCTCGGGCCAGCCCTGGGCGGATGTCGCTATCTTGCCTATCCGAATGACGAGTCCGCCGTCGCGGACGCCATACGCCTGGCTCAGGGTATGAGCTACAAGGCCGCGCTGGCCGGTCTGGCCCAGGGCGGCGGCGTGGCCGTGATCGTGCGGCCGGCCCATGTGGAAAACCGTGGCGCGCTGTTCGAAGCATTCGGTCGTTGCATCGATCAACTCGACGGCCGCTACATCACCGCCATCGACAGCGGCACTTCGGTGGCGGACATGGACTGCATCGCCCAGCAGACCCAGCACGTCACCAGTACCACCTCGGCCGGCGACCCGGCACCGCACGCGGCAATGGGCGTGTTCACCGGGATTCGCGCCACGGCCATGGCGCGGTTGGGCAGCGACAACCTCGAAGGTTTGCGCGTGGCGATTCAGGGGCTGGGCAATGTCGGTTACGCACTGGCCGAACAGCTGCATGCCGCTGGCGCCGAACTGCTGGTCAGCGATATCGACCACGGCAAGGTGCAACTGGCGATGGAACAGCTCAACGCTCATCCGATTGCCAACGACGCCTTGCTCAGCACACCGTGCGACATCCTTGCGCCGTGCGGCCTGGGCGGTGTGCTCAACAGCCACACCGTCACCCAGTTGCGCTGCTCGGCGGTGGCGGGGTCGGCCAACAATCAACTGACGCATCTGGATGTGGCCGATCAGCTGGAACGGCGCGGCATCCTGTATGCGCCGGATTACGTGATCAATGCCGGTGGCTTGATCTACGTATCCCTCAAGCACCGTGGCGAAGAACTGACGACCATCACCGCGCATCTGTCGAAAATCAGTTCGCGACTGACCGAAGTGTTTGCCCACGCCCAGGCAGAAAAACGTTCGCCGGCGCGGGTGGCGGATGAACTGGCGGAGAAAGTGTTGTACCGCTGAGGTTTGTCTTGGCATGAAAAAGCCCCTGAGTCTTGCAACTCAGGGGCTATTCAATTCAGGTGTCGATTACTTCGCAGTTTTCGCCGCCTTGGCAGGTTTGGCTGGCGTTTCTACCGGTTCGTCCGCGTCTGCCGTCTCGGTCGCCACAACCGGCGCAGCAGGTGCGTTGATCAGCTCCGACAGGGCATCAGGCTGGCTCTTGAACGCCCGGGCGAACACATCGCGGTTCTTCGCCATGAAGATCCCGACTTCTTCCACTTGCTGCTCGCTCAACGAAGGAACGGCTTTTTCCAGCACTTCGGCCAACAGTTCGGCCAGTTCGAGCATTTTGTCATGACGGTCAGCTTCGGCTTTATCCATGAACAAGCGCTCCAGATCTCGGCTGCTGCGGTATACCACTTCGACGGCCATTCACCACCTCACATGCCTTCACATTAAGTTGTCTTTGCGACTACTGTATCTATATACAGCGAAAAGAATAAGCGAATCCCTGCGCTTTGGGTAGTGGCTTTTTAATGTAGACCGGATTCGGATTTTTTCAGCCCGACGGTTATGTAAAGGTGCGACCAAACGCCACGGCGCGGGTTTCGCGGCGCCTCGCCATGATGGCGTGGCCTCTTTTCTGCATGCATATGAGTACGTGTGCAATAACCGTCACGTCCAATGCTCAACATCCGCTCGAACCGGGCTAAGGAACCTTCATCGTGAAAATCAACTGGGCCGAGAAACTGCGGCAAAACGTGCATCAACTGGCCGAGTCCCTGGGCAACCTGTTCGTCGAGACTTTCCACTACCTGGCGCTGTTCGCCATTGGTGCGGTAACTGCCTGGGCGGCGGTGATGGAATTTCTCGGGATGCTCGAGGAAGGGCACATCAAGATCGATGACATTCTGTTGCTGTTCATCTATCTGGAACTGGGGGCGATGGTCGGGATTTATTTCAAGACCAATCACATGCCGGTGCGCTTCCTGATCTATGTGGCGATCACCGCACTGACGCGGTTGCTGATCTCCAACGTCTCGCACCACAACCCGCCAGACATGGGCATCATCTACCTGTGCGGCGGGATTCTGTTGCTGGCGTTTTCGATCCTGGTGGTACGTTACGCCTCGTCGCAATTCCCTTCGGTGAAAATCGAGAAGCCGCAACGCAAGCTCGGTGCGGGCTCCGGTGAACACCCTGAGATCGAGAAAGGCGAGCTCTAAAGACCGATTGACGGCCGGTGCTGCCCCTTGATCTGGCGCGGTGGCGGGGTGAGCCCGTCGCCGCGGGTCATGGCCTCCAGGATCGCCATGGCGCTGTGGCCTTGTTCGATGGCGATGCCGAACTGAATGCTTTGTACCAGCCGTTTCAAGCGCTTGGGATCGTTGCGCTGTTCGGCGCTGATCATCCGTTTGGCGACGATCCGGCCGCTGTTGGAGAGGGTCAGCATGATGCTGCCGTCGAGGCCCTGAATGCTCAGGTTGATCTGATAGTCCGGCGCAAAAGCATCGGTAATGATCTGAAAAGGATTGTCCATGATGCGTCACCGCCTGATTGAACGTGCAGTTGTTGACCGGCCTTGATCGGGTTGGTTCGCCAAACCTGACCGTCGGCCCTTCCGTGGTCCTGTGTACTTCAGCGATGTAGCAAGGGACATGCCGGGAATATTGTCGAACAATGAAACCGGCCAAAAAGAAGGCGAGCCCATGGCTCGCCTTCTTTGTTTGCGGCCCGTTTCAGGGCAGAACCGAATAGATGATCGCCGACAGTGCAATCAGGCCGATCAGCACCACGAACACGTTGGATACCTGGCCCGAATACTGGCGCAAGGATGGCACGCGGCGGATCGCGTACATCGGCATCAGGAACAACAGGCAGGCAATCACCGGCCCGCCGAGGGTTTCGATCATGCCGAGGATGCTCGGGTTGAAAGTCGCCACGGCCCAGCAACTGAGGATCATGAACAGCGCGGTCGCACGGTTCAGCCAGCTCGCCGACACCACCCGGCCACGACCCCGCAGGCTTTTGACGATCATGCCCTGGAAGCCTTCGCTGGCGCCGATGTAGTGGCCGAGGAAGGATTTGGTGATCGCCACCAGCGCAATCAGCGGCGCGGCGTAAGCGATGACCGGGGTCTGGAAGTGGTTGGCCAGGTACGACAGGATCGAAATGTTCTGCGCCTTGGCCGCTGCCAGATCCGCCGGCGACAGCGCCAGCACGCAACTGAAGCAGAAGAACATCACCGTGACGACCATCATGCCGTGAGCCATGGCGAGAATGCCGCTGCTCTTGCGCTCGGCCTGATCGCCATAGCGCTGTTTCTGGTCGACGGCGAACGCGGAAATGATCGGCGAATGGTTGAACGAGAACACCATCACCGGGATCGCCAGCCACAGGGTTTTAATGAACACCGACATTTGCATCGATTCCTGGGTGCTGGCGAAGAATGCACCGTTCCAGTTCGGAATCAGGCTGATGCCGAGTAGCAGCAACGCGGCGACGAACGGATACACCAGCACGCTCATGGCTTTGACGATCACGCTCTGACCGCAACGCACGATGGCCATCAGGCCGAGGATCAGCGCCAGCGACAGCACCGCGCGCGGCGGCGGGGCGATGTGCAATTGGTGTTCGAGGAAGCTGGTCAGGGTGTTGGTCAGCGCCACGCTGTACACCAGCAGGATCGGGAAGATCGCGAAAAAATACAGCAGCGTGATCAGTTTGCCGGCGCCAATGCCGAAGTGTTCTTCCACCACTTCGGTGATGTCACCGGAGCGGCCCGACAGCACGAAGCGGGTCAGGCCCCGGTGCGCGAAGAAGGTCATCGGGAACGCCAGCAACGCCAGGATCAGCAACGGCCAGAAGCCGCCGACACCGGCGTTGATCGGCAGGAACAGCGTACCGGCACCGATAGCCGTGCCGTAGAGGCCGAGCATCCAGGTGGTGTCGAATTTGCTCCAGCCCTTGTGGGCGGTTTCGTCATTGCGTGTGCGGTCTACAGCAGGATTTTCGGCAGCAGGTGTACGTACATCGGTCATCGTTTTTGCCTCGTTATTATTCTTGCTCGGGCTCACGTGTTACGGGCAGTCAGGGAGCGCTCCTCAGCACTCCACCCAGCTCACGGCCAGGCCGCCCCGTGAAGTTTCTTTGTATTTGTCATGCATGTCGGCGCCGGTGTCGCGCATGGTGCGGATGACCCGGTCGAGGGAAATGAAGTGTTTGCCGTCGCCGCGCAGGGCCATTTGTGTGGCGTTGATCGCCTTCACTGCAGCGATGGCGTTGCGCTCGATGCACGGCACCTGCACGAGCCCGCCGACTGGGTCGCAGGTCAGGCCGAGGTTGTGTTCCAGGCCGATTTCGGCGGCGTTTTCCAGTTGTTCCGGGGTGGCGCCGAGCACATCGGCGAGCCCCGCAGCGGCCATTGCACAGGCAGAGCCGACTTCGCCCTGGCAGCCGACTTCGGCGCCGGAGATCGAAGCGTTTTTCTTGCACAGGATGCCGACCGCTGCCGCGCCCAGAAAGAACGCAACCACGTCATCGTCGGACGCGTCCGGATTGAATTTCATGTAGTAGTGCAGGACGGCCGGAATGATCCCGGCGGCACCGTTGGTCGGCGCGGTGACCATGCGCCCGCCGGCGGCGTTTTCTTCGTTGACGGCGAGGGCGAACAGGTTGACCCACTCCATCGCCGACAGGGTCGAACTGATGACGTTCGGCTTACCGATTTCCAGCAGGCTGCGGTGCAATTTCGCCGCACGACGCGGAACATTCAGACCGCCAGGCAGGACGCCTTCGTGACGCAGGCCCTGCTCGACGCACTCGCGCATCACCGACCAGATATGCAGCAGGCCCTGACGGATCTCGGCGTCGCTGCGCCAGGCCCGTTCGTTGGCCATCATCAGTTCGGAAACCCGCAGGTCATGCTGCTTGCACAGCGCCAGCAGTTCGACAGCGCTGGAGAATTCGTAAGGCAACTCGACGTCGCCGGTCGGCGCTACGCCAGATTCGGCTTCGGCCGCTTCGATGATGAAACCGCCGCCGACCGAGTAGTACGTTTGCTCGAACAGTTGCCCGGATGCACCGAAGGCTGTCAGCGACATGGCGTTCGGGTGGTAGGGCAGGCTCTCGTCCAGCAACAGGAGATCGTGCTGCCAGTGGAAGGCAATCGAGCGTTCACCGGCCAGAGACAGTTGACCCGTTTCGCGCAGTTGCTGGATGCGTGGCTCGATGGTCGACGGATCGATGCTGTCTGGCCATTCACCCATCAGACCCATGACCGTCGCGCGGTCAGTGGCATGGCCGACGCCGGTGGCGGAAAGCGAGCCGTACAAACGGATTTCCACCCGCTGCACATCGAGCAGCAAATGTTGATCGATCAGGGCCTGGGCGAAGGTCGCGGCGGCGCGCATCGGGCCGACGGTGTGGGAACTGGACGGACCGATGCCGACTTTGAATAGATCGAAAACACTGATAGCCATGCTAAAGCCTTACAAGCAATGGAGTAGGAATCGCCGCCATTTTTTGTAGGACAAGCGCAATGTCGGCGATACTGCCTACCTCGCTTCAACGTGACTAACGAAACTTCCTAAGTAAGCCTTTAGCAGGACTAAACAATGAGTCGTCAATTGCATGCCCAGACTTACGTTTGGCTGCAGGTGTTTTCCTGTGCCGCGCGGCACCTGTCATTCACCCGGTGTGCCGAAGAATTGCACATCACCCCGGGGGCGGTGAGTCAGCAAATCCGACAGCTGGAAGAGCGTCTGGGTTTTCGCCTGTTTCACCGTCGTGCCCGGGGCGTGGAGTTGAGCGCGGAAGGACAGCGACTGGCGATCACGGTCAACGAGGCTTACGGCAGCATCGATGCTGAGTTACGTCGTCTGGATGCGGGGATGATCAGCGGGATTCTGAGGGTACGCTCGATTCCGTCATTCCTCAGCAAATGGCTGACCCCGCGTCTGCCGCGCCTGCAACAGCGTTACCCGGACATCCAGCTGCGGCTGGTGGCCGAAGACAGCAGCGTGCCGTTGCATGAAGGGGATTTCGACCTGGCCATCGATCTTAACGACGGCAGCTATCCGGGCCTGTTATCCACAGCCCTGCTCGACGAGCAGATTTTCCCGGTGTGTGCGCCGAGCCTGTTGCGCGGACGGCCGCCGTTGCACGGGCCGGCGGATCTTGTGCATTTCCCGTTGCTGCACGACATCACGGCCTGGCGGGGCAGTTATGAATACGCGGAGTGGGAGTTTTATCTCAACGCCATCGGTTTCGATGGTGCCGACGTACGGCGCGGGCACACGTTCAATCGCAACCATTTGACCATCGAAGCGGCGATTGCCGGGATGGGTGTGGCGATTGCTCGGCGCACACTGCTTAACGATGAGTTGGAGCGGGGGACTTTGATCGTGCCGTTCGGAATTTCGGTGCCCAATCACAAGCGCTATGTATTGCTCTATGCGCCGGGTGCGCTGAGCCATCCGGGCGTGCGCGCGGTGCATGACTGGCTGGTGGAAGAAGCGGGGATTTTCCGCAGCCTGCACCCGTTAAGTGATGGCCAATTGTGAGCAGATTTTTCAGGGTGACGGGGCGATGCAACTCCCGACCTTACCAGCGCTTCACTCGGTTGTCCGGCTTTTTTTGCGTATGAATATTTATCTTTTTTCAGGGGTTGAAATGTTCGTCACACGGGCCGATTGTTGTAATCAAGAGGTCACGAAATCCTGTTCAAGGCCTCTTGCGAGCTAGCTGAAATAAGGGATGAACTATGCAAATCCAAGTCAACAGCGACAACCATATTCAAAGCAGCAAACGACTGGAGGAGTGGGTACGAACCACAATTGAGAGCACGCTCGACCGTTATGAGGAAGACCTGACCCGTGTCGAAGTCCATCTGAGCGACGAGAACGGTGACAAACCGGGTCCCCATGATTTGCGCTGCCAACTGGAGGCGCGGCCAAAAGGCCATCAACCGATTTCCGTCACCCACAAAGCCGATTCGCTGGAACAGGCGATCGATGGTGCAGCCGAAAAACTGGAGCACGCGCTGGAGCACCTGTTTGGCAAACTGCGCGGAAAACCGCGAGCCGCTGTGGTGCCGTTCGAAAGAAAGGCGAATGACCGGTTGCTGGAGGAAGAGTTTCTGGAAAACGAACAGGCAGCGATCAACAGTTGATGCGCTGATTTTATAAGTCACCCAATGAGAACGGGCCTGCGATTGCAGGCCCGTTTCGTTTTATTGGGGGGGTGATCGGCTCGTATATGAAACCCCTTTCCCTTCGGGAGAGGGCCGGGTGCATTTAGATATCAGAAGGCAACGGATGTCTGCACATACACCGTGCGCGGCTCACCGACATACTTGCCCTTGTTGTTGTCATCGAACGAGCGAGTGAAGTATTGGGTGTTGAAGATGTTCTTCACCCCCACTGCTACGTTCAGGTCCGACAGCTGCGGGCCGAAGTCATAACCGGCGCGGCTGCTGAACAGCATGTAGCCCGGGATCTTGCCGGTGCTGCCGTCGGCGCTTTCCTTCGAGGTGTTGGCGTTGTCGGCGAACTGGTCGCTCTGGAAGCTGCTGTCCAGATTCAGTTTCCACGGCCCTTCGGTGTAACCGACGCCGATCGTGCCTTTGTGTTTCGACGAGAACGGCACACGATTGCCCTTGTTCGGACCGTCCTCGCGGATGGTCGCGTCGACATAGGCATAAGTGGCGTAGACATCGAAGCCGGCCAGTGCCGGACTCAAGTCATCCAGCGCGTAATTGACGCTGGTCTCGATGCCTTGATGGCGGGTTTCGCCACGGGCAATGACCGAATCATTGGTCTGGTTGCTCTCGTACTGGTTGTCGAAGTTGATCAGGAACGCGCCGATTTCCGCGCGCAGCGCACCGTTGTCGTAACGGGTGCCGAGTTCCCAGGTGCGGGCCTTCTCCGGTTTCACTTCGCCGCTGCTTACGCGGTTGGGCATCTGGCTGTATTGCACGCTGCCGAACGAACCTTCGGTGTTGGCGTACAGGTTCCAGGTGTCGGTCAGGTGATACAGCACGTTCAACGCCGGCAGTGCGGTGTTGTAGTCGCCCTTGTATTTGACGTTGGTCAGGTTGTTGGTCTGCTGCGATTCGATCATCTCGTAGCGCACGCCCGGTGTGATCGTCCACTTGCCGATGTCGATCCGGTCATCGACGAAGAACGCATTGGCCTCGGTGCCGCCACGAGTGTCGCGGTCGTTGCGGCTGTTGGTGGTCGGGAATTCGTTGCTGGCGATCGATGTGCGATAGCGCAACTCGTGGCCGGCCTCGTTGATGTAGCGATAGCCGACACCGACTTCATGGCTGGTCGGGCCGATGTCGAAGCCTTGGGCGAAACGGGTTTCCAGACCGCGAACCCAGTATTCGCGTGGTGACAGCGACAGGAACGTGCCCTGATCCAGATAACCGCTGCGCAGGGTCTTGGTGAAGAAGGTGTTGGCGGTGAATTCGCGGCGATCTTCCTGGTAGCGATAGCCGAAGTTGAACATCGTGCGACGGCCCCAGAACTGGTCTTTCGGCCGGGTCGACTGATACGGGTCGGCATCGTAATCGGCGACATTCAGGCCACCGGGCATGTCGGCCTTGCCTTCGTAATACTGGGCCATGGCGTTGAAACTGTTGGCTTCGTCGAGCTGGTATTTGCCCTTGAAGATCAGGTCGTCGATTTCCGTGTCGCTGTGTTCGCGCCAGTCGCCACCGCGCGTGCCGGAATACAGTATCGCACCGCCCAGTCCGTTCTCGTTGGTGCCGCCGGCCAGCAGGTTGGCGCTGGTCTTGAAGCCGTCATGGCTGGACGATGGACTGGTTTCGGTCTGGAATCCGCCCTTGACGGTCGGCTCGTCCGGAATCGCCCGGGTCACAAAGTTGACCACGCCGCCGACGTTTTGCGGGCCGTAACGCACGGCGCCGCCACCTCGCACGACGTCCACCGCGTCCATGTTGCCCATGCTGATCGGTGCGAACGACAACTGTGGTTGACCGTAAGGCGCGAACGGCACCGGAATGCCGTCCATCAAAACGGTCGAACGTGCGGCCAGGCGCGGGTTGAGGCCGCGTATGCCGAAGTTCAGCGCCATGTCGTGGCTGCCGGTGCCGTTGTTTTCCGGGGCGTTGACACCGGGAATACGATTGAGCACGTCACGGGCCTGGGTTGCGCCCTGGCGTTCGAATTCTTCGCGACGGATCACGTCACGAGCGCCGGGATGTTCAAAAACGTTGACCTGAGCGGCTTCACCCAGCCAGTCGCCAACCACTTTCGAGGTGTCCAGCTCCAGCGCCGTATCGCTCGACGGTTGGAGGCTGAACGCATTGCCGCCTTCGGCGCGGGCTTGCAGGCCGGTGCCTTGGAGCAGCGCGTTCAGACCTTGTTCCGCTGTGTAGTTGCCTTCCAGCCCACGGCTTTGCACACCGCTGGTGACCTGCGAGCCAAACGAGATCAGCACACCAGCCTCACGGCCGAACTGGTTGAGGGCGTTTTCCAGCGGCGACGGGGCGATGTGGTAAGCCTTGGTGTCGGCGGCCTGCGCAAAGGGCAGGGCGCTGAAGCTCAGACTGGCGCCGAGGACGAGATTGCACAGGGTTCGGGCCAGCGGCGTGAGGCGGTTGGAGTGCATGGAAGACGGTCCTGAGAAGGTTGAATAAAGGGGGGCTTTCCTTCTCTGTCACGCCAGATCTGAAAAACGGCTCATTTATTTTTGCGGTTGATCAAACCTTGGCTTCGACCGTCACCCAGTAACGGGTAAAGCGTTTCACTTTTACCGGCAGGCTGATTTCCAGCAGATCGAGAATCCGCTCGCTGTCGTCCAGTGGATAAGTCCCGGAGATCAGCAAGTCAGCCACTTTCGCATCGCAATTGAGCTGCCCGCGACGATAGCGGCCGAGTTCGTCGAGGAAGTCACCCAGGCGCATGTGCGCGGCCACCAGCATGCCGTCGGCCCAGGCGCCGCTGTTGGCGTCCAGCGGTTTGGCTTCGCCGACAGAGGTGGCGCTGAAACTCAATTGCCGTGCGACCGGCAGCAACATCGGAGCGCGATCCTGTGTGCTCAACTCGACTCGACCCTCAAACAACGCAACCTGCGTGCGGTCGGCAAACTGCCGAACATTGATCCGCGCCCCTCGAGTTTTCAGCAGGCATTGGGCGGTTTGCACTTCGAAGGATTGAGTGGCGGTCAGCAGCATTTCGCCTTCGAGCAGACGGATCAGACCGTCACCGCTGACATCCGCCGCACTCGCGGTGTTGAGTTGCAACTGGCCTCCTGCGCCAAGCGAAATCTTGCGCCGCTGACCGATCGGGCTGCGGTATTCGGCCAGCAGTGACGGCAACGGATTGTGCTCGCGCATTCCCCAGGTAACTGCCGAGCCGGCGCCGAGAATCAGCAACAACTTCAGCGCCTGACGCCGGCTATTGGACTTCGGCGCGTTCAACGCGGCATGGGCCAGAGGCGATGACAATCCGCGCAACCGCGAATTGACCCGCTGAATGTGTTCCCAGGCGCGGCGATGTTCGCTGTGGGCGTCGATCCATTGTTGCCAGGCTTGTTGCTGGCGCGGATTCAACGGGCCCTGCTGCATTTCCAGCAGCCAGTGCACCGCCTGCTCGGCGACCTGTGCGGAAAAATCCATCGGCGGGTTCACAGGGCGAAGTAGCAGCGCATTGCCGCTTTGTTCAGATGACGTTTGACCGTGGCCACGGAGATGCCCAGTTCAGCGGCAATCTGCGGGTACGTCAGGCCATCGACCTGTGCCAGCAGAAATGCACGTTTGACCGCACGCGGCAGACCGTCGAGCAACTGATCCAGCTCCATCAGGGTTTGCAGGATGATCGCTTTCTCTTCTTCCGAAGGCGCGACCACTTCCGGCATCTGCGCGAGGGTGTCGAGGTAGGCGCGCTCCAGATCCTGGCGACGGTAATGGTTGAACAGCACGCGCTTGGCCAGGGTGGTGAGAAACGCCCGGGGCTCGATGATCACCGGTGGTTCTCGTGCGGTCAGCACCCGGATGAACGTGTCCTGGGCCAGATCGGCGGCGCTGTCCGGGCAGCCGAGTTTGCGCCGCAGCCAGCCGGTGAGCCAGCTGTGATGGGCCTGATACAGCGATTCGACGGGATGGGCGGACGACAACGGCATCACTCCGGGCGCATGCGGGATGCGTTAGAGAACAAGAATGGTTCGCATTGTAGGGTTGCGAATGCATGCCGGCAATCAGACTCTTTTGCGTATGAGAATATTTATCATTAATATCGCATGCCTGTCGTCTCGGTCTGTTTCCCGGACGTTAACCGTTTCAGGGTCGAAACATGAAAGCCAAACCCGCCGCACTCCCTATGTCCTATCGTCTGGCCGTCACTTCGCGGGTACTCGCGGCGGTGTTTGGTGGCTATCTGGTCGCGGCGCTGGCCAGTGTCACGCTGACCCTGTGGTTGCCGCTGAACCGCGCCGAAGCGGTCATCACCGGCATGACCGTCTCGTTCCTCGTCTATCTGGTAGCCGTGCTCTGGTGCTTCGCCTGCCGCAGCGCTTGGGCAGCGTGGGTCGGCTTGCTGGTGCCGAGCGTCATTCTGGCGACGATCTCCGGCGCCGCTCGGGGTCTGGGTTACGCATGAAAGAAGGTTTTCGCCAGGCGATGGCCTGGCTGCACACCTGGACCGGACTGGTCTTCGGTTGGCTGCTGTTCGCGATTTTCCTGACCGGGACGCTGGCCTATTTCAAGGACGAGACCAATCACTGGATGCAGCCGGAAATCCCGTCACGCCCGCTCAATGCCGAATCGAGCCTGACGCTGGCGCAAGCCTACCTGCAACAGCGTGCGGCCGACGCGCCGAGTTGGCAGATCACACTTCCCGATGCGCGCGAGCCCGGGATCTCTGTAGGTTGGCAAGCCCCTGGCAAACCCGGCGCGCGCGGCCGATTCACCGAAAAAATCCTCGACGCCCAGACCGGTGCCGAAGTGCCTGTGCGCAAAAGCTTCGGCGGCGAATTCTTCTACCGCTTCCACTTCCAGCTGCAAATGCCTTATCCATGGGGCCGCTGGCTGGCGACCAGTGCCGCAATGGTGATGTTCATCGCGCTGATTACCGGCATCATCACCCACAAGAAAATCTTCAAGGACTTCTTCACCTTCCGTCCGCGCAAAGGCCAGCGCACCTGGCTCGACGGGCACAACGCGGTGGGTGTGCTGGTGCTGCCCTTTCACCTGATGATCACCTACAGCAGCCTGGTGATCTTCATGGCGATGGTTATGCCGGCGAGCCTTTTGGCGTCCTACGGCAACGATCGCAGTGCGTTTTACGACGAAGTGTTTCCCGAAGCGCCGACCCCGAAGCGTGCAGGCGTACCCTCCACGTTGCCGGTGATGGCGCCGTTGCTGGCACGTGCGAGCGAGCACTGGGGCGGCGGACATGCAGCGCGGGTGACCGTGAACAATCCCGGCGACGCCAATGCCTCGGTGCAGGTGTCGCGTGCCAGCTCCGACAAGATCACCTACGAATACGGCAGCGACGTGACCTTCAACGGCGTGACCGGGCAAATCCTCGGTGCGACCCCGGCCAAACCGCTGCCGATGACGATTGCTGGCAGTTTCTATGGTCTGCACATCGGCCACTTTGCCGGCCCGATGCTGCGTTGGCTGTATTTCATTTGCGGCTTGGCCGGCACGGCAATGATCGGTACCGGACTGGTGATCTGGCTTGGCAAACGTCAGCTCAAACATGCCAAGACCGGGGTCATGCCATTCGAGTTGCGGCTGGTCGAAGTGCTGAACATCGCCAGCATGGTCGGGTTGGTCAGTGCGGTTGCGGCGTTCTTCTGGGCCAACCGTCTGTTGCCACTGAGCCTCGACGGCCGGGCCAATTGGGAAGTGAACGCGTTCTTCATCGCTTGGGGTTTGAGCATCGTGCATGCGTTGCTCCGGCCCGGTCGCAAAGCCTGGGTCGAGCAATTGACGCTGGCAGCATTGCTGTTCACCACGGTGCCGTTGCTCAACGCATTGACCACCTCGCATCACCTCGGCGTGACGTTGAAACAGGGTGACTGGGCATTGGCCGGTTTCGACCTGACCTGCCTCGGCGCCGGTCTGTTTCTGGCGTGGGCTGCCTGGAAAATGCAGTGTGCAGACCACGCCGTTCGAGTGAAAAAAACACCTCGCGAAACACCCCGGCCGATCACGCTTGAGCAGGGGATCCACTGATGCTGCTGGCGTTGTTGCTGTGCTACGCCGGATTCATGTCGCTGTGTCTGTCGATGCCGCGGCATCACGACGAGCTGCTGGGTCACAAGTCTTCAACCCGACGCGCAAAAAGTCTGAAATTCGCCGGTTGGTTGCTGCTGTGCCTTTCACTCTGGGTCGCCGTGGCTGCCAACGGCTGGGGGTTCGGGCTGGTCGACTGGTTCGCTGTGTTGATGTTCAGCGCATTGGTGCTGGTGCTGCTGATGCCTTATCGACCGAAACTGGCATTGGTGCTGGCGGCGTTGAGTCTGTTGGCAACGCCGGTCGCCGCATGGGTATGGTGATGCAATGCTGATCGGTCATCCCCCTGAATCCCGCGACGACGAACCGAGTGGTGCGCGTGAACATTTTCTTCAGGTGTTCCTCTCGCAGCGTCCGCAAATGGAAGCGTTGGTGAACCGCCGCGTCGGTTGCCGGGCGACGGCAGCAGACCTGGTGCAGGATCTGTTCTTGCGATTCTGGCGCCGGCCGCTCGTTCAGGTGGAAGAACTCAGCACTTATCTTCTGCGCTGTGCCGGCAACATCGCCATCGATCATTTGCGCAGCGAAGGTGCGCGGGTGCGGGTCAACGAAGGCTGGCAACCGGATGAGCCGGACAGCAGCGCCAGCGAACCGCAGGCGGCGCTCGAAGCGGGCAACGATTTGCGCCACGTCGAAGCGGCTTTGCGTGCGTTGCCCGAACGCACGCGGCAGATCTTTTTGCTCAATCGCATCCACGGGCGCAAGTACGCCGAGATCGCCAAGGCCATGGGCCTGTCCCAAAGCGCTGTGGAAAAACATATGATGCGCGCCCTCGAGGCCTGCAAGGCCAGCCTGCGCGAACCCGCGCCACGCCTGCCAGGGAAAGCACCGTGAACAACACCGACCACGTCATCCCGACGCCCGCTCAGGAGCAGGCTGCTTTCGCCTGGCTGAGCCTGCTGCACGACCGCCCGAGCACCGGTGATCAAGTGACTTTCAGCCAGTGGCTGCACGCTGACCCGGCCCATGCCGAGGCCTATGCCCAGGCGCAAGTTGTATGGGAAATGAGCGAGGGACCGGCCCGCACTCTAGCCGATGAAGAGGCGTTCGCCCTGCAGGGCTATTTGAATGCGATGGACCGGCCGCGCCGTCCGCAGATTCGACGTTGGGCCGGAGCGCTGGCAATGGCGGCCTGTCTGTTGTTGATGGTCAGCCTCGGCACCGGTTGGCAGCCGCAGCGCTGGATCGATGATCTGGGCGCCGATTACGTTTCGGCACCCGGTGAAATCCGCACCGTGACCTTGGCCGATCAGTCCCTGGTCACACTGGACGCCGACAGCGCCATCGCCGTGGATTTCAGTCATGGCGAACGGCATGTTCAGGTACGTCGGGGCGCCGGTTTTTTCAGCGTGACCCACACCGGCGAGCCGTTCGTGGTCGAGGCCGAAAAGGGCCAGGCGCGGGTGCTTGGTACGCAGTTCGAAGTACGTCTGCAACCGCATGGCACACAAGTCACCGTTCTGTCCGGGCGCGTCGGTGTGACGGCGGCGCGTGATGCCGAACAGCAGGTTCTCACCGCCGGCCAGCAAGTGGCATATGGCAAAGGCATCGCGGAAAAACTGCACGCCGTGGACAGCGAAGCGCAACTGGCCTGGCGTCAAGGTTGGCTGACTTACTACAAGTCGACACTGGCCGATGTGGTGCAGGATCTGCGGCGTTATTACCCCGGACGGATCGTGTTGCTCAACGACGAACTGGGCGCGCGAAAGGTCAGCGGCAGCTTTCCGAGCAAGGATCCACAAGCCGTGTTGACCTCGCTGCAAGGGGTATTGGGATTCGAGCAGCACGAAGTGTTGGGCAAGCTGATCATCCTGCGCTGAAAATATTTTCAAAATGTGATGAGGTAAATCCCGACGCCATCCGTGTAGTGACTGAAACTGCGAGTCATTCGCATCCGTTGCGGTTCTACACAGGTCATGAGCAATGAAGTCCAGGGCAAAATCGGGTTCGGTCAAACAATGGTTCGGTGCCTCGGCGCTGAGTTTTGCGGCGCTGGCGTTGCTGCCGATGAGCGTGGCGCAGGCCGCTGAAAGCAACAGCAGCCAGCCACAGAAACAGTTCAGTTTTTCCCTGGCCGCCAAACCGCTGCCGCAAGCCTTGAGCGACTTCAGTCGCGTGACCGGCCAGAGCGTGGTCTACACCGTCGAAGCGCCGTACGGCCTCGACGCGCCAGCGGTCAACGGGCAGATGAGCGCCGAACAGGCGCTGCAACGATTGCTCACCGGTTCCGGCCTGACCTTCCGCCGCACCGACAGCCATACCCTGGCCCTCGAACCGCAACCGACCGCAGGCGCGTTGAACCTCGGCGCGACGAACATCACCTCGGTCATGGATCAGCCGATGAGTTACCAGCCACCGGAAACCAGTTCGGTGATGCGCTCGTCGGCCTCGCTTCAGGAAATCCCGCAGACCGTCAACGTGATCCCGGCCCAGGTCATTCGCGACCAGGCGCCGCGCAATCTCGATGATGCGCTGGCCAACGTCAGCGGCATCACTCAGGGCAACACGTTGGGCAGCACCCAGGACTCGGTGATGACCCGTGGCTTCGGCGACAACCGCAACGGCTCGATCATGCGCGACGGCATGCCGGTGGTGCAGGGCCGTGGCATGAACGCCACCGTGGATCGCGTCGAAGTGCTCAAGGGCCCGGCCTCGCTGCTGTACGGGATTCAGGATCCGGGCGGCGTGGTCAACATGGTCAGCAAGAAACCCGAACTGACCCAGTACAACGCCCTGACGCTGCGTGGCTCGACCTACGGCGACGGCAAGAACGGCAGCGGCGGCTCGTTCGACAGTACCGGTGCGCTGGGTGATTCCGGGCTGGCTTATCGCATGGTGCTGGACCATGAAGACGAAGATTACTGGCGCAACTTCGGTACCCACCGCGAAAGTCTGATTGCGCCGTCGCTGGCCTGGTACGGCGAGCGCACCAAGCTGTTGTTCGCGTATGAGCATCGGGAATTCCTGACGCCGTTCGACCGTGGCACCCTGATCGATCCGCGCACCAACCATCCGCTGGACATCTCGCGCAACGAACGTCTAGACGAGAAATTCAACGACATGGAAGGGCGCTCGGACCTCTATCACTTTGAGGCCGACCACGAACTCAACGACGACTGGAAAGCCCATTTCGGCTACAGCTGGAACCGCGAGACCTATGACGCCAGCCAGGTCCGCGTGACGGCCATCGACACCAAGAAAGGCACCCTGACTCGCAGCATGGATGGCACTCAGGGCGCGATCAGCACCGACCGTTTCACCACCGCCAGCCTCGAAGGCAAGGTCAACGTGCTGGGCATGCAGCATGACCTGGTGTTCGGCGTCGACGACGAGTACCGCAAGATCTACCGCGCCGACCTGATCCGCCAGAAAAGCCTGAGCACTTTCAGCTACGTCAATCCGGTGTACGGCCGTGAAGTTGCCGGCACCACCGTCAGCCCGGCGGACAGTGCACAGACCGATCTGCTGCGCAGTGATTCGGTGTTCCTGCAGGACTCGATTCACCTCAACGACCAGTGGATTCTGGTGGCCGGTGGGCGCTTCCAGGAGTACGACCAGTACGCCGGCAAAGGCGTGCCGTTCAAGGCCAATACCGACAACAACGGTCAGAAGTGGGTGCCGCGTGCGGGCCTGGTGTATCGCTACACCGACGCGTTGTCGTTCTACGGCAGCTACACCGAGTCGTTCAAACCGAACTCGACCATCGCCCCGTTGAGCGGCAGCAGCACCGTGCTCGACGGCAGCATCGCGCCGGAAGAAGCCAAGTCTTGGGAGCTGGGTGCACGCCTCGACATTCCGGGCCGTGTTACCGGCAACATTGCCTTGTTCGACATCAAGAAACGCAACGTGCTGGTGGCCAACGCCGAAGGCCCGACCACGATCTACAGCGCTGCCGGTGAAGTGCGTTCCCGTGGTCTGGAAATGGACCTGACCGGCCAACTCAGCGATCGCTGGAGCATGATCGGCAGCTACGCCTATACCGACGCCGAGGTCACGGAAGATCCGGACTACAAAGGCAACAAGCTGCAAAACGTGGCGAAGAATAGCGGCTCGCTGTCGGCGGTCTACGACTTCGGCAGCGTAATCGGCGGCGACCAACTTCGGGTCGGCGCCGGCGCGCGATATGTCGGCGAGCGAGCGGGTAACGCGGTGAATGATTTCGAGCTGCCGAGCTACACGGTGGCCGATGCGTTCGCCACGTACGACACCAAACTCGAAGGGCAGAAGGTCAAGTTCCAGCTCAACGTGAAGAACCTGTTCGACCGCACTTACTACACTTCGGCGGCCAGCCGGTTCTTCGTGTCGATGGGCGATTCGCGGCAGATTTCGTTGTCGAGCACGCTGGAGTTCTGATCAGCGCAAAAACGCCTGGCGATAGTCGCCGGGCGTTCCACCCAGCACCTGGCGAAAGCGGTTGGTGAAGTGGCTGGCACTGGCAAATCCGCACGCCAGGGCAATCTCACCCAACGGCAACGCTGTGCCCCGCAACAACTCCCGCGCCCGGCTCAAACGCCGCGCCAGCACATATTGATGTGGCGGCAAGCCGAAGCTCACCCGGAACATCCGCGCAAAGTGGTATTCCGACAACGCACATAACCCCGCCAGTTGCCCGAGGCTGATCGGCTCGGCCAGTTGGTTGTCGATGAACTCCACCAGTTGCCGGCGCTGGTGCGGTGCCAATCCACCTTTCAGACGCAAGCCCTGACGCACGCCGACCTGGCTCAACAGAGTATGGCTGATCAATTCGTGGGCCAGGCTGCTGGTCAGCAAGCGCTCGGCAGGCTCGTCCCAGTTCAAGGTCAGTAGCTGGCGAAACCGTTGGGCCTGCTGCGGATCTTCAAGAAAAGTCTGTTCGCGCAGCTGCATTTCCCGAGGCTCGCGATCCAGCAGCGTGACGCAGCCCAGGGCAAATTGTTCGGCACTGAAATACAGGTGAGCGAGGCGAATGTCGCCGTTGATGACCCAACCCGATTCGTGATCGGCCGGCAGGATGCACAGCTTGTCCGGGCCGCCCTTGTGGCCGGGCTCGCCACGGCGAAAGGTGCCGGTGCCGCCGGCGATGTAGCAGGAGAGGGTGTGATGGCTCGGCGCTTCGTACTCCTGCGCGTCGTGATGATTGGTCCACAAGGCAGCGGACAGGCCGTCACCCAACTCGGCGCTGTGCACGAGGCGTGCATTGGGCGAGTTGTTGAGGGCTTGGAAGACTTGCAAGGTATCGATGGCGGCCATGATCGGTTCTCTTCAACGCCTTGCATCCTACTCCCTGGATTTCGCGCTGCCAGCCTGTGGCCCGACAAAAGCGCAAGTTTATGCAAGCGCGGGTAGATGGCGTGGGCGGACACTGAAACCCAATCGAGGAGTGTCTGCCATGAACCTGTCGTTGTATTTGTTGACCGTGCTGATCTGGGGCACGACCTGGATCGCCCTGAAGTGGCAATTGGGCGTGGTGGCGATTCCGGTGTCGATCGTCTATCGCTTCGGTCTCGCCGCACTGGTGCTGTTTGCGCTGTTGTTGCTCAGCCGTCGCCTGCAACCAATGAACCGGCGCGGGCATTTGATCTGCGTGGCGCAGGGCTTGTGCCTGTTCTGCGTCAATTTCATGTGTTTCCTGACCGCCAGTCAGTGGATTCCCAGCGGTCTGGTGGCGGTGGTTTTTTCCACCGCGACCTTGTGGAACGCCCTGAATGCGCGGGTGTTCTTCGGTCAACGCATCGCGCGCAATGTGTTGATGGGTGGGGCGCTGGGGCTGGGTGGTCTGGGCCTGTTGTTCTGGCCGGAGCTGGCGGGGCATCACGCCACTCCCCAAACCCTGCTCGGCCTCGGCCTGGCGCTCTGCGGCACCCTGTGCTTTTCGGCGGGCAACATGTTGTCGAGCCTGCAACAGAAGGCCGGCCTCAAACCGCTGACCACCAATGCCTGGGGCATGGCCTACGGCGCGGCGATGCTGTCGGTGTGGTGCCTGGCCAAAGGCATTCCGTTCGAGATGGAATGGACGTCGCGCTACATTGGCGCACTGCTGTACCTGGTCATCCCGGGTTCGGTGATCGGCTTCACCGCGTACCTGACCCTGGTCGGTCGTATGGGCCCGGAACGCGCAGCGTATTGCACGGTGCTGTTCCCGGTGGTGGCGTTGAACGTTTCGGCGTTTGCCGAAGGCTACCAGTGGACGGCGCCGGCGTTGGCGGGGTTGGTGCTGGTGATGCTGGGCAATGTGCTGGTGTTTCGCAAACCCCGCGCACCGATACTGCCGACTCAAGGCAAACTGGCCTGATGCGCATGAGCGCTGAATGTTCAGCGCTCAACTTTCATGACGATGTAAATCAATAACGGAAATATGAAATCGACAATGTGCCGGGCCCAGTCCTTGGCATTCCATGTTTGCGAAGTGTCCATGTCGAACCATTCAACACCGATGGTTTGCAGGCCGACGTAATATACAAACATGGCGATCATCAAGCCAATGAGCGAGAGTTTCTTGGCTTCGTGGAACGCTTCGGCTGAATCGTTGATTTTCTGATAGAGATGATAAGTGCCCAGCAGGCAGCAAACGGTGTAAATTACCTCCAACGTAATGATCAGCCAGTATATGCGGTGGTGCAGCATGGGTGAGGTGATTGCCCGATATCGTATGTTTTCGTTGATCTGGGTTGTGTCCATGCTGAGGATGTGCCCGACATATTCATAGTTTGACGAATAGTCGGTGAAGTTACTGTGCATCACGAGAAGACCGAAGAAGCTGATATAAGCCATGAGTATGACTTTGCTGTAGCGGACAAGTTGATCGGTGGTCAGGCTTTTCAAAGTTGATGTTCTCCAGAAAGTTTTAATTTCTGGAGAGTCTATAGCGACAGTGTCTGTTTCGTTGTTCAGTTCAATTGCAAGTTATGTGTGCCGGATAAATGATCGGGCAAGTGCCGTACAGCACTTGCCCGATTTTTTATACGCGCCAGACCTGTGGGTTGACCAGATCCTGCGGCCGCTCACCAAGCAGGGCGCTGCGCAGATTGGCCAGCGCGCGATTGGCCATGGCTTCGCGGGTTTCATTCGTGGCCGAGCCAATGTGCGGCAGGGTTACGGCATTTTTCAGCTGGAACAGCGGCGATTCGGCCAGCGGTTCTTTCTCGTAGACGTCGAGACCGGCGCCGCGAATGCGGTGGTTCTGCAATGCTTCGATCAATGCCGGTTCGTCGACCACCGGACCGCGGGAGATATTCACCAGAATCGCGCTCGGCTTCATCAGCGCCAGTTCGCGATGGCTGATCAGATGACGGGTCTTGTCGCTGAGTGGCACTACCAGGCAGACGAAGTCGGCTTCGGCCAGCAGTTGGTCAAGGCTGCGGAACTGTGCGCCGAGTTCCTGTTCCCGTTCGGTCTTGCGGCTGTTGCCGCTGTAGAGGATCGGCATGTTGAAACCGAAACGTCCGCGACGCGCGACGGCGGCGCCGATGTTGCCCATGCCGACGATGCCCAAGGTCTTGCCGTGCACGTCGCAACCGAACAGCGGTGCGCCGACGCTGGCCTGCCATTGGCCGGCCTTGGTCCAGGCGTCCAGTTCGGCGACGCGGCGGGCGCTGCTCATGATCAGCGCGAAGGCCAGGTCGGCGGTGCTTTCGGTGAGGACGTCCGGGGTGTTGGTGAGCATGATCCCGCGTTCGTTGAAGTAGGCGAGGTCGTAGTTGTCGTAGCCGACGGAGACGCTGGAGACCACTTCGAGTTTTGCGGCGTTTTCCAGTTGGGCCTTGCCGAGTTTGCGACCGACGCCGATCAGGCCGTGGGCGTGGGGCAGGGCTTCGTTGAACTGGGCGTTGATGTCGCCGTTTTTTGGGTTGGGGACGATGACTTCGAAGTCCTGTTGCAGGCGTTCGATCATGGGCGGGGTGATGCGGCTGAAGGCCAGGACTGTTTTTTTCATTGGCTTTGGGCTCGGCTTTGGGCTTGATGCCAAGCAAGCTAACATTTTCTGTTTGGGGTTGTCTTGGCGGCCTCTGGGCCGACCAGGCTTTTGGGGTTTTGGGGGTATATCCGTTGCTTCGGGTGCTGCGGCTGGCGGTTTCGCTTTTACAGCGACTCACTTTTGCAGACGCCCAAAAGTAAGCAAAAGGCTGGGCCCCTGCGTTCGGCACCTCGCCTAGGCTCGGTGTTCCTTCGTTCCGGGACTCATCCGGGGGCACCGCCTCCGGTTTGCTTCGCTGCACCTCCTCTCGGTGTGTTCGGCTTCGCCAAACGGCGCTTCGCGCCCACCCCCGGATGAATCCCTCCACTCAGCCTGCCGAAGGGGCCAGCACGTCAAAAGCGGTACTCGAGCTAACGCTCATTGTGTTGAGTGGTGGAAAGCCAAAGCCAAAGCAGGTGCGGGATGTGGGCTTTTTAAGACCCGAATTCACCTCGGTATGTCACGTCGGCGTACCTCTCCCAAACAGCTCGGTCAGTTCCCTCTCCTCGGGGAGAGGGTTAGGGGGGGCGCTCTCAACATCACACCAATTTCAGGAGGACCAACTCAATTCGCCACCCGAACCCCCGCCAGACTCCCACTCATCTCATAAGCCGCCAATTCCGCCTGATGCCCCGCCAGAATCTCCGGCAACGACCCACGAAGGTACTCGACCCAGGTCTTGATCTTCGCATCCAGATATTGCCGCGACGGGTAGATCGCATACAGGTTCAGCTCCTGCGAACGGTAGTTCGGCATCACTCTTACCAACGAGCCATTGCGCAAGCCTTCAATGGCGGCGTACACCGGCAACACGCCGACCCCCATCCCACTGGTGATCGCGGTTTTCATCGCGTCGGCGGAGTTCACCAGGAACGGTGAGCTGTTGATGGTGACCATTTCCTGGCCGTCCGGGCCGTCGAAGGCCCATTTTTCCAGGGGGATCACCGGGCTCACCAGGCGCAGGCAGGCGTGGTTCAGCAGGTCGCTGGGTTTCTGTGCGCAGCCGTTGGCTTTCACGTAGGCCGGGGAGGCGCAGACGATGCTGTAGGTGATGCCCAGGCGTTGCGAGACGAAGCCCGAGTCCGGCAACTCGCGAGCGAGGACGATGGACACGTCGTACCCTTCGTCGAGCAGGTCCGGTACGCGGTTGGCCATGGTCAGGTCGAAGGTCACATCCGGGTGGGTCTTGCGGTAGCGGGCGATGGCGTCGATCACGAAGTGCTGGCCGATCCCGGTCATGGTGTGCACTTTCAACTGACCGGCCGGGCGCGCGTGGGCTTCGCTGGCTTCGGCTTCGGCCTCTTCGACGTAGGCGAGTATCTGCTCGCAGCGCAGCAGGTAGCGCTTGCCGGCTTCGGTGAGCGCGATGCGCCGCGTCGTGCGGTTCAGCAGGCGGGTTTGCAGGTGGGCCTCAAGGTTGGAGACCGCGCGCGAGACGTTGGCGGTGGTGGTGTCGAGTTGCACGGCGGCGGCGGTGAAGCTACCCGCTTCGGCAACACAACTGAAGGCGCGCATGTTTTGCAATGTGTCCATGGGGTGCTCTCAAGGGAGATGGCAAATTGTGACACGAAGTTTCAGGGGCTGAGACCCCCGACCAAGGGATTATCTCGTTAACCGTAACAAAGATTCGCAGAAAACCCAGCTTATCGCCGTTCAGGGCGCCCCCTAGAATTGCGCCCACCTCGAAACATCTCCCACCTCAGGAATTCGCAGCAGTGCCGCGTCGCATCAACAGAGCGCTTTTGCCGCTCAGTGTTCTGGCTATTTCGTTAGGTCTCAGCGGCTGCATCGGAACCGGAGGCATTGCCCCGCAGGGCAAGGCTCTGGAGGCCAATGAACTGGCCACCGACGAGGCCATCGCCCACGCCGCCCGTGACGCAAACTGGCCCACCGCCCAATGGTGGCAAGCCTATGGCGACCCGCAACTCGATCATTGGATCGACCTTGCCGTGCAAGGCAGCCCGACCCTGGCGATGGCCGCCGCGCGAGTGCGTCAGGCCCGGTCCATGGCCGGTGTCGCCGAAGCCGCCGAGTCGTTGCAGATCAACGGCGAGTCGACCCTCAAGCGCCACAACTGGCCGACCGACCAGTTCTACGGCCCCGGTGAGCTGGCCAATACCACGACTTGGGACAACAACGCCGCGCTGGGTTTCAGTTACGCCCTCGACCTCTGGGGTCGTGAAAGCAACAGCACCGAGCGGGCGGTCGATCTGGCGCACATGAGCGCTGCCGAGGCGCGTCAGGCGCAGCTTGAGTTGCAGAACAACATCGTGCGCGCCTACATCGAGCTGTCGCTGCATTACGCCCAGCGCGACATCGTCGCGGCGACACTCAAGCAGCAACAGCAGATTCTCGAGCTGGCGCAAAAACGCCTGAACGGCGGAATCGGCACGCACTTCGAAGTCAGCCAGGCTGAAACCCCGCTGCCGGAAACCCATCGGCAGCTGGATGCGCTGGACGAGGAAATCGCCCTGAGCCGCAACCAGATCGCCGCGCTGGCCGGCAAAGGCCCGGGCGCCGGTGCGCAATTGCAGCGTCCGACACTGTCGCTTGGCGCGGCGCTGAAGTTGCCGTCGGCACTGCCTGCCGAGCTGCTTGGCCAGCGTCCGGACGTAGTCGCCAGTCGCTGGCAAGTGGCGGCGCAGGCGCGCGGGATCGATGTCGCGCATGCCGGGTTCTACCCGAACGTCGATCTGGTCGGCAGCCTCGGCTACATGGCCACCGGCGGCGGGGCGCTGGAGTTCCTGACCGGCAAGAAGCTCAACTACAACGTCGGGCCGGCGATCTCGCTGCCGATCTTCGACGGCGGGAGACTGCGTGCCGAACTCGGTGAGGCCTCGGCGGGTTATGACATCGCCGTCGCGCATTACAACCAGACCCTGGTCAATGCGCTGAAGAACATCTCCGACCAGTTGATCCGCCGTGAGTCTATGGACAAGCAGCAGACATTCGCTGCCGAGTCCGTGGCTACCGCGCAGAAGACTTACGACATCGCGATGATCGCTTATCAGCGCGGGCTCACCGATTACCTCAACGTGCTCAACGCCCAGACCCTGCTGTTCAAACAGCAACAGGTTCAGCAGCAAGTGCAGGCGGCGCGCTTGAGCGCCCATGCGGAACTGGTGACGGCATTGGGTGGCGGTCTTGGCGCGGGTAAGGACGTGCCGACTGCCGAGCAGACCGCCGCACCGAAAACCCCGGCCCTTCTTCAAGCCCTCGACCACTGAGCAAGCCTTAATGACTCCCTTGCCCGCACCTTTGCGCTGGCTCTACTCCCTGGAATGGCGCCGGGGCTTTTTCGACTGGGCGCGCAGCGACGGCGTGACCTGGGTCTACATCTTCAAGGTGTTGATTGCCGCATTCCTGACCCTGTGGCTGGCGATGCGCCTGGAACTGCCGCAACCGCGCACGGCGATGATCACCGTGTTCATCGTCATGCAGCCGCAGAGCGGTCAGGTGTTCGCCAAGAGCTTCTACCGTTTCCTCGGCACCCTGGCTGGGTCGGCGATGATGGTCACGCTGATTTCGCTGTTCGCCCAGAACACTGAACTGTTCCTTGGCTCGCTGGCGATCTGGGTCGGTATCTGCTCGGCCGGCGCCGCCCGTTGCCGCAACTTCCGCGCCTACGGTTTTGTGCTGGCCGGGTATACGGCGGCGATGGTCGGCCTGCCGGCGCTCGCCCATCCCGATGGCGCGTTCATGGCAGCGGTGTGGCGGGTGTTGGAGATTTCGCTGGGGATTCTCTGCTCGACGCTGGTCAGCGCCGCGATCCTGCCGCAAACCGCCAGCGCGGCGATGCGCAACGCCTTGTATCAGCGCTTCGGCGTGTTCGCCCTGTTCGTCACCGACGGCTTGCGCGGGCGCAGCAAGCCGGAGTCGTTTGAGGCCAGCAACGTGCGCTTTATCGCCGAAGCGGTGGGGCTGGAAGGGCTGCGCAGCGTGACCGTGTTCGAAGACCCGCACATGCGTCGGCGCAACGGTCGCCTCAGTCGCCTGAACAGCGAGTTCATGGGCGTCACCACCCGTTTCAACGCCTTGCATCAGTTGCTCGAACGCTTGCGCCGCAACGGTGCCGATCATGTGGAAGCGGCGATCAAACCGGGTCTGCAGGATCTGGCCGAAGTACTCGACGGTTTCAGCGGTCGCGCCCTGACCAGCCCGGATGCGGCGCGTCTGGTGCTGGCGCTGACGGCTTACAAGGAAGGCTTGCCGACGCGGGTGCGCAGTCTGCGGGCGGCCTTCCAGGAGAGCGATCCGAGCGACGCCGAGCTGCTGGATTTCCACACGGCGTATGAACTGCTTTATCGCTTCGTCGATGACCTGCACAGTTATGCACAGACCCACGCTTCGCTGGCCGATCACAGCCACGAACGCGAGCGCTGGGACGAGCCGTTCACCCCGCAGACCAGTTGGTGGGCCGCAGCGGCTTCGGGGATTCGTGCCGCGTTCATTCTGGTCGTGCTCGGCAGTTACTGGGTCGCCACCGCGTGGCCGAGCGGCGCGACCATGACCCTGATCGCTGCCGCCACCGTGGGCCTTTCCGCCGCCACGCCGAACCCGAAACGCATGGCGTTTCAAATGGCGTGCGGCACGTTCCTCGGGGCGCTGATCGGCTTCGTCGAAATGTTTTTCATCTTCCCGTGGATCGATGGTTTCCCGCTGCTGTGCGTGATGCTTGCGCCGGTGATCGTGCTCGGCTCGTTCCTCACTTCGCGGCCGCAATACGCCGGTGTCGGTCTTGGCTTGCTGATCTTTTTCAGCACCGGTTCGGTGCCGGACAACCTGACCATCTACAACCCCTACACCTTCATCAACGACTACATCGCCATGGTCATGGGCATGCTGGTCTGCGCGGCGGCGGGGGCGATCATTCTGCCGCCGAACAGCCGCTGGTTGTGGCAGCGTCTGGAACAGGATTTGCGCGGGCAAGTGGTGTACGCGATCAGCGGCAAACTCAAGGGGTTGGCGTCGAGTTTCGAAAGCCGTACCCGCGACTTGATGCATCAGGCTTACGGTCTGGCGGCCGGTCAGCCGCTGGTGCAGAAAAACCTGCTGCGCTGGATGTTCGTGGTGCTGGAAGTCGGCCACGCGATCATCGAGCTGCGCAAGGAACAGGCGATCCTGCCGGTGCATCCGGCCTATGCCGAATCGCAGCCATGGCGCCAGGCAATCCGGGTCATGGGGCGCTCGCTGGTGCGCCTGTTCCTGCAACCGAATTCGAGCAATCTGGAACGTGCGCTGGTGGCGGTCGATCACGCGATCAGCCGGGTTGCCGCCACTGACGAACCGTTCGCGCCGCACTTCGATACCTCGGCCCTGCGGCGGGTGAAAAGCTACCTGCATTTCATCCGCACCTCATTGCTCGACCCGCAATCGCCCCTTGCTGCCTACGCCATCGCCAAGCCCGAAGGACTTGCCCATGCCTCGTGAAATCGCCTTCCACGGCGTGTACATGCCGACCATGACCCTGATGTTTTTCATCGCCGCGGCACTGGCCTGGGCGCTGGACCGGTTCCTCTCGGGGTTCGATCTGTACCGCTTCTTCTGGCACCCGGCGCTGCTGCGCCTGAGCCTGTTTACCTGTCTGTTCGGCGCGATGGCGCTGACTGTCTACCGTTGAGTCTGAGAATTGTCCCGATGAAAAAGTTTTTCAGCCTGCTCGCGACCCTGCTGGTGCTGGCCCTGGCGCTGTGGATCGGCCGCACGTTGTGGGAGCACTACATGAACACCCCGTGGACCCGCGACGGTCGGGTGCGCGCCGACATCATCAACGTCGCCGCCGACGTCACCGGTGAAGTGGTGGATGTGCCGGTACGCGACAATCAGTTGGTGAAGAAAGGTGATCTGCTGATGCAGATCGACCCCGAGCATTACCGCCTCGCGGTGAAACAGGCGCAGTCACTGGTGGCTTCGCGCAAGGCCACCTGGGAGATGCGCAAGGTCAACGCCCATCGCCGCGCCGACCTCGACAATCTGGTGATCTCCAAGGAAAACCGCGACGACGCCAGCAACATCGCCGACTCCGCACTGGCCGATTACCAACAGGCCCAGGCGCAACTGGAAGCCGCTGAACTCAACCTCAAACGCACCGAAGTGCGGGCGGCGGTGGACGGCTACGTGACCAACCTCAACGTTCATCGCGGCGACTACGCCCGTATCGGCGAAGCGAAAATGGCCGTGGTCGACATGAATTCTTTTTGGGTCTACGGATTTTTCGAAGAAACCAAACTGCCTCACGTGCGGGTCGGTGATAAAGCTGACATGCAGCTGATGAGCGGCGAAGTCCTTAAGGGCCACGTGGAGAGCATTTCCCGCGGCATCTACGACCGTGACAACCCGGAAAGCCGCGAGCTGATCGCCGACGTGAACCCGACGTTCAACTGGGTGCGCCTGGCGCAACGGGTGCCGGTGCGGATTCACATCGATGAAGTGCCGGAGGGTGTGCTGCTGGCGGCGGGGATTACCTGCACCGTTGTTGTGAAACAGGAAACTGTCGAGTAATTCGTTGGCGAGGGGGCAGGCTCCCTCGCCATGACCGGGCGGTGTCAGTCTTGGTAAAACGTCTCATGCAGATGCCGCCAGATCACCCGTCCGGATTCGGTTTTTTCAAACACCACGGTTGAACGCCGATCCGTGTGCAATCCACTTGCGTCGGTCTGCTGCTCGCGGTAACTCACCGTTGCACCGTGTTCATGCAAGGCAATCCCTTGAAGCTCGTCGAGTTCGATCCTGAACCCGCTCTTCTTCCCGCCCGCCATTTGAAACAGCGCACGCAACGCCTCGAAATCCAGCACACGTCCCAGCGGCGTCACCATGGAAAACCGTGGCGAAAAACGTGTCAGCAATCGTTCCAGCGCAGCTTCTTCTTCCTCCACCGCAAACCATCGTTCGATGGCCTCGTGGGCCTGGATCACTTCGTCAAAGTAGTCGGTGTAGTCAGTCATGTGGATGTTTCCTGAAGGGGAGGTGAGTTCAGCAGGGCGAGCACTTTCGTGGAGTCAAAACGCAGCACGGCGACCATCGGCAACAGCGTCAGCAACGCGGCGGCGAGAAAGCAGTATTTGAAACCGTTGGGGCCCAGTGCGCCCAGCAATGAGCTGAGCAGCGCCGCGCCGAGGCAGAAACCGAGCTGACGGTTGATGTTCCACAGGGCGCTGGAGTGGCCCATTTTGTCTGGCGTGATGCCGACAAACGCCAGGGTCTGCGCGGTGACGCTGCACAGACTGCCGCCCAGTCCCATCAGGGCATAGGCAAGGATCAACGGGCTGCTGGCGGGTTGGTCGATCTGCATCAGCACGACAATGCCCAGGCATTGCAGCAGCATCCCGGCGATCAGCAACGGCTTGGGGCCGATCCGGTTGAAGCTGCGTTTGCCCAACATGATCGCCACGCCTGAAGCCGCCGCCCAGGACAGCATCAGCGCTCCGGTGTGTGCTGCACCGAAACCGAGATCGTGCAGATACAACACGGCGATCATGTTGGTGCCGGTAAAGATGCCGGGCACGAACAGATAGATCAGCATCGCCAGGCGTAACGAGGGGTTCTTGATGAGTTGCAGGTCAAGGACCGCCCCGGGTTTGTCCCAGCCATCACGCAGGTATATCCACAGGGTTATGGCGCTGAGCAAAAGGACACCGCCCGCGAGTCGACGGGTTTCGGGGGCGCTCGCCAGACTGACGGCCATCAACAACAGACTCAGGGTCGACACGGCCAACAGAAGGCCACGTGCGTCCAGTGCCGGGCGTTCGCTCGTTATTTGATCCGCTTTCAACCAGAGCAGGCCCAATCCGAAAGCCAAGAGGGCCACCGGCAGGTTCAGGTAGAAAATCCAGCGCCACGACAACGCTTCTACGATCAAACCGCCCGCCGCCGGTGACAGGGCCGGCACCATCAGCGCTACCAGCAAAACCACACCGGTGAAATGCGCGCGCTGTGTCGCTGGAAACTCTCGATAAGCCAGCGCCTGACCGACCGGCAGCAACAACCCGCCACCCAGCCCTTGCAGCAGTCGCCAGCCGATCAGGCTTTCAATCGAACTCGCCTGAGCGACGAGCCCGGAGGCGATCCCGAACATCAGCAACGAACCGAGGATCAGCCGCCGCTCGCCGATCCTTACCGCCAGCCACACGCTCATCGGAATGATCAGCGTCAGCCCGAGCATGTAGGCGTTGGTGATCCACGCCAGTTGCGTCACCGAGGCCTGCAATTGCGCGGCAATGTCCGGGTAGGCAATGCTGGCGGCGAACATGTTCAGCAGGTCGAGGGCGAACCCCAACAGATACACCAGCGCGACTTTCGAGCGATAGGCCATGGCAGCTTCCCTGTGATGAAGCGTGCAGGGTAGGGCGCTGGCGGCGATAGAAATACGCTGGTTTGGCTGCTAGTTTGTCAAAATTATTTTGACAGTGAGCGTAGGGAACATGGTCAGTCTGGATCGATTCGATACCTTCAAAGCCGTGGTCGAGGCTGGCTCGCTGACCGCCGCCGCCGATACGCTGGGGCAGACACGGGCGGTAGTGAGCTTCAACCTCAAGCGGTTGGAAGAAGAGCTGGGCGTCACCTTGCTCACTCGCAACACTCGGCAACTGGCCCTGACCGATGCTGGTGAGCGTTTTTACCGACGCTGTCTGCGCACGCTGGACGAAGCGCGGCTGGCCATCGAGGAAGCACGTTCGGAGCACTCGCAGCTCAAGGGCACATTGCGCATCACCACGACCGTGGAGTTCGCGCTGGCTCAAGTGGTGCCGGCGCTGGAAGTGTTTCGACAACAGCAGCCGCAACTGAACATTCACTTGTCCACGTCCTCGACCCACGCCGATCTGATCTCCGAACGCTTTGACATGGCGATCCGCCTGGGACGCATGCACGACTCCAATCTTCGCGCGGTGCGGTTGTCGACGTTCGAAGTGTTTGCCGTGGCGGCGCCGGGGTTGGTTGAGCGATTTTCGCCGGTCAACACGCTGGCGGTGCTGGAGTCGATGCCAACGCTGGGACATGGGCGTGTGCCGGAAATGACGGTCAACGACCCGGCCGGCACCGAGCATATCTACCAGCCAAAACCGGGAACCACCGCTATCGTCGCCGACAATTCCGCGACCCTGCGTGCGTTTGCACTGACCGGGCAAGGCGTGGCGATTCTGCCGCAGTGGTTGATTCAGGAAGACCTGGACGCCGGGCGGTTACAGCGCTTGTTGCCGGATTTCCGCTTCGCCCAACAAGGCGTGTATGCGCTGTATCCGGACACCCGGCACCTGCCGCTGAAGGTGCGGGCGTTCATTGATTTCATGAAAGGGTGGGGCTGACTCGATCTCAGAGTTGCCCACGCAAGCCGAAGCGCTTCATCAACGTCGATTCCAACAACCCTTTCGGCAACAGCGTCGCCAGCAACGGCAACGCCCGGCTGCCATTGCCGATGCGGATCAGCCGTGGCGGCTTGCTTTGCTGCACAGCCTTGAGCAACTCGGCGGCAAAGTCGCTGGCCGGCGTTGGTTTGTCCTGGGACGCCTTGGCCCGCGCCCGGATGCCTTCGCGCAGTGGAAACCACGGCGATTGTTCGTTGATCAGTTGTTCGGCTTCATGCCCGGCATTCTTGGCGAAGCTCGATTGAATCGCCCCCGGCTGCACTTCCATCACGCGAATCCCGAACGGCGCCAGTTCCATGCGTAAAGCGTCGCTCAGCGCATGCACCGCCGCTTTCGACGCGCAATACGCGCCGGCAAATGGCGTCACCAGCACCCCGGAAACACTGCCGACATTCACCACCAATCCCTTGGCCCGGCGCAGCACCGGGAACAGCGCACGGGTCACGCCGACAACTGAAAACACGTTGGTCTCGAACTGGCGCTGCATGGCCGGAACACCGCCGTCGAGCAGCGGCCCCATGGCGCCGTAACCGGCATTGTTGATGAGCACGTCGAGGCCGCCGTGTTGCTGATTGATTCGCTCGGCGAGTTGTTCCAGCGCGACGTTGTCATTGACGTCGAGCTGCACCGCCGTGAACCCGGCAGCTGCGAGTGCCGCGACATCTTCAGCCTTGCGTGCACTGGCCCAGACCTCGTAGCCGGCGCTTTTGAAGGCATCGGCGAGGGCGCGGCCGATGCCGCTGGAACAACCGGTAATCAACGCAAGGGGCATGGCGCATTCCTTGTGCAAAAGAGTGGGGAGGGGATCAGTCGGAGAAACTACCCTGCAATCGCTCGGCGCGAAACTCCAGAGTTTGCGGGCGATAACCGGGACGCAGCGGCGGCATCGGCAAGCAGTCTTCCCAGTTGCCACCGGCCTGCAGTTCGCCGGGGCCGCGATAGCGTGGGGCGGCGTATTGATTGTCGGCCAGATTCACCGTGTCGCCCGGCGCGTACGCTGCGATGCGCCAGCGCAGTTCGGTCAAAGGCACGTCGTTGCCGTTGTTCATCTTCAATTGCAGCGGACGGTCCGCCGGGCATTTCTCAGGTGCGTACGTGATGCGCAACTCAAGCCGCGCCAGTTGTTTTATCTCGCGGTTGTCCAGCCACACCACCCACATCGCCACCAGCCCGAGGCCGACCGCGGCCGCCATGGACACCGGCAAGGCCTTGGCCGGATAGCGCAACAGCAGGATCAGCCAGGTGATGACCAGCAAGACACCGATGAACATGTCGCGAAACCTCGTGGGCAGGGAAGGTTCATCCTACCTAAGCCTGGACGAGGTTGGCGAAAAAAAAAGCCCCCGCCCAGCCTGCTGCGGATAGGGGACGCAGCGGGCTGGACGGGGGCTTTTAATTACAGAGCGATCACTGCGCGATGGTTTTCACCGACACGCCGCGTTCGATCGGGGTCGAGCGACCGTAGATATCTTCGAAGCGCTCGATATCGTCTTCACCCAGGTACGAACCCGACTGCACTTCGATGATTTCCAGCGGGATCTTGCCCGGATTGCGCAGGCGATGGACCGAGGCGATCGGGATGTAGGTCGACTGGTTTTCAGTGAGCAGAAACACGTTCTCGTCGCAGGTCACTTCGGCGGTGCCGCTGACCACGATCCAGTGTTCGGCGCGGTGGTGGTGCATCTGCAGCGACAGGCATGCGCCCGGTTTGACCGAGATGTGCTTGACCTGGAAGCGGCCGCCCATGTCCACCGAGTCGTAAGAGCCCCACGGACGGTAGACCTCGCAGTGGTTCTGGGTTTCGCTGCGGCCCTGCTCGTTGAGGGTGTTGACCATCTGCTTGACGCCTTGGACCTTGTCCTTGTGGGCAATCATCATGGCGTCCTTGGTTTCGACCACGACGATGTTTTCCAGACCGATCACCGACACCAGTTTGCCGTTGCCGTGGATCATGCAGTTCTTGCTGTCCTGGATGACCACATCGCCTTTGCTGACGTTGCCATTGGCGTCCTTCTCGTTGACTTCCCACAGCGACGACCAGCAACCGACATCGCTCCAGCCGGCAGTCAGCGGCACCACGCAGGCGCGCTGGGTTTTTTCCATCACGGAATAGTCGATGGAGTTGTCCGGGCAGCAGGCGAAGGTGGCTTCGTCGAGGGTGATGGTGTCCGGGTCCTGAGTGCTGCGCTCGAGGGTCAGCAGGCAGGTGTCGTAGATGTCCGGATCGTGTTTTTTCAGCTCTTCGAGGAAGCGGCTGGCGCGAAACAGGAACATGCCGCTGTTCCAGTAGTAACCGCCGGACTCGACGTATTCGGTGGCGCGTTTGACGTCGGGTTTTTCCACGAAGTGCGAGACGCGGCTGACGCCTTCCGGCAACAGCGAATCGCCAGTGGACTTGATGTAGCCGTAACCGGTTTCCGGTTTGGTGGCGGGCACGCCGAACAGCACCATCTCGCCGTTTTCTGCCGCCACGGTGGCCAGGGCCAGCGCACGTTGCAGGGCTTTCTGGTCTTCGAGAACGTGGTCGGCCGGCAGTACCAGCATCAATTCGTCGCGACCTTCATTGACCAGCATCATCGCGGTGAGCGCCACGGCCGGTGCGGTGTTGCGACCGAACGGTTCCATCAGGATCCGCTGGGTTTCGAGATTGAGGTTGGCCAACTGTTCGTTGACGATAAAGCGGTGATCCTTGTTGCAGACCACGATCGGGGTGTCCATGCCTTCGAACACCAGACGCTCGAGGGTTTGCTGGAACAGCGTGTGTTCGCCGGTAAGAGCGAGGAATTGCTTGGGAAACTGCTTGCGCGAAAGCGGCCAAAGACGTGAACCGCTACCACCTGACAAGATCACCGGAATCATATTGTTTACTCCATAAAGTCGATTGGGTCAGAGCCACGAACGTTGTGTCGTTTCACTCTTGTTGTTATTCCGTACCGGGCAGCGACGGCTGCCCGGTTTCATGTGCTTAGCGGGTCGATACCGGGCGTTTCACCCAGACCGGCGACAGGTTGCTGCCGTTGCCGGTGACGTACAGCACCGCGGCTTCACCGCGCTCCAGGGCGACCGGTTTCACGTCGCCGACTTTCGTTGCGCCGTCGTACAGCGCCAGGCTGACTTTCACCGGGTTGATTTCACGTTCGCCACGGCCCTTGGCGGCCACGTTCGGCACCACATCAGTCTTGCCGTCGGCGGTCTTCAGGGTCAGCGGCTTGTCGCTGAGGTTCTGCACGCGCACCAGGGATTTCTGTTTGTTCTTGAACGGCGGTTCTTCGATCAGTTGCGGCGCGCCGGAGGCGTTGTTGACCAGGGTGTAGTAATGGTCACCGGCGAGTTTCACCGGCAGGGTCTGGCTGCCGACCTTGGCGCTGTAGTCGCCGCCCGGCATGAAACTGAAGTCGCTGCTGGCCAGCGGCGCGACGTCGCTCAGATTGGTGCTGCCAATGGTGGCGCTGACTTCAGCGTTGCTGGCGTTGTAGATGCGTACGAAGGTCGAGCCTTTCGGTGCGGTCGGGCCGTAGAGCGCAGCGTCGCCACCGGCGAACGCCTGGACCGACAGCACGCTCAGACCCGCAACCAGAGCAATGCGTTTGGCGAGACGACGAGGAGTTGTAGTGAAAGTCATGGTGTACCTCTCTTTCAGTTTTGCGCCCGATCGGGCGTCTCGGATTTAGTGTTTATTGCTACGTTTTGTTGGCGCGCGCCGGCTTGTTTAAGCTCTGCGACCCACTGCGGGTCGGCGTCGCCGATTTCGTTGTTCACAGGCAGATATCGTTCAGGAAACTCCCAGATCAGCACCTGTGGCGGGCTGTTCTTGAAGTCATCGCTTTTCAGGTAGCTGAGCATCGGCAGGATCGGGCCGTGGCCGTCTTCGGCGTAGTTGACGACGTCGCTGTGCAGCGCTTGCTTGAGCGCACCGACGAAGTTCCAGTTGGGGTTGGCGCTGTAGCTGGTGCCGATCAGCGCGACTGGCACTTCACTGTTGGCGAAAAGGGCATCGTCACCGGCAGGCTGCTCGGTGGCGGCCACGGTGTTGCGCTTTTGCAGCGGCTCTTTGGCCGGCATCAGGTTTTCGAACAGCGGATCCAGCGGGAGGAACAGACGCAGGTCGCCCTTGTGCGTGACCTTCTCCGTCGGGGTAGTGACGAAGCGCTGCGGCTCGCCGCTGAGCGGGAACTTGTCGGCGATGGTCTTGGCCAGGGTGTTGGCGGCGATTTCCGCGCCTTCCGGGGTCCAGTGGGTGTCCGTGCGCAAGAACACTTGCTGACCGTTCTGCTTGGCTTTTTGCAGCGGACCGAGCAGGTCGGGGGCGAGGATCTTGTCCGCCGCGACACGGGCATGGAAGTCCTGATACAGGTTGGCGTGGATGCTCGCCGGTTTCACTTCACCCAAGTGTTCCGGGTACAGGCGGACCTTGGCCGGGACGATCGCCATCACCAGTTTCACGCCTTTCTCTTTCAGGGTCTGGCGCACGCCTTCGACCAGCGCATAGTTGCCTTGAAGGTTCAGCTCTTCGTTGACGATCGGGTTGAATTCCTCATCGCTGTACAACCACTGATCGCGACCGAGCACCACGCCCGGACGACCTTCGTTGAACAGTTTGAAATCCAGCGCGGCCCAAAGATTGGTGCCCAGGCGCTTGATCGGGAATTCATCGTCGTAGTGGGTTTCCACGGCTTTGGTCCAGCGGCCGTTGAGCACCGTCGCATCGGCGTTGGTGCTGAAGCCGAAGAAGCTGCGCACCGACCACAGACCAAGCACCAGCAGGGTCACCAGAAACAGCGCGATATAGAAGATGCGTAATGAGCGGGTCATGTCAGATCCCTCAGAACTGGAAGTAAAGGAACGGCGAGAAGCTTTGCGCCGAGAGTTTGAGAATCGAGGCGATGAACAGCAGCAGGATCAGCCCGCGCATCACGTAGCGCGACCAGTCCGCCGTCCGGTACGCCGGTTGCACCTGGGCGTCGACGCCGACGGTGTAGCCAGGCTCGTGGATGTTCGCCGGGTTTTCGCCAGGCGCTGCCTTGATCAGGCCCGGTTGCGCACCGGCAGGGCCGTCGCTTTCGATGTTGACCGCAGGTTTGGTCTTTACCGGAGGCTGGTTGGTGTACAGATCACGCAGGCCGAAGAACGCCAGCGTCACGTAAGCCACCACCAGAGTTGCGACTTGCAGACCGGTGAGGCTGGCCTGGTTGAGTTCCGACAGCGACCAGTCGCCGAAGCTGAACATGGCGCCGTACATGCGACCGGCAACGTGCAGGTTTTCTGCGCGGAAGATCACCCAGCCCATGACCACCAGCAGGAAAGTCAGCGCCCAGCGGATCGGGTTAAGGCTGCGCGGCGAAGTGTTGAGACCGAGCATTTTCTCGATCGCCAGCCACATGCCGTGCCACGCACCCCAGACGATGTAGGTGATGTTCGCGCCGTGCCACAGACCACCGAGCAGCATGGTCAGGAACAGGTTGCGATAGGTCATCAGCGTACCTTTGCGATTGCCGCCGAGGGTGATGTAGAGGTAGTCACGCAGCCAGGTCGACAAGCTGATGTGCCAGCGGCGCCAGAACTCGGTGATCGACTGGCTGATGTACGGCTGCTTGAAGTTTTCCATGAAGCGGAAACCCATCATCAGGCCCAGGCCGATGGCCATGTCGCTGTAACCGGAGAAGTCGAAATACAGCTGCGCGGTGTAGGCCAACGCGCCGAGCCAGGCATCGCCCGTGGTCGGGTTCTGTAGGGCGAAGCAATGGTCGGCGACCACGGCCAGGGTGTCGGCGATGAACACCTTCTTGATGAAACCCTGCATGAACCGCGTGCAGCCCTCGGAGAATTTGTCGAGGGTGTGGGTGCGGTTGTTGAACTGGTCTGCCAGGTCACGGAAACGCAGCACGGGACCGGCGATCAGGTGCGGGAAGATCGCCACGAACGCTGCGAAGTCGATCAGGTTGCGGGTGGCCGGGGTGTCGCCACGGTAGACGTCGATGATGTAGCTGATCGACTCGAAGATGTAGAACGAGATCCCGATCGGCAACAGCACGTGGGTCAGGATGAACGGCTCGAGACCGAACGAGGTCATGATCGCGTTGATGCTGTCCACGCCGAAGTTGGCGTACTTGAAGTAGCCGAGGATGCACAGGTCCACCGCCACGCCGAGCAGCAGCCAGCGCTGGGCCGGTTTGGTGCGCACACCGGCGGCGCCGACTTTCAGGCCGATCCAGTAGTTCCACAGCGTGACACCGGCGAACAGCGCCAGGAAGTCCACCCGCCACCACGCGTAGAACACGTAGCTGGCGATCAGCAGCAGCAGGTTGCGATAGCGTTGCCCGCTCAGGTAGTACAAGCCGAGAAAGATCGGCAAGAACAGAAACAGGAACACGTTGGATGAAAATACCATCCCGATCTCTCCATGTTTGAACCAACAGTCAAGGGCCAAAGCCCCCCCAACCCCCCCGTGGAATTGGAGGGGTGAAACGATCAGCGATCAACTGCCCTTGTTGCCCTTCTCATGGGAGGGGTCGTAGACCTTGGTCAGATCTCCACCGAGGCGGAAGGTCTTGAACGGCTGCATGCCGTGCTTCTTCTCCAGCACATCCGGCGAACAGGTGTAGAGCGTGCAGAACGGCTCAAGCCAGGCGAATTTCATGTCCTCTTTCAAATCGGTCATGTCCTGTTTCTTGCCGTTCTTTGCTTCGAACTGATCCGGGTCTTTCACCCCGGCCAGCACCCGGTCACCCAGGCGTTTCAGCGCGCCATTGTTTTCCTGACGCAGATCCACACCATTGACCTGGGCGAAACTGGCAATCATCGCCAGCGGCGGCAGGGCGTAGTTGTGGTAGGCGAGGGCGCGTTGCTGGCGCTTGAGTTCGTTCGGCAGGTAGCCGTCGGCGTCGATCTGATTGGCGCCGACCTTGTATTCCTTGACCGCCCAGTCGAACAGGTCGCGGCGGTTGGTAGCGATGGACGTCGCCATTACCGACCAGGCGGCCCAGTACGAGTGGTTGTTGGTTTTTTCCAGCGGCAGGTTGTCCCAGTCGCTGACCACCTGATCGGCCAATTTGCTGAACCAGGCCTCGATCAACTGCGCTTCCTGCTGGTGCTGGGCCAGCGGATGGGAGTTGGAGAACTTCAGGCGAATGTACGACGAGGCCATGCTGCCCAGCGCCCATTTGCGCATCGACTTGCCGGTGTGGTTGAAGTCCTTCGACATCAATGCATCCGCCCGGGCCCAATTAACCAGCCAGTTCAGTGTGCAATCGAGCTGTTCCGGGCGACCGTCGCGCATGAACTGCATGACGCGCTTGGCGGTGCCGCGCTCCAGGGTGGTGATGTCTTTGGTGGTGTCGCGGAAGGCTTTTTCCGACTGCACGTTCAGCGTCGCGCGGGCCTTGTCCGAGCCTTCGTACTTGCTGCGAAATTGCAGCGGCCCGGTGTACGGCGTCGGCATCGCGTCGCAGCCTTCGCTCTTGTCGCCGGTCTTGAATTTATCCACGGCGGCGAAGTAGCCCTGAGGCGGACGCAGTGGCGCGGCGGCCTGAGTGGCCCCGGCGAATATCGCCAAGGTCAGCAGGGATGGCGCAAGCAGATGTTTGATCGTTCGGTTTCGCATGGCAGACCTCATTGCCCGACCTGAGCGGTTTGTTGCCCAGCGCCCGGGAATACGTTGCGTTTGCAGATTTTCGCTTCGACTTTCTGTGGCGCGGTGCCCGCATCCGGGCCCTGGACTTCGACGGCCAGCAGGTTCTGCGAGGCCCAGTCTTCGTCCGTGCGCAACTCAAAGGCGAAACGACCGTCGGTGTCGGAGGTTTCCGGTTTCTCGATCTTGATGTCCTCGTGGCGACCGTTCATGTACCAGAGGGTGGCTTGCAGTTTTTTCACCGAGGGGTCGGCGAAGCGGATGTCGACCTGATGGCCGCTGTTCTGCAGGTTCAGGTTCTTGCTGTTGACCAGCAGTTCCTGTTTGCCGCCGGGCTTGAGCGTGGTGCTGGCGGACATCTGGGTTTCCTTGCCTTCGCAACCGTTATCCAGCAGCGCCATCATCTGGCGGTAGATGGTTTCCTGGTCGAGGCGATACAGCGGCGAGAATTCCCAGATGAGAATTTTCGGCGGCGTCTTCTGGAATTCGTCGCTGCCCAGGTACTGCAACATCGATCCTTCCAGACCGCCGCCGGGGAAGGCGACGTTGAGAATGTCGGCGCCGATGGCTTCTTCGAGGAAGCCGGCGAAGTTGTAGTTCTTGCCGCTATGCGAAGTGCCGACCAGGGTGATCTGCGGATTCCCGGAATCGCCGAACAGATCGCCGTCACCGGCTTCGCCTTTCGGCTCAGTGGTGAACTGGTCCATGTACTGGATCGCGTAACTGGTACCGCACAATTGCCCGGCCATGTTGTGCAGGGTGCCGGTCTTGCCCATGCGCCCCGAACGTTTGGTCTCGAATTCACGCTTGGGAATGTCGGCGAAGGCCGGAATCTGCTTGACCTTCTCGGCGACGATTTTCGCCGTGCGCTGCGCACCGTACGGCGTCCAGTGCTGGTCGCCACGGAAGTAGAAGTCGTGGGCGGGCAGGGTGTCGGGCAGCGATTCGTTGGTCAGCGGCGACAGATCCGGCACCACGTAACCCATCTGCGCGAACCGGCCGAGCATGGTCTTGTAGTTGCCCAGCGCTTTCTCGTAATCGAACGCGGCTTTTTCCGCCGGGTTGAGCTTGTTGCGGTTCACCAGGCCACGGGTTGGCTGGTAAACGATCACCAGTTCGACGCCCTTGGCCTTGAACGCATCGTGCAACTGTTGCAGGCGTTTGTAGCCGGCCGGGGTAGTGTTGAACTCGGTACGCAGGTCTTCCTGGGTCCGGAACAACCAGTCGCCCTGGGCCTGCACCAGCGTGGTGAAGTTCTGCTGGTAACGCGTGGTGTAGTTCTTTGCGTCATGGGCGGCGGGGCACAGGCTGCAGCAAGGTTCGGCCGTGAATTTCGGCGGCTGGACTTCATCTGCGCGGGCGCCATTGCTGGCCGCCAGAATGCCCACGGTCAGGGCCGACAGGCTGAGTAATTTGATCAGGTGTGGGTGCATAAAATTATCCTCAGTCCCGCATTTCGGTCTGGCGTTCGACGGGGTCGATCAGCACGGCTTTCTGCTGGCGCACCAGCAGATCGAGAATTTCATCCTGGCGATCACCAAGGACGCCGTTGAAGCTGATGCCGCTGGATTTGGTCGGCGCCAGCATCGACACGCGGTACAGCTCGACGCTCAGCGGCGAGTCGATGGCCATCGGGCCGCTGCCGTTGGCCGCCAGTTCGCCGCCGACCACGATCAGCGAAACCTGGGCGTCGAACGGGTCGAGCTTGATGTCGCGGTCGGTGTCGGTCAGGTCCTTGATGTGGCCGTAGACGCCGGTCAGGCCGTTGGCCATGGCGATATTTTCGTAAAGGCGGATGTTCACGCTGTTACGAATGCGGATGCCGTGGCGCTTGTTGCTGATGACTTTGTTGCCCCACAGCAGGTTGTCGGCGGACTCGTAGAGCGTGATGCCATCGGTGTGGTTCTTGTAGATCTCGTTATAGGCGACGATGTTGTTCACGCTGTTACGGTCGATCACCAGCCCGGAGAGGTGGTTGTCGAAGCTCTTGTTGTTGAAGATGAAGCTGTCGTTCACCTCACGGGAAATGATGATCCCGTGCTTCTTCTTCGTCCCATGGACGGTGTTCTCGGCAATGATCAGGCCGTGGGAACGGTCGTGGGGGTCGATGCCGTAGACGATGTTGTCCTTGTAGGTGTTGCCCTTGACCACGAAGTCGCGGGTCTCGTAGCAGTAGAAGCCGTACCACATGTCCGAGAACTCGGAACCGACGATCCAGCCGGTCGGCTCGGGACGCTTGAGCACCTTGGCCATGTTCGGTGTGTACTGGGAAATACTCACGCCGTAGGACTTACTGTTGGCGTAGCCGAAGCTGGCCATCTTGCTGTTGACGATGTAGGTCTCGGTGCCGCCCCAGGCCAGCAGGAACGGGCGGAATTCCTTCGGCGAACGGAAGGTCGCCGGACCGTTGTCCTTCTCGCGCCAGCCGGTGACCTTGGTGTCACGCACGAACAACTGGCCGTCGTTGACCAGGAACGAACCGGCCTCCTGGGACAGGCGCAATTCCTGGGTCTGGCCGTCGATTTCGAGGATGCCTTTGCGGCCCACGACGATTGGCAACTTGGCCAGGTACACGCCCGGCGAGGTTTCGCTGAAGTACTGCTTGGGCAGTTTCTGCGCCAGCTCCTTCAGGTTCATGTAACCGTCGTCGACGAAGATCGCCTGCGGGATGCCGTGCTGACGCACCACCCATTCGGCCATCTTGTTGTCGCCGCCGATGAAGTCCTTCAGGGCGTCTTCCTGCATCATCCGGCGCACGCTGATCTTGCCCGGTTTGCTGCGCACGATTTTCGCGGCAGCGGCCTCGGCGGTGAAGCCGGAGAGGTCGGGCAGTTTCGGCTTGGCCAGCTCCAGCGCTTCAGTTGGTGCGCTGCTGACGGTGTAGGTCTTGGCCTGTTGCAGCTCCTTGGCGATGGTGACCGGCTTGCCTGGCTGAGAGGCCGCCGGTTCGACCGTGGCGAAGGCGCCAGTCGAGGCCAGCAGCATCGCGCCGGCCAACAGGCTGAGCGAGCCTTTCCTTGGGTTGTTCATGTCGGGCACTCCCTTCGCGGTTTGCATCAGAAGCGCCAGATCACGTCGATGAACGCGCGGTGCATGTACGAATCGACCTGGCTGCCATAGGCGTCACCCGGCTTGAACACGCCGCCACGCAAACGCACCAGCGCCGAAGGCTCGTCGATCGACTGGCTCAACGCCGCCGGCAGCAGGCCTTGCTTGAAGTACTTGGTGACCACCAGATCCATTTCCTGGCCCAGATCCTTGTTGCCGTCCTGCAGGGGCAGCGAGGTGCTGGAGAGGATTGCGCCGGTCACGTCGTCGGTGTTGTTTTCCACAGCGTTGATGCCGTTGCTGCCCACCGGTTTGTTGCCGTCCACGCGCCAGAACTTGTGGTAGATCAGGCTGGCGTCGTACTGGTCGTTGAGCATCCAGGAACCGAACAAAGTGGCGGTCTGCATGTTGTTCATTTCGCCACGGAACGCTTCACCGAAACGGTGCACCCGCGAGCGCGTACCGGTGTAGTTCGAGCGGTTGCTTTCCAGGCCGTTCTGTTGGTAATCGGCGCTGGCGCGGGCATAAGCCGCACCGACTTGCCATTGCGGATCGAGGCGCAGGCGCACGCCGATGTCGGTGGCCCAGCCGTTGATGTCTTCGCTGCGTTTGGCTTGTGCCGGACGGCTGCCATCGGCGTTCAGCGGGTTGACCGTGTCGCGGTCGCCGCTCATGCCGGTGATGCTGCCCCAGTAGTTGACGGTGTTGGTGTTGCGCCAGTTGTAGGCGTCGCTGTCGGCGGTCAGGCCGAGCCAGCTGATGTCGCCGTTCTGGGTTTTGTCGAGGGTGTCGCGGGGCACGCCCGGTTCGGCGTAATCGAGTTTGCCGTTATCGTGGGTGTGATGGCCGCGAATGCCAACCCAGTTGCCCGGTGTCCACTGATACGCCGCATCGGCGTAAGCATGCAGGCGATCCTTGTCTTTCGGCGCCAGCTCCTTGAGGTCGGTGCGGTATTCGCTGAAGCGTTCGGCGACACCGGCGTTGGCGCGCAGCAGGGTGGTGTCGAAGGTCCAGTTCAGCGCTTCGATATTGGTGTCGCGCCACTGGCCGTCGTCGTTGCGCAGGCGCTGGCGACCGAACTTGAGGATTTCGCCGGGGTAAGGCGTCAGGCCGCTGTAGCCGACCCAGAACTCGCGCATCGCCAGGTAGTTCTTCTTGGTCTTGCGATCACCGCTGTCGGTGGTTTCGGTACCGTCGGACTGTTGCAGGGTGTCGGTCTCGATGATGTCGGTCGAGGTCACGGCCTGGCCCATGGCGTAGGCACTCCACGCGCCGCTTTCGCCGTAGATCCATGGGCGCAGATCCAGGCCGACACCGTTGACGTCGCCACCGGGCGCGGTGCCGAGATCGCGGTCGTCTTCGGACTGGCCGGTGATTTTCACTTCGAGGCCGAAGTTCTTGGTTTCAGTGATCGCGGCCAGTGTCGGGCAAGACCAGATCAGCGCGAACGAAAGGCCAATGCCGGCCTTCACGAATGGATTCAACTTCATAATTTTTCCTCGCCGTCTTCTTCTTGCAGGGCGTGCAGTTGCAGCGTGTTCTGATTCAGGGCACCACGGCTGGCCTGTTCCTGTTGCAACAGGCGCTGGGCTTCGGCCAGGCGCTCAGGCGGCAATTGCGCCGCGAGGGTGGTCGCCAGTTCATCGGCTTGCGGCGTGTTCTGGGCCTTGGCCAACTGGCTGAACACATAGGCATTGAGTGGGTCAGGCCGGGTGCCCTTGCCTTGGGAAAACAGCTGGGCGATGGCGAAGTCGGCGCTGTTCTGGCCGTTGCGCGCAGCGGTCAGCAGATGGTCGAGAGCCTTTTGCGGATAGACCTTGCCCAGGTAGCCGCGGCGGTAGATCTGGCCGAGGTAGTAGTCAGCGGCAACTTCGCGGCCAACGGCTTTCTGGAAATGCTCCTCGGCGACTTTCGCGTCGGCCGGCACCAGTTTGCCTTCGTAGTAGAGCTTGCCCAGCAACAGCTCGGCGCGGGGCTGATCGGCGGCGCGGCCGTTGTCCAGGTACTTCATCATCTGATCGACATCGCCCAGTTCCGGGAAGTCGTAGAGCAGTTGCGCCAGCGTCACCCACGAGGCCGGGTAGCCCGGAGCGATCGGTTCGAGCAGCGATTGCGCAGTCTTTTCGTCGGTCTTGCCGAGGGTCGAATCGGCGAGCACACGGGCAACGGAGTCCACGCGCTGGGCCGTGACGCTGCCACGGCTGTAACCGGCCTGCAGTTGCTTGATCAGCTCGGCCTGCTGGTCCGGTTGGGCACGTTTCTGATAGACCGTGGCCAGTTCGACGTAGCAGATGTCGGTGGTGTGCAACGCGGCCTTGCAGATCTTTTCCACGTCATCCAGATGCTGGTCGTAAGTGCCCTGGGTGCGATACAGCAGCACCTGCGCCAGACCCGCTTCCGGGTAACCGGATTTGCGCCACTGATCGATCTGCTGCTGGGCGTTGATGTTCGGGAAACTGTGCGGGTATTGCAGGTACAGCATCGCCAGCGGGATCAACGTATTGCCTTCGCCATTGGCGGCGGCTTTCTTCAGCAGGGTTTCGGCTTCGTGATGCTCGGCTTCGGTGGAGCCGGGCTTGGCCACCAGCAAACGACCGAGTCGGGCCTGGGCGCGCGGCGACACATCAGCGGCTGCGCGATAGGTCGCCTCGGCCTGTTTGATCTGCGCAGGGTCGCGACTGTCGACCTGGATGTCGGCGAGACCAACCTGAGCTTCGCTGTAACCCAGATCGGCCAGCGCACGGTAGTTCTGCGCGGCGGTCGCGGTGTCACCGCGCTTCAGCGCTTCGTTGGCCAGACGTTGGTCGGGCAGGCCGGCGCAACCGGCCAGGGCAATTGCCATGGCCAGGGTCAGCGGAACCGGCAGGATTCTGATAGGGCTCGTCACGGGCATGTCCTCGACTTAAAGACCGGCAGCCATGGCTTTGTCGATCAACCAGTTCAGGTTCGGACCACGGTCGCTGTTCACTTCCACCGGGCGGCCGGCGAAGCTGCTGTCCAGCGGCTCGTCGGGCTGGATCTGTACGCGGATGTCGGAGGACAGGTCGGCGCTTTTCAGACTGGTGCTGCTGACGATCTTGCCGGTGCGGGTCTTGTCTTCGCCGGCAATCTGGAAGCTCACCGGTGTACCCGGGCGCACGTCGCCGAACTGGCGATAGGAGAAGCGTGCATCGACGGTGGCCTGGGTGTTGCGTGGTACCAGGGTGAAGATCACGTCGCCCTTGCTCGCGTACTGACCGTCAGTCACCAGTTGCTGGGCAACGGTGCAATCGCACGGCGAGGTCAGGGTGCCGGTCATTTGCTTGCCGAACAGTTCTTCAACCTTGGCCGGTTGCAGTTGATCTTCGTCCAGATGGCCCTTGAGCACGTCGAGCATGCTGGTGCTGAAAGTCGCCAGCGGTGCGCCTTTGGCGGCAACGCCGTCGGACTTCACCAGGCTCTGCACGGTGCCGTCGCGCGGCATGGTGATGTTCATGCCCGGCACGCTGACCAGACCGGCCTGGGCATGGCTGACGAAGTACATGCTGTACACCGATTTGAAAACGAAACCCGCTGCCACGAGGCCGATCGCGAAAATGCCGGCGCTGAAGGTCACGGCTTTCAGGCGCCCGAACGGGGTCATGCCGTGGCCGCTGTCCTTGGTTTTGCGCGCCTTGGTGAAATTGTCGCGCTGCAGGGTCGCCAGCACTTCGCCGATGCTGACGATGTCGCCGGCCAGGTGCGAAGTAATCAGGTGGCGCAGGGTGGAAATGTCCTGCGGTTCGAGGTTCTGGAACTGGCAGCCGGCGCGGCCGGTCTGGCGATCGTAGGAACGCACTTGCAGTTCCACGTCCATGGCGATGCCGAGGTTGTCGATGACGAATTGCAGACGTGCCTTGCGCACCTCGCCAATGGTCAGCGGCAACTGACCGGCATTGAACGCCAGACCACCGGCAGACAGATCGATGACTCGTGCTTCGACCGGTGTCCGGTCGGGACCGAAGAATCGCAGCTTGGCCGGGATTTTCACCCGGGCGTGCTGGCGCTGGGCTTCGGATTCATGCACTACGTTGGCGTTGACGGCGGTATTCATAGGGGCGATTTCCTTGTTAATTCAAGAGGGGCGGGTCAGACCATCATCAGCAGCACGGCGACGAAAATGCTGCCGGCGGAGAAGGTCATGGTCCGAGACGACCAGGTGTTGAACCAACGTTGAAAGCTGGCGAGGTCACGGGTCAGGGAAGTGGGCTGGCGAGTCCAGGATTGTTGGTCGAGGCGGAAGAACACGTAGATCTTCACCAGCGCGCCGACGATCTGGTTGTAATAGAGAATCACCGGGTAGGCTGGGCCGATACGGTGGCCGGAGCACGACAGCAGCAGTGTCAGAATCATGCGGGTGATGCCGATCCACAGCAGGTACGCGAGGATGAACGCGCCGCCGTATTTGAAGCTGGCGATGATCGCGACGGTCAGGCCCAGCAGTGAGGTCCACATCGATACGCGTTGGTCGAACAGCACCACCGAGGTGAAGGCGCCGAGGCGTTTCACACCCAGGCCCAGGGCTCGCGAGTTCTGCCGCAGGTTGTTGCCGTACCAGCGAAACATCAGTTTGCGACTGGCCTTGATGAAGCTTTTTTCCGGCGGGTGTTCAACGGTGTTGATTGCGGCGTCCGGCACGTAGAAGGTGTCGTAGCCCAGGCGCATCAGGCTGAACCAGCTCGACTTGTCGTCGCCGGTCAAAAACTTGAAACGGCCCAGACGCCAGTGTTGCAGCGAGTCGCTTTCGACGTCGGCGATAAATTCCGGGTTGGTGACCACGGTGGCGCGGAACACCGACATGCGCCCAGTCATGGTCAGCACGCGCTTGGACAGGGCCATCGAGCACATGTTGATGTGGCGCTGGGCGAAACGCAGCTTGTGCCATTCGCTCATGATGTAGCCGCCGCGCACTTCACAGAATTCGTTGGTGGTCAGGCCGCCGACGTTGCCGAACAGCTGGAACCACGGCACGGTCTTGCGCACGGTGCCTTCACCGAGCACGGTGTCGCCGTCGATCACGGCGACCACGGCGCGGTCGTCGGGCAGGTGGCGGGAGATCGCGCGAAAACCATAAGCCAGGCCGTCGCGTTTACCGGTGCCGGGAATGCGCACGAAGTCGAGCTTCACGCGCTCTGGCGGATTCATCCGCGTCCACAGCGCCTTGACCAGCAGTTCATCGGACATTTCGACGATGGAGCAGACCACGGTGGTCGGCAGTTCGCAGTCGATGGCTTCGCGGATCACCGAGCTGTAGACCTGTGCGGTGGTCAACGCGTCGATGCGGAAACTGGTGACCATCAGAAACACATGGGACGGGTCCGCCGATTTACCCAGCTTGCGCACTTTGCGTCGCAGGTGTGGGTAGACGATGTAGAGAAAAATCATGCCGCGCACAAAGTGCGTGGCACCCATCGAATAGCGCCAGATACCCACGGCGCCAATCAGGAAAATGAAGTCCTTCGACTCGGAGTCGAACGTGGACGTAGGCAGCATCAGGGCCAGGCCCATCAGCAGGCTCAGAAACAAAAGCCAGCCGGCGGATTGCAGAAAAAAATGTTTGAGCTTGGACATGACCGTCATCCGAAGGTGATGGGGGCTTCAAGCCGCCTGCCGATTCACGGCGTGCGGCTTGAAGCTCGAAGCGTGCTGCTGCGTTACCAGCAGATACCTTCGGTGCGGGAGCCGGCATCGGTGGTTTTGGCCATGAAACCGACCAGGTCGATGACCTGTTTACCGTGCGGTGCCTGCTGGGCCAGCGCGCGGAACTTCTCATCGCGGTTGCCGAGGATGATCACGTCGGAGTTGTCGATCACCGAGTCGAAGTCCGCATTGAGCAGGGACGAAACGTGGGGGATCTTCGACTCGATGTAGTCCTTGTTCGCGCCGTGGACGCGGGCGTACTGGACGTTGCTGTCGTAGATGCTCAGGTCGTAACCCTTGCCGATCAGCATCTCGGCCAGTTCCACCAGCGGGCTTTCGCGCAGGTCGTCGGTACCGGCCTTGAAGCTCAGGCCGAGCAGGGCGACTTTGCGTTTGTCGTGGCTTTCAACGATGTCGAAGGCGTTCTGCACTTGCGATTCGTTGCTGCGCATCAGTGAGTTGAGCAGCGGCGCCTCCACATCCAGCGAGCCGGCGCGGTAGGTCAGGGCACGCACGTCTTTCGGCAGGCACGAGCCGCCGAAGGCAAAGCCCGGACGCATGTAGTACTGGGACAGGTTGAGGGTCTTGTCCTGGCAGACCACGTCCATCACTTCGCGGCCATCGACGCCCACTGCTTTGGCGATGTTGCCGATTTCGTTGGCGAAGGTCACTTTGGTCGCGTGCCAGACGTTGCAGGTGTACTTGATCATCTCGGCGACGGCGATGTCCTTGCGGATGATCGGTGCGTCGAGTTCTTCGTACAGCGATTGCAGAACGTCACCCGAGGCCTTGTCGAACTCGCCGATGACGGTCATCGGTGGCAGGTCGTAGTCGGCGATCGCGGTGGATTCACGCAGGAACTCTGGGTTCACGGCTACACCGAAATCAACGCCAGCTTTTTTGCCGGAGCAGTCTTCGAGGATCGGAATCACCACGTTGGCGACGGTGCCCGGCAGCACCGTGCTGCGCACGACGATGGTGTGACGGGTGGATTTTTCACGCAGGACAAAACCGATCTCGCGGCATACCGCTTCGATGTAGTTCAGTTCCAGGTCGCCGTTCTTTTTGCTCGGCGTGCCGACGCAAATCATCGACAAATCGGTGTCACGAATCGCCTCGGCGAAATTGGTCGTACCGCGCAGACGGCCGGTCTCGATCCCTTGCGCCAGCAACTCGCCCAGGCCCGGTTCGACAATGGGGGATTTGCCAGCATTGATCATGTCGATCTTGTCTTTGGCAACATCGACGCCAACCACGTCATGGCCCCGTGCAGACAGGCAACCGGCACACACTGCGCCGACGTAACCCAAACCAAATATGCTGATGCGCATCGCAATTACCTCTGTATATATCAGGCCGTTAGAAGGCCGGAGTTAATGGTGTTCAGCGGTCTTAGTGCACTCGAAAGTGTGACTTGCAGGCGTCACAATGCCGTGTGCAGGCATACTAAGTTTCGAGTGTCTAAATAAGTGCACTCAAGATGTGCGCAACCAGGCCTTATTGTTGTGACATGCCCTGTTATGCAGCGGATCCTCTGGCAAGAGGACTCTTGTGCAATCTTGTATTGCGCGCCCGATGTCAGGCGCAGGCCTGTAGATCGGGCGGTTGGGTGCTCAGGCGAGCACGTTTATAAGGGCGCGGCCTTGGCCTTGTAGGGGATATTGATGGTGCGTATCTCCTGTCCTTCGCTAGTTGTTCAGAGTTGTTGTCCATTCAGGCAAGTTGCTGTGACAACTTGGTTACATGGTTTTGATCTCTGCGTAAGTTATCTCGTACATATTCGGCGAGAATCGTTACCGGTGGTATGAGCTATGCATTTGGACATAGTTCCTGTCCGCTCATCGCGAAATCTGAAATTTTTTGAAATATTGAGAAAGATGGCACTGCTCTCATATTGATAGCACTTTCCATTTCGCCCTTTATTAATAGGTAGATAATCGCGTTAGATGGTTTTGTGCCACTACCCGGAAAAATTTCAGGTGCCACTACTGAAAAAAATGACAACTGTCGAGTGAAAGAAAAGATAGAAATGGGGGTGATGTTTTTATGGCGCCAATAAGTCGGCGAAAAGGCGGGAGGTTTTTTTGACGTCGTGCGAGGTGCACGACTCTTTATATAAAGAGTCGTGCAATGGGCATGCTTTATTCGGGTGTGTGATCGCGCAGAAACACCAGATTGTCCGGTTTCGATTGTTCGGCGCTGTAGCGATAACCCTGCACATCGAACTGTTTGAGGGCCGCCGGATCGTTGATGCGTTCCTGGATGACGAAGCGGCTCATCAGGCCTCGAGCCTTTTTGGCGTAAAAACTGATGATCTTGTACTGGCCGTTTTTCAGGTCCTTGAACTCGGTGTTGATGATCCGCGCGTTCAGGGCCGTGCGCTTGACCGCCGAGAAGTACTCATTGGACGCCAGGTTCAGCAGCACGTCATCGCCCTGGTCGGCCAGCGCTTCGTTCAGCCATTCGCTGATGCGCGTGCCCCAGAACGCGTACAAGTCCTTGCCGCGGACGTTGGCCAGTTTGGTGCCCATTTCCAGGCGATATGGCTGCATCAGGTCGAGCGGGCGCAGCAGGCCGTAGAGGCCGGAGAGCATGCGCAGGTGCTGTTGCGCGTAGTCAAAATCGGCTTCGCTGAACGACTGGGCATCGAGTCCGGTGTAGACGTCGCCCTTGAAGGCCAGCAGCGCCTGTTTGGCGTTCTCGGGAGTGAACGCCGGCGTCCAGCTGCCGAAACGCGCGGCGTTGAGGCCACCGATCTTGTCGGAGACGTGCATCAGTTCGCTGATCTGTGCAGGCGTCAGCTCACGCAACTGTTGGATCAGCTCTTGGGAATGGTCGAGGTATTGCGGCTGGGTGAAGCGCTGGGTCGCCGGCGGTGTTTCGTAATCGAGGGTCTTGGCGGGGGAAATCACCATCAGCATGAAGTCGTCTCCTTTAATCGTGGGGGCGATTCTAGGGGGTTGAGGCGGATGACTCCAGCTATCGAGTCCATAGGTGATCGGCGGTTTGCGGGCCGGATCGGCTATAGTGCCGCGCGGGTTTTGTTATGGAGACACCCCTTTGCGCATTGTTCTTTTATTTACTGTGTGGTTGTTGAGCTTCGGGGCCGTTGCGGCGCCGGGCGATATTGCCACGCTCGATCGCAGCACCTGGCCGGAGAAACTCGACAACCCGACCCTGTTCGACGTCGCCTCGCGGGCGGAAATCCTGATGTTCGCCCGGGGCCTGCTGGGCAGCGAAGCGCTGGATGAGGCCGCGCTGGCCCAGCGTCTGGGGCTGCGCACGGTCAATCTGGAGGCGATCAACAACCTGCGCGCTCGCCTGTGGCAACGGCTGCTGACCAACTACAACTTCGCCCAGCAGAGTTGCGATCAGGACGCCTCGTTCTGCTTCCTCGTCGAAGACCTGCCGACCCTGCGCGAGCAGGCGACCAAGTTCGTGGTCAGCGACGAAAGCTATTACACCAAGTGGGCAGAGCCGAGCCGGATCTTTCATCTGCAGTATCTGGATGAACTGATGCGCAAGGCGGCGCTGTCGCCGCAGACCACCAGCGAAGTCGATCATTTCGGCGACTACGAGCGCAACGGCGACGAGATGCACGACCGGTTGTTCCTGTTGAGTTTCGACAGCGCCGCGAACCTTCAGCCGGACAATACCCACTGGATCGCCGATTACCTGCGCAAATCCAGTCTGAGCGGCACCTTCTTTTTGCTGGGCAAGGATGTGCAGGCGCGACTGGCGGATCGCTCGGTGAATAACCTGCAAGCGGAATTCTCGAAACTCTGCGTGGGGGTTCAGGGCTGGGAGTTCCGCTCCCACAGCCACTGGCAGGACTGGCAGGACTCGGTACGCCGCAGCAGCGATCTGGTGAAGAACAAGCTGCCGGAAAACTACGTGCCTTTGTTCCGCCCACCGGATGGCCAGCGCCGCAGTGATGCCGGCAGTTTCTTGCGCAATCAGGGCCTGCAAGTGGCGTTGTGGGACATCGATGCCCAGGACGGCGCCGGCAAGCTCAAGGGCAATCCCAGCGCGCAGCGGGTGCTGACCCTGATGCTGTTGTGGCGGCATGGGGTGATCAATTTCAACATGAAGCAGGACGCGGTGAAGACCGCGTTGCCTTGGCTGATCACGCAAACCGCGCAAAGCGGCATCGGCTGGGAAGACTGTCAGGACGCTTTTCGCTGACAAACGGCAAGAGCCCGGAAACATTGGGCTTGGGGTGAGTTTTTTGCAGGATTCGATGCAGGCGGACTTCCGACTCTAACGGGGGCGCGGCGGTCCGCCAAGGGCTTTTCGTCACTTTGCAAAATAAACTTCAAAAAAGCGTCAAAGTGCTTTTTTCTGTCACGGGTTTTGGAGTATTACGAAGTCAGACAGCCGAAACCTGCAACACAGGTGGCGTCTTCCAAGACCCATTTTGTGTGCAATTCACCTGCTATTCCGAACAAAAGCTTCGCAGGTGGATTCGGCAGTCACTTCGAGGCGCAGTACCGTCCAGGTATTGCGTCGAATGGCTCCCACAAAGGTGACCGAGTATGGATGATCACGGACGTAGCCCTTCCTCCAACCAGCCAATCCTTTATGTACTCGATACCAACGTACTGATTCACGATCCAAACGCCCTGCTGAATTTCGAAGAACACCACGTCGCGATCCCGATGACCGTGCTTGAAGAGCTGGACAAGCTCAAGAGCGGGCATCACAGCGTGGCCGCCGAATGCCGCCAGGCCATCCGGCTGATCGACAAGACGCTGGGCGATGCCTCGCCCGAAGACGTCGAGCAAGGGGTGCCGATCCAGCGCGGAAAGAGCGGGCCGAAGGGGTTGCTGTCAATTCTGATGAGCAAACAGGCCGAATCGAACCTGATTCTGCCCGAGCACCTGAACGACAACAAAATCATCAACCAGTTGATCGATCTGCACACCCGCGATCCGAAGAAACCGGTGGTGCTGGTCACCAAAGACATCAACATGCGCCTCAAGGCGCGAGCCTGCGGGATCGACGCCGAGGACTACAGCACCGACCAACTGGTCGATGACGTGTCCCTGTTGCCCAACGGCTACCACAACATGACCGGCTCCTTCTGGGACCGCGTGAGCAAGGTCGAAACCCGTCAGGACCATGGCCGCACCTGGCACCAGGTGCAACTGATCGACAACCTGCCGGCCGTGCACATCAACGAGTTCATCATCGATGAGCAGGGCTTTGTCGGCTGGATCAAGGAGATTGAAGAAGACCGTCTGCTGATCCTCGATCTGCACCAGGAACCGCTGCTGCATCAAGAGGCCTGGGGCCTCAAGCCCCGTGACATCTATCAGAGCCTGGCGCTGTACGCCTTGCTCGACCCAGACATTCATCTGGTCAACCTGTCCGGCGCCGCCGGTTCCGGCAAGACCATCCTGGCGCTGGCCGCTGCGATCGAGCAGACCATGGTCAGCAAGCGTTATCGCCGCATCATCGCCACCCGCAGCGTGCAGGGCCTGGACCAGGAAATCGGCTTCCTGCCCGGCACCGAAGCGGAAAAAATGGAGCCTTGGCTGGGCGCCATCACCGACAACCTCGAAGCCTTGCACATGGATGACGAAAACACCCATGGCAGCGTCGACTACATCCTCAGCAAAGTGCCGTTGCAGTTCAAATCGCTCAACTACATTCGCGGGCGCAGCTTCCAGCAGAGCCTGATCCTGATCGACGAATGCCAGAACCTCACGCCGCACCAGATGAAAACCATCATCACCCGGGCCGGCGCCGGTTCCAAAGTGGTGTGCCTGGGCAACCTGGCACAGATTGACACCCCTTACCTGTCCGCGACCAGTTCCGGGCTGACTTACCTGACCGAACGTTTCAAAGACTTCCCCAACGGTGTGCACATCACCCTGCAAGGGGTGCCTCGCTCGATTCTGGCCGAATACGCCGAATCGCACCTGTAACCGCCAAATGGAACCGGGCGACTGCAAAGTCGCCCGGTTTTTTGTGTGCGAAATTCTGACCCTCAGGTTTACAATCGACGCTCCTGATCAGGAGTAATCCCGTGCTGACTCATCTCGATTCCCAAGGTCGCGCCAACATGGTCGACGTCACCGAAAAAGCCGTGACGTTCCGCGAGGCGACGGCCCAAGCGCTGGTGCGCATGCTGCCCGACACCCTGCAGATGATCGTTAGCGGCGGCCATCCCAAGGGCGACGTGTTCGCCGTGGCGCGCATCGCCGGCATTCAGGCGGCGAAGAAAACCAGTGACCTGATTCCCTTGTGCCATCCGTTGATGCTGACCGGCGTCAAGGTTGAGCTCAGCGCCGAAGGCGACGACGCGGTGCGCATCGTGGCTCGTTGCAAACTGTCCGGGCAAACCGGCGTCGAGATGGAGGCGCTGACCGCCGCCAGCGTCGCCGCGCTGACGATCTACGACATGTGCAAGGCCGTGGATCGCGGCATGACCATCGAAAGCGTGCGCCTGCTGGAGAAAGTCGGCGGCAAGAGCGGGCATTTCCAGGCGGAGCAGCCATGAACCTGACCGTGAAGTTTTTTGCCCGTTACCGCGAGGCGCTGGGTGTGGATTCGGTAAAGGTCGAAGGTGAATTCGCGACGGTGGAAGACGTACGCGCCTTGCTCGCCAAGCGTGACGGCGCCGAGGTGCTGAGCGAACAGAACTTGATGTGTGCGCGCAACGAAGACCTGTGCCAGCTCGACGAGCCGGTGGTCGATGGCGACGAAGTAGCGTTTTTCCCCACCGTGACCGGAGGCTGAGGCATGGCGATTCGTGTGCAGTCCACGGCGTTCGATCCCGGTGCTGAAGTCAACGCGATGCACGCGGCCAATGTCGGCGTCGGCGCGGTGGTGAGTTTTGTCGGCTACGTGCGCGACTTCAACGATGGCCTCGATGTTGCCGGAATGTTTCTGGAGCACTATCCGGGCATGACCGAAAAGGCCCTGGGCAAGATCGCCGTCGAGGCCGAACAGCGCTGGCCGCTGTTGAAGCTGGAAGTGCTGCACCGCATCGGCGCGCTGGAGCCGGGTGAGCCGATCGTGTTCGTCGGCGCCGCCAGTGCCCATCGTCAGGCGGCATTCGACGCCTGCGCCTTCGTCATGGATTACCTGAAAACCCGCGCGCCGTTCTGGAAGAAAGAGAACACCAGCGACGGCTCGCGCTGGGTCGAAGGTCGTGACAGCGACCATGCCGCTGCGGATCGCTGGAAGCAGTAAATCCTCTCCTCAGTCAATCTCCCCTCGACTCCCGACCATCGGCTGACGCCGATGGCGTTTGTCCAATTGACGATTTGTACGTAAAAGTCCAGTATGGATTTACAAGTACAAATAAAGCTTTTCCCTGTTTCAGCTCTTTCTTCTGTCTTGCCAAACCAACAACAACCCGCGAGAGAACGAACATGAAGAAACTCCCCCTCATCACCGGTCTGGCGCTGAGCCTGTTGGCGTGCAGCAGCGTGTTTGCCGCCGAGAAAACCCTGCGCATCGGTATTGAAGCGGCCTATCCGCCGTTCGCCTCAAAGACCGACCAAGGTGAAATCGTCGGCTTCGACTACGACATCGGCAACGCCCTGTGCGCGCAGATGCAGGTCAAGTGCGTGTGGGTCGAGGGCGAGTTCGACGGTCTGATTCCTTCCCTGAAAGTGAAGAAAATCGACATGGCGCTGTCGTCCATGACCATCAATGAAGACCGCAAGAAGTCCGTGGACTTCACCCACAAGTACTATTTCACCTCGTCGCGGCTCGTAATGAAGGAAGGCGCGACGGTTGATGACCAATACGCCAGCCTCAAGGGCAAGACCGTCGGCGTGCAACGTGCGACCACCACCGATCGTTACGCCACGGAGGTGTTCGAGCCCAAGGGCATCAACGTCAAGCGCTATGGCAACAACGAAGAAATCTACATGGACCTGGCGGCCGGGCGTCTCGACGCGATTTTTGCAGACACCATTCCGCTGACCGACTTCCTGTCGATGCCTCGGGGCAAGGGTTACGCGTTTGTCGGACCGGAACTGAAAGATCCGAAGTACGTGGGCGAGGGTGCCGGGATCGCGGTGCGCAAGGGCAACACCGAACTGGTCAGCCAGTTGAACACCGCCATCGACGGCATTCGCGCCAGTGGCGAGTATCAGAAAATTTCCGAGAAGTACTTCAAGTCGGACATCTACGGCGACTGAGTTTCAAAAATGTGCAGCCTGCCATCGCAGGCTGCACGGCTTCAGCCCTTCAATTCCTTCAAATGCTTGTACACCGTCGCCCGCCCCATGTTCAGCACATTGGCCACATAGTTTGAGGCGCTCTTGCCCTTGAACGCGCCTTCGGCGTGCAGCGCCAGCACCAGTTCGCGTTTGTGATCGCGGGTCAGCAGGTTCAAGCTCAGTTGCCGCTCGCGCAGCCAGGCGTGCAGGAAGGTGTTGATCCGTTCCTGCCAGTCATCGCGAAACAGCGAGTCCGGTTGCGGAATCAGTTTGCTCGGCGAGAGGAACAGGTCGAGCGCAGCCTTGGCGTTCTCGAACAGCGAAATATTCAGGTTGATGCACAGCACTGCCAGCGGATGCCCTTCGCTGTCGCGCAGCACGGTGCTCAGGCTGCGAATCTTCTGGCCGTCCCAATTGAGCTTTTCGTACGGGCCGATGTTCCGTTCGCTGACGTCGTCGCTGAGCATGTCTTCCAGCGACGACTCGTCGCCGATCACCCTTTTCGAGAGGTTGTTGGCGATGTAGTCGACCTTTTGCGTGCGTAGGTCATGCAGCACCACTTCAGCATGTGGAAAGAACAGCGTAGCGATGGCATCGGCGATGGCGTGGTAGTTATCCAGGGCGGCGTCATTCAGCTCGGGCGTGTGTTCGGGGGCGGTCATAACTGTGGAGCTCCAGGCAACGTCAACGCCCCCGTGGTCCGGGGGCGTTGCGAGTGTGCCGCAATCCGTTGGGCGCGTCATCCGGGGGCGGTCAGGCCAGGCGGGCGGGGGAGAGCATCGCGGCGGACAGACCGAACTGCTTGAGGTGCTCGGGCAACGACTCACCGCGCACCAGCGCCGCGCTGGCCTGGCCCATCGCCGGCGAAGTCTGGATACCGTAACCGCCCTGGGCCGCGACCCAGAACAGCCCCGGCACCTGCGGATCGAACCCGGACAGCAAATCACCGTCGGCGACGAAACTGCGCAGGCCGGCCCAGGTGCGGGTCGGGCGGCGGATGGTCAGGGTCGTCGCTTCTTCGATCTGGTAGATGCCCATGGCGATGTCCAGTTCTTCTGGCTGCACGTCGTGCGGCTCGACCGGGTCGGCGTTGGCAGGCGAGCCGAGGAACATGCCGGCGTCGGGCTTCATGTAGAACGACTCGTCGAGGCTGACCAGCATCGGCCAGTGGTGAATGTCGACGCCTTCTGGGCCGGCGAAGATAAACGCCGCGCGGCGCTTCGGTTGCAGGCCCAGGGGCCGGGCGCCGGCCAGGGCACCGATTTTGTCAGCCCAGGCGCCTGCGGCGTTGATCACAATGGGTGCGCTGAAAGTCTGGCCGTTGGTCTGGACTTGCCAGACGCCGTCGGCATCTTGGTTCAGTCCGAGCACTTCGCAATCGGTCAGGACTTGCCCATTGTTGCGACGGATGCCGCGCAGATAGCCTTGGTGCAGCGCATCGGTGTCGATGTCGCTGGCGGTCGGGTCGTAGATCGCACCGTGGACTTTTTCCTGGCGCAAGATCGGCAGTCGCACGCACGCTTCTTCCGCGCTGAGCAGTTGCATCTCCGGCACGGTGGCCTTGGCGCTGAGGTACTGATTGTTCAGCTCGGCGGCGTCGCCGGTGAAGTCCACGGTCATTTCGCCGCGCGGGGTGAGCAGCGGGTGTTCACAGAAACCACTGGGCGGGTTATCGAAAAATGCCCGGCTGGCCTGGGTCAGTGCCCGAACCTGCGGGGTGCCATAAGCAGCGGTGAACAGTGCGGCGGAGCGCCCGGTGGAGTGATAGGCGGGATGCGACTCGCGCTCCAGGACCACGACCTTGCCATGTTGCGACAGCCAGTAACCGGTGGACGCGCCGGCAATCCCGCCGCCGATGATGATGAAATCTGCATGACTCATGAAAATCTCCGGTGTCAGCGCTGCAATTGATAAACGGCGTTGGCCAGGGCGATGTCTTCAAGGCCCAGACCGATGGAGCGGAAGAACACGTGACGGTTGTAATCCGGACGCTGCACTTTTTCGCTGAGCAGGTCCGCGAGGTCACCGATGATCGCGCTGTTGTCCCAGCCATGTTGTTCGGTGGCGATCAGCATCTCGCCGGCCGAACCCGGTGTGGTCAGACGATAGTCGCAGAACACCTGCATGTCGTTGAGGCTCTGCGGCGGCACTTCGTGCGCGCGTGGGGCATTGGTGCTGATCGAGGTGATCAGCGCCGGTTTGCTCAAGGTCGCCGGGTCGATCACAGGTCCTGCGGACGAGGTGCAGAGCATGATCACATCGGCTTCGGCGATGGCGGCTTCGCGGCTGCAGGCGATGCTCACCCGTGGATCGAGGGCTTGCAGTTGGCGGGCGGTCGCCGCGTCTTCGCTCAGGGTGGGCGAATACACGTTGATGCTCTGCCATTCACGCGACGTTTTGACGTAGTGCAGATGCGCCTGAGCGACCTTGCCGCTGCCGATGATTGCCAGACGGGAGGCGTTCAAGAGGGCGAGGGCGTCGACGGCGACAGCTGTGGTTGCCGCCGTGCGGGCGGTGGTCAGTTCGCCGGCATCGCAAAGTAGCAATGGCTGACCGGTTTGCATCGACATCAACAGCGTCCATGCCGTCACCAGCGGGCCTTGTTCGCGAACGATGTATGGCGAGGTCTTGACCCCGTACACGCCATCTTCAGCCAATACGCCCAGATAGTTGATGAAGTCCCCGGCGCCCTGGGGAAATTCCACCAGTTGCTGCGCCGGTTGCACCGCATGCCCGGCCGCCAGATCGCGGAACAGCTTGCGCAGGATCTGCGGCACATCGATCCGGGCCAGAAGCTCGCGGGCCTGGGTTTGATCAATCACGTACGGCGTGCTGGACATGTCGGACTCCGGAGACTGTTTATAAACTAATTTGTCCATTATGGACTTTTAGTTTTATTGAACAATATCCGGGCGAAAAAAAAGCGCAGTCCGTTGCCGGCTGCGCTTCTCTTTATAGCGTCGCTTACTGTGGACGCTTGCGCTCAACCGCCCGCAACAGATGGGTCGGTGGCGTTTCGCAGCTGATCTTGCGACCGAGTTTTTCTTCGATGGACGGCAACTGATAGGAGTCGTCTTCACCGGCGAAGCTGATCGACACGCCATCGGCACCAGCCCGACCGGTACGACCGATGCGGTGCACGTAGTCGTCCGGGACTTCCGGCAGGGTGAAGTTGATCACGTGGCTGATACCGTCGATGTGGATGCCGCGACCGGCCACGTCAGTGGCCACCAGCACGCGGATCTTGCCTTCGCGGAAGCCTTCCAGCGTCTTGATCCGTTTGTGCTGCGGCACGTCGCCGGACAGTTGCGCGGCGTTGATGCCGTCGCGCACCAGGCGTTCCTCGATGCGCCGCACTTCATCCTTGCGGTTGGCGAACACAATGACCCGCTCCCAGCCGTTGTCGTTGACCAGGTTGAAGAGCAGTTTGTATTTGTCGGCACCGGCCACCGCGTAGATGTGCTGTTCGACGTTCTCGTTGGCCACATTGGTGACTTCGATTTCGACGATCGCAGGATCGGTGGTCCACTGCTTGGCGAGGTTCATCACGTCATCGGTGAAGGTCGCGGAGAACAGCAGGGTCTGGCGTTCGCTTTTCGGCGGGGTTTGGCGAATGATCTGCCGTACCTGCGGGATGAAGCCCATGTCGAGCATGCGGTCGGCTTCGTCCAGCACCATCACTTCGACCATGTCCAGGTGCACGTCGCCGCGCTGGTTGAAGTCGAGCAGACGGCCCGGGGTTGCGACGAGGATGTCGCAGTGGCGGGCTTCGAGGTGCTTGAGCTGCTTGTCGAAATCCATGCCGCCGACGAACGTCATGACGTTTAGGCCGGTGTACTTGGTCAGGTCTGCGGCGTCCTTGGCGATCTGCACCACCAGCTCACGGGTCGGCGCGATGATCAGCGCCCGTGGCTCGCCCATGTAGCGCTCTTTCGGCGGCGGGGTCTGCAACAGCTGGGTGATGATCGAAATCAGGAACGCGGCGGTCTTGCCGGTGCCGGTCTGGGCGCGGCCGATGGCGTCTTTGCCGGCGAGGGTGAAACCCAGCACCTGGGCCTGGATCGGCGTGCAATACGGGAAACCCAGGTCGTGGATGGCGTGCATCAGTTCCGGGGCGAGTTTGAAATCGTGGAAACGGGTCTTGCCTTCCTGTGGCTCGACGACGAAATCTTCGAGTTTCCAGGGAATGACCGGCGCCTTGGGCTTCGGTTCGCGGCGTGGCTTGGCAGGTTTGGGTGTTTCGCTGCGGGTGCTTTCTGAAGCGGGAGCTGAAACAGCAGCGGGTGCCGGTTCGCGTTTCGGTGTGGCTACAGGAGCCTGGCGGTCCGCCGGTTTGGCATCGCTGCGATGACCGGGGGCATGCGACGGCGCACTGGGAGCTGGCGCGAGCTGCTCAGCCTCGCTTTTTCCGAACATCTTCTTGAGTGCTTTGAGCACGGTCATCTCATCAATTGGTTAAGGAATGTACGCCGGCCAGTGTAATGCAAGAAACGGGCGCGGCGTAGTGGGATGATCAAAGGGGCCCGACCACTTGAAAATCGAGCCCCGAACGATCAGCGCAGGCGTTCGCTCAGCCACACGCCGATGTCGCGAATTTCTTCGGGTAACACTTCGTGCTCCATTGGGTATTCCTGCCATGTCACGGTGACACCATGGGCCTTGAGGTACTCATACGCCGTGCGGCCCATGGAGTTCTGCACCACGTTGTCGAACTGGCCGTGCAGCGCCAGCACCGGAATCCGTTGCTGGCTGGCGGACAGCTCCAGTTCGTCGTTGAAGGTCGGCGCGTAGGTCGACAACGCCAGCACGCCACCCAACGGTCCCTGCCATTTCAGAAAAGCGGTGTGATAGACCACGGCACCGCCCTGGGAAAAGCCGGCGAGGAAAATCCGCGAAGCGTCTATTCCGCTGGCGCGCTGTTGTTCGATCAATTCGATGACGTGGTCGGCGGACGCTTCAAGCTCATCCCGGTCGATGGCCCGAGCCGGGCTCATGGCCTTGATGTCGTACCAGCTCGGCATGGCATAACCGCCATTTATTGTCACCGGGCGGGTCGGTGCCTGGGGCAAAACGAAGCGCGTGCTCAGCAGGCTTTCCTGCAAGGCCTCGGCCACCGGCAGAAAGTCGTAGCGGTCGGCGCCGAGGCCGTGCAGCCAGATCACGCAGGCGTCGGCTGCCTTAACAGGCTGAAGAATCAAGGGCTCGGTCATGGCTGCTCCAAAAATGTGCGGGCGCTCTCATTAAGTGCGTGATTGGGGTGCGCGCCCGGTTGATCCGTTAAGAAGATGTCGCAAGGCTACAAGTTTTGCTATTGACCTGTCGCTCAATCGCTTCAGCGAGCGGTGTGGTACGGGCTTTGCTATGAGGTAGTCGTGCAATCGATCTCGCGCCTGGCGGTAACACTATCAGTGAACGCTTGGCGACGGGATAGCAAAGAATCCGGTGATGGATGTTCGCCAATGGCCGCAACGGGCTTAGCGAACGTGAAAGGGCTACCGCCCGTTCGGCCGAATGGTGAGAAGTGAGTTGTCCATGATGTGGATTTTCTCCTACTAGACTCATAGCGAAGGTCCTGCGTCGGTTGACCCTATAAAAAGCCAACACGGGTCAACAACGCCTCAAAAGGGTGCGACTGGACTCAAGCTCCGACACAACAAGAGCAAAACTGGAGGTTTGAATGAAGATGTTGAAATCCACGCTGGCGATCGTGACTGCTGCTGCAGTACTGGGTGTCAGCGGGTTCGCTCAGGCGGGTGCAACCCTGGATGCGGTACAGAAGAAAGGTTTCGTGCAGTGTGGCGTCAGCGACGGTCTGCCAGGCTTCTCCGTACCGGATTCGACCGGCAAGATTCTCGGCATCGACGCCGACGTCTGCCGTGCCGTGGCCGCTGCCGTGTTCGGCGATGCGACCAAGGTCAAGTTCAGTCAATTGAACGCCAAGGAGCGCTTCACCGCGCTGCAGTCCGGCGAGATCGACATCCTGTCGCGCAACACCACCATGACCAGCTCCCGTGACGCAGGCATGGGCCTGAAATTCCCAGGCTTCATCACTTACTACGACGGCGTGGGCTTCCTGGCCAACAACAAGCTGGGCGTGAAGAGTGCCAAGGAACTGGACGGCGCAACCATCTGCATTCAGGCCGGTACCACTACCGAGCTGAACGTCTCCGACTACTTCCGCGCCAATGGCCTGAAGTACACCCCGATCACTTTCGACACCTCCGATGAAAGCGCCAAGTCGCTGGAGTCCGGTCGTTGCGATGTGCTGACCTCCGACAAGTCCCAGCTGTTCGCCCAGCGCAGCAAGCTGGCTTCGCCGAAGGACTACGTGGTTCTGCCGGAAACCATTTCCAAGGAACCTCTGGGCCCGGTCGTGCGTAACGGCGACGACGAGTGGCTGGCCATCGTTCGCTGGGTTGGCTACGCGCTGCTCAACGCTGAAGAAGCCGGTATCACTTCGAAAAACGTACTCGAAGAAGCCAAGTCCACCAAGAACCCGGACGTTGCACGTCTGCTGGGTGCTGACGGCGAGTACGGCAAGGACCTGAAACTGCCGAAGGACTGGGTGGTGAAAATCGTTTCCCAGGTGGGTAACTACGGCGAAATCTTCGAGAAAAACCTCGGCAAGAGCACTCCGCTGGAAATCGACCGTGGCCTGAACGCGCTGTGGAACAACGGCGGCATTCAGTACGCACCACCAGTGCGCTAATGGTTCTATCACCCGGCGGGCCAACCGCCGGGTGATGTTCTGTTCCATTTCTTGCGGGGCACTTCATGCAAAATTCAATCGGCGCACCAAAGCAGAGGTTCAGCCTCAGCGATCCGCGTGTGCGTGCGTGGCTATTCCAGATCATCACCGTCGTGGCGGTGGTCGCCATGGGCTGGTATCTGTTCGACAACACCCAGACCAACCTGCAGCACCGGGGCATCACGTCCGGGTTCAGCTTTCTGGAGCGCAGTGCCGGGTTCGGCATCGCTCAACACCTGATCTCCTACACCGAAGCGGACAGCTATGCCCGCGTGTTCGTGATCGGCCTGCTCAACACCTTGCTGGTGACCTTCATTGGCGTGATCCTGGCGACTTTGCTGGGTTTCATCATCGGTGTGGCGCGGCTGTCGCCGAACTGGATCATCAGCAAGCTGGCGACCGTGTATGTGGAAGTCTTCCGCAACATTCCGCCGCTGCTGCAAATCCTGTTCTGGTATTTCGCGGTGTTCCTCACCATGCCGGGGCCGCGTAACAGTCACAACTTCGGCGACACTTTCTTCGTCAGCAGCCGTGGCCTGAACATGCCGGCCGCGCAGATGGCCGACGGCTTCTGGGCGTTCGTGGTCAGCATCGTGGTGGCTATCGTTGCGATCGTGCTGATGAGCCGCTGGGCCACCAAGCGTTTCGAGGAAACCGGCGAGCCGTTCCACAAGTTCTGGGTCGGCCTGGCAATGTTCCTGGTGATCCCGACGCTGTGCGCGCTGATCTTCGGCGCGCCACTGCACTGGGAAATGCCGAAGCTGCAAGGCTTCAACTTCGTCGGCGGCTGGGTGCTGATCCCGGAACTGCTGGCCCTGACCCTGGCCCTGACCGTGTACACCGCGGCGTTCATCGCCGAGATCGTGCGTTCGGGGATCAAGTCGGTCAGCCACGGTCAGACCGAAGCGGCCCGTTCGCTCGGCCTGCGCAACGGTCCGACCTTGCGCAAGGTGATCATTCCGCAAGCGCTGCGCGTGATCATTCCACCGCTGACCAGCCAATACCTGAACCTGGCGAAGAACTCCTCGCTGGCGGCCGGTATCGGTTACCCGGAAATGGTTTCGCTGTTCGCCGGCACCGTGCTGAACCAGACCGGTCAGGCGATCGAAGTCATTGCCATCACCATGAGCGTGTACCTGGCGATCAGTATCAGCATTTCCCTGCTGATGAACTGGTACAACAAGCGCATTGCGCTGATCGAGCGGTAAGGAATAGCGCATGAGTACTCATACTTTCAAACCCGACATGCCACCGCCGGCCAAGGTCTTCGGCCCGATGGCGTGGATACGCGCGAACATGTTCTCCAGCTGGCTCAACACCCTGCTGACCCTGTTTGCGTTCTACCTGATCTACCTGGTGATTCCGCCACTGCTCAGCTGGGCGATCTTCGATGCCAACTGGGTCGGCACTACCCGCGCCGACTGCACCAAGGCGGGCGCTTGCTGGGTGTTCATCGAACAGCGTTTCGGCCAGTTCATGTACGGCTACTACCCGGCGGATCTGCGCTGGCGCGTGGACCTGACCGTGTGGCTGGCGGTCATCGGTGTGGCGCCGCTGTTCATCAAACGCGTGCCGCGTAAAGCGGTGTACGGGCTGAGCTTCCTGGTGATCTATCCGATCGTTGCCTGGTGCCTGCTGCATGGCGGCGTGTTTGGCCTGAGCGCCGTTGCCACGAGCCAGTGGGGCGGCCTGATGCTGACCCTGGTGATCGCCACCGTCGGTATCGCCGGCGCGTTGCCGCTGGGGATCATGCTGGCGCTGGGACGACGCTCGAACATGCCGGCCATTCGTGTGGTCTGCGTGACGTTCATCGAGTTCTGGCGCGGCGTGCCGCTGATCACCGTGCTGTTCATGTCGTCGGTGATGCTGCCGCTGTTCCTGCCTGAAGGCATGAACTTCGACAAGCTGCTGCGGGCACTTATCGGCGTGATCCTGTTCCAGTCGGCCTACGTCGCCGAAGTGGTGCGCGGCGGTCTGCAAGCGATCCCCAAAGGTCAGTACGAAGCCGCTGCCGCCATGGGCCTCGGTTACTGGCGCGCCATGGGCCTGGTGATTCTGCCGCAAGCCCTGAAACTGGTGATTCCCGGCATCGTCAACACCTTCATCGCGCTGTTCAAGGACACCAGCCTGGTGATCATCATCGGCCTCTTTGACCTGCTCAACAGCGTCAAGCAAGCCGCTGCCGATCCGAAATGGCTGGGCATGGCCACCGAAGGCTACGTGTTCGCCGCCCTGGTGTTCTGGATTTTCTGTTTTGGTATGTCGCGCTATTCCATGCATCTGGAACGCAAGCTCGACACTGGCCACAAGCGTTAGGAGTTTTTTCGATGAGCGAAGCAATCAAAAAGCCAGTGGGCCCTGAAGGCATCATTCAGATGCAGGGCGTGAACAAGTGGTACGGCCAGTTCCACGTGCTGAAAGACATCAACCTCAACGTCAAGCAGGGCGAGCGTATCGTGCTGTGCGGCCCGTCGGGTTCCGGCAAGTCCACCACCATCCGCTGCCTGAACCGTCTGGAAGAACACCAGCAGGGCCGCATCGTTGTCGATGGCGTGGAGCTGACCAACGACCTCAAGCAGATCGAAGCGATCCGCCGTGAAGTCGGCATGGTGTTCCAGCACTTCAACCTGTTCCCGCACCTGACCATTCTGCAGAACTGCACGTTGGCGCCGATGTGGGTGCGCAAGATGCCCAAGCGCAAGGCCGAGGAAATCGCCATGCACTATCTGGAGCGCGTACGTATTCCGGAGCAGGCGCACAAGTTCCCGGGACAATTGTCCGGCGGTCAGCAACAGCGTGTGGCGATTGCCCGCGCGCTGTGCATGAAACCGAAAATCATGCTGTTCGACGAACCGACCTCGGCACTCGACCCAGAGATGGTGAAGGAGGTTCTCGACACCATGATCGGCCTGGCCGAAGACGGCATGACCATGCTTTGCGTGACCCACGAAATGGGCTTCGCCCGCACTGTGGCCAACCGGGTAATCTTCATGGACAAGGGCGAAATCGTCGAGCAGGCGGCACCGAACGACTTTTTCGACAATCCGCAGAATGATCGGACCAAGTTGTTCCTGAGTCAGATTCTGCATTGATCCGATTCAGGCATTGAAATAAACCCGGACTCAGTTCCGGGTTTATTTTTGCCCGGATTTTACCGATTGCCCTGTTTAAAAAATCTGACTACCCTGTCAGCAAATTCATCCCATGATTGGATGACAGGGCGAATTACATGTCTGAAAACTCTTTATTGATCAAACGATCCCTGGTCGATCAGGCCCTGGATCAATTGCGCCAGCGCATCACCGACGGCACGTGGCAGGTCGGTCAGCGTCTGCCGACTGAACCCGAGCTGTGCGCTGAGCTCGGCATCAGCCGCAATACCGTGCGCGAGGCGATGCGGGTATTGGCGTTCTCCGGGCTGATCGAAATCCGTCAGGGTGACGGCAGTTACTTGCGGGCGGTGGTCGACCCGATGGACACGCTCAAGGCGCTGTCCAAATGCTCACTGGATCAGGCCCGGGAAACCCGGCACATCCTTGAGGTCGAGGCCATCGGCCTGGCGGCGTTGCGTCGTACCGATGAGGATCTGGCGGGCCTGCGCGAGGCGCTTGGTGTTGCCGGCAGCCACTATCACGGCGATCTCGACAGCTACATCGCCTGTGACCTGGTGTTTCACCGTCGTCTGGTGGACGCCGCTCACAACCCGACCCTCAGCGAGCTGTACCGCTACTTCTCCAGCATCGTCGGTGCGCAATTGCGCCAGACCCTGAACATCGTCCCTCGTCGACAGGAAGTCTTCGATTTGCACATCGCCCTGTTCGAAGCCGTCGAACAGCGTGATCCGGAACGGGCCAAAGCCCTGTCGAGGCAACTGATCAATGAACCCTGAAACCGAGAAAACCATGTCCCGCCCTGAAGCCATCAACGCCCCGAAGCGCACCGCCGAACTGGAGGAGTTGCTGATCGATGCCGAGGCTGACGATGAACAGGTGCAACAAAGCCATCCGCTGGTGCGCCGTCCGTGGCTGTTGCTGCTGGGGCTGATTCTGGTGGCGTTGAACCTGCGCCCGGCGTTGTCGAGCATGGCGCCGCTGCTCAGTGAAGTGTCGAAAAGCCTCGGCTTGTCCGCCGCTCAGGCAGGCTTGCTGACGACGTTGCCGGTGCTGTGTCTTGGCCTGTTCGCCCCGCTGGCTCCGGTGCTGGCGCGGCGTTTCGGTGCCGAGCGGGTGGTGCTGGGGATTCTTCTGACACTGGCCGGCGGCATCATCCTGCGCAGCAATTTCGGTGAAATCGGTCTGTTCGCCGGCAGCATTCTGGGTGGCGCGAGTATCGGCATCATCGGCGTCTTGCTGCCCGGTATCGTCAAACGCGACTTCGCCAAACACGCCGGCACCATGACCGGTGTCTACACCATGGCCCTGTGCCTGGGTGCGGCGATGGCGGCGGGCTCAAGCGTGCCCTTGAGCGAACACTTCGATCACAGCTGGGCCATGGGGTTGGGGTTCTGGGTCATTCCAGCGCTGGTCGCGGCGGTGTTCTGGCTGCCGCAAATTGGCCAGAAGCACGGTGCACACAATGTTGCGTATCGAGTGCGCGGGCTGCTGCGTGATCCGCTGGCCTGGCAGGTGACCTTGTACATGGGCCTGCAATCGTCGCTGGCCTACATCGTGTTCGGCTGGTTGCCGTCGATCCTCATCGGTCGCGGGCTGACACCGACCCAGGCCGGCCTGGTGCTGTCCGGTTCGGTGATCATTCAGCTCGCCAGCTCCCTGGCAGCACCGTGGCTGGCCACACGCGGCAAGGACCAGCGACTGGCGATCGTGGTAGTGATGGCGCTGACCCTCGGCGGACTGTTCGGTTGCCTCTTTGCGCCGATCGAAGGCCTGTGGGGCTGGGCGATCCTGCTGGGGCTGGGGCAGGGTGGTACGTTCAGCCTGGCGCTGACTCTGATCGTGCTGCGCTCGCGGGATTCTCACGTCGCGGCGAACCTGTCGAGCATGTCCCAGGGCTTCGGCTACACCCTTGCATCCATGGGTCCGTTCGCGGTCGGCGTAGTGCATGACTGGACCGGTGGCTGGAACGCCGTGGGCTGGATCTTCGGCATCGTCGGTGCGGGTGCGATCCTCGCCGGCCTCGGTGCCGGGCGCGCGTTGTACGTGCAGGTAGTAAGCGAAAAGGTCTGATACGCACACACTGTCGGTATTCGGAATGCGAATGCCGATAGTGTTTCGGGCGTTTGCGGATTATCGTGCTGGCAATCTGTACCTTTCCTGGAGATTGCCCATGAGTGAAGAAGCCCACAGCGCGTTGATCACCCGTTTCTATCAGGCTTTCCAACGCCTCGACGCCGAGGCCATGGCCGCCTGCTACACCGACGACGTGGTGTTCAGCGACCCGGCCTTCGGCGAGCTGCGCGGGCGCGATGCCGGCGACATGTGGCGCATGCTCACCACGCGGGCCAAGGACTTCTCCCTGACCTTCGACAACGTCCGCGCCGACGAGCGCAGCGGCGGCGCCCACTGGGTAGCGACCTACCTGTTCAGCCAGACCGGCAACGTCGTGATCAACGACATCCAGGCACGCTTCGTCTTCCGCGACGGCAAGATCTGTGAACACCGCGACCACTTCGACCTGTGGCGCTGGTCCCGTCAGGCGCTGGGTTTCAAGGGGCTGCTGTTGGGCTGGACGCCGCTGGTGCGCAACGCCGTCCGCGCCCAGGCGCTGAAAGGGCTGAAGGCATTTCAGGCAAGTCGCTGATAAGATCGCGACCTGTTTTCCTTACGCCTGAATTGTCCCGTGACCAGCCTCAGCGAAAATCCTCTCGATGCCGACGTTCCAGTGAGCAAATCCTGGTTCGTCTACCTCGTACGCGCCGCCAACGGTTCGCTGTACTGCGGGATCAGCGATGATCCCGTGCGCCGCTTTGCCAAGCACCAGAGTGGCAAGGGCGCGCGATTCTTTCTCTCGAGCCCGGCGATGGCGCTGGTTTATACCGAGCGTTGCCGTGACAAGAGTGATGCGTTGCGCCAGGAACGGTTGATCAAGAAACTCAGGAAGAGTGCGAAGGAATGTCTGGTGGCGTCTTATCGGCCGGACTGATCAGGTGCGAACGGTAGAAACCCCTGCACATCGAAGCGGCGCTTTCAGGCAAACGACAGGCGAAAAAAAACCGCCTTTGCGGGGCGGTTTTTCTGTAAACCTCGGTTTGCGGCCGGATTTACTGATCTCACAGGAGATATTGACGTAGACCGAGAGTATTCCTCTTTGCTTCACTGAGCAAGCTTGGAGACACGCCTACCCAAAAAACTCAATTTTGAGTTTATTTGTTTAAGCGAAGGTTCAGAAAACCCGATTACGATCCGTCTGCTCACATGACAGTGCAACCAATGAGGTCTGGCCGATCGGCGTAACGGTTTCATGCCCTCTGACACGGAGTTGCTCCCGTGCCGGAATGATTTTTCAGGGGGTATCACAACCGGCCGCCTCACAGGGGATATTGACGTGTCTTCCGAAGGCGTACGTGGTCCGGTAAGCACGCTGGAGGTTTGGCCCCCAACCGGAGGCCAAAACGTATGAAGCTTTTGCTGCGTACTCTGAGCCTCGTATGGAGGTCGTTCAAAGCGTTTCGCTTTTACGAGTTCCTGCGAGATCACTTCGATGACCTGATGTAAGACCATTGCAGTGGGAAAACCGTCTCGGTTTCGGCGGAGGCGGTTTTTTCGAGCACTCTCAGGTGCCTTATCAACCTGACTGATGAGTTCTCATCAGCCGGATCCGTAGGCTGCGAACGAATTGCGCGCTAAGCTGCCGGTTCACTTCCTGTGCGGCGGAGCCGAGCATGTCCGAGTTGATTCTGCATCATTACCCGACCTCTCCCTTTGCCGAAAAGGCCCGGTTGTTGTTGGGGTTCAAGGGCTTGTCCTGGCGTTCGGTGCACATCTCGCCGGTAATGCCGAAACCGGATCTGACCGCCCTGACCGGTGGCTACCGCAAGACCCCGGTGCTGCAGATCGGCGCCGACATCTATTGCGACACTGCGCTTGTCGCCCGCCGCCTCGAGCAGGAAAAGGCCCAGCCTTCGTTCTTCCCGGAAGGTCAGGAAATGATCGCCGCCAGTTTCGCCGCCTGGGCCGATTCTGTGGTGTTCCAGCACGCAGTGAGCCTGGTGTTTCAGCCGGAATCGGTGGCAGTGCGTTTCGGCAAGTTGCCGCCGGAAGCCATCAAGGCGTTCCTCGCCGATCGTGCCGGACTGTTCAGCGGTGGCAGCGCGACCAAGTTGCCAGCCGAACAGGCCAAACATCAATGGCCAACCATCATGGCGCGCCTGGAACAGCAGCTGCAGCGTGAAGACGGGGACTTCCTGCTCGGTGAGCCGTCGATAGCCGACTTTGCCATGGCGCATCCGCTGTGGTTCCTCAAGGCAACTCATGTAACCGCACCGTTGGTGGATGACTATCCGGCGGTGTCCGCGTGGCTCGGGCGGGTGCTGGGCTTCGGTCATGGTGCAGCCAGTGCGATGAGCTCCGAAGAGGCGCTGGAGATTGCGCGCGATTCGACGCCGGCGGCGTTGCCTGATGAGCATTTTGTCGACCCGAACGGATTCGAAGCGGGCCAGCAGGTTGTGATCGCGGCCACTGACTACGGTGTTGATCCGGTTGCCGGGGAGCTGGTATTTGCCGGTCGTGAAGAGCTGATCCTGCGCCGTGAAGACGAACGCGGTGGCGTGGTGCATGTGCACTTCCCGCGGTTCGGTTTCCGAATCGAGAAACGCTGAAACAAACGAGGGAGCCGATTGGCTCCCTCGTTCATTTCAGTGCGGCGAGAATGTCGTCCGGATCAAACCCGCGAATCAACGTGCCATTGACGTCGATCAGCGGGATTCCGCGTCCGCCCAGCGCTTCGTACGCCTTGCGCGCCTCGGCGTCCTTCTCAATGTCGAATTCCTTGAACGGAATGCCTTTCTGATCGAGAAAACGCTTGGTCTGCTTGCAGTAGCCGCACCAGTCGGTGGTGTACAGCACCACTTTGGCGTTGGCGCGGACCTGCTCGGACGCCATCTGCGATGGGTTGAACACCCGTTCGATCTTGCCCCAGTTCTGGTAGACCACGACCACCAGCAACACCAGCGCAACCTTCTTCAGCACATTGCCGAGCATCAGTTACGGCGCTTCAACTGGTCGGTGAGCGAGGTGGGCAAACCTTTGATGACCAGGGTGCCGGCCTCTTCGTCGTATTCGATCTTCGAGCCCAGCAAGTGCGCCTCGAAGCTGATCGACAGGCCTTCGGCGCGGCCGGTGAAACGACGGAACTGGTTGAGCGTGCGCTTGTCTGCCGGGATCTCCGGCGACAGGCCGTAATCCTTGTTACGGATGTGATCGTAGAACGCTTTCGGACGTTCTTCGTCGATCAGCTCCGACAGTTCTTCCAGGCCCATCGGTTCGCCGAGCTTGGCCTGGCTGCTGGCGTAGTCGACCAGGGTCTTGGTTTTCTCGCGGGCGGAATCTTCCGGCAGGTCTTCGCTCTCGACGAAGTCGCTGAAGGCCTTGAGCAGCGTGCGGGTCTCGCCCGGACCGTCGACGCCTTCCTGGCAACCGATGAAGTCACGGAAGTATTCCGAGACTTTCTTGCCGTTCTTGCCCTTGATGAACGAGATGTACTGCTTGGACTGCTTGTTGTTCTGCCACTCGGAGACGTTGATCCGCGCTGCCAGGTGCAATTGGCCGAGGTCGAGGTGGCGCGACGGGGTCACGTCCAGTTGATCGGTCACCGCCACGCCTTCGCTGTGGTGCAGCAGCGCGATGGCCAGGTAATCGGTCATGCCTTGCTGGTAGTGGGCGAACAGCACGTGGCCGCCCACCGACAGGTTCGACTCTTCCATCAGCTTTTGCAGGTGCTCGACCGCGACTTTGCTGAACGCGGTGAAGTCCTTGCCGCCCTCCATGTATTCCTTCAGCCAGCCGCTGAACGGGAATGCACCGGACTCCGGATGGAACAAGCCCCAGGCTTTGCCCTGTTTGGCGTTATAGCTTTCGTTGAGGTCGGCGAGCATGTTTTCGATGGCGGCGGACTCGGCCAGTTCAGAGTCACGGGCGTGCAGGACTGCGGGCGTGCCATCGGGTTTTTTGTCGATCAGGTGGACGATGCAATGACGGATCGGCATGGGCTTCTCGGCAAGTGAAAGGGAGGAGGGCGGGCTCCCCCGAAAAAGCGCTCAGTGTACCGCAACCACTGGTTTTGGCGCGGGTTGAAGGGCAATTCGGGGTCATGGGGCGGCGCGTATGCATTTATTTACCGATTTAGCGCAATAAACCTGACCATTTGGCTAGCTAGAGGCGGATATTTCCTTGTCTCTGTGCTAGTTTTGCCCGGTCTTACGCGTAGTCACTGCGTTAAGCGTGCATTCAGCATTTGTCAGGTCGAACCAAACCCTGATTTCGGCATCTATAACCCCGACTCGTCGTGGTTATCGCCGAGGGTGCCAGATCCAGAAGATCGGGCTCGATGGCTGACACTGCACTCTGCAATCCATATGAATTTGATAGGGAAGGAACACTACATGGCTCTTACTAAAGACCAACTGATCGCCGACATCGCTGAAGCTATCGACGCGCCGAAAACCACCGCGCGTAACGCTCTGGACCAACTGGGCCAAATCGTTGCTGATCAGCTGGAAAATGGCGGCGAAATCACCTTGCCAGGTATCGGCAAGCTGAAAGTGACCGAGCGTCCTGCCCGCACTGGCCGTAACCCATCGACTGGCGCTGCCATCGAAATCCCTGCCAAGAAAGTGATCAAGCTGGTTGTGGCCAAAGGCCTGACCGACGCTGTGAACAAGTAAGACGCAGCGATAAAAAAAACCGTGCGCCGGAGTGATCCGGACACGGTTTTTTTGTGCCTGCCGATTGTGTTTCAGCAGTAGTGGCGGCTGCTTGCGATCAAGCGCCGCCTCAGGTGAAACGTATTACTTGCGAACCCAGCGTTCACGCCGCCAGATCTGCTGCTCGGACTTGGTCTGGAAGGTCCAGGCGACGAAGCGGCTCTGCTTCTGCCCCTGGGACATTTCCACCACCTGGCTTTCCAGCGCGCCGGCCTTTTTCAGCGCGGTTTCGATGGCAGGCAGGTTCGAGGCTTTCGAGACCAAGGTGCTGAACCACAACACCTTGTGTGCAAGGTTCGCACTTTCGGCGATCAGTTGCGTCACGAAACGCGCCTCGCCACCTTCACACCACAGCTCGGCCGACTGGCCGCCGAAGTTCAGCACCGGCAGCTTGCGCTTCGGATCAGCCTTGCCCAAGGCGCGCCATTTACGCTCGCTGCCCTTGGTGGCTTCCTCCATCGACGCGTGGAACGGCGGGTTACACATGGTCAGATCAAAGCGCTCACCGGGCTCCAGCAGGCCGATCAGGATGTGCTTGCGGTTTTCCTGCTGGCGCAGCTGGATGACCTTGTTCAGGTTGTTGGACTGGACGATGGCCCTGGCGGCGGCCACGGCGGTCGGATCGATCTCCGAGCCGAGGAAGTGCCAGCGGTATTCGCTGTTACCGATCAGCGGATACACGCAGTTGGCGCCCATGCCGATATCCAGCACATTGACGATGGCGCCGCGCGGAACCACGCCATCGTTGTTGCTGGCCAGCAGGTCAGCCAGGAAGTGGATGTAGTCGGCGCGGCCCGGCACCGGCGGGCACAGATAATCGGCCGGGATGTCCCAATGCTGGATGCCGTAGAACGACTTGAGCAACGCCCGGTTGAACACACGCACCGCATCGGGACTGGCGAAGTCGATGCTTTCCTTGCCGTACGGGTTGGTGATCACGAACTTCGCCAGTTCCGGCGTGGTCTTGATCAGCGCCGGGAAGTCGTAACGACCCTGATGGCGATTGCGCGGGTGCAGGCTGGCTTCTTTACGCGGTTCCACGGGTTTGGCCGGGGTGGCGGAGTCAGGCTTCTTGCGCGCAGGTTTCGGTGTACGTGGGGCGTTCATGGGCGTGGTCGATTCGGGTAGGGCTGAAAGTGGCGGCTATTGTCCCACAGGGCGCTGCGTTGTTGGCCGGAAAAGTGCCGGGCACAAAAAAGGGAGGCCGTTGCGGGCCTCCCTTTTTCAGTGCGATTTGCCGTTACAGGCTGGCAATCCGCGCGTGCTGCTCGGCCAGCTTGGCCAGAGCCTGTTCGGCTTCGGCCAGTTTGGCGCGTTCCTTCTCGATGACTTCGGCCGGAGCCTTGTCAACGAAACCGGCGTTGGACAGCTTGCCGCCAACCCGCTGGACTTCGCCCTGCAGACGCAGGATTTCCTTGTCCAGACGCGCCAGCTCGGCGTTCTTGTCGATCAGGCCGGCCATCGGCACCAGCACTTCCATCTCGCCAACCAGCGCGGTGGCAGACAGCGGCGCTTCTTCGCCGGCCGCCAGCACGGTGATCGATTCCAGACGCGCCAGCTTCTTCAGCAGCGCTTCGTTTTCGGTCAGGCGGCGTTGATCTTCGGCGGTGACGTTTTTCAAATAGATCGGCAGCGGTTTGCCCGGGCCGATGTTCATTTCGCCACGGATGTTGCGTGTGCCGAGCATCAGGCCCTTGAGCCACTCGATGTCGTCTTCGGCCGCCGGATCGATGCGCTCTTCGTTGGCCACCGGCCAGGGTTGCAGCATGATCGTCTTGCCCTGAATGCCGGCCAGCGGCGCGATGCGCTGCCAGATTTCTTCAGTGATGAATGGCATGAACGGATGCGCCAGACGCAGCGCCACTTCCAGTACGCGAACCAGCGTGCGGCGGGTACCGCGCTGACGCTCGACCGGCGCGTTTTCGTCCCACAGCACAGGCTTGGACAGTTCCAGGTACCAGTCGCAGTACTGGTTCCAGATGAACTCGTACAGCGCTTGCGCCGCCAGGTCGAAACGGAACTGATCCAGTTGACGGGTCACTTCGGCTTCGGTGCGTTGCAACTGCGAGATGATCCAGCGGTCCGCCAGCGACAGCTCATAGGCTTCGCCGTTCTGGCCGCAGTCTTCGCCCTTGTCCAGAACATAGCGCGCAGCGTTCCAGATCTTGTTGCAGAAGTTGCGATAGCCTTCGACGCGGCCCATGTCGAACTTGATGTCACGACCGGTGGACGCCAGCGAGCAGAAGGTGAAGCGCAGGGCGTCGGTGCCGTAGCTGGCGATGCCGTCGGCGAACTCTTCGCGGGTCTGCTTCTCGATCTTCTTCGCCAGTTTCGGTTGCATCAGACCGGAAGTGCGTTTCTGCACCAGGGTTTCGAGCTCGATACCGTCGATGATGTCCAGCGGGTCCAGGACGTTGCCCTTGGACTTGGACATCTTCTGGCCCTGGCCATCACGCACCAGACCGTGTACGTAAACGGTCTTGAACGGAACCTGCGGCGTGCCGTCCTCGTTCTTGATCAGGTGCATCGTCAGCATGATCATCCGGGCGACCCAGAAGAAAATGATGTCGAAACCGGTGACCAGTACGTCGGTGGAGTGGAATTTCTTCAGGAACTCGGTCTTTTCCGGCCAGCCCAGGGTAGAGAAGGTCCACAGGCCCGAACTGAACCAGGTGTCGAGCACGTCATTGTCCTGTTGCAGCGCAACGTCCGGGCCGAGGTTGTGCTTGGCGCGCACTTCGGCTTCGTCGCGACCAACGTAGACCTTGCCCGACTCGTCGTACCAGGCCGGAATCCGGTGGCCCCACCACAGCTGACGGCTGATGCACCAGTCCTGGATGTCGCGCATCCACGAGAAGTACATGTTTTCGTACTGCTTCGGCACGAACTGGATGCGACCGTCTTCAACGGCGGCAATCGCAGGCACGGCCAGCGGTTTGGTGGACACGTACCACTGGTCGGTCAGCCACGGCTCGATGACGGTGCCGGAGCGGTCGCCTTTCGGCACTTTCAGGTTGTGGTCGTCGACGCTGACCAGCAGGCCGGCGGCGTCGAACGCGGCCACGATCTGCTTGCGCGCTTCGAAACGCTCGAGACCGGCGTACTCGGCCGGAATCTTGCCGTCGATGCTGTCGTTCAGCGTGCCGTCGAGGTTGAACACCTGAGCCGCAGGCAGCACGTTGGCGTTCTTGTCGAAGATGTTCAGCAGCGGCAGGTTGTGGCGCTTGCCGACTTCGTAGTCGTTGAAATCGTGGGCCGGGGTGATTTTCACGCAACCGGTGCCGAATTCAGGATCGCAGTAATCGTCGGCGATGATCGGGATGCGGCGGCCGACCAGCGGCAGCTCGACAAATTTGCCGATCAGGGCTTTGTAGCGCTCGTCGTTCGGGTTCACCGCAACGGCGGAGTCGCCGAGCATGGTTTCCGGACGGGTGGTCGCGACGATCAGGAAATCGTTGCCTTCAGCGGTTTTCGCGCCGTCGGCCAGCGGGTACTTCAGGTTCCACAGGAAACCTTTCTCGTCGTGGTTTTCCACTTCGAGGTCGGAAATCGCCGTGTGCAACTTGGTGTCCCAGTTGACCAGACGCTTGCCGCGATAGATCAGACCGTCTTCGTGCAGGCGCACGAACGCTTCCTTAACGGCTTCAGAGAGGCCGTCGTCCATGGTGAAGCGCTCGCGGCTCCAGTCCACGGACGAGCCGAGGCGGCGGATCTGACGGCTGATATTGCCGCCGGACTGATCCTTCCACTCCCAGACTTTCTCGAGGAATTTTTCCCGGCCCAGATCGTGGCGATTCTGGCCTTGGGCTTCGAGTTGACGTTCCACCAGCATCTGCGTGGCGATACCGGCATGGTCGGTGCCCGGCTGCCACAGGGTGTTGCGACCCTGCATGCGGCGGAAACGGATCAGGGCGTCCATGATCGCGTTGTTGAATCCGTGACCCATGTGCAGGCTGCCGGTGACGTTCGGCGGCGGGATCATGATGGTGTAGGAGTCGCCCGCGCCTTGCGGGGCGAAGTAGTTCTCGGACTCCCAGGTGTTGTACCAGGAAGTTTCAATGGCGTGCGGCTGGTAGGTCTTATCCATGCGCGGCGGGACCCTATTGGCATTTATTCAGGAAAAGCCGGGAAGTATAGCGGGGCATGGGGCGCAGGGCGAGCGGGGCGGGCCGGGTGGAGATCTAAAAGTGGGAGCGACCGTGCGACGGCTCCCACCGTCGATTATTCGTACTGGCTCAGAAGCCGTTCCATCCGCGCCTCGAGGCGACGTTTGATTTCATTTTCAATGTGCGGGGCGAAGTCGTCGATCACGTCTTGCATGATCAATTGCGCGGCGGCGCGCAGTTCGCTGTCCAGGTGCAATAGGGCGTCGGGGCCTTTATCCACAGGTGCGGCGGGCGCGGTGGCGGGTTTCGCGACGGGGGCTGGCGGCGGTTCGACGGCCGGTGGCTCAGTGGCGACCGAGTCGAACAGCATCGGAATCTGTTCCTGTTCGCCATCATCGACCGTGTCGGTCAAAAGCGGCGGTTGCAGGTTGTCATCGCCGAGCAACTGGCGGATCGACTCGAGGTCATCCAGCAGGTGTGCGGGTTTTTGCAGCGGTTTTGGAGTGTCCATCGGCGTACTCAGAGTCGCTGTAAACGGTGGTCTTGCAGAGGATAGCCCTGTTCCCGGTAGAAACGGAAACTCTCCCGCGCAGCCGCACGGATCACCGGATCTTCCACCACCACTTCTGCCAATCGGGCGAACTTGTTGGCGAAGGCCGGGACTTTCAGGTCGAGGTTGACGAGCAAATCCTGATGCTGGCCGCAGTCATTACCCAATCCGAGCACGATCAAACCTTCCGGTTCGCTCTCGGCCGGGCCATGAGGCACGAAGGTTTCGCCCTTGAATGCCCACAGTCGCGCATCGAGATCATCACGCTGGGCGGCGTCGCTGCAATGCAGGTAAATGCGGTGGCCCATGCGCCAGGCTTTTTCGGTGAGCTTGCAGGCAAAATCCAGGCGCGCCGAAGGATCGGCACTGGGCAGGATGTAGAAGTCGACTTTGGTCATTGCGGTTCCTGAGCTGCAAGCAGCGCCCCTCGAAAGAGGCGCCGCTCGCAGTCATCGGTTTCAGGCTTTGGCGCGATCCAGCAGGTACTGGGTCAGCAGGGGAACCGGACGGCCGGTGGCGCCCTTGTCCTTGCCGCCGCTGGTCCATGCGGTGCCCGCGATGTCCAGGTGCGCCCAGTTCAGGTTCTTGGTGAAGCGCGACAGGAAGCACGCAGCAGTAATGGTGCCGGCCTTCGGCCCGCCAATGTTGGCGATGTCGGCGAACGGGCTGTCCAGTTGCTCCTGGTACTCATCGAACAGCGGCAGTTGCCAGGCGCGGTCGTCGGCAGCCTTGCCGGCGCTCAGCAGTTGCTCGATCAGTTCGTCGTTGTTGCCCAGCAGGCCCGACGTGTGGGCGCCCAGAGCAACGACGCAGGCGCCGGTCAGGGTGGCGATGTCGATCACTGCTTGCGGCTTGAAGCGCTCGGAGTAGGTCAGGGCGTCGCACAGTACCAGACGGCCTTCGGCGTCGGTGTTGAGGATTTCCACGGTCTGGCCGCTCATGGTGGTCACGATGTCGCCCGGACGCGAAGCGGTGCCGCTCGGCATGTTTTCGGCGCAGGCCAGGATGCACACCAGGTTGATCGGCAGCTTCAGTTCCAGCACGGCACGCAGGGTACCGAACACGCTGGCGGCGCCGCCCATGTCGTACTTCATCTCGTCCATGCCGGCGCCCGGTTTCAGGCTGATGCCGCCGGTGTCGAAGGTGATGCCTTTACCGACCAGCGCGTACGGTTTTTCGGACTTCTTGCCACCGTTGTATTGCATGACGATCAGGCGCGGCGGCTGGGCGCTGCCCTGGCCGACGGCGTAGAACGAGCCCATGCCCAGGGATTTGATCTTCTTCTCGTCGAGGACTTCGACTTTCAGATCCTTGAACTCTTTGCCGAGGTTCTTGGCCTGTTCGCCGAGGAACGTCGGGTGGCAGATGTTCGGCGGCAGGTTGCCCAGGTTACGGGTGAACGCCATGCCGTTGGCGATCGCGTTGGCGTGGTTCACGGCGCGTTGCACTTCAGCCTGAGCGGCCTTGATGGTCAGCAGGGTGATTTTCTTCAGCGCGCGCGGTTCGGCTTTCTGGCTCTTGAACTGGTCGAAGGTGTATTCGCCATCGACCAGGGTTTCGGCCAGCAGGCGGGTCTTGCCGTAGCTGTCGCGGCCCTTGACGATGATTTCATCCAGCGCCAGCACGGCATCGCTGCCACCCAGCCCCTTCAGGGTGTTGAGGATGCCGGCAACGATCTTGCGGAACGGGCGGTCGCCCAGTTCTTCATCCTTGCCCACGCCGACCAGCAGCACGCGCTCGGCTTTCAGGTTTGGCAGGCTGTGCAGCAACAGGCTCTGACCGACCTTGCCGGCCAGATCGCCACGCTTGAGCACGGCGCTGATGGCGCCGCCGCTCAGTTCGTCGACCTGCCTGGCCGCGACGCCGAGTTTGCGGCCTTCGCCGACGGCAACCACCAGGGTGGCGGTTTTCAACGTTTCTGGGCTAACGCTTTTTACAACCAGTTCCATGTCCGGATCCCTGAATGAATGGTCAACACGCAGGCGTTCGACGGTGTTCGCCGTCGCCTGCTTATAGAGAGAAGAGGCGCAGGCCAGTGCCTGCGACAGAGGCGGCAGTTTGAACCTCGCTCACCGCGCCTGACAACCCTCGGTTGTTCGATCTTCAACGGATTGCACGCTTGCGTGAGTGTGCGCAGTGACAGGCGCCCTCAATCACAGGATAATGCCGCATCTTTTTTCGACGGCTCTGCCTTGCGGGCCTGTCGATACGTTTGCTTGTTTGGCCGCCTTAGCCTGACAACCCTGGAGTCTGGTTTGATCGTCTTCCGTTATCTGTCCCGCGAAGTCCTGTTGACCCTGAGTGCGGTAAGCGCCGTGCTGCTGGTCATCATCATGAGCGGTCGCTTCATCAAATACCTTGCCCAGGCCGCTGCGGGCCAGCTCGATCCGGGATCGCTGTTCCTGATCATGGGCTACCGTCTGCCGGGCTTCATGCAGTTGATCCTGCCGCTGGGCCTGTTCCTCGGGATCCTGCTGGCGTACGGCCGGTTGTATCTCGAAAGCGAAATGACCGTGCTGTCGGCCACTGGCATGAGCCAGCAGCGCCTGTTCCGCATGACGCTGTTCCCGGCCACGCTGGTTGCACTGGTGGTTGCCTGGCTGAGCCTGAGCCTCGCCCCGCAAGGCGCCAATCAGTTCCAGCTGCTGCTGAACAAGCAGGACGCCCTGACCGAATTCGACACCCTTGAGCCCGGCCGCTTCCAGGCATTGCGCGACGGCACCCGGGTGACCTACACCGAAAACCTGAGCGACGACCGGGTCAACCTGGGCAGCGTGTTCATCTCGCAGAAAAACCTCGGTGCCAATCAGGCGGATCGCGGGATTTCCGTGCTGGTGGCCGAAAAAGGACGGCAGGAAATCCGTCCTGACGGCAATCGCTATCTGATCCTGCACAATGGCTACCGCTACGACGGCAGCCCGGGTCTGGCCAACTACCGTGCCATTCATTACGAAACCTATGGCGTACTGTTGCCCAAGCCCGATGTCAGCGAGGAAGTCACCGACCGTGACGCCATGCCGACGTCGACCTTGATGGCCAGCGATGACATCCGCGCCAAGACCGAACTGCAATGGCGCCTGTCGCTGCCGCTGCTGGTATTTATCGTGACCCTGATGGCGGTGCCGCTGTCGCGGGTCAATCCGCGCCAAGGGCGCTTCCTCAAGCTGCTGCCGGCGATTCTTCTTTATATGGCTTACCTGACCATCCTGATTGCCGCTCGCGGCGCCCTCGAAAAAGGCAAGATCCCGGCGAGTCTGGGGCTGTGGTGGGTACACGGGATCTTCCTGGTCATCGGTATCGGCCTGCTGTACTGGGAACCGCTGCGCCTGAAAATGGCCAGCCGTCGCAGCGCTGCGCTGGAGGTGGCTCGTGGTTAAACTCGACCGCTACATCGGCAGCAGCGTGTTCATGGCGATCATCGCCGTGCTGGCGATCATCCTTGGTCTGGCTACGCTGTTCGCCTTCATCGACGAAATGGGCGATGTCAGCGATACCTACACGCTGGTCGACGTACTGAGCTTTGTCGCGCTGACCGCACCGCGCCGGCTCTATGACATGTTGCCGATGGCGGCGCTGATCGGTTGCCTGATCGGCCTCGGCAGCCTGGCGAGCAGCAGCGAGCTGACCGTGATGCGTGCGGCGGGTGTGTCCATCGGGCGCATCGTCTGGGCCGTCATGAAGCCAATGCTGGTGCTGATGCTGGCTGGCGTGCTGATTGGCGAATACGTTGCTCCGGCCACCGAGAGCATCGCTCAGGCCAACCGTTCGCTGGCGCAAGGCAGTGGCGACGCGCAGAGCGCCAAACACGGTATGTGGCACCGTCAGGGCGACGAGTTCATCCATATCAACGCCGTTCAGCCCGATGGTTTGTTGTATGGCGTGACCCGCTATCACTTCGACAAGGAGCGTCACCTGTTGAGCTCCAGCTTCGCCAAGCGCGCCGATTTCGATGGCAAACGCTGGCAGCTCACCGATATCACCACCACGTTGTTTCACGAACGCAGCACCGAAGTCGTCAACACGCCGACCGAAGACTGGGATGTTTCCATCAGTCCGGAGCTGTTGAATACCGTGGTCATGGCGCCGGAAGCGCTGTCGATCAGCGGCCTGTGGGGTTATATCCATTACTTGGCGGATCAGGGGCTGAGCAATGGCCGTTACTGGCTGGCGTTTTGGGTCAAGGTGTTGCAGCCGCTGGTGACCGCTGCGCTGGTGCTGATGGCGATTTCCTTCATTTTCGGCCCGCTGCGCTCGGTGACCCTCGGTCAGCGGGTGTTCACCGGTGTGCTGGTGGGGTTCACCTTCCGCATCGTCCAGGATCTGCTCGGTCCATCCAGTTTGGTGTTCGGTTTCTCGCCGCTGTTCGCGGTGCTGGTGCCGGCCGGCGTCTGTGCGCTGGCGGGTGTCTGGTTGCTGCGTCGAGCCGGTTGATGAACAAGGTTTCACCCTTGCTCCAGCCTTGAAAACGCCCCGGTCGCAAGATCGGGGCGTTTTTGCATGCAATCCGGGTGACAGGCGAACGTGACGCTTGCGCCGTGTATCAGGTACAATTCCCGGCTATTTTTCGGCGGGCCAAGCCTGCAGCCTTTTTGAGTGTTGATCCGTGAGTGATTTGAGTCATATCCGCAATTTCTCCATCATCGCCCACATTGACCATGGCAAGTCGACGCTGGCTGACCGTTTCATCCAGATGTGCGGTGGCCTGGCCGAGCGTGAAATGGAAGCCCAGGTACTGGATTCCATGGAGCTGGAGCGCGAACGCGGGATCACCATCAAGGCCCACAGCGTTACCCTCTATTACAAGGCCAAAGACGGCGTTACCTATCAGCTGAACTTCATTGACACCCCGGGCCACGTCGACTTCACCTACGAAGTCAGCCGTTCCCTGGCCGCGTGTGAAGGTGCCTTGCTGGTGGTTGACGCGGGGCAGGGCGTTGAAGCCCAGTCCGTGGCCAACTGCTACACCGCCATCGAGCAGGGCCTCGAGGTCATGCCGGTACTGAACAAGATCGACCTGCCGCAGGCCGAGCCTGACCGCGTCAAGGACGAGATCGAGAAGATCATCGGCATCGACGCCACCGACGCCGTTACCTGCAGCGCCAAGACGGGCCTGGGTGTCGACGAAGTACTCGAGCGTCTGGTCGCCACCATTCCTGCGCCGACCGGCAACATCGAAGATCCGCTGCAAGCGTTGATCATCGACTCCTGGTTCGACAACTACCTGGGCGTTGTCTCTCTGGTGCGCGTGCGTCATGGCCGCGTGAAGAAGGGCGACAAGATCCTGGTGAAGTCCACCGGCAAGGTGCACCTGGTCGACAGCGTCGGCGTGTTCAACCCGAAACACACCGCCACCGCTGACCTGAAGGCCGGCGAAGTGGGCTTCATCATCGCCAGCATCAAGGACATTCACGGTGCGCCGGTCGGTGACACCCTGACCCTGAGCTCGACGCCGGATGTTCCGGTACTGCCAGGCTTCAAACGCATCCAGCCACAGGTTTACGCCGGTCTGTTCCCGGTCAGCTCCGACGACTTCGAGGATTTCCGCGAAGCGCTGCAGAAACTGACCCTGAACGACTCGTCGCTGCAGTACACCCCGGAAAGCTCCGACGCCCTGGGCTTCGGTTTCCGTTGCGGCTTCCTCGGCATGCTGCACATGGAAATCATCCAGGAGCGCCTGGAGCGCGAATACGACCTGGACCTGATCACCACGGCGCCGACAGTAATCTTCGAACTGGTGCTGAAAACCGGTGAAACGATTTACGTCGACAACCCGTCGAAGCTGCCGGACGTCTCGTCGATCGAAGACATGCGCGAGCCGATCGTGCGGGCCAACATCCTGGTACCGCAAGAGCACTTGGGCAACGTCATCACTCTGTGCATCGAAAAACGCGGTGTTCAGGTCGACATGCTGTTCCTCGGCAACCAGGTCCAGGTGACCTACGACCTGCCGATGAACGAAGTGGTCCTCGACTTCTTCGACCGTCTGAAATCCACCAGCCGCGGCTATGCTTCGCTGGACTACCATTTCGATCGTTACCAATCGGCTAATCTGGTGAAACTGGACGTGCTGATCAACGGCGACAAGGTCGATGCCCTGGCGTTGATCGTGCACCGTGATAATTCGCACTTCAAAGGTCGCCAGTTGACCGAGAAGATGAAAGAACTGATTCCTCGTCAGATGTTCGACGTGGCCATCCAGGCTGCCATTGGCGGTCAGATCGTCGCCCGGACAACCGTCAAGGCACTCAGAAAGAACGTATTGGCCAAATGCTACGGCGGTGACGTCAGTCGTAAGAAGAAACTGCTCGAGAAGCAAAAGGCCGGTAAAAAACGCATGAAGCAGGTCGGCAACGTGGAAATTCCACAAGAAGCCTTCCTGGCTGTGCTCAGGTTGGAATAGTCAGGTCCTATGTCACTAAATTTCCCGCTGTTGCTGGTTATCGCCGTGTTCGTCTGCGGCCTGTTGGCGTTGCTCGATCTGTTGATCCTGGCACCGCGTCGGCGCGCCGCCATCGCTTCCTATCAGGGCAGCGTCAGCCAGCCCGATGTGCTGGTGGTGGAGAAGCTGAACAAGGAACCGCTGCTGGTCGAATACGGCAAGTCGTTCTTCCCGGTGCTGTTCATCGTGCTGGTGCTGCGTTCGTTCCTGGTGGAACCGTTCCAGATTCCGTCCGGTTCGATGAAACCGACCCTGGACGTCGGCGACTTCATTCTGGTGAACAAGTTTTCTTACGGGATCCGCCTGCCGGTGATCGACAAGAAAGTCATCGAAGTCGGTGATCCGCAACGCGGCGATGTGATGGTGTTCCGCTACCCGAGCGACCCGAACGTCAACTACATCAAGCGTGTAGTTGGCCTGCCGGGCGACACGGTGCGTTACACCGCCGACAAACGTCTGTTCGTCAATGGCGAGTCGATTGCCGAGCAACTGGTCGGCTCCGAGCCGGGCACCCTCGGCAGCGCGGAACTCTACAAGGAAAAACTCGGCGCCGCCGAGCACCTGATCCGCAAGGAAATGAGCCGCTACCGCGCCACGCCGGACCATACCTGGACCGTGCCGGCCGGGCACTACTTCATGATGGGTGACAACCGCGACAACTCGAACGACAGTCGCTACTGGGATGATCCGAACATTCCCAAGGATCTGCTGGGCATGGTTCCCGACCAGAACATCGTCGGCAAGGCCTTCGCGGTCTGGATGAGCTGGCCGGAACCGAAACTCAGCCACCTGCCGAATTTCTCGCGGGTCGGCCTGATCAAGTAAACAATCACGGCGCTGTTGACCACAGCGCCGAATGCATTTCTGGCGTCGGCACAACCGGCTCCGGGGCATGAAGCCACGATATTCAGGACGTCATTTTTGAACACAGCGTTAATTGTCCCAGGCCTGCGCCGTATCTCGGCGATGGCGGTGGAATCCAGCCACGAACTCAGCGTGGTCAAACCGTGAGCGTTTCTCTCAGCCGTCTCGAGCGTCAGCTCGGTTACACCTTCAAGGACCAGGAATTGATGGTCCTGGCCCTCACGCACCGCAGTTTTGCCGGACGCAACAACGAGCGTCTGGAGTTCCTCGGCGATGCGATCCTCAACTTTGTCGCCGGCGAGGCCCTCTTCGAGCGCTTCCCGCTGGCCCGCGAAGGCCAGTTGTCGCGCTTGCGTGCGCGTCTGGTGAAAGGCGAGACCCTGGCGGTATTGGCCCGTGGTTTCGATCTGGGCGAATACCTGCGCCTGGGTTCCGGTGAGCTGAAAAGCGGCGGTTTCCGTCGCGAGTCGATTCTGGCCGATGCTCTGGAGGCGCTGATCGGCGCGATCTACCTCGATGCCGGCATGGAAGTCGCCCGCGAGCGCGTCCTGGCCTGGCTGGCCGGCGAATTCGAAGGTCTGACGCTGGTCGACACCAACAAGGATCCGAAGACCCGCCTGCAGGAATTCCTGCAATCGCGCGGTTGCGAGCTGCCACGCTACGAAGTCGTGGATATCCAGGGCGAGCCGCACTGCCGTACCTTCTTCGTCGAGTGCGAAGTTGTCCTATTGAATGAAAAAAGCCGGGGTCAGGGTGTGAGCCGTCGCATTGCCGAACAGGTAGCGGCCGCCGCAGCACTGATTGCCCTGGGTGTGGAGAATGGCAATGACTGATACAAACGCAACTCGCTGTGGCTACGTTGCCATCGTCGGCCGTCCGAACGTGGGCAAGTCCACGCTGCTGAACCACATCCTCGGCCAGAAGCTCGCGATCACCTCGCGCAAGCCGCAGACCACTCGCCACAACATGCTTGGGATCAAGACCGAGGGTGACGTGCAGGCGATCTACGTCGACACCCCGGGCATGCACAAGGGTGGCGAAAAGGCCCTGAACCGTTACATGAACAAGACCGCTTCGGCGGCGTTGAAAGACGTCGACGTGGTGATCTTCGTGGTCGACCGCACCAAGTGGACCGAAGAAGATCAGATGGTGCTGGAGCGCGTGCAGTACGTAACCGGCCCGCTGATCGTCGCGCTGAACAAGACCGACCGCATCGAGGACAAGGCCGAGCTGATGCCGCATCTGTCCTGGTTGCAGGAACAGCTGCCGAATGCGCAGATCATTCCGATCTCCGCGCAACACGGGCACAACCTTGATGCCCTTGAAAAAGTAATCGCTGACCATCTGCCGGAAAACGATCACTTCTTCCCGGAAGACCAGATCACCGACCGCAGCAGCCGCTTCCTCGCAGCCGAACTGGTTCGCGAGAAGATCATGCGCCAGCTCGGCGCCGAGCTGCCGTACCAGATCACCGTGGAAATCGAAGAGTTCAAGCAGCAGGGCGCGACTCTGCACATCCATGCGTTGATTCTCGTCGAGCGTGACGGCCAGAAGAAAATCATCATTGGCGACAAGGGCGAGCGCATCAAGCGCATCGGCACCGAGGCGCGCAAGGACATGGAGCTGCTGTTCGACTCCAAGATCATGCTCAACCTGTGGGTGAAGGTGAAGGGCGGTTGGTCCGACGACGAACGTGCGCTGCGTTCGCTGGGTTACGGCGACCTGTAAAGCGTCTGGCATTACATCGATCCATTGTGGGAGCGAGCGTGCTCGCGAAGACGATGTAACATTCAGCATTGATGTTGATTGTTGCACCGCTTTCGCGAGCCAGCTCGCTCCCACATTGGTTTTGGGTGATGAGTAAAACCGCGTTTCCCTCAACGAGAAATCCATGTCTCAAACGCCTCCCGCCCAACCCGCCTACGTCCTGCACTCCCGCGCCTACCGCGAAACCAGCGCCTTGGTGGACTTCCTCACGCCGCAAGGTCGGCTGCGGGCGGTATTGCGCAGCGCGCGGGGCAAGGCCGGGACGCTGGCTCGTCCGTTCGTGCCACTGGAAGTGGAGTTTCGCGGCAAGGGTGAGTTGAAGAATGTCGGGCGAATGGAAAGTGCCGGCAACGCCACGTGGATGGTTGGCGAGGCGCTGTTCAGCGGCCTCTATCTCAACGAGTTGCTGATCCGCCTGCTGCCAGCCGAAGACCCGCACCCTGCGGTGTTCGATCATTACGCGGCTACCTTGCTGGCTTTGGCAGAAGGCCGGCCACTGGAGCCGTTGCTACGTTCCTTCGAATGGCGTCTGCTTGACGACCTCGGTTACGGCTTCTCCCTGAACACCGACATCAATGACGAACCCATTGCTCCGGACGGTCTCTATCGCTTGCAGGTGGATGCCGGGCTTGAGCGGGTCTATCTGCTGCAACCCGGTCTGTTCAACGGCACCGAGCTGCTGGCCATGGCCGAAGCCGACTGGTCGGCCCCCGGCGCGTTGTCCGCCGCCAAACGTCTGATGCGGCAAGCATTGGCCGTGCATCTGGGCGGTCGTCCCCTCGTGAGTCGCGAGCTGTTTCGCAAGCCCTGATCTCACCGTATGCTGTGCGCCGAATCTTTCCATTCAGGAGCGCATCCGTGACCACCAGCAATCGCATTCTTCTTGGCGTGAACATCGACCACGTCGCCACCCTGCGTCAGGCCCGTGGTACGCGCTACCCGGATCCGGTCAAGGCTGCGCTGGACGCGGAAGAGGCGGGCGCCGACGGTATTACCGTGCACCTGCGCGAGGACCGTCGCCACATTCAGGAGCGCGACGTACTGTTGCTCAAGGATGTGCTGCAAACCCGCATGAACTTCGAAATGGGCGTCACCGAAGAAATGATGGCGTTCGCCGAGCGCATCCGTCCGGCCCACATTTGTCTGGTGCCGGAGACGCGTCAGGAGCTGACTACCGAAGGTGGTCTGGACGTGGCGGGGCAGGAAGAGCGGATCAGAGCAGCAGTCGAGCGTCTGTCGAAGATCGGCAGCGAAGTGTCGCTGTTCATCGACGCTGACGAGCGGCAGATTGCAGCCTCGAAACGAGTCGGCGCACCGGCCATCGAATTGCACACCGGGCGTTATGCCGATGCGGAAACACCGACCGAAGTGGCTGAAGAGCTAAAGCGCGTAGCGGACGGCGTGGCATTTGGTCTGGCCCAAGGCCTGATCGTCAATGCCGGTCACGGTCTGCACTACCACAACGTTGAAGCCGTGGCCGCGATCAAGGGCATCAACGAACTGAATATCGGTCACGCGCTGGTGGCGCATGCCTTGTTCGTCGGCTTCAAGTCGGCAGTGTCGGAGATGAAGGCGCTGATCCTGGCGGCTGCAAAAGCCTAAGCGTCAACGCAGATCCTGTGGGAGTTCGCTCCCACAGTGCTTATCAGAGCGGCGGGTTTTCCTGCGCCGGCTTGGATTTGTCGATCCCCGGCACATGCAGATTGCCTTCGGCGACCTGATCGCCTTCAAGCTGCGGCTGGGTCACCCAGGTCAGGATGTCGTAGTAGCGACGGATGTTCGCCACGAAATGCACCGGTTCGCCGCCACGGGCGTAGCCATAGCGAGTCTTGCTGTACCACTGCTTCTGCGACAGGCGCGGCAGCATCTTCTTTACATCCAGCCATTTGTCCGGGTTCAGGCCTTCCCGGGACGCCAGTTTGCGCGCGTCATCCAGATGGCCGCTGCCAACGTTATAGGCGGCCAGTGCAAACCACGTACGGTCCGGCTCCTGGATCGAATCGTCGAGCTGATCCTTCATATAAGCCAGGTACTTGGCGCCGCCCATGATGCTCTGCTTCGGATCGAGGCGATTGGACACGCCCATGGCCTGGGCGGTGTTCTGGGTCAGCATCATCAGACCGCGCACGCCGGTCTTCGAGGTGACGGCCGGTTGCCACAGCGACTCCTGATAGCCGATGGCTGCAAGCAGGCGCCAGTCGACTTTCTCTTTCTTGGCGTAAGTCTTGAAGTGCTGTTCGTATTTGGGTAGCCGCTGCTGCAAATGCTGGGCAAAGGTCGTGGCGCCCATGTACCCGAGGACGTCGACGTGGCCGTAGTAGCGGTCCTTCAGGCGTTGCAGGGTGCCGTTCTTCTGTACCTTGTCCAGATAGCTGTTGATCTCGTTGAGCAGGCTGTTGTCTTCGCCGGCGGCCACCGCCCAGCTCTGGCTGCGCGCATCGCCGAGGTCGAAGGCGACGCGGATGTTGGTGAAGTACACCTGGTTCATCGCCACTTCGTTGGAGTCGACCAGCGTCAGGTCGATCTGGCCTTCATCGACCATGCGCAACAGGTCGACCACCTCGACGGCGTCGGACTCTTCGTACTCGATCCCGGGATATTTCTGTTTCAGCTCGGCGAGCTGGTCGGCGTGGGTGCTGCCCTTGAGCACCATGATCTTCTTGCCGACCAGCTCACTGGCGTCGGTCGGCCGGGACTGGCCGTTGCGATAGATGATCTGCGGGGTGACTTCGAGGTAGGAATGGGAGAACCGCACCTGCTTCTTGCGCTGTTCGCTGCTGACCAGGCCGGCGGCGGCCAGTACCGGGCCGTTGGGTTTGCCGATCTGATCGAACAGATCGTCGAGGTTGTCGGCGGTCTCGATCTTCAGTTCCACCCCCAAATCGTCGGCAAAGCGCTTCACCAGCTCGTATTCGAAGCCGGTCTCGCCGCTGCGATCCTGAAAGTAGGTGGCGGGGCTGTTACGGGTGATCACCCGCAGCACACCATCCTCCTTTACGCGCTCGAGTGTGTTGGGTTTATCAACACAGCCACTGAGCATCAGGAAGAGTCCGGTAGCGATCAGCCATTTGGCGTACCGCGGACGCAAAGCCGTTGGGGAAAACATGTGCGCAGTATACGCAAAGCGCAACGGGCGCCATATCTCGACAGTGGAGGGGTAGTCTGCTAGCGATTGGAAAAGCGCTCGCAACCCCGCAGGAATGGGGCCGGACAGCATTTTGTGACAGAAAAAATAAGCGGCTGTCCCGCAGGCTCTAAATCTGACTTCAGAGGCAGAAACACAGATTGAGGTCCGAGTGCAACCGTGCGTAGCGTTTCGGGTGATGTTGAGGGCGGTTTAGGCTAGAATGCACGGCCTCAAAGCACACCCCTTCCCGAGGCTGTCCCGAAGATGTTGATCCTGCGCGGCGCTCCTGCCCTTTCTGCCTTTCGCCACAGCAAACTCCTTGAGCAACTGAGCCAGAAGGTTCCAGCTGTCAGTGGCCTGTATGCTGAATTCGCTCACTTCGCCGAAGTCACCGGCGTCCTGACCGGCGACGAACAGCAGGTGCTTGCGCGCCTTCTGAAGTACGGTCCAAGCGTTCCGGTTCAAGAGCCGACCGGTCGTCTGTTCCTGGTGTTGCCGCGTTTCGGCACCATCTCGCCATGGTCGAGCAAGGCCAGCGACATCGCCCGCAACTGCGGCCTGAGCAAGATCCAGCGTCTGGAGCGCGGCATTGCGTTCTACGTGGCCGGTCAGTTCAGCGAAACCGAAGCGCAGCAGATTGCAGACGTACTGCATGACCGCATGACCCAGATCGTTCTGGGCAACCTCGAACAGGCCGCCGGTCTGTTCAGCCACGCCGAACCGAAGCCGCTGACCGCCATCGACATCCTCGGCGGTGGCCGCGCCGCGCTGGAGAAGGCCAACGTCGAGCTGGGCCTGGCCCTGGCCGAAGACGAGATCGATTACCTGGTCAACGCCTTCAACGGTCTCAAGCGCAACCCGCACGACATCGAACTGATGATGTTCGCCCAGGCCAACTCCGAGCACTGCCGCCACAAAATCTTCAACGCCAGTTGGGATATTGATGGCGAGAGCCAGGAAAAAAGCCTGTTCGGCATGATCAAGAATACCTATCAGATGCACAGCGAAGGCGTGCTGTCCGCTTACAAGGACAACGCTTCGGTGATCGTCGGCAACGTCGCCGGCCGCTTCTTCCCGGATCCGGAAACCCGCCAGTACGGCGCGGTGCAGGAGCCGGTGCACATCCTGATGAAGGTTGAAACCCACAACCACCCGACCGCGATCGCTCCATTCCCGGGCGCGTCCACCGGTTCCGGCGGCGAGATCCGCGACGAAGGTGCAACCGGTCGTGGCGCCAAGCCGAAGGCTGGCCTGACCGGTTTCACCGTATCGAACCTGCAGATCCCGGGCTTCGAACAGCCGTGGGAAGTGCCGTACGGCAAGCCTGAGCGCATCGTCAACGCGCTGGACATCATGATCGAAGGCCCGCTGGGCGGCGCCGCGTTCAACAACGAATTCGGTCGTCCGGCCCTGACCGGCTACTTCCGTACCTTCGAACAGTCGATCACCACTCCTCACGGTGATGAAGTTCGCGGTTACCACAAGCCGATCATGCTCGCTGGCGGCATGGGTAACATCCGTGAAGAGCACGTCAAGAAAGGCGAGATCGTCGTCGGCTCCAAGCTGATCGTCCTCGGCGGCCCGGCGATGCTGATCGGTCTGGGCGGCGGCGCTGCCTCCTCCATGGCCACCGGCACCAGCTCGGCGGATCTGGACTTTGCTTCCGTGCAGCGTGAAAACCCTGAAATGGAACGTCGCTGCCAGGAAGTCATCGACCGTTGCTGGCAGTTGGGCGACAAGAACCCGATCAGCTTCATCCACGACGTGGGTGCTGGCGGTCTGTCCAACGCCTTCCCGGAACTGGTCAACGACGGCGATCGCGGTGGCCGTTTCGAACTGCGCAACATTCCAAACGACGAGCCGGGCATGGCCCCGCACGAAATCTGGTCCAACGAATCCCAGGAACGTTACGTTCTGGCAGTCGGCCCGGCCGACTTCGAGCGCTTCAAGGCGATCTGCGAACGTGAGCGTTGCCCGTTTGCCGTCGTCGGTGAAGCCACCGCCGAGCCGCAACTGACCGTGACCGACAGCCACTTCGGCAACAACCCGGTGGACATGCCACTGGAAGTGTTGCTGGGCAAGGCACCGCGCATGCACCGTTCGGTGGTTCGCGAAGCCGAGCTGGGTGATGATTTCGATCCGTCGAACCTCGACATCGCCGATTCCATCGAGCGCGTCCTGCATCACCCGGCCGTGGCGAGCAAAAGCTTCCTGATCACCATCGGCGACCGCACCATCACCGGCCTCGTGGCCCGTGACCAGATGGTCGGCCCATGGCAGGTTCCGGTGGCCGACGTTGCCGTCACCGCCACCAGTTTCGACGTCTACACCGGTGAAGCGATGGCAATGGGCGAGCGCACTCCGCTGGCACTGCTGGACGCTCCGGCGTCGGGGCGCATGGCCATCGGCGAAACCCTGACCAACATTGCTGCCTCGCGCATCAACAAGCTCTCCGACATCAAACTGTCGGCGAACTGGATGTCCGCCGCCGGCCACCCGGGCGAAGACGCGCGTCTGTACGACACCGTGAAAGCGGTCGGCATGGAACTGTGTCCTGAGCTGGGCCTGACCATTCCGGTGGGCAAGGACTCCATGTCCATGGCTACCCGCTGGAACGACAACGGCGAAGACAAGACCGTCACTTCGCCGATGTCCCTGATCGTGACCGGTTTCGCGCCAGTGGCTGACATCCGTCAGACCCTGACCCCGGAACTGCGCATGGACAAGGGCACCACCGACCTGATCCTGATCGACCTCGGTCGCGGCCAGAACCGCATGGGCGCCTCGATCCTCGCGCAGGTTCACGGCAAACTCGGCAAGCAGGCTCCGGACGTCGACGACGCCGAAGACCTGAAAGCGTTCTTCGCCGTGATCCAGGGCCTCAACGCTGACGGTCACCTGCTGGCGTACCACGACCGTTCCGACGGTGGTCTGCTGACTTCCGTGGTGGAAATGGCCTTCGCCGGCCACTGCGGTCTGAGCCTGAACCTGGACAGCGTTGCTGAATCCTCGGCAGAAATCGCCGCCATCCTGTTCAACGAAGAACTGGGTGCCGTGATCCAGGTTCGCCAGGACGCCACCCCGGACATCCTCGCCCAATTCAGCGCTGCCGGTCTGGGCGACTGCGTGTCGGTGATCGGTCAGCCGATCAACAACGGCCAGATCAACATCACCTTCAACGGTGACACCGTGTTCGAAGGCCAGCGTCGTCTGCTGCAGCGTCAGTGGGCCGAGACCAGCTACCAGATCCAGCGTCTGCGCGACAACGCCGACTGCGCCCAGCAGGAATTCGACGGCCTGCTGGAAGAAGACAACCCGGGCCTGAGCGTCAAGCTGAGCTACGACGTCAACCAGGACATCGCTGCGCCTTACATCAAGAAAGGCATTCGCCCACAGGTTGCCGTGCTGCGTGAGCAGGGCGTCAACGGTCAGGTGGAAATGGCAGCCGCGTTCGACCGTGCCGGTTTCAACGCGATCGACGTGCACATGAGCGACATTCTGGCCGGCCGTGTCGACCTGAACGAGTTCAAAGGTCTGGTGGCCTGCGGTGGTTTCTCCTACGGCGACGTTCTCGGCGCCGGTGAAGGCTGGGCCAAATCCGCACTGTTCAACAGCCGTGCCCGCGATGCGTTCCAGGGCTTCTTCGAACGTAACGACAGCTTCACCCTCGGCGTGTGCAACGGTTGCCAGATGATGTCCAACCTGCACGAGCTGATCCCGGGCAGCGAGTTCTGGCCGCACTTCGTGCGCAACCGCTCCGAGCAGTTCGAAGCGCGTGTGGCGATGGTGCAGATCCAGGAATCGAACTCGATCTTCCTGCAGGGCATGGCCGGTTCGAGCATGCCGATCGCCATCGCTCACGGTGAAGGCCATGCCGAATTCGAAAGCGAAGAGGCACTGCTCGAAGCCGACCTGTCCGGTTGCGTGGCGATGCGTTTCGTCGACAACCACGGCAAGGTCACCGAAGCCTACCCGGCCAACCCGAACGGTTCGCCGCGCGGGATCACCGGCCTCACCAGCCGCGACGGTCGCGTGACGATCATGATGCCGCACCCGGAACGTGTGTTCCGTGCCGTGCAGAACTCGTGGCGTTCGGAGGACTGGAACGAAGACGCTCCTTGGATGCGTATGTTCCGTAATGCTCGTGTGTGGGTGAACTAAGCGCTGTGTACAAGCTCGCGTTTTTTGTTCCCGACAGTCATGTCGAGGTGGTCAAAGACGCTGTATTCGCTGCCGGTGGCGGGCGGATCGGTGACTATGACCACTGTGCGTGGCAGGTGCTTGGATCTGGTCAGTTTCGGCCTCTGGACGGCAGTCAGCCGTTCATTGGTCAGGCGGGGCAGGTTGAGCGGGTCGAGGAGTGGAAGGTTGAGCTTGTCGTTGGTGATGAGTTGATTCGCGCGGTAGTGGCTGCTCTTAAGTTGAGCCATCCATACGAGACGCCGGCTTATGAAGTGTGGCGACTGGAGGATTTTTGATCTTCCTTGGCTGCTGAAATGAAAACCCGCTGAGAGTGATTTCAGCGGGTTTTTTTGGTTTTTTGGGGGTTGGGATTGAGTGAATATCCGTTTCTTCGGGTGTTGCTGCTGGCGGTTTCGCCCTTACGGCGAGTCACTTTTTTCAAACGCCAAAAAAGTAACCAAAAACGCTGGGCCCCTGCGTTCGGCGCCTCGCTGTGGCTCGGCGTTCCTTCGTTCCGGGATTCATCCGGGGGCATCGCCTACGGTTTGCTTCGCTGCACCTCCTCTCGATGCATGCGGCTTCGCCGCACGGTCGCTGCGCTCCCACCCCCGGATGAATCCCTCCACTCAGCCTTCCGATGGGGCCAAAAGATCGAGAGCCTTACTTGAGCTAACGCTCATCGTGTTGAGTGGTGGATTTAAACCTTCGCACTCACTTCACTCCGATTAACCAACCCCTCAAGCGCGGCACTCAAGCTCTGCGCCCGCTCACCCACCAACAGATGCCACACGCCATCTTCCAGCGCGCTGACACCCAGACATCCAAGCTCTTTCAAGCGGCTTTCCGAAAGCACCTTGCCATCGGCCAGTTGCAGGCGGATCCGGCTCATGGCGATGCAGTCCAGTTGCAGCACGTTGTCGCTACCACCCAGGGCGGTCAGCCATTGCTGTGCCAGCGGTGCAGCGACTGCAACCGGTTCACTGGTTTCGATGACAGCGACAGGAGCAGCTACTACGGCACGCCCCAACGCCGGCATCGCCAGTCGAATCTCATCGGCAATGCTGTCGGCCATCGGCCCGACAACCACCTGCAAACTCCCACCCTTGCCCGGACGCACAACGGCCATTGCGCCCAGCGCTTTCAAATCGGCATCAGAGGCTTTGTTGCGGTCGACCATTTCCAGTCGCAGACGTGTGGTGCATGCGCCAACAGTCACCAGATTCTCCGCACCACCGAGTGCCTTTATGTAAGCGCCGGCACGTTCGTTCTCGGTCAGAACCGCTTTGTCGGCGGTGGCAACGTCTTCACGCCCCGGTGTCTTCAGGTTGAAGCGGCGAATACAGAAATCGAACACCGCGTAATAGATGACCGCATAGGCCAGGCCCACCGGAATCACCAGCCAGCCATTGGTGGACTTGCCCCAGCCGAGCACCATGTCGATGAAACCGCCGGAGAAGGTGAAACCCAGATGAATGTTCAAGGCGTTGGTGATTGCCATCGACAGGCCGGTCAGCAGCGCATGCACCAGATACAGCAGCGGTGCGAGGAACATGAAGGCGAATTCGATCGGCTCGGTGACGCCGGTCAGGAATGAAGTCAGGGCCATCGACAGGAAGATCCCGCCCATCACTTTGCGTCGTTCCGGCAGGGCGTTGCGGTACATCGCCAGGCACGCGGCGGGCAGACCGAAGATCATCATCGGGAACATGCCGGTCATGAACTGGCCGCCCTTCGGATCGCCGGCGAAGTAGCGTGACAGATCACCCGTGACCAGGGCTCCGGTGGTCGGATCGGTGAAGTTGCCGAACACGAACCACGCCATGTTGTTGAGGATGTGGTGCAGGCCGGTGACGATCAGCAGGCGGTTGAATACGCCGAAGACGAAGGCGCCGAAGCTGCCGCTTTCCATCATCAGGCTGCCGAAGCTGTTGATGCCGTGCTGGATCGGCGGCCAGATGTAGCCGAACACCACGCCCAGACCGACCGCCGCAAAACCGGTGACGATCGGCACGAAGCGCCGGCCACCGAAGAACGCGAGGTACTCCGGCAGCTTGATGTCCTTGAAGCGGTTGTACAGCGCGCCGGCCATCAGCCCGCTGACGATCCCGGCGAGCATGCCCATGTTGATGCTCGCATCGAGCACCTTGAGCGTGGAGATCATCACCAGGTAACCGATCACCCCGGCGAGGCCGGCGGTGCCGTTGTTGTCCTTGGCGAAGCCGACCGCGATACCGATGGCGAAGATCATCGCCAGGTTGGCGAAGATCACCTGGCCGGCGTCGTGGATGATCGCGATGTTCAGGAGGTCGGTGTCGCCCAGGCGCAGCAACAGGCCGGCGATCGGCAGGATCGCGATCGGTAACATCAGCGCACGGCCGAGGCGTTGCAGGCCTTCGATGAAGAGTTGGTGCATGGCGTTTGTCCTTGTTGTTTTTGTTAGCGCAGAGGCCAATGTTGATGACAGGCATGACGCACTGCGGCGGCGCTGCTCAGCTTGAGCAAGTCCCGGGCGAGGCGTTGGCATTCGGCTTCGTGCAACTGGCGCACGCGATCCTTGATTTCACCAATTTGTACCGGGCTCACTGACAGTTCGGTCACGCCCAGACCGATTAACACCGGCGTCGCCAGCGGATCGGAAGCCAGGGCGCCGCACACGCCGACCCAACGCTTGTGCACCGCCGCACCTTCGCAGGTCATGGCGATCAGTCGCAGCAGCGCCGGGTGCAAGGCATCGACCCGAGCGGCGAGGCCCGCGTGGTCGCGGTCCATGGCCAGGGTGTATTGCGACAGGTCGTTGGTGCCGATGGACAGGAAGTCCGCATGCTCGGCCAGTTGATCGGCCTGCAACGCCGCGGCCGGGACTTCGATCATCACGCCGATTTCCGGTCGTTGATTGATGCCCAGTTCCAGGCACAGCGCATCGACCCGTTGGCGGATGTGCAGCAGTTCGTCGACTTCGGTGACCATCGGCAGCAGGATCCGGCAGCGCTGCAGCGGGCTGACTTGCAGCAGGGCGCGCAGTTGCTGATCGAGGATTTCCGGACGGGCCTGGGCCAGACGAATACCGCGCAGGCCGAGCACCGGGTTGGCTTCCACGGGTAGTGGCAGGTAATCGAGCTGTTTGTCGCCACCGACATCGATAGTGCGGATGATCACCGACTTGTCGCCCATGGCATCGATCACCGCTTGATAGGCGGCGCGCTGCTCTTCGACGTCCGGTGCGGTGTGGCGATCGACGAACAAAAACTCGGTACGCAACAGGCCGACGCCGTCGGCACCGTTGGCAAGCGCATCCGCCGCTTCGTGGCTGGAGGCGACGTTGGCGACCACTTCGATGGATACGCCGTTGCGGGTTTCAGCCGGGAGATGGGCCTGGGCTTGCTGGGCTTCGCGACGTTGTTGGCGGTCGATTTGCGCTTGTTGGACTTCGGCCAGACGATCGGCATTCGGCGTCAGTTCGAGGCGTCCGCCGTCGGCATCGAGCACCACCGATTGGCCTTGAGTTTGATCAAGCAGCGCCGAGCCCAGTGCAACCATGCACGGCAGGCCTTTACCCCGGGCCAGAATCGCCACGTGGGAAGTTGCGCCACCTTCGGCCATGCACAAGCCGGCGACGCCTTGCGCACTCAGTTGCAGCAGATCCGACGGCGTCAGTTCGTGAGCGGCGACGATGGCGCCGGCCGGCACTTCGTAATGCCAGGCTTCGCCGAGCAATGCGCGCAGCACCCGTTGTTTCAAGTCGCGCAGATCGTTGGCGCGTTCGGCCAGGAGCGGGCTGCCGGTGTTTTGCAGCACTTCGCATTGCACTTCGATGGATTGGCTCCAGGCGTAGGTCGCTGCGGTGCCGGTTTCGATCGATTGCTGCGCGGCGTCGAGCAGGGCCGGGTCTTCCAGCAGCGCCAGATGCGCGGCAAAGATCGCTTCTTCGTCGGCATTGCGCTGTTTTTTCGCCTGGGCGAGGGTGCCGTTGATTTCGCTGCGAACCTGATTCAGTGCTGCGTCGAGGATCTGCAATTGGTGCTCGGGCTGATGATTGCCAGCGTCTGCCGGCAGGCTGATCGCGTTCAAGCGAAACAGCGGCCCGCCGACCAGACCCGGTGCAGCGCAAACACCGTGCAACACGCCAGCCTCGGCCGGACGATTGCGTGGCGCGGCAGCAACCGGTGCAGCGGCGTGATGATCCTCCGGCAGGGCGGTGGCCAGTGCAGTGAGCAAGGCTTGCAACGCCGCTTGCGCGTCGGAACCCTGGCAACTCACTTGCACTTCGTCCTGCTCACCAATCGCCAGGCCCATCAAGCCGATGAGGCTGTTGCACGGCGCCGATTTACCGGCGAAATGCAGCTGCGACTGGCTTTTGAACCCTTGCGCAGTCTGGCGGATCAACGCCGCCGGACGTGCATGCAGACCACCGCGATGGGCGACCCGCACGTGACCGTGAACTTCCGGCCCGCCGAGTTCTTCTGTGTTCGCCGCTGCACTGTGACGAGCGACGATGTGCAGCAGCGGCTCGCCGACCTTCACCGTTTTCAGGGTGATGGGGCGCGCCTGGAAATCCTGGCTGTTGGTCAGGATCAACAGGCTGACCAGGCTTTTGCACTGGAGGCCGACCTTGTCCAGGTCATAGCGCAGCAGCGGCTGGCCACTGCTGACCCGCGCTCCTTCCTTGACCAGCATCGAGAAACCTTCGCCCTGCAACTCGACGGTATCGAGCCCCAGGTGCAGGAGGATTTCCGCGCCGTTGTCGGCTCGCACGGTCAGGGCGTGGCCGGTGCGGGCGACATGGATCACCACGCCAGCGCACGGTGAATACAGGGTGTCGTTCAGCGGATCTATGGCAATGCCGTCGCCCATCGCACCGCTGGCGAACACCGCGTCCGGAACTTTGGCGAGCGTGAGCACCGGGCCGCTGAGCGGGGCGCTTAAAGTCAGCTCTTTATTGTTGTTGTGCATGGCTCGGTCTCATCAGGAAAACGTTCGGTTCGGACTCAGTGCGTACGGGTGACTTTGCTCAGGTGGCGCGGCTGATCCGGGTCCATGCCACGGGCCACGGCCAGGTTGGCGGCCATCACGTAGAAACTCTGGATCGCCAGAATCGGATCAAGCGCCGGGTGTTCAGCACGGCACAGGGTCAGGTTGCGTTCGAGCACATCGTCCGGCGCCGCCAGCAATACACGGGCACCACGCTGACGCATTTCCGCCGCCAGGCTCAGCAGGCCGGCCTGCTCGGCGCCGCGCGGGGCAAACACCAGCAGAGGGTAGTTTTCGTCGATCAGCGCCATCGGGCCGTGACGGACTTCGGCGCTGCTGAAGGCTTCGGCCTGGATGGCCGAGGTTTCCTTGAATTTCAGCGCGGCTTCCTGGGCAATGGCAAAGCCGGCGCCACGGCCGATCACCATCAACCGTTCGCAATCGCGCAGGGCATCGATGGCCGGGCTCCAGTCCTGTTGCGCGGAGTCGCGCAAGCCTTCGGGCAGGGCGTTGTGTGCCTCCAGCAATTCACTGTCTTCTTTCCAGTGCGCGATCAAGCGGGCGCTGGCGCTGAGGGTGGCGATGAAGCTCTTGGTCGCGGCGACGCTGCTTTCAGTACCGGCCAGCAGCGGCAGGCTGAATTCGCATGCGGCCTCCAGCGGCGAATCGGCAGCATTGACCATCGACACGCTGAGGGCGCCGCGCTTGCGCAGCAGACGCAGGCTGTTGACCAGATCCGGGCTCTGGCCCGACTGGGAAAACGCGAACGCGACCTGACCGCTGACTTTCAACGGCGCCTGTTGCATGGTCACCACCGACATCGGCAGCGACGCCACCGGAATCCCCAGTTGCTGCATGGTCAGGTAGGCGAAGTAGCTCGCTGCGTGGTCGGAACTGCCACGGGCGACGGTCATCGCCACTTGCGGTGGCTGACGGCGCAGGCGCCCGGCGATCTCGATCATCGAGCCATCGAGCTGTTGCAGTTGCGCTTGCACGGCCTCGAACGAGGACAGCGCCTCCTCAAGCATTTTTGAAGTCAATGTCTTCTCCTTCGACCATGACGGCGGTCAGTGTGAGTGAGCGATCCAGCCGCACGCAGTCGGCCCAGGCGCCCGGTTGCAGGCGCCCGCGTTCGGTGATGCCGAGGTAGTCGGCGGGGAATTGCGAAAGACGTTGCGAGGCCTCGGCGATCGGCAGGCCGATCTTCACCAGATTGCGCAGTGCCTGATCCATGGTCAGGGTGCTGCCGGCCAGCGTGCCGTCCGGCAGGCGCACGCCGCCCAGGCATTTGGTGACGGTGTGGCTGCCGAGCTTGTACTCGCCGTCGGGCATGCCGGCGGCGGCGGTCGAATCGGTGACGCAATACAGGCACGGGATCGAGCGCAGGGCCACGCGGATCGCGCCGGGGTGCACATGCAATAAGTCCGGGATCAACTCGGCAAACTTGGCGTGGGCGAGGGCGGCGCCGACGATGCCCGGCTCGCGGTGATGCAGCGGGCTCATGGCGTTGTACAAATGCGTGAAACTGGTGGCGCCGGCTTCGAGTGCGGCGACGCCTTCCTCGTAACTGCCGAGGGTGTGGCCGATCTGCATGCGGATGCCACGGCGGCTCAGTTCGCGAATCAAGCCGTCATGGCCGGCGATTTCCGGGGCGATAGTGATCACCCGGATCGGCGCCAGTGCCAGATACTCTTCAACTTCGGCCATCAGCGCGGTGTGGGCGAAGTTCGGTTGGGCGCCCAGTTTGCCGGGGTTGATGTACGGCCCTTCGAGGTGAACGCCGAGGACCCGGGCGGCACCTTTCGGACGCTGTTCGCAGAACTCGCCGACATCCTTGAGCACGCTGGAAATCTCGGCACTTGGCGCGGTCATCGTGGTGGCGAGCAGCGAGGTGGTGCCGAAGCGCACGTGGGTCTTTGTGATGGTTTCGAAAGCGCTGGTGCCTTCCATGATGTCTTTGCCGCCACCGCCGTGAACGTGCAGGTCGATGAAACCCGGCAGCAGGTAAGGCAGGTCGTTGTCCGCCGGATCGCAAGGCACGCCTTCGATCGACACGACTCTGCCGTGTTCGTGGATCAGCCGGCCGCGAATCCAGCCGTCAGCGGTGAGGATGTTGTCTTCGGACATTTCGCTTCTCTCGTTTGGCCTGGCTGCTGATCAGCGGCGAAGCTCTGCAACAAAGTCGTAGTAGTCGTTGCGGCAATAGGTGTCGGTGACTTCGATCGGCGTGTTGTCTTCCAGGTAGCCGACCCGGGTCATCAACAGCATCGCGGTGCCGGGGGCGATGCCGACCAGTGCGGCGAACTCGTCCGAGGCGTTGATCGCCTGGATGTGCTGCAAGGCGCGCACGATCGGTTTGCCGATGCTGTCGAGGTGTTCGTAGAGGGAATCCCCCACCACTTGTGGCTTGGGCATGATCGAGGCGGGCAGGGTGCTCATCTCGATGGCCATCACGGTGTCGTCGGCCTTGCGCAGGCGTTTCATGCGCGCAACCTTGTCGTTCGGCGACAGGCCGAGGCGGATCAGTTCTTCGTGGGTGGGCAGGGTGATTTCGCGCTCCAGCCATTGTGAGCTGGGCACGAACCCCTTGAGACGGAGCATTTCGCTGAAGCCCGACAGGCGCGACAGCGGTTGTTCAAGGCGTGGGGTGATGAAGGTGCCGGAACCTTGCAGGCGGCGAATCAAGCCTTGATCGAGCAGGACTTCCAGCGCCTTGCGCGCGGTGACCCGGGAAATCCCCAGCATTTCGCTGAGATTGCGCTCCGACGGCATCGCCTGTTCGGCTTTCCACTGCCCGGCATGAATCGCCGCTTCCAGGTTGCGCGCCAGTTGCAGGTACAGCGGCGTCGGCTGGGAGTCGTCAGGGCGCAGGGCGTGGAGATCGTTCATGCAGGCACTTCCGGAGCTGATATTGGATTGTTGTCGCTCGCTGTTTCGGCGAAAACTAATACCACTTGAATACCATGTCAACGCAACGGAAATGCCTCTGGTCCTTTGAAATCGGGTGTTTAAGGGCGGGTGGTTTCAAGTGGTATTAGAGGTGGGGGCTGGAACGCAAAAGATCGCAGTCTGCGGCAGTTCCGGCGGGTGAAAGTGGTATCACCGTTCAGGCGTTGCCGCAGGCTGCGATCTTTTGCATTTATTTTTTTGCGGGCGACCAATGGTCAGGGGAAAGGGCCGCTTCGCGGCCCGGAGAAAGCAGGTGCCCTGGTGACAGAATCAGGGGCGGATTTCGATCATCGTGCCGTCCGGCACCAGGTTCCAGACTTCGCGCATGTCGACGTTGCGCATGGCGATGCAGCCGTCGGTCCAGTCCAGGGTGTGGAACAGGTTTTCCGGGTTGTCTGCGGAATCCGGCGTGCCGTGGATCATGATCATGCCACCAGGCTCGACGCCTTCGCGCCGGGCGCGGGCGGAGTCGCTGATGTTCGGGTAGGAGATGTGCATCGACAGGTTGAATTTGTCGCTGGTCTTGCGCCAGTCGATCCAATAGAAACCTTCAGGTGTGCGTTTATCGCCTTCAATCAGTTTCGGGCCTTTCTTCGCGCCCTTGCCCAGGGAAATGCGATAGCTCTTGAGCGGTTTGCCGTCGGCGATCAGCTGCAGTTGATGAGCCGATTTGAGCACCAGTATTTTTTCGATGAGCGGGGTGTTCGAAGGCGTCACGGTGGTCACGAACGACGCTTGGGAGACGGTGACGAACGACAGGCAAAACAGGGCAAGCAACCAGCGCATTGAAACGATTCCCCAGAAGGTGATGCAGATAATTTATTTATAGATCTTATGCAGGCGCTGTCGCGGGCTGCGCACGCGGGTTATCGGCCGGCTGGCGCTGAAATCAAGTGATGGTCGGTTGAGCGAGCGGCGGGATTGATTCCGAGCGAACCGGGTAAGTCTCGGCGCGGCGGTCAGCGAAGAAGCATTCTAAGGTACGGCCCACTGTGCGGAAAGCCAGCTTGTCCCATGGAATCTGCGCTTCGTCGAACAGTTGCACTTCGAGGCTTTCGGGACCGGCGGAAAAGTCCAGGTCTGCGAGCTCGGCGCGAAAGAACACATGCACCTGACTGATGTGCGGCACGTCGATCAGGGTGTAGATGCTCAGGTTGCGCACCCGGGCGCAGGCTTCTTCGGCGGTTTCGCGGATGGCGGCCTGCTCGATGGTCTCGCCGTTCTCCATGAACCCGGCGGGCAGCGTCCAGTAACCGAGGCGTGGTTCGATGGCACGACGGCAGAGCAGGACTTTGCTGCCCCAGGTCGCCACACAGCCGGCCACGATATTGGGGTTCTGGTAGTGAATGGTCTGACAGCTGTCGCAGACAAATCGCAGCCGCGAGTCGCCTTCGGGAATACGCTGGTTCACCGGGTTGCCGCACTGGCTGCAAAATTTCATGCTGGAGTTCCTGAATGCTGCGCCTATCTTGGCGTGCAGCGGTGTCAGTCGGCAAGTTGTCGTTTCGCGACATGTCCCTTGTTCGGGGCTTGGGCGGTCGCATTGATTGGTGCATGATGCAGGACAAGGCACAGATCGAGAACACTTATGCTGGACGAGCTACTGCACCGGGTAAGCAATCACACGCCGCGCACGCTGGAGACCGACACGCGTTTCCCCGAGGCCGCTGTCCTGGTGCCGATTACTCGCAGTGACGAGCCCGAACTTGTTCTCACCCTGCGCGCCAGCGGGCTCTCGACTCACGGCGGCGAAGTCGCCTTCCCCGGTGGACGACGGGATCCGGAAGACCCGGACCTGACTTTCACCGCCCTGCGTGAAGCCGAAGAGGAAATCGGCCTGCCGCCAGGCCTGGTCGAAGTGATCGGCCCGCTCAGCCCATTGATCTCCCTGCATGGCATCAAAGTCACGCCCTATGTCGGGGTGATTCCCGACTTCGTCGAATATCAGGCCAACGATGCCGAGATCGCTGCGGTGTTCAGTGTGCCGCTTGAGTTTTTCCGCAAGGATCCGCGCGAACACACCCACCGCATCGACTATCAGGGTCGCAGTTGGTACGTGCCGAGCTATCGATACGGCGAATACAAGATCTGGGGGCTGACGGCGATCATGATCGTCGAGTTGATCAACCTGCTCTATGACGCCAAAATCAGCCTGCATCAGCCGCCGAAAAGCTTTATCAACACCTGAAGCCATCGTTCGAATAGCCAGCCATCGTGAGCCCTGAGGAAAACAAGATGAAATACCGCCTGGGCGACGCCCGTGTCGAAACCCATCCGCAGAGTTGGGTCGCCCCCAACGCCGTGCTGGTGGGCAAGGTCAGACTGGAAGAAGGCGCCAACGTCTGGTTCAACGCCGTACTGCGCGGCGACAATGAACTGATCCTGATCGGCAAGAACAGCAATGTGCAGGACGGCACGGTGATGCACACCGACATGGGCTACCCGCTGACCATCGGCACCGGCGTGACCATCGGCCACAACGCCATGCTTCACGGCTGTACGGTTGGCGACTACAGCCTGATCGGCATCAACGCCGTCATCCTCAACGGCGCTAAGATCGGCAAGAACTGCATCATTGGCGCCAATTCGCTGATTGGCGAAGGCAAGGAAATTCCTGACGGTTCGCTGGTGATGGGCTCGCCGGGCAAGGTGGTGCGCGAACTGACCGAGCAACAGAAGAAGATGCTCGAAGCCAGCGCCGCGCACTATGTGCATAACTCACAGCGCTATGCGCGCGATCTGGTCGAGCAGGAAGAATGAATACGGTTGAGCGGCCGGTGGCCTCGCCCTGCGTGAATATTTGCGCGCTGGACGATGACGATATTTGCACCGGTTGCCAGCGCACGGTCGAGGAGATTACGCGTTGGAGCCGGATGACCAACGATGAGCGGCGGGTGGTGCTGGGGTTGTGTCATGAGCGGGCGAAGTCTAGTGGGCTGGTCTGGATGATCGGCAAAACGCCTGGGCAATAGCGATTTGATTGGCGTCATCGAAGGGCTGAAGTAACCTGTGCGCCAAATTGACAGGTCACGCCCATGATTTTCCTCATCGCTTACATCAGCAGTGTCGTGCTGATCAACTTCGCCTTCTCTACTGCGCCGCACCTGTACATCATCTGGTCGGCCTGGGGCGGGCTGGTGTTCGTGTTGCGCGACATGGTGCAGATCCGTTTCGGCCACGGCGCGATTGTAGCGATGCTGGCGGCGCTGGTGCTGTCCTATGTCACCTCCGATCCGTCGATTGCGATGGCCAGTGCCACGGCATTTGCAGTGTCCGAGTGCATCGACTGGCTGGTATTCAGCATCACCAGACGCCCGCTGCGTGACCGCTTGTGGATCAGCTCGGCGCTGAGCATTCCCCTTGATACCTTCATCTTCTTCGGCATGATCGACCTGCTGACACCGCCGGTGATCATCACCGCCCTGGCCTCGAAGTTCGCCGGTGTGACTGCGGTTTGGCTGATCATGGCCTGGCGCGAACGCAAACAGGCTGTCGCCGGCTGAAGCCAAACCCTCAGGTTCATGTAAAATGCCGCGCTTTCTCCCCATGGAAAGCGCGTCTGGCGTTGCTTTCCTCGATGATCCGCTTCTTTGAGGACCTGAGATGACCCGTATCGGAACTCCATTGTCGCCGACCGCGACCCGCGTATTGCTGTGTGGCTGTGGTGAGTTGGGCAAGGAAGTGGTGATCGAGCTGCAGCGCCTGGGCGTTGAAGTGATCGCCGTTGACCGTTACGCCAATGCGCCGGCCATGCAGGTTGCCCATCGCAGCCACGTGATCAACATGCTCGACGGCGCAGCCCTGCGTGCGGTGATCGAAGCCGAGAAGCCGCACTTCATCGTGCCGGAAATCGAAGCCATCGCCACCGCCACGCTGGTGGAGTTGGAGTCCGAAGGCTTCACCGTGATCCCGACCGCTCGCGCCGCTCAACTGACCATGAACCGCGAAGGCATCCGTCGTCTGGCAGCCGAAGAGCTGGACCTGCCGACTTCGCCGTACCACTTCGCCGACACCTTCGAGGACTACAGCAAAGCCGTTGAGGACCTGGGCTTCCCATGCGTTGTCAAACCGGTGATGAGCTCGTCGGGCAAGGGCCAGAGCCTGCTGCGCAGCGTCGATGACGTGCAGAAAGCCTGGGATTACGCGCAAGAGGGCGGTCGCGCCGGTAAAGGACGGGTGATCATCGAAGGCTTCATCGATTTCGACTACGAAATCACCCTGCTGACCGTTCGTCATATCGGCGGCACCACGTTCTGTGCGCCGGTCGGTCACCGTCAGGAGAAGGGCGACTACCAGGAGTCCTGGCAGCCACAAGCCATGAGCCCGATCGCACTGGCTGAATCCGAGCGCGTTGCCAAAGCGGTAACTGAAGCCTTGGGTGGCCGCGGCCTGTTCGGCGTCGAGCTGTTCATCAAGGGTGATCAGGTGTGGTTCAGCGAAGTGTCGCCGCGCCCGCATGACACCGGTCTGGTGACCCTGATTTCCCAGGACCTGTCGCAATTCGCCCTGCACGCGCGCGCAATCCTTGGCTTGCCTGTGCCGCTGATCCGTCAGTTCGGCCCATCGGCTTCGGCGGTGATTCTGGTGGAAGGTCAGTCGACCCAGACCGCATTCGCCAACCTCGGCGCTGCACTGAGCGAACCGGATACCGCGCTGCGTCTGTTCGGCAAGCCTGAGGTCAATGGCCAGCGTCGCATGGGCGTGGCCCTTGCGCGTGACGAGTCGATTGAAGCGGCTCGTGCCAAGGCGACCCGTGCTTCTCAGGCGGTCGTTGTAGAGCTGTAATCTCGCTATCTGATCGCTCCCGCCCGTGCGGGAGCGATCATTGCGCCTACGACACCTGATTCAGGTCGTTATGGCGCGTTTCCTTCAGGCACAGCACCGCGATCAAGCTGAGCGCTGCGGCCGCAGACACATACCCGCCTACGTAACTCAAACCACCCATCGCCACCAGTTTCTGCGCAAAGAACGGCGCCGCCGAGGCTCCAACGATGCCGCCGAGGTTGTAGGCCGCCGACGCGCCGGTATACCGGACGTGCGTCGGAAACAGTTCCGGCAGCAGCGCACCCATCGGGGCAAATGTCACGCCCATCAGGAACAGCTCTATGCACAGGAACAGTGCCACGCCCCAGGTCGAACCCTGAGTCAGCAACGGCTCCATCAGAAATCCGGAAAGAATTGCCAGTACACCGCCGACGATCAGCACGGGTTTGCGCCCGTAACGATCGCTGGCCCAGGCTGACAACGGCGTGGCGGCCGCCATGAACAACACCGCGAAGCACAGCAGCCCGAGGAATGTCTCGCGGCTGTAGCCCAGCGTCGACACGCCGTAGCTCAGGGAAAACACAGTCGAGATGTAGAACAGTGCATAGCAAACCACCATGGCGGCGGCCCCCAGCAGCGTCGGCGCCCAGTATTGGCTGAACAGCTCGACCAGCGGCACCTTCACCCGTTCTTGACGGGCGATGGCGTTGGCGAATACCGGGGTTTCATGCAGCTTGAGGCGCACATACAGCCCGACCATCACCAGTACCGCACTGAGCAGGAACGGAATCCGCCAGCCCCAACTGCGAAACTGTTCATCATTGAGCGTCATGGCCAGGGTCAGGAACAGGCCGTTGGCCGCCAGAAAACCGATCGAAGGGCCCAGTTGCGGGAACATGCCGAACCAGGCTCGCTTGCCCTTCGGAGCGTTTTCGGTGGCCAGCAGCGCCGCGCCGCCCCACTCACCCCCCAATCCCAGGCCCTGGCCGAAGCGCAGCACACATAACAGGATCGGTGCCCATGCCCCGATGCTGTCGTAACCCGGCAGCACGCCGATCAGGGTGGTGCAGACGCCCATCAGCAAAAGCGAAGCCACCAGTGTCGATTTGCGTCCGATACGGTCACCGAAGTGGCCGAACAGTGCCGAGCCCAGCGGGCGAGCGAGGAAAGCGATACCGAAAGTGAGGAATGCCGAGAGCATCTGCGCCGTGCCGGATGTCTGCGGAAAGAACACCGGCCCGATCACCAGTGCAGCGGCGGTGGCGTAGACGTAGAAGTCGTAGAACTCGATGGCCGTGCCGATGAAGCTCGCCGTAGCCACGCGGGTGGCGGAGTTGGTCGGTTGGGCAGGCGCGGTGTCGCTATAAGCGGTACTGGTTGTCATGCGGTGATCCCTGACAGTCATGAGCTCCGTTGGAGCGAATTATTATGGTCGAACACCCAGGGATGTGGGATAGGGCGCGAGCGCTGTTTCAGGTAGGAACAGTCGTCGGTGTGATGCGGAAAGCGGCGATGAACTGGCCGGAACCTTTGGGGTGCGGGGTAAGCACGGGGTTCGGCGGGGCTTGGGTAAGCACCGCGATTATAGGAAGGTGGCTAACGATTGAACAAGGGGCGAGCTAGCGGATGGGCGTGAGCGCCGGTGCCGAGCTGGTGTGCCAGATGAGCACTTTGCTCACGCGGTTTTCCTCGGTTTCGAGGATCTCCAGGCGATAGCGCCCGATCTTCAGGCAGACCGCGCTTTCCGGAATGGTTTCCAGTGCTTCGGTCACCAGACCGTTGAGAGTCCGGGGGCCGTCGCTGGGCAGGTGCCAACCCAGGCATTTGTTCAGCTCGCGGATCGAGGCGGCGCCGTCGATCACCATGCGGCCATCGGCTTGCGGGTGGATGTGCGGGTTGTCGAGACTGTGCTGGCTTTCGAATTCGCCGACGATTTCTTCGAGAATGTCCTCCAGCGTGACAATCCCCAGCACTTCGCCGTACTCGTCCACCACCATGCCCAGCCGACGCTGCTGCTTGTGGAAGTTCAGCAGTTGCAGTTGCAGAGGCGTGCTTTCCGGGACGAAATACGGCTCATAGCTGGCGGCGAGGAGCGCCTCGCGGGTCAGGGCGTGATTGTCCAGCAGGTGGCGGATCTGCCGGGTATTGAGAACGGCCTCGACCTGGTTGATGTCGCTGTGGAAAACCGGCAGGCGCGTACGCTTGTTGTGGCGCAATTGCTCGATGATTTCTTCGATCGGGTCATCAAGATTGATGCCGTCGACATCACTGCGAGGCACCAGGATGTCGTTGACCGTGATGTTGTCCAGCGCATGGATGCCGGAAACGGGGTGCGGGCGAAGCGGGTGTTCCGGGTCGTCATGGCGATCGGCTGAGACGTCGTCTTCGCTCTGCTGTACGACCTGAGGTTTGCGCACCAGTGGACGCAACAGCAAACCACTGACGCTGCTCAGCAGCCATGCGAGCGGGTAGATCACTTTCAGCGGCACAGCCAGCAACGAATTGCCGAAGGACAGCACGGCGTCCGGATAACGTTGGGCGAGGGTGCGCGGGAAATAGTCGGCAAACACCAGCAAGACGGCGCCGGCACCCAGAGTGGCTGCCCATGGACCGTTTTCTTCACAGAGGAAAATCGCCAGCAACGTGGCAAGCACCACGGCGAGGGCACGGCACAGGGTGTTGCACAGGATCAGGCTGTTGAGCGGGAAGCTCAGCTTTGCCAGTGGTTTGTCACTGGCACGCGACGCGGTGCGTTGCGCCAGCAGATGCTGTTGCGCGACTTCGATGGCGGTAAACAATCCCGACCAGAGAATCAGCAGGACAAATACCGCGAGCATCGGCCCTATGGGCAAACCGTCCATTTTTGCCGCCCGTCAGATGTGCAGGATGTATTCACGGACCAGTTTGCTGCCGAAATACGCCAACATCAGCAGGCAGAAACCGGCGAGGGTCCAGCGGATCGCTTTGTGGCCGCGCCAGCCCAGGCGGTTGCGGCCCCACAACAGCACGCTGAACACGATCCAGGCAAGGCAAGCCAGCAGGGTCTTGTGCACGAGGTGCTGGGCAAACAGGTTCTCGACGAACAGCCAGCCGGAAATCAGCGACAGCGACAGCAGCGTCCAGCCTGCCCAGAGGAAGCCGAACAGCAGGCTTTCCATGGTTTGCAGCGGCGGGAAGTTCTTGATCAGCCCGGATGGGTGCTTGTTCTTGAGCTGGTGATCCTGCACCAGCAGCAGCAACGCCTGGAACACGGCGATGGTGAACATGCCGTAGGCGAGGATCGACAGCAGGATATGCGCGAGGATGCCCGGCTCTTCGTCGATGATCTGCACGGTGCCGGTCGGCGCGAACTGCGCCAGCAATACGGTGATCGCACCCAGCGGGAACAGCAGGATCAGCAGGTTTTCCACCGGGATCCGAGAGCAGGCCAGCAGGGTCAGGGCGATGACCGCTGCGGCAATCAGGCTCGAAGCACTGAAGAAGTCCAGGCCCAGACCGATCGGTGTCAGCAGATGAGTCAGCAGGCTGGCACTGTGGGCCAGCACGGCGAACACGCCAAGCGTGACCAGCAGGCGCTTGTTGGCCTTGGCGCCAGTGGCCAGGCGGGTGCCCTGATAGAGAGTCGCAGCGGCATATAGAAGGGCGGCGGCGAGGGTGGTCAGCAAACTCGGTGACAAGGGGAGCATAAATCCTGTTAGGCAAGCCCGAAAGGCGCTGAGTTTGGCATAGAACCGCCATGGCACGAAAGACCGGCAAGCTGACAGCGAGGTGTCCGCCAGCCGCAGTCTTCGCTATAATCCGCGACCTGCCCACGCCGCAGGCTCGCCGAGCACATGTTGATTCCGGTCTGGGCCGCCATTATCCCGGTCTACACAGGGCCTGAAAGGATCGCGCAATGTTTGAAAACTTAACCGAACGTCTCTCGCAGACGCTGCGCCATGTCACCGGCAAGGCGAAGCTGACCGAAGACAACATCAAAGACACCCTGCGCGAAGTGCGCATGGCGTTGCTCGAAGCCGACGTCGCCCTGCCGGTGGTCAAGGACTTCGTCAACTCGGTCAAGGAGCGCGCTGTCGGCACCGAGGTGTCGCGCAGCCTGACGCCGGGTCAGGCGTTCGTGAAGATCGTCCAGGCTGAACTCGAAACCCTGATGGGCGCGGCCAACGAAGATTTGAACCTGAGTGCCGTGCCGCCAGCCGTCGTATTGATGGCCGGTCTGCAGGGGGCCGGTAAAACCACTACCGCCGGCAAGCTGGCGCGCTTCCTTAAAGAGCGCAAGAAGAAGTCGGTCATGGTCGTGTCGGCGGACGTCTATCGTCCTGCCGCTATCAAACAGCTGGAAACCCTGGCCAACGACATCGGCGTGACGTTCTTCCCGTCCGACCTGAGCCAGAAACCGGTCGACATCGCCAACGCGGCTATTAAAGAAGCAAAACTGAAATTCATCGACGTGGTCATCGTCGATACCGCCGGTCGTCTGCACATCGATGAAGAGATGATGGGCGAGATCAAGGCGCTGCACGCCGCGATCAACCCGGTCGAAACCCTGTTCGTGGTCGACGCCATGACCGGTCAGGACGCCGCCAACACGGCCAAGGCCTTTGGCGATGCACTGCCGCTGACCGGTGTGATCCTGACCAAGGTCGACGGTGACGCCCGTGGGGGTGCCGCGCTGTCCGTTCGTGCCATCACCGGCAAACCGATCAAGTTCATCGGTATGGGCGAGAAGACCGAGGCCCTCGATCCGTTCCACCCTGAGCGTATCGCTTCGCGAATCCTCGGCATGGGCGACGTGCTCAGCCTGATCGAACAGGCTGAAGCGACCCTCGACAAGGACAAGGCCGACAAGCTGGCCAAGAAGCTGAAGAAGGGCAAGGGCTTCGACCTCGAAGACTTCCGCGATCAGCTGCAACAGATGAAGAACATGGGCGGCCTCGGCGGCCTCATGGACAAGCTGCCGAGCATCGGTGGTGTGAACCTGTCGCAGATGGGCAATGCCCAGAACGCCGCAGAGAAGCAATTCAAACAGATGGAAGCCATCATCAACTCCATGACCCCGGCCGAGCGCCGCGACCCTGAGCTGATCAGCGGTTCGCGCAAGCGCCGGATCGCCATGGGTTCCGGCACCCAGGTGCAGGACATCGGTCGCTTGATCAAGCAGCACAAGCAGATGCAGAAGATGATGAAGAAATTCTCCGCCAAGGGCGGAATGGCGAAAATGATGCGCGGCATGGGCGGTATGTTGCCCGGCGGCGGCATGCCAAAGATGTAAAGCCTTCGCCGGTCGTCGCACCGGCGCAGACCCTGCAAGGACGCAGGATCAACAGCAAACCCGCATTCGGCGGGAGCTGACCGGCCGTTTTAAGCGACGGCTCTATATGCAAATCTGCACGGCCTGCCATAGGCGCCGGAAAAAGTCATTTGCAAAAGTCCGGATATTCCTTAGAATATGCGGCCTTTCGGGCACCCATGCCCGCTGTGCATTTAGATTTGCAGCACCGACTACAGGAACGATGTTCACATGCTAACAATCCGTCTTGCCCTTGGCGGCTCCAAAAAGCGCCCGTTTTACCACCTGACCGTAACCGACTCGCGTAACCCGCGTGACGGCTCCCACAAAGAACAGGTTGGTTTCTTCAACCCTGTTGCCCGTGGTCAGGAAATCCGTCTGTCCGTGAACCAAGAGCGCGTAGCCTACTGGCTGAGCGTTGGTGCACAGCCTTCTGAGCGTGTTGCTCAGTTGCTGAAGGAATCGGCTAAGGCTGCGGCCTGAGCAATATGAACGCGACGCCTGCTGTTGCCGATGATTTGATCGTTATTGGCAAAATTTATTCTGTTCACGGCGTTCGCGGCGAAGTGAAGGTTTATTCCTTTACTGATCCGACTGAAAACCTGTTGCAGTACAAAACCTGGACGCTCAAGCGCGAAGGCAATGTCAAACAGGTCGAGCTGGTCAGTGGACGCGGGAGCGACAAGTTCCTGGTCGCAAAGCTCAAAGGTCTTGATGATCGTGAAGAAGCTCGTCTTCTGGCCGGTTACGAGATCTGCGTGCCACGCAATCTGTTCGCTGAATTGACCGAAGGCGAGTACTACTGGTACCAGCTGGAGGGTCTGAAGGTCATCGATACGCTTGGGCAATTGCTCGGGAAAATCGATCATCTTCTGGAAACCGGCGCCAATGATGTAATGGTAGTCAAGCCTTGCGCTGGCAGCCTGGATGATCGCGAACGCCTGTTGCCCTATACGGAGCAATGCGTGTTGGCAGTCGACCTCGCAGCGGGCGAGATGAAGGTGGATTGGGACGCGGACTTCTAAGCGTGGCTAACTTGCGCGTAGAAGTGATCAGTTTGTTTCCCGAGATGTTTTCCGCCATCGGCGACTACGGCATCACCAGTCGAGCGGTCAAACAGGGGCTCTTGCAGCTGACCTGTTGGAATCCGCGGGATTACACGACGGATCGGCATCACACTGTGGACGATCGCCCGTTTGGCGGTGGTCCGGGCATGGTGATGAAGATCAAGCCCCTGGAAGATGCTCTGGTTCAGGCCAAGGCAGCAGCCGGGGAGGCGGCGAAGGTTATTTACCTGTCCCCCCAAGGCCGTCAACTGACTCAGTCGGCGGTACGCGAACTGGCTAAATCGGATGCATTGATCCTGATTGCCGGTCGCTATGAAGGCATTGACGAGCGTTTTATTGATGCTCATGTCGATGAAGAGTGGTCGATTGGTGACTATGTGTTGTCTGGCGGCGAGCTGCCGGCCATGGTCATGATCGATGCGGTTACACGACTGCTGCCCGGAGCTTTAGGGCATGCGGATTCCGCTGAGGAAGATTCCTTTACGGATGGTCTGCTGGATTGCCCGCACTACACCCGACCTGAGGTGTATGCGGATCAGCGTGTTCCCGACGTGTTGCTGAGTGGCAATCACGCGCATATCCGGCGTTGGCGTTTACAGCAGTCCCTCGGAAGGACCTATGAACGACGCGCCGATCTTCTGGAAAGCCGCTCGCTTTCTGGAGAAGAGAAGAAGCTGCTCGAGGAATACATCCGCGAGCGGGACGATAGTTAACAACGTATCGATGGTAGATCAGACGATTTACCTTAGGAGCACAGCATGACCAACAAAATCATCCTTGCACTCGAAGCAGAGCAGATGACCAAAGAAATCCCTACCTTTGCCCCAGGCGACACCATTGTCGTTCAGGTGAAAGTGAAGGAAGGCGATCGTTCCCGTCTGCAAGCGTTCGAAGGCGTTGTAATCGCCAAGCGTAACCGCGGCGTGAACAGTGCGTTCACCGTTCGTAAAATCTCCAACGGTGTTGGCGTAGAACGTACTTTCCAGACCTACTCCCCGCAGATCGACAGCATGGCTGTCAAGCGTCGCGGTGACGTACGTAAAGCCAAGCTGTACTACCTGCGCGACCTGTCGGGTAAAGCAGCTCGCATCAAGGAAAAACTGGCTTAAGTCCAGCTTCCGATGCAGAAGAAAGCAGCCTACGGGCTGCTTTTTTGTTGCCCGCAATTTATCCACCGCACTATTGCTTCAGGTCGTATCCATGACATCTCGTGAACAAGAAATCGAACGTCGCACCGAACTCTCGGTGACCCGCGTGACCAAAGCGGTTTTCCCGCCGACCACCAACCATCACAACACGCTGTTCGGCGGCACTGCGCTCGCCTGGATGGACGAAGTATCCTTCATCACCGCCACCCGGTTCTGCCGTTTGCCGCTGGTGACTGTGTCGACCGATCGTATCGATTTCAAGCACGCGATCCCGGCAGGTTCCATCGTCGAACTGGTCGGGCGGGTGATCAAGGTCGGCAACACCAGCCTCAAGGTCGAGGTGGAAGTGTTCGTTGAAAGCATGAGCTGCGACGGGCGCGAAAAGGCGATTCACGGGCAGTTCAGCTTTGTCGCGATTGACGACGACAAGCGCCCGGTGCCGGTTCTGCCTGGTTTTGCCGCCTGATGGTTCCGTGAGCGGGCGGGCTATGAAAGACTGTCCGCCATCTCTGCCTTGCCTGAGCTTTTATGCCCGCCATCGACCACCCGCTGATTGACCAGTTTCTCGACGCCCTCTGGTTGGAAAAAGGTCTTTCCGACAATACCCGCGACGCCTATCGCAGTGATCTCGCACTGTTCAACGGTTGGTTGCAGGAGAAAAATCTCGAGCTGATCAATGCCGGTCGCGAGCTGATCCTCGATCACTTGGCCTGGCGTCTGGAACAGAACTACAAACCGCGATCCACTGCGAGATTCCTCTCGGGCGTACGTGGCTTTTATCGCTACCTGCTGCGGGAAAAACTGATTTCGGTTGATCCGACCTTGCGCGTTGATATGCCGCAACTCGGTAGGCCATTGCCCAAATCCCTGTCGGAAGCTGACGTTGAAGCCTTGCTGAAGGCGCCAGATCTGAGCGAAGCCATCGGCCAGCGTGACCGTGCCATGCTTGAAGTCCTTTATGCCTGCGGCTTGCGGGTGACCGAGTTGATCAGCCTGACCCTGGAACAGGTCAACCTGCGTCAGGGCGTGTTGCGGGTGATGGGCAAGGGCAGCAAGGAGCGGTTGGTGCCGATGGGCGAGGAAGCGATTGTCTGGGTCGAGCGCTACCTGCGCGATGGTCGCGGCGAGCTGCTGGGCGGGCGCCCCAGCGATGTGCTGTTTCCCAGCCAGCGCGGCGAGCAGATGACTCGCCAGACTTTCTGGCACCGCATCAAGCATCAGGCCAAGGTCGCCGGCATCGGCAAATCGCTCTCACCCCATACGCTGCGTCACGCCTTCGCCACGCACCTGCTCAACCATGGCGCCGATTTGCGGGTGGTGCAGATGTTGTTGGGCCACAGCGACCTGTCGACCACGCAGATCTACACTCACGTCGCCCGGGCGCGGTTGCAGGATCTGCATGCCAAACATCACCCTCGAGGCTGAGCGCAGCCTGTCTTGCGACAGGCGCATTCGGTCACGCGAACCTTATGTGGTAGGCTTTGCCGGTTTGCACGATGGACGGTTATGACCCGGTGTTCCGGCACGGGCGTTCTGATCGTTCCATTTGTCCGCCTTCAGGAGTTCTCATGCGTCTGACCCAGATTTTCGCCGCCGCAGCCATTGCGTTGGTCAGCACCTTTGCCGTCGCCGATGATGCGGCCGACAAAGCCATCCGCCAGAGCCTGGAAAACCTCCAGCTCGATGTGCCGGTGGACACCATCACTGCCAGCCCGCTGCCAGGCCTGTACGAAGTCAAGCTCAAGGGCAGTCGCGTGCTCTACGCCAGCGCCGACGGCCAGTACATCGTTCAGGGCTACATGTTCCAACTCAAGGACGGCAAACCGGTCAACCTGACCGAGAAGACCGAACGCCTGGGCATTTCCAAACTGATCAACGGGATTCCGGTCGCCGAGACCGTGGTTTACCCGGCCGTGGGCGAGACCAAGTCGCACATCACCGTGTTCACCGACACCACGTGCCCGTACTGCCACAAGCTGCACGCCGAAGTGCCGGAGCTGAACAAGCGTGGCATCGAAGTGCGCTACGTGGCGTTCCCGCGTCAGGGCCTGGGCTCGCCGGGTGACGAGCAACTGCAAGCCGTGTGGTGCTCGAAAGACAAGAAAGCGGCCATGGACAAAATGGTTGATGGCAAGGAAATCAAGGCCGCCAAGTGCGAAAACCCGGTTTCCAAACAGTTCGCTCTCGGTCAGTCGATCGGTGTGAACGGCACGCCGGCCATCGTTTTGGCTGACGGACAAGTCATTCCGGGCTACCAGCCTGCGCCACAAGTCGCCAAACTGGCGCTGGGCGCGAAGTAATTCGCATCGTCGCGCGAAGGCGTGACGAACGTGGCCCGGCGGCAACATGGCCGGGCCATCAATAGAGAGCCGCGATTGCGCGGTTGTTTTCACGGCCGGCCTCGCGTCGGCCGTTTTATGGGGAGTTCACAGTGAAACCGGTCAAAGTAGGCATCTGTGGGTTAGGGACCGTCGGTGGCGGTACCTTCAACGTACTTCAGCGCAACGCCGAGGAAATTGCTCGTCGTGCCGGGCGTGGAATCGAAGTGGCACAAATTGCCATGCGCACGCCAAAGCCTCAGTTCCAGACGACCGGTATTGCGATTACCAACGATGTCTTCGAAGTGGCCACGAACCCTGAGATCGACATCGTCATAGAGCTGATGGGCGGCTACACCGTTGCCCGCGAGCTGGTACTCAAGGCCATCGAGAATGGCAAGCATGTGGTCACCGCGAACAAGGCTCTGATTGCCGTTCACGGTAATGAAATTTTCGCCAAGGCACGCGAGAAGGGCGTGATCGTGGCATTCGAAGCGGCGGTCGCCGGCGGCATTCCAGTGATCAAGGCGATACGTGAAGGCCTGTCCGCCAACCGTATCAACTGGGTCGCCGGGATCATCAACGGCACCGGCAACTTCATCCTCACCGAGATGCGCGAGAAGGGACGCACCTTCGAAGACGTGCTGGCTGAAGCACAAGCACTGGGCTACGCCGAAGCCGATCCGACCTTCGACGTCGAAGGCATCGACGCGGCGCACAAGCTGACGATCCTGGCGTCCATCGCGTTCGGTGTTCCGCTGCAGTTCGACAAGGCCTACACCGAAGGCATCACCAAGCTGACCACCGCCGACGTGAACTACGCCGAAGCGCTGGGCTACCGCATCAAGCACCTGGGTGTGGCACGCAGCACCGCCGCCGGTATCGAGCTGCGTGTACACCCGACGCTGATCCCGGCCGATCGCCTGATCGCCAACGTCAACGGTGTGATGAACGCGGTGATGGTCAACGGTGACGCTGCCGGTTCGACCCTGTTCTACGGCGCTGGCGCCGGCATGGAGCCGACCGCGTCGTCGGTAATCGCCGATCTGGTGGACGTGGTTCGCGCCATGACCTCCGACCCGGAAAACCGCGTGCCGCACCTGGCCTTCCAGCCGGACTCGCTGTCGGCCCATCCGATCCTGCCGATCGAAGCCTGCGAAAGCGCCTACTACCTGCGCATTCAGGCCAAGGACCACCCGGGCGTACTCGCTCAGGTGGCGAGCATCCTCTCGGAGCGCGGCATCAACATCGAGTCGATCATGCAGAAGGAAGTCGAGGAACACGACGGCCTGGTGCCGATGATCCTGCTGACCCATCGCGTGCTGGAGCAGCACATCAACGATGCGATCGCCGCCCTCGAAGCCTTGGCGGGCGTGGTCGGTCCGGTTGTGCGGATCCGCGTCGAGCACTTGAACTAAGTTGATCTCCTTCACAGGGCCCGCCTGCGGGCCCTGCGTTGCGAACACTGTCCATTGGAGTCAGTCATGCGTTACATCAGTACCCGCGGCCAGGCACCGGCCCTGAATTTCGAAGACGTCCTGCTGGCCGGTCTCGCCACCGACGGCGGTCTGTACGTCCCGGAAAACCTGCCACGTTTCACCCAGGAAGAAATCGCTTCCTGGGCCGGCCTGCCGTATCACGAGCTGGCTTTCCGGGTCATGCGCCCATTCGTCACCGGCAGCATTCCGGACGCCGATTTTAAAAAGATTCTTGAAGAAACCTACGGTGTGTTCGCCCACAACGCCGTTGCGCCGCTGCGTCAGCTGAACGGCAACGAATGGGTGCTGGAGCTGTTCCACGGCCCGACCCTGGCGTTCAAGGACTTCGCCCTGCAACTGCTCGGTCGCTTGCTCGACTACGTGCTGGAAAAGCGCGGCGAGCGCGTGGTCATCGTCGGTGCCACCTCCGGTGACACCGGTTCGGCCGCCATCGAAGGCTGCAAGCACTGCGAAAACGTCGACATTTTCATCCTGCACCCGCACAACCGTGTGTCTGAAGTGCAGCGTCGGCAGATGACCACCATCCTCGGTGAAAACATCCACAACATCGCCATCGAAGGCAACTTCGACGACTGCCAGGAAATGGTCAAGGCCAGCTTCGCCGACCAGAGCTTCCTCAAGGGCACGCGCCTGGTGGCGGTGAACTCGATCAACTGGGCGCGGATCATGGCCCAGATCGTTTACTACTTCCACGCAGCGCTGCAATTGGGCGGCCCGGCGCGTTCGGTGTCGTTCTCGGTGCCGACGGGCAACTTCGGCGACATCTTCGCCGGTTACCTGGCACGCAACATGGGCCTGCCGATCAACCAGTTGATCGTCGCCACCAACCGCAACGACATCCTGCACCGCTTCATGAGCGGCAACCAGTACGTCAAGGAAACCCTGCACGCCACCTTGTCGCCGTCGATGGACATCATGGTCTCGTCGAACTTCGAACGCCTGCTGTTCGACCTGCACGGTCGCAACGGCGCAGCGATTGCCGGTCTGATGGATTCGTTCAAGCAGGGCGGCGGTTTCAGTGTCGAACAGGAACGCTGGACCGAGGCGCGCAAACTGTTCGACTCGCTGGCCGTGGACGATGCGCAAACCTGCGAAACCATTGCCGAAGTCTTCGAACAGACCGGTGAGGTACTCGATCCGCACACGGCCATCGGTGTGAAAGCCGCACGCGAATGCCGTCGCAGTCTGGATATCCCGATGGTGATCCTGGGCACGGCGCATCCGGTCAAATTCCCGGATGCAGTGGAAAAAGCCGGTGTAGGAAAAGCTCTCGAACTACCTGCACATCTTTCTGATTTGTTTGAGAGAGAAGAACGCTGCACAGTTCTGGCAAACGAGCTGAAAGCCGTGCAGGCCTTTGTCAGCCAGCATGGCAATCGTGGCAAGCCACTTTAAGCCCTGAAAGCTGTCACATTTTGAAGCCCGTCTCCTGACGGGCTTTCTTGTTTTTGCATGCCACACTGCTCGGGTTTTCGCCCACGAAGGACGGGTGATCCGATCACGAAGGAAAGTGGCAATGTTGTTTTATCGAGGACTGAAGCCAGCGCTGGTCTGGTTGTTTTTTTGGGGCCTGTGGGGATTCATGCAAGGGGTTTGTGCTGCGCAACTGGCCATGCGGACTGACGCGTCGAAACTGGAAATCCCGGCCGTTGAACTTAATGCCGAGGAGCAGCAATGGATTCGCGACAATCCCCGCGTCATTGTCGCTTCGCTGCAATATCCGTTGTATCTGTTCCAGGATGAGCGCGGCCAATGGAGCGGTTTGAACGACGACTTGCTCAAGCGTATCAGCGTAATGACCGGGCTGCAGTTCGTGCATCAGGAGTCGTTTTCCACTCATCACATGCTTGAGCAGTTGCAGAGCGGAGTGGCTGACATCAGCACGACGCTTGCGGTAAACGAGGAGCGTAAGGCGTTTCTGGATTTCAGTCATGCATTTGGAGGCGCTGGCTGGGTGTTTGTCTGGCGTGCGGGAGAGCCAGCCTTTCAGTCGCTCGCCGAACTGGAAAATCGGGTGTTGGTACTGCCGGCCAGGCATGCGCTGGAGGGCAGTATTCGGCGCGAGTATCCGTCGATCACAATTCTCTCGGTCAAAACGCACGCCGAAGCTCGGGCGCTGGTCGAGAGCGGTGAAGCCTATGCCACGATCGAAAACGAGATCGGTGCGCAGCTGTTTCCATCAGGCTTGCTCAGGGTCGGTGGTCTCGTCGAGGGTAAGTGGGAGGCGGATCATCTGGCGGTGCGCAAGGGCCTGCCTGAGTTGCGCAGTATTCTCAACAAGGCCCTTGGAGCCTTCTCGGCTGCCGAATTGCGCGCCATGCGCTTGAAGTGGCTGGAGGGTGTTTCACCGGCACCGGCCCCGTCGTTCGGGGCGCGAGTGATCAAATGGGGATGTTGGGGAATGGGCGCACTCGGGGTATTCGGACTGCTTTCGCTGCTATGGAATCGCCGGCTGGCCGCCGAGATAAAACAGCGACGGGAAGCCGAAAAGATCCAGGGCGATCAATTGGCCTTTCAGCATGCACTGATCGATGCAATGCCTGACCCGGTATTTGTACGTGATCTGCTGGGAAGGTTGATCATGTGCAATCGCAGCTATGAAGAGGCGCTCGGCGTGCGTCTCGAGCAGGTGCAGGGGCGGACTCTGTATGAGGTCGACGCACTTCCACAGACCACCGCACTCATGTTGCATGACGAATTCATGATGCAGTTGCGTACACGCAGGACACGCTTTAGCAAACGACAATTGTTGTTCAAGAGCGGTTCACGGCACATCTATCAGTGGACGGTGCCTTTTTACGGTGTAGATGGGAAGTTGCGCGGCTTGTTGGGTGGCTGGACTGATATCACCCAGCGGCGGACTGAGAGCGGGTGCCGATGTCCGCAGTGAAGATCGGAAATATCCTATAAAACGTGACTACTTTTCTGATGGGAGGCTTAGGACGACTGCCCTAGAGTGACAAACCACTGCGGCGAGAAACCGCGATTGTCGTTCCAGAGGTCGTCCAATGCGCTCGCTCAAAATCCTGCTTCTCGAACCCAACCCGTTCCAATTGATGGCGTTGCACCAGATGCTCAACGCCATCGGTATATATGACGTGTTGACCGCGCCTTCGCTGAGCGCGGCAAAGCGTTCGCTGGTACGCCGTGGGACTGTCGATATCGCCATATGCAATCCGCAGCTCAAGGGCGGCGACGGGTTGGCACTGATCAGGCATCTGGTGGCCCGGCAGGAAGCGCGTGCGCTGATTCTCTTGGGGGTAGTGGTGCCCGGCGTATTGGCTGATCTGGAATCTTTGCTGCGCGATGACGGAATGAAGCTACTGGGGCGACTGCACACGCCGGTCTCGGCGGTACTGATGCGCAATCTGCTCGACAGCTACCTGTCGCCCCCCCGACGTCCGGTCATTGCCTGAGGCCATTGGTTATTTTTCTGTCATCTTCGCCATGCATGCTCAGAACAGGTCGGTGACGTTCCGGGAGGGGCCGCCGACAGGCAGAACTTTCTTCTCGGGTCGGTGGTCATTTACTGTGGACACGCCCCAGACACTGTGTTTTCGGACTATTGAGTGGAGATCGAGATGGAAAGTATCAGTCTATTGCTCGGTGAGGCTCTGAGCCCGTATCAGGTAACGCTGACCCCTCGCGGTCTGCAGGGTGAATGCCTGGTGACACTGAAGAACGGCAGTGGCGCCATCATGGTGGAGCGCGAATTCAATCGGGCGCAATTGAGTGACAAGCGCCAACTGACAGATGTGGTCGACGGTTTGCATCGCGACATCCTGATCGCCGAAGGCCGGCTGGAGCCTTGTGTGATTGCTGCGTTGCGCAACGCTGCCCGCGACAAGCACCCGGGTCTCTGAAACTGATTTGTCTTTTGTGGGAACCTTCCTGCACCCGGGTCAGTCAGACCCCATAACAGCAGGATCAAGCATTGTGCTCCGGTGCTTGTCGCTTGCTGCTACGGGTCTTTGATACAGACCACGTTTAACCCCGAGTCGTCTCCCCACTTCTCGGGGTTTCTTTTGTCCGGGATTTACTGCGTGGCCTGCTGCTGGAAGAAGATCCGCGTCTGCTCCAGATAGTCCTGACGCCTTTCAGGGTCCAGCCAGTCGGCGTAGAGCTGGTCAAGATGTTCGTGGGGCAGGGTACGCAACAGTTGATCGATTTCACGGATCGCCTGTCGGCCCTGAGTGGTGTCGGTGCAGCCGATGTGGCCCGAAATGTACTTGCCTGACCCGCGAATCGGGAAAAACTCCAGATCGTCTTCAGCGATCTGTGCCTGACGGGCCTGATAACGGATTTCCGGCCAGTAACCCAGCACCACCTGCAATCGCCCGAGCCGCTGCATCGACAGCAGACTGCTTAACGCGTCATTCCCGTAATGCGGTGTCAGCGCGCCGCCCGGAGCCTGTCGGAGCAGGCCGTCGATGTATTCGCCATAACTGCGCTCGGCCACCACGCCGACTTTCTTGTCGCTGTTGGCCAGGAATGCGGACATATCGACTTCACCGTCGGAAATGAACGGCGCCAGCACTTCGCGATCTTTCTGACGAACCACCAGGCCATTGCTGACCGCCCGAAATGCGGGGATGGAGAACGCGATCCACTGCGCGCGCTCCTTGTTCCAGATCAGCGAAGGATCACAGGCGAACGGGTGTTCATGGAGCATCTGGATGCCGCGGGCGCGGTTGACCCGCATCAAGGTGTGTTCGTATTGCGGCATGCCGGCAATCAGCATCGGCATAAGTTGATCGATGACGCCCTGGCCCTTTTTCGGACCTTCGAAAATGGTCAGCGGCGGCAGGTCGCGCAGCAGCCAGATCAGCGTCGGCTTCGCTTGCGCCCAGGCTGGCAGCACCAGCAGAAAAAGCAGGCCGAACAACCGCCACGTCCACCAGTGGTGGGCGCGGTTGGAAGCAGAGGCCGGTCGGCGCTTCAGCTCAGATGACTCCGTCTTCGCGCAACCGGGCGATCTGCTTCTCGTCGTAGCCAAGATCGTGGAGTACCTGCGCATTGTGTTCACCGAGCTGCGGTCCGACCCATTCGGACGTGCCGGGTGTTTCAGAGAGTTTCGGCACGATGCCCGGCATCTTGAAGGGTTTGCCGTCCGGCAGTTTGGCCTGCAGGAACATTTCCCGGGCCAGGTACTGCGGATCGTTGAACATGTCTTCGGCGCTGAAGATCCGGCTGGCCGGGACTTCGGCCTGATTCAGCAGATCAAGCACGGTTTGCAGCGGCAGCGAGTTGACCCACCGATCGATCACGCCGTACAACTCGTCACGTCGGCTGTCGCGCCCGTCATTGCTTGCCAGCGCCGGGTCATTGGCCAGATCTTCACGGCCGATGATCAGCATGAAACGCTTGAAGATTGCATCGCCATTGGCGCCGATCTGCACGTGTTTTCCGTCGGCGCTGGTGTGGATCGAGGAGGGCGTGATACCCGGCATGATGTTGCCGGTGCGTTCACGAATGAAGCCGAACACATCGAACTCCGGCACCATGCTTTCCATCATCGCGAAGATCGCTTCGTACAGCGCGACATCGACCACTTGGCCGAGGCCGCCGTTGACCTCGCGATGACGCAGGGCCATCAACGCGCCGATCACACCCCACAACGCGGCAATCGAATCACCGATGGAAATCCCGGTACGCACCGGCGGGCGGTCTTCGAAACCGGTGATGTAGCGCAGGCCGCCCATGGATTCGCCGACTGCGCCGAACCCAGGCTGATCCTTCATCGGCCCGGTCTGGCCGAAGCCGGACAGGCGCACCATCACCAGTTTGGGGTTGAGGGCGTGCAAGGTTTCCCAGCTCAGGCCGAGTTTTTCCAGGACGCCGGGGCGGAAGTTCTCGATCAGGATGTCGGCTTCACCCAGCAGCTTTTTCAGGATCGCCAGGCCGTCGGGGTGTTTCAGGTTCAGCGTCAGGGACTTTTTGTTGCGTGCCTGGACGAACCACCACAACGAGGTGCCTTCATATAACTTGCGCCATTTGCGCAACGGATCACCGCCGTCTGGCGATTCGATCTTGATCACTTCGGCACCGAACTCGCCGCAAATGCGCGAGGCAAACGGCCCGGCAATCAAAGTACCCAATTCAATGACTTTCAGACCGCTGAGCGGTTTGTTGGCGAACGGCATGCGAGATCCTGTAGGACAAGGCTGAGCAGATACAGCGTTTTAACATAGCCGGCTGTCAGTCGCGCAAGGTTGATCGCCATCAATTCGTGGATTGCCTACAGCATCGGTTAGACTTGCCGACTTTCCTCGTATCAAGAAGCCCGTTCATGGCCCAGCCGTCCACCACCTACAAATTCGAACTGAACCTCACCGATCTCGACCGCAGCGTCTACGAGAATGTGAAGCAGACCATCGCCCGCCACCCTTCGGAAACCGAAGAACGCATGACCGTGCGTCTGCTGGCCTACGCGCTCTGGTACAACGAGCAACTGTCGTTTGGTCGTGGTCTGTCGGACGTGGACGAACCTGCGTTGTGGGAAAAGAGCCTGGATGACCGTGTCCTGCACTGGATCGAAGTCGGCCAACCCGACGCCGATCGTCTGACCTGGTGTTCCCGTCGCACCGAACGCACCAGCCTGCTGGCCTATGGCAGCCTGCGCGTCTGGGAAGGCAAGGTGATCCCGGCGATCAAAAACCTGAAGAACGTCAACATTGCTGCCGTTCCGCAGGAAGTGCTGGAAACCCTTGCCAAGGACATGCCCCGCGTCATCAAGTGGGACGTGATGATCAGTGAGGGCACGATCTTCGTCACCGACGACCGTGGTCAGCACGAAGTCCAGCTGACCTGGCTGCAAGGCGAGCGCGGTTAAGTCCGCGCTACTCCTGAAAAATCCTACGTACCCAAGAGAAGCTCCTGTCACCCCATGCGTATCGATCCTCGTCCGTTGCCCGCCAATCTGCCGTTTCTCGGTGATCTGCCACCGCTACTGACCCGCCTGTACGCGGCACGGGGCGTGCAGTCCGAGGCGGAGCTGGACAAGAGCCTGGTGCGGCTGATTCCGTTCCAGCAGCTCAAAGGAATCGATGCGGCGGTGGATCTGCTGGTGACGGCGCTGGAGCAGCGTCAGCGGATCCTGATCGTCGGTGACTTCGACGCCGACGGCGCGACCGCCAGCACCGTAGGCGTGCTTGGCTTGCGCCTGCTGGGTGCGGCGCACGTCGACTATCTGGTGCCGAACCGCTTTGAATACGGCTACGGCCTGACTCCGGAAATCGTCGAAGTCGCGATGACCCGCGAGCCGCAACTGTTGATCACCGTCGACAACGGTATTTCCAGCGTTGAAGGTGTGGCGGCCGCGAAGCGTCACGGCCTGAAGGTTTTGATCACCGACCACCACTTGCCCGGCGATGAACTGCCGCAAGCCGATGCACTGGTCAACCCGAACCAGCCGGGTTGCGAGTTCCCGAGCAAGGCTCTGGCTGGGGTCGGGGTGATTTTCTACGTATTGATGGCCTTGCGCGCGCGTCTGCGCAGCCTCGGCTGGTACGAGAGCAAGCCACAACCGAACATCGGCGAACTGTTGGATCTGGTGGCGCTGGGCAGCGTTGCCGACGTGGTGCCGCTGGATGCCAACAACCGGATTCTGGTGCATCAGGGCCTGGAACGAATTCGTGCCGGACGTGCGCGGCCGGGGATCAAGGCGATCCTGGAAGTAGCCAAGCGTGAAGCTTCGCGTATTACTTCCACCGATCTCGGTTTCATCGTCGGCCCGCGTCTGAATGCGGCGGGGCGTCTGGATGACATGAGCCTCGGGATTGAGTGCCTGCTGACTCAAAATACCGAACTGGCCCGGGAAATGGCCGCGCAACTGGACGGCATGAACCAGGATCGCAAATCCATCGAGCAGGGCATGCAGCGTGAGGCACTTGCCCAGCTCAAGGACTTGCCGGTCGAGTCGATGCCGTTCGGGTTGTGTCTGTTCGATCCGGAATGGCACCAGGGTGTGATCGGTATTCTGGCTTCGCGGATGAAGGAGCGTTATTTCCGCCCGACCATCGCCTTCGCCGATGCTGGTGACGGATTGCTCAAGGGCTCTGGACGCTCGGTGCAGGGCTTCCATATTCGCGATGCGCTGAGTGTCGTGGCAGCGCAGCACCCGGACCTGATCAGCAAGTATGGCGGCCACGCCATGGCGGCCGGTCTGACCTTGCCGCAGGAGAATTTTCCGTTGTTCGCCGAGGCATTTGACGCCGAAGTGCGTAGGCAGCTTCGCGAAGAAGACCTCACCGGGCGCCTGCTGTCGGATGGCACGCTGGCAGTCGAGGAGTTTCATCTGGAACTGGCCCGCGCCCTGCGCCACGCCGGACCCTGGGGGCAGCATTTTCCGGAGCCGTTGTTTCACGGCGTGTTTCAGTTGGTCGAGCAGCGAGTGGTCGGTGAGCGGCACCTGAAAGTGGTGCTGAAAACCGAATGTGGATCGGTGAAGCTCGATGGCATTGCCTTCGGCATCGATCGCGATATCTGGCCGAACCCGACGATCAAATGGGTTGAACTGGCCTACAAGCTCGATCTCAACGAGTTTCGCGGCAATGAAACCGTGCAATTGATGATTGCTCACATCGAACCGCGTTGACACTTTCGCGAGCTTGCTCCGGGCGGCGTTCCGACGAAAGCGGACTTACACACTCACAGAATCACTCTGAACCCTCCCTCATCCCCGGATGTCGACTAGGCTCTAAGCACTGCTTGATTGGCCTTGTGACGTCTTGTCGAATTTTTTGCCCGCGGGGGCGGGTGCTGCACCTTTTTCCTGTCACTCGTCGACTTTTCAAACAGAACCCTGGAGCCTGCCCACTGATTTGAGAGGTGCCCCATGAGTCTGCTGCTTGAACCCTTTACCCTTCGCCAACTGACCCTGCCTAACCGCATCGCCGTATCGCCCATGTGCCAGTATTCCAGCGTCGATGGCCTGGCCAACGACTGGCACCTGGTGCATCTCGGCAGCCGGGCAGTGGGGGGCGCGGGCCTGGTATTTACCGAAGCCACGGCGATCACGGCCGACGGGCGGATCACCGCCGAAGACCTGGGCCTGTGGAACGATGAACAGATTGCACCGCTGCAACGCATCACCCGATTCATCAATGCGCAGGGCGCCGTGGCCGGCATTCAACTGGCCCACGCCGGGCGCAAGGCCAGCACCCATCGGCCGTGGATCGGCAAGCATGGTAGCGTCAAACCGGAGGATGGTGGCTGGACGCCGGTCGGGCCGTCGCCGATTGCCTTTGATCCGCAACACACCCAACCCAAACAACTCGATGAGAGCCAGATCGCCCAGGTCATTCAGGACTTCGTGGCCGCCGCCGAACGTGCGTTGGCAGCCGGTTTCAGCGTGGTTGAGGTGCATGCGGCGCACGGTTATCTGCTGCACCAGTTTCTCTCACCGCTGAGTAATCAGCGCCGTGATCAATACGGTGGTTCGTTTGAAAACCGTATTCGTCTGGTGCTACAGGTGACCGAGGCGGTGCGTGCAGTCTGGCCGGAAGAGCTACCGGTGTTTGTGCGTCTGTCGGCCACTGATTGGGTCGAAGACGGCTGGAACCCGGATGAAACCGTGGAACTGGCCCGGCGTCTGAAAACCTTGGGCGCCGACCTGATCGACGTGTCCTCGGGGGGCACGGCGGCCAACGCTGAAATCCCCGTTGGACCGGGTTATCAGACGCGCTTCGCCGAGCGGGTGCGCAAGGAGTCGGGCATCGCCACCGGCACCGTGGGAATGATTACCGAGCCGGCCCAGGCCGAGCACATCCTGCGTACTTGTCAGGCCGACATTATCTTCCTCGCGCGTGAGCTGCTACGTGACCCTTATTGGCCGTTGCATGCCGACGACGATCTGGGCGGACGCAAAGCGGTGTGGCCGGCGCAGTATCAACGGGCGACCCATCGGGATCAGCCGATTCACGAGTCTGATTTGCGGGATTGATTCCGACCTGCCGCAAAGCCTATAAAACCCGCCATTGAACTGGCGGGTTTTTTCTTGCCTGTCGTTTGGAATTGCAAAGGAATGGACCGCAATGTTGATCGAACGAGCGCTGACTGAATCGGACTTGCCACTGCTGGCGCTGATCGACCGCAGTGAGTTGGTCGAGGAGTGCTATCGCTTAGAGAACGGTGAGCTGATTCTGTATCCGGCGCGTTTTGACATGCGCGGCTGGCCCGAAGGGGAGGCGGAGGAGAATGCGCGGGTATTGGAAAAATGCTGGCGCAGCGGCGGGTGGCTACACGGACTTTTCGATGGCGAAACACTGGTGGCTGCGGTGGTTGTGGATAACCGGGTTATTCACAATCAGGGCCTGAACATGCGGCAGTTGAAGTTTCTGCACATCAGCCGTTCCTGGCGCGGGCAGGGATTGGGCGGGCGGTTGTTTGCCTTGGCGTGCGCCCATGGCCGGGAGATCGGCGCCGAGGCGTTGTATGTCTCGGCGACCGAGTCGCGCAATACCGTGGAGTTCTATCAGCGCCAGGGTTGCCGGTTGCTGAAACAACCGGATCCCGAACTGTTTGATCTGGAACCCCACGATATCCACCTGTACTGCCCGTTGGCCTGACGGTTCAAAGCATCAAGGGTACTTGCGCTTGTCCGGTGCCGGCGGGAAGTACTGGTACAACCAGGTCTCACTCAATGTGCGGTCGTTGGTGCGGATGAACAACCGCAGTTCCACCGGCTCCACGCTGTCGTTGGTCGGGTACCAGTCGAACAGGATCCGGTAACCCTTGATGTCCTCCAGCACGAGCACGCTGAAGTCCTGCACCTTGCCGTTGGAGCAAGTGACCACCGGTTCGATCCCGGTGCCCTGCGGCAGGCGATCCAGGCCGCCACCGGTGAAGTCCACGGCAAAACGACGGGCCCAGACTGGCGGATAATGCTCACCCGGTGCCCAGCCTTCGACGAATCCACCCATGCCGGAACGGGTTGCATGCACTCGCGCCAGCGGCGTGCCGACCGGCGGCAGGGCGCTCCAGTAGAGCTTGTAGCCGTAGTTCAGCGAGTCCCCGGCCGCTACCGGTTTCTTCGGCGTCCAGAACGCAACGATGTTGTCGAGGGTTTCGCCGGTCGTAGGAATTTCCAGCAGGTCGATAGAGCCTTCGCCCCACGCGGTTGTAGGTTCTACCCACAGGCTCGGACGCTTGCTGTACCAGTCCACAGTGTCCTGATAGTTGGCGAATTCGTGGTCGGTCTGCACCAGACCGAAACCTTTCGGGTCGGTGTCGGCGAAGGCGTTGAACTGAAGGGTGGCCGGGTTGTTCAGCGGGCGGCAGATCCACTCGCCGTTGCCGCGCCACATGGCCAGACGATCCGAGTCATGGATCTGCGGGTGGATGGTGTCGCACATCCGGCGCTCGTGGGTGCCGCAACTGAACATGCTGGTCATCGGCGCGATGCCCAATTGCTCGATGGCGGTGCGGGCATTGATGTGGGCGTCGATCTCCATCACCACGCGCTCGGCCTGGCAATCGATGTCGAAGCGATAGGCGCCGGTCGCGCTCGGCGAGTCGAGCAGGGCGTAGACCACGAAACGGGTCGCGTTCTGATCCGGGGTCTCGAACCAGAACTTGGTGAAGTCAGGGAATTCTTCGCGTTTCTTGGCGTAGGTGTCGACGGCCAGGCCACGGGCGGAGAGGCCATATTGGCCAGTGGCATCCACCGCGCGGAAGTAGCTGGCGCCGAGGAACGACACCACGTCATGCCGATCCAGTTCCGGCGCCTTGAACAGCTTGAAGCCGGCAAAACCCAGGTCGCCCTTGAGCTGCTGAGTGTCGACCGAGGTGTTTTCATAGTTGAACAGCTGAGGGCGGAAATGCACCTCGCGGGCCGTGCGGGTCTTCGGATCGACGCTGTACATGCGCACCGGCTGACGGAAACCCATGCCAACGTGGAAGAACTGCACATCGAGCTGACCCTTGTTCTCCTTCCACAGCGAATGCTCGCCGTCGTAGCGGATCGCGTTGAAGTTCTGCGGGGTCATGGTCGCCAGGGTCGGCGGCAGCACCTGTTTGGTGTCCTGATACGCGTTGCCGGCCAGTTGTTTGGCCTGGCGCTTCAGCGTTTCAAAGTCGAAGGCCTGGGCTTCACCGTCGGCGGCACCGCCAGAGGCGGCCCAGGCGCGAGAGGCCAGCAGGCCTGTGGCCGATAGGCCGGTATAAGCCGCAATGGCCATGGACGCTTTGAGCAAATTCCTGCGGTGCATAGATACAACCTGTCGTGGACAATCCCGCGCCGTTCCTGGCACGTACTGGATCAGAAATTACGGTTCGGACAAGCCTTCGGCCAAACGCTACGGACTAGTAACAGATGCGCGCTAGCTTAATCCGTTCGCTGATTTTGCAAAATTCCCTGATAGCACGGCGCTAGCCTCTCAATGAAACAAGACGTTACGGTTACTTATCCCACAGCCTTTTCTGATTTATAGGGCATATCTGCTTTTTTCGACTAATTACTCTAAAAACAGCTTTTCAGCGCCGATTTAATTTCTATTCTATGGGCATCGCCGGTCACGACCCATCCGACCGGCAGGGCTCAAATCGCTGCTTAAGGAGCAGGGCGATGCGGTTTTCGAAAATTTCTGACGTACTGGAAAAGGACATCGTCCATGACAAAAGGACAAGGCATCACCGAAATGTTGGGCATCTTTCCCTGCCTCACCAACGTCCGGCGAAGACGCCGGCTCAGTCCTGATGAGCTGAAACTGGTGGAGCGTTACCGGGAGTTGTCGGAAAGCGACCGGATTGCGATGCGGTATCTGGTGGATGCGATGAGGAGTGTTTCGCGGTTTTGAAAGAGGTTCACCGTGAAAGCCATTTGGCCTTCACGGTGGCCAGATCAATCAACTTACCCGAGTCAGCATCGGCGATGCCGACATGGATTGCGTGCAGATGCTCGGCGACCGCGCATTGTTTGACGATTTTGTGCAGGTAGTCTTCAGCAAAACTCTCGTCGCTCGGGATGATTTCGAGAATGGGCGGTAGTGCAGGGATGGCGTTGTGCATCTGTTAGGGACTCGGTCAGAAATGGGGCGAGGTAGATGGTGAACATTGAAGGGGCGGGCTCTGGAGTCCGCCCCTTTTCATTGGGCCAAGTGAGGCCGTCAGCTACATGTCCCCGATATCTGATGTGGCTGCTGATCGAGCACCAATGCCGGTATATCACGCCATTTCACCCAAGCCTGTTGTTGCCAGTGCAAGAGTGGCACGGTGACGCCAGCCCAATGCACGGAGCTCAGGCTCGGGCAGTTTTCCGCTGTTGCTGAGCTGGTTTCCCGCAGGATGGGAATCACCTCATTGCTCAGCCATTGCCGCAGGTTGCGGTTTTCCGGGATGAAATGGTGGACGAGCAGCGCGTACATGCCGGATTCGCTGACCATCGGTGTCTCGACAACTTTGCCGTACTTGCGCAGCCGAACGGTGCGGCGTTGGTCGGGGTCGAGTTTGAGCGTGACGCGTTGGTTCAAGGGATGGCCCATCATGCGGCCGAGATCCTGAGCGCAGAACCAGGCTTGGTGATCGAGGAGGAGGGCGTGGAGGAAGCGGTTGTGGCGGGTGAATACGGTGGGAGTGAAATATTCAGTATTTGGAATGTGAGTAGGTGCTGGCATGAGATGACTTCCGTTTCGAGTAGGAAAGTCGCCACCAACTCTTCGAAAAGTTGGGTGGCGAACCGAGTGGCGTTCGAAGTCGGGTTACTTCCCTGTCGAAACGGAAAAGGCGGAAGGCCCGCGCCACACGGCCCGCCATAACGCAGAACTGAAGTTGCAAAGCAGCCGCAGTTCAATGGGGGGCACGCAAGCACCGTTTTGACAGATTTCCGGCTTCGACCCCGGGCCGCTGATTGGGCAGCGACGGGGTAAAGCCTATCGGTCAGGCGCCAGCGGCGCCAAGTCTACTCTGCCGACGGATGTTGTAGGAATTGCAGCTATTCCAAGAAGGGCGGATCTGTAGGAGTTTCCTGTATTTGCCGTGAGCTTACGAAAGCTCCACTTCTCCCCGTGAATTTCCTATATCTATCCAACTGAAAGCGATTACTGCGGTGACCTGGAGCAGACCATTGAACAAACACAGCAAGGACAGCCGTCCGAAAGATCCTGAAGATTGTTTCGACAAGGTGCGCGGAAAAGCGGATATCAAATGGGGTACCGACGATTTGATGGTTTTGCTTCGTGGAGACGATGCCGATCAAGCCCCGGAATCAAACAACGATGCCGGGGCTATTCGTATCAGCGACTAACCTTCCAGGCATCCCCAGCCGGCGCCTTCCCATGGTCATACGGCTTGCCAATCCACATATAAACCAGCCCCAGCCCAATCACGATCGCCGTGCTCAGCACCATCGCGTAGTTGATGTACCACGCCGCATCCGGTGTGCGTGGCCAGGCCATGTTGATGATTGCGCCGACGCCGTACACCAGCGCGCCGATGTTCACCGGCCAGCCCCAGGCGCCGAGGGTGAATTTGCCGCTGGGTTTCCAGCCTTTGCTGCGGGCGTACAGGGCGGCGAGCACGATCATCTGGAACGCGAGGTAGATGCCGATGGCGGCGAAGCTTACGATGGTGGCCACGGCGTCTTGCAAGAAGAAGCCGAGGGCGATGATCAGGCCAGGCAGGACGCCGGACACGAACAGCGCAGCAACCGGCACCTGGGTCGTAGGAGAAATCTTTTTCAGCAGTCGGCTACCGATGACCATTTCATCGCGAGCGTAGGAATACAGCAGACGACTCGCCGCCGCTTGCAGGCTGATGACGCAGGATATGAAGGAAATCATCACCACGCCCATCACCACTTTCGAACCGACCGGGCCGAAGGCGTTGTTGAGGATGGTGGTGACCGGGTCCTTGTCGGTGCCGTTGATCACCGCTTGCATGTCCGGCACGGCGAGGATCAGCGCGAGGCAGGCGAACATCGCCGCGATGCCGCCGATGTAGATGGTCATGCGCATGGCCACCGGGATTTTTGCGCTCGGGTTCGGGGTTTCTTCGGCCACGTCGCCGCAGGCCTCGAAGCCGTAGTAGAGGAACATCCCCGCCAGCGACGCGGTGAGGAAGGCCGGCAGATAGGAGCCGTCGACGCTGATGTCGAAAGTGTTGAACAGCACGCTGATCGGCTGGTGACGCTCGAAAATCAGCAGGTACACGCCGACGATCACCGCACCCACCAATTCGCAGAGGAATCCGAACATGGCGATCCGCGCCAGCACTTGGGTGCCGCTGAGGTTCACCAGTGTGGCGAACAGCGTCAGCACCAGGGCGATGACGATGTTGGTGTTGTTGCTCGGTTCAAACCCCAGCATGGCCGCGAGATACGGGCCGGCGCCGACCGCAACGGCGGCGATGGTTACGCACAGGGCGATGGAGTAGATCCAGCCGACCATCCATGCCCATTTCTTGCCAACCAGACGCCGCGCCCAAGGGTAGACACCGCCGGAAATCGGGAACTGCGACACCACTTCGCCGAAGATCAGGCACACCAGCAATTGGCCGCAACCGACCAGTAAGTAAGCCCAGAACATTGGCGGCCCGCCGGCGGCCAGGCACAGGCCGAACAGGGTATAAACCCCTACGACCGGTGACAGATACGTGAAGCCCAACGCGAAGTTTTCCCACAGGCTCATGCTGCGGTTGAAGTTGGAGGTGTAACCCAGTTGGCGCAGTTGTTCGGCATCGCTGTCGGCAACGGCGGCTGAGAGATCGGGTGATGCACTCATGTGTGTTTGCTCCGTGAAATCGGCAGATTTCGGATGGCCGAAACCGTGGCGGGGCTTGGTGAGCGCCGCCCGGATCGGTAGTTATTGTTTTGAATACCTGGTGGTGCGGATGACCGGTTTCTGCCTTGAAGCCGGGGGGATGCTTTTAGTGCTTGAACATCACATGCCGAACCGTGGTGTAGTCCTCCAGCCCGTACATGGACATGTCCTTGCCGTAACCGGACAGCTTCTGACCGCCGTGAGGCATTTCGCTGACAAGCATGAAGTGCGTATTCACCCAGGTGCAGCCGTACTGCAACCGAGCGGACAGTCGATGCGCACGTCCTACATCCGCCGTCCACACCGAGGACGCCAGGCCGTAGTCCGAATCGTTGGCCCATTCCAGCGCCTGGGCTTCATCGGTGAACTTGGTCACCGACACCACCGGCCCGAACACTTCGCGGCGGACGATTTCGTCGTCCTGCTGGGCGTCGGCCAGAACGGTCGGTTCGAAGAAGAAACCATTGCCGTCCACAGCCTTGCCGCCAGTGATCAAACGAATGTGCGGTTGCGCCACGGCGCGCTCGACAAACCCGGCCACGCGGTCGCGATGCTGGGCGGTGATCAGCGGCCCCAGCTCGGTCGACGGATCATCCTGCAAGCCGTACTTGATGCTGCTGACCGCCGCGCCGAGCTTCTCGACGAACTTGTCGTAAATGCCTTGCTGCGCGTAGATCCGGCACGCAGCGGTGCAATCCTGGCCGGCGTTGTAGAAGCCGAAAGTACGAATGCCTTCGACGGCGGCGTCGATATCGGCGTCGTCGAAGATGATCACTGGAGCCTTGCCGCCCAGTTCCATGTGCATGCGTTTGACGCTGTCGGCGGTGCTGGAAATGATGTTCGAGCCGGTCGCGATGGAGCCGGTCAGCGAGACCATGCGAACTTTCGGATGGTTCACCAACGGGCTGCCCACGCTCGGCCCACGACCGAACACCAGATTGAGTACACCGGCCGGAAAAATATCCGACGCCAGTTCGGCCAGACGCAACGCGGTTAATGGGGTTTGTTCCGACGGCTTGAGCACCACGGTATTACCGGCGGCGAGGGCTGGGGCGATTTTCCAGGCGACCATCATCAGCGGGTAGTTCCACGGTGCGATGGAAGCGATCACGCCTACCGGATCGCGGCGGATCATCGAAGTGTGGCCGGGCAGGTATTCGCCACCGGCCGAGCCGCTCATGCAACGGCTGGCGCCGGCGAAGAAACGGAACACATCGGCAATCGCCGGAATCTCGTCATTCAGCGCGGCGCTGTAGGGCTTGCCGCAGTTGTCCGATTCCAGTTTCGCCAGTTCTTCGCCGTGGGTTTCAATGGCGTCGGCAAGTTTGAGCAGCAACAGCGAACGATCCTTCGGCGTGGTCTGCGACCATTCGGCGAAGGCACTGTCGGCGGCGCGCACGGCGGCATCGACCTGGGCCTCGGTGGCTTCGTTGATTTCCACCAGCACTTCGCCGCGCGCCGGGTTGAGCACCGGTTGCGCCGGGCCTTCGCCGTTGACCAGTTGGCCGTTGATCAAGAGTTTGGTTTGCATGTTGTTGTCCTCTTTCTACTGCAAATTCAGGGTGGGAAAGGTCAGGGAATTCATTTGCCGCCGCTGCCCGCGACGCTCTCGCCACCGCGGGTCAGGTAGTAGGCGCCGAGGATCGGCAGCATGGTCACCAGCATCACGAGCATCGCCACGACGTTGGTCACCGGCACGTCCCGTGGGCGGCTCAGCTGATTGAGCAACCACAGCGGCAAGGTGCGTTCATGGCCAGCGGTGAAGGTGGTGACGATGATTTCGTCGAACGACAGCGCGAACGCGAGCATGCCGCCGGCGAGCAGTGCCGAGCCGAGGTTCGGCAGGATGATGTAGCGGAAGGTCTGCCAACCGTCGGCGCCGAGATCCATCGACGCTTCGATCAGGCTGTGTGAGGTGCGGCGCAAGCGGGCGATGACGTTGTTGTAGACGATCACCACGCAGAAGGTCGCGTGACCAACGATGATGGTGAACATCCCCGGCTCGATCCCCAGTGTCTTGAAGGTCGCCAGCAGCGCAATCCCGGTGATGATCCCCGGCAACGCAATCGGCAGGATCAGCATCAGCGAAATGCCTTGTTTGCCGAAGAAGTCCCGGCGGTACAACGCCGCTGAAGCAAGGGTGCCGAGCACCATGGCAATCAGCGTGGCGATGGCCGCGATCTGCAGCGACAACTTGATCGCTTCCAGCACGTCCGGCCGCGAAAACGCGACGCTGAACCAGTGCAGCGTGAAGCCTTTCGGTGGAAAGCTGAACGCCGCGTCTTCGGTGTTGAAGGCGTAGAGGAAGATGATCAGGATCGGGAAGTGCAGAAACACCAACCCGCCCCAGGCTGCGATGCGCAAACCGAGAGATGCTTTTTCAGAGTGCATCGAAAGCCCCCAGTCGTTTAACGATGGACAGGTAGATGGCGATCAGCACGATCGGCACCAGCGTGAACGCCGCAGCCATTGGCATGTTGCCAATCGCGCCTTGCTGGGCGTAGACCATGCTGCCGACGAAGTAGCCCGGCGGGCCCACCAGTTGCGGCACGATGAAGTCGCCCAACGTCAGCGAGAACGTGAAGATCGAACCGGCGGCAATCCCCGGCACCGACAGCGGCAGTATCACCTGCATGAAGGTCTGGCGCGGCTTGGCCCCGAGGTCGGCGGAGGCTTGCAGCAACGACGGCGGCAGGCGCTCCAGCGAGGCCTGGATCGGCAGGATCATGAACGGCAGCCAGATGTAGACGAACACCATGAACCGGCCCAAGTGTGAGGTCGACAAGGTGCTGCCGCCAACCCCGGGAATCCCCAGAATGAACTGCAGAACCGGCTCCAGCCCCAGGTGCTGAACGAACCATTGCGCCACGCCGCCCTTGGCCAGCAGCAGCGTCCAGGCGTAGGCCTTGACGATGTAGCTGGCCCACATCGGCATCATCACCGCTATGTAGAAAAACGCCTTGGTCTTGCCGGTGGTGTAGCGCGCCATGTAGTAGGCAATCGGGAACGCGACGATGGCGCTGGCGATCGACACCACGACGGCCATGCTCAGGGTGCGCAGAATGATGTCGAAGTTCGACGGCTGAAACAGCGCGGCGAAATTGGCCAGAGTCAGGTCAGGCGTGACTGCCATGGTGAAGTCGTCGAAGGTGTAGAAACCTTGCCACAACAGCACCAGCAACGAGCCCAGATAGATCGCGCCGAACCACAGCAGCGGCGGCACCAGCAGCATCGACAGGTACAGGTTCGGCTTGCGATAGAGCAGGTTGGAAAACCTGCGCAACGGCGCCGATTGAGGGAGGGCGAGGGCGGTCATGTCACACCCCGCTCGCAACGGTGTCGTGAAGCGCAATCATCGCTTCCCGCGCCCAGCGAGCGCTGATGCGCTGGCCGGTCTGGTGCTGCGCACTGCTGTCGATCCATTGATTGTTGGCCTGGCTGATGCTCAGGGTCTGGCCGTTTTCCAGCTTCAGTTCGTAGCGCGTGGCGCTGCCCTGATACTGGATGTCGTGCAGCAGACCGCTGACTTCGATTTCATGGCTGGTCAGCGGGCCTTCGGCGAAACGCACGTGTTCCGGGCGGATCGAAAACGGCTGCGGATGGCCGCTGAGCTGGCGCGCCAGATCACCGCGAATCACGTTCGAGGTGCCGACGAATTCGGCGACGAAGGTCGTGGTGGGTTTCATGTACAGAGTGCGCGGCGTGTCGACCTGTTCGATGCGACCCTTGTTGAACACGGCCACGCGGTCGGACATCGACAGCGCTTCAGTCTGATCGTGGGTGACGAAGATGAAGGTGATGCCGAGCTGGCGTTGCAGCTTCTTCAGTTCGCTCTGCATCTGTTCGCGCAGCTTCAAGTCGAGAGCGCCCAACGGCTCGTCGAGCAACAGCACTCGCGGGCGATTGACCAACGCGCGGGCGAGGGCGACACGCTGGCGCTGACCGCCGGACAACTGCACCGGTTTGCGTGCGCCGTAGCCGCCGAGGGCGACCATGTCCAACGCCTCTTCGGCACGCTTGTGGCGCTCGTTCTTGTTCACGCCTTTGACTTTCAAACCGTAGGCGACGTTGTCCAGCACGTTCATGTGCGGGAACAGCGCGTAATCCTGAAACACGGTATTTACGTCGCGTTGATACGGCGGCAGACCGGCGGCTTCGGCGCCGTGAATGCGGATCGAGCCTGCGCTCGGTTGTTCGAACCCGGCGATCAGGCGCAGGCACGTGGTCTTGCCCGAGCCGGAAGGGCCGAGCATGGAAAAGAACTCGCCGTCCTGGATGTCGATGGAAACCCGGTCAACGGCCTTCACCTCGCCGAACTGCCGGGAAACGTTGGTGAACTGGACTGCAAGCGTCATGGTGCGGTGCTCCAAAAAGGCGAGGGCCGTCGCAGCGGCCCTTCCTGGACTTCTGAAAAACAGTGTTCGAATTGATCGTTCCCACGCTCTGCGTGGGAACGCTGCCCGTGACGCTCTGCGTCAGCTCATGCGAATGGACGCGGAGCGTTCCCACGCAGACGGTTCGACGCCTCGACGTGGGAACGATCGGGCTGGAGCGGCGTGTCAGCGGCCGCCCATAATCGCAATGTAGTCCTGCGTCCACCGGCTGTACGGCACAAACTTCCCACCCTCGGCCTGCGGGGTTTTCCAGAAAGCGATCTTGTCGAACTGATCGAATCCGTTGGTCTTGCAGCCTTCAGCCCCGAGCAACTCACTGCCCTGGCAAGCCGCCGGAACCGCCGGCAACGAACCAAACCACGCCGCCACGTCACCCTGGACTTTTGGCTGCAGCGACCAGTCCATCCACTTGTAGGCGCAGTTCGGGTGCTTGGCCTCGGCGTGCAGCATGGTGGTGTCGGCCCAACCGGTGGCACCTTCTTTCGGCACGGTGGAGGCGATCGGCTGTTTATCGTTGATCAGGCCGTTGACCTGATAAGGCCAGGCGCTGGACGCGACCACGCCTTCGTTCTTGAAGTCGCTCATTTGCACGGTGGTGTCGTGCCAGTAGCGGTGGATCAGCTTCTGCTGGGCGCGCAACAGTTCCAGCACAGCCTTGTACTGATCTTCAGTCAGTTGGTACGGATCCTTGATCCCCAGCTCAGGCTTGGTGGATTTCAGATAGAGCGCTGCGTCGGCGATGTAGATCGGGCCGTCGTAGGCCTGCACGCGGCCCTTGTTCGGCTTGCCGTCGGGCAGGTTCTGTTCCTCGAACACCACATTCCAGCTGGTCGGCGCGGTCTTGAACACATTGGTGTTGTACATCAACACGTTCGGGCCCCACTGGTACGGGGTGCCGTAGGTCTGTTTGTTGACCACGTACCACGGCGCGTCTTTCAGGCGTGGATCGAGGGATTTCCAGTTCGGGATCAACGCGGTGTTGATCGGTTGCACACGCTTGCCGACGATCAGCCGCAGCGAGGCATCGCCCGACGCAGTCACCAGGTCGTAACCGCCCTTTGCCATCAGGCTGACCATTTCATCGGAGGTGGCGGCGGTTTTCACATTGACCTTGCAGCCGGTTTCCTTCTCGAAACCGGTCACCCAGTCGTAGGCCTTGTCGCTTTCACCGCGTTCGATGTAACCAGGCCAGGCGACGATATCCAGCTGACCTTCGCCGGCGCCGACGGCTTTCAGCGGTTCGGCGGCCTGCAGGCTGGCGCTGGCCAGCAGGGCCGTGGTGATTGCACTGAACAGTGCGGTCTTGTGCACGAACATGGTGAACCCTCTTCTTTAAATTATGGTCGGGGCAGTTGTGAACGCGGTGGAGCATGCCGTCAGCGGCTTGTTATTAGCGTAGTCAGAGATGCTGGCCGTGGCGGGCCATGATGTGCCGCACCACGCTGTAGTCCTGTAGCGAATCGCTGGATAAGTCTTTGCCGTAACCGGAGCGTTTCAGCCCGCCGTGGGGCATTTCGCTGACCAGCATGAAATGGCTGTTGATCCAGGTGCAGCCGTATTGCAGACGCGCGGCGACCTGCATCGCCTTGTCCAGATTCTGGGTCCAGACCGACGAGGCGAGGCCGTATTCCGAGTCGTTGGCCCAGTCCACCGCTTGCGCCAGTTCGTCGAAGCGGGTCACGGTCACCACCGGGCCGAACACTTCGCGCTGGACGATTTCATCGCTCTGTTTGCAACCGGCCAGCAGCGTCGGTTGATAGAAAAAACCGGCACCCGAATGCACTGCTGCGCCTGTGACCCGCTCGATGTGCGGCTGACCTAGGGCGCGTTCGACGAAGCTGGCCACGCGGTCGCGCTGGCGCGTACTGATAAGCGGGCCGATTTCGTTGTCGGCGTCACGCTTGCCGGCGAAACGCAGGCTGCTGACCGCTGCGCCAAGTTCAGCCACCAATTTGTCGTGAATCCCGGTCTGGGCGTAGATCCGGCAAGCCGCTGTGCAATCCTGCCCGGCGTTGTAATAACCATAAGTGCGCACGCCTTCGACCACCGCTTTAATGTCGGCATCGTTGCAGACGATTACCGGAGCCTTGCCGCCGAGTTCGAGGTGCGTGCGTTTGAGGGTTTTGGCAGCGGCCTGGAGGATTTTCTGGCCGGTCACGATATCGCCGGTCAGCGAAACCATTCGTACTTTCGGGTGGCCGACCAGATGACTGCCGACGCCTTCTCCGCCACCGCAGACAATGTTGATCACCCCGCGCGGCAGGATTTCTGCCAGTGCTGGCGCCAGTGCCAGGATCGACAGCGGCGTGTGCTCGGACGGCTTGAACACCAGCGTATTGCCCGCAGCGAGGGCCGGGGCGATCTTCCACGCGGCCATCATGATCGGGTAGTTCCACGGCGCAATCGAGGCGACGACGCCAATCGGATCGCGGCGCACCATGCTGGTGTAGCCCGGCACGTATTCGCCGCTGAGCTGGCCGGTCTGACAGCGCACCGCGCCGGCGAAAAAGCGGAATACATCGACGGTCGCAGTCAAATCGTCCTGCCGCGCCAGATGCAGCGGCTTGCCGCAGTTCAGGGCTTCGAGTCGGGCGAGGTGGTCGGCATGTTTCTCGACGGCGTTGGCGATTTCCAGCAGCAGGTTGGAGCGTTGTTGCGGGGTGGTGCGCGACCACTCGGCAAAGGCGCGGTGGGCGGCGAGGATGGCGGCTTCGACTTGTTCGGTGCTGGCTTCGGCGATCTGGGTCAGGACTTCGCCAGTGGCCGGGTTGAGGATCGGTTCGACAAAACCCTGCCCGGCGACCAGTTCGCCGTCGATCAGCAACGCGGTATGCATGTGGATCTGCGCGCCAGCCATTTTCCGTGATCTCTTTTCTTGTATGGCCATGTTGCTCCCTGTTTCGGGAGCCGACCGTCTTATAGATGCAGCAAGACTAGTGCGCGGCTCCGGGGTCGACAAATTCTAAATACTGAAGGTGGCATTCGATTAAATAGATGGCTTGCGTCCGCCGTGAGGCTGCTCGCGGGCCACGGTCAGGAACGGATCGACCAGCGCTGGGCGGGCGGTGCCGCGACGCCAGGCCAGGCCGACGTCGAGAGTCTGGTTGAGATCGGCAATTGGCCGCGCTTCGATGATGTCGCCTTCCAGCGACCATGGGCGGTAAGTCATGTCGGGCTGGATCGAAACGCCGAGACCCGCTGCCACCAGACTTCGCACTGCCTCGGTGGACGCGGTTCTGAGGGTGATCTTCGGTTGCAGCCCGGCGCCGCGCCACAGGCGTTGGGCATTGCGATCCATCTCGTCGACGTTCAGCTGAATCAACGGCTCCCGGGCAACATCGGCGAGGTTGATGCTGTCGTGTTCCAGCAGCGGATGCTGGGCCGGCAGCCACAAACGGTGCGGCGAGTGGGTCAGCACTTCGGTCTGCAAGGCATGGCGGTCTTCGAGGTTGGAGAGGATCAGTACCCCGACATCGATCTCGCCGCTGACCAGCAGATGCTCGATGTACGGCCGTTCGTCCTCCATCACCCGTATCTCGACGTTGGGATAGGCGCGCTGGAAACGGGTCAGCAAATCCGCCAGGTAATAACCGGCCACCAGGCTGGTTACGCCGACAATCAACTGCCCCGCGACCTGATCGGTGCTTTGCTGCAGGCTGCGTTTGGCGTTGTCCACGGTGGCCAGAATCAGGTGCGCCTGGCGCAGGAACTGGTGGCCCTGATGGGTAAGGGTCATGCCCTTGGCGTGGCGGTTGAACAGGCTGACGCCGATTTCTTCCTCCAGTTGCTGGATGGCCAGGGTCAGGGTCGATTGGGAAATGAACGCGGTTTGCGCGGCGGCGGAGATCGAGCCGGTCTCGGCCACAGCGATGAAATGGCGGATCTGACGCAAGGTCATCATGGAAGGTTTACCCGGTGGGCGGTTTTTATAGATTGCCTCGAGTGTATATCTATTTTCACGAATGACCGCTGCGGGCCAGGCAACATCTGGAAGCACACTCGCGGCCAAGCGCGGGGCACTTTCGAACTAGGCTGAGGGCCTTATTGATCCGGATAACCCCTGTTTGGAGACGGAACATGAACACCCGTGGATTGCTCGATCAACTCCTCAAGTCCGGCCAGGAACTGCTGCAGAACAAGGCGGGCGGGGCGCAGAACAAACCGGCTGCCGGTGGTTTGGGCGGCTTGCTGGGCGGATCTTCCAGTAACGGCGCACTCGGCGGCTTGCTGTCAGGCGCAGGCGGCGGTGCCCTGGCGGCCGGCGCCATGGGCCTGCTGCTGGGCAGTAAAAAGGCCCGCAAGGTTGGCGGTAAAGTCGCCCTCTACGGCGGCCTCGCCGCACTGGGCGTGATCGCCTACAAAGCCTACGGCAACTGGAATGCCCAGAAAGGCACGGCCCCGCAAAGCGAACCGCAAACCCTGGATCGCCTGCCACCGGCGCAAGTCGAACAACACAGCCAGGCCATCCTCAAAGCCCTGGTCGCCGCCGCCAAAGCCGACGGCCACATCGACGACCGCGAACGCCAACTGATCGAAGGCGAGTTCACCCGACTCGACAACGATCAGGAACTCAAACACTGGCTCCACGCCGAACTCAACAAACCCCTCGACCCCACCGACGTCGCTCGCGCGGCAAGCACACCGGAAATGGCCGCCGAGATGTACGTGGCGAGCGTGATGATGGTGGATGAGGAGAACTTCATGGAGAAGAGCTATCTGGATGAACTGGCGCGGCAGCTCGGGCTTGAGCCGGGGTTGAAGATCGAGCTGGAAAAGCAGGTGCGGCAAACGGTCCTGTAACTTTTTCAGGTCGTCATAGCGTCGAGGTCAATGTCGACAAGCCATTGGCCTCCGCGAATGCAGTGCTCGTTGGTTTCTCAAGGGTTGCGACTGTTGTGCCAGGACCGGGTTTTTGCACTATGAACCAGAACCTGTGGTCACGAGGTGAATCCTCAGTTTAACTTCCGTCGCTTTTTTGCGCTCATCAGGTAACATGCCAACTCAGTTAACGGAGCAATTCTTCATTGGAGAGGGAATCTTCAAATACATGATTAGCACCAATAGATTGATTTACCTCGACTCTGTTCGAGCGCTGGCAGCATTGGCTGTCGTCATTTCTCACTATATTGAAAGAACGCCACTGTTCAGTTGGGTGATTTTTGATTACTTCCGCCCTGGGCAGTTCGGTGTTGTGGTGTTTTTCATGATCAGTGGCTTCGTGATTCCGTTCAGTTTCAAGGAAGGTCCTGGAAAAACAAGACGCTTCATACTTTCAAGATTCTTCAGGCTGTACCCGGCCTATTGGTTCTCGATAATACTGGCCTGCTTCGCGATTACCTGCTTTGTCCAGGGTGAACTGGCTATGGGAAGAGTGTTGGCGAATATCACCATGGTTCAAACGATGATGGGTTATTCCAACCTGTTCGGCGTGTATTGGACCTTATTTGTAGAGCTGGTTTTTTACGCGCTGTGCGTTGCCCTGTGCTGGATGGGGTTGCTGGGGCATCTCAAGGTTCGGTTCTGGTTAGCGATAACATTGCTGGTGCTTTCGCTGGTGGGGGCTGCGAGCAGGTATTATTATTCGGTCCCGGCCCCTGTCGGAATATTGTCATCACTTTCATTGATGTTGTTCGGAGGGGTGTGGCGGAACTATCTGATCGATCACGAGCCGATGGCAAAAAAATACAGTGTCATCTGGATTATTGTATTTGTTATTGCATTTCCGATAATTGCGTTGTTGGCCTACGATGTTGATCAAGGTCTGGGAGAAAATGCCTGGAACTATACAGGCAGCTATTTTTCTGCATTGGTGTTCTTTATGGTGATCACGACTGTATTGAAACTGGACAATCGGGTGCTTGTTTTCTTGGGGGCGATCAGCTATTCGATCTATTTGATCCATCCATTCTTCCTGGAGTTGGCTGACTCGACGGTTAACTTGCAGGACGGTTTCGATTTTTCTGTTTTTATTCTTTATTGCTTGGGTACGCTTGTCCTCTCGACGCTTTGTTACTTCCTGATCGAGAAACGTTCCATAGGGTTAGGGAGGCGTATCAATGCTGCCCTGGATGCGCGGTTCGCGAGAAAGAGTGCCAGCAATGGAGCCAACTTGTCGTCGGCGGAGATGAGCGCTTGAGCCCATTGAAAACATTATCCTTCGCCGGACAGCATCGACTGATGCATCTGGATGCCTTGAGGGGCATCGCGGCGATGCTGGTCGTGGTTGCTCACTTCATCGAGAGAACACCGCTCAAGGACACATTGTTCTTCACCTACGTGAACCTTGGGCAAGTCGGGGTGGTGATTTTCTTTCTGCTCAGCGGGATGGTCATCCCCTACAGCCTGAAGGAGGGGCGGCGTGCGCTGACGGCTTTCGCTGTTTCGAGGTTTTTCAGGTTGTACCCGGCCTACTGGTTTTCCATCCTGCTGGCAGTCCTGAGCTCGCACTGGTTTCTGTCGACCGAGGTTCCGCTGGCGACGCTGCTGATCAACATGACGATGTTCCAGGCGATCCTCAAGACCCCGGATCTATTCGGCGTCTACTGGACGCTGATCATCGAAATGCTCTTCTATATCGCCTGCGCAGCGTTGTTTGGCGTGGGGCTGCTGGGGCGTGTCAGCGTGCGTTTCACGGCAGCGGTCGGGTTGTTGGTGCTGGCATTGATCTTCGCCATTGCCCGGTTCTACCTGGCGAAGAAAATCCCCGTAGCACTGCCCTTGTGCCTGTCGATCATGTTCTTCGGCAGTTTTTGGCGGGAGGCCAGTCTGGGTCAGGCCAGCTCGCAGGTGCGCCGTTTCATCTGGTGTTGGGTCGCGCTGTTCATTGTGTTGCTGCCGTTCATTTGCGTGCTGGCTTATAACATCGGCTATGGGCACAACGAGAATCCGTACGCCTATCTGCTGAGCTATCTGGCGGGAATGGCTTTCGCCATGACCACCAGCCTGTATATGCGCAATACCATCAGAAGCCTGACATGGCTGGGCACTGTCAGTTATTCGGTGTATCTGGTGCATCCGTTCTTTCTGGAGTGGGCTGCTCATATCACCAACCTGCAGGCTGGATTCAGCGTGTGGGTGTTTCTGATCTACGTGCTGGCGACACTCACTCTGGCCGGCGTCAGTTACTCACTGCTGGAGAAACCCTGCGTCACTCTGGGGCGAGCCATCAATTCACGATTGCAGGGTTCTTTGAAAAACACGCGACCTGCGGTGTGAGGCGGCCGCACTGAAGCAGGCAATGAGGCGAAGGATTTGTCGGGAATGTCCAATCCATCGCCCCTTTTTGCCATTGCGCCACTGGCACCCCGCCTACCGATTCCTTGAAAGTCCTTATCCAGAGCCTATCCCGTTTACCATCGGAAGACCTGAGCGCGGCAAACCGTCTTATAAATGAAACACCGCCCTCAGCTATACTCCCCCGCATTTCGACCTGGCCCCGAGGACTGACTGTGAAGAACTGGACGTTGCGCCAACGCATTTTGGCGAGCTTTGCGGTGATTATCGCCATCATGTTGCTGATGGTGGTCGTCTCTTACTCTCGGCTGCTGAAGATTGAAGCCAGTGAAAACAGCGTCCGTGACGACGCGATTCCCGGCGTCTATTACAGCTCGATGATTCGTGGCGCCTGGGTCGACAGTTACCTGCAAACCCAGGAACTGCTGGGGCTCAAGGAGGGGCAGGGCGTCAGCAGTGAAGATGCGGCGGACTACCAGTCCTTCGAGAAACGTCTTCAGGAGCAGATGGCCAACTACCGCAACACCGTGAGCACCGACGAGGACCGGATCGAGTTCGCCGCGTTTGAAAAGGATCACGACAACTACATGAAGATCCAGGACGCCGTGCTGGATCTGCACAAACGCAATCTGGAAGCCGATGCGGTCAAGCTGTTCAACGAAAAACTGACCCCGGCCTGGGTCGGCGGGCGCATGAAACTCAACGACATCATCGGCGAGAACAAGAAAGTCGCCGACCAGGCCATGGCCAACATCGACGACGCGGTGGCGGCAGCCAAGGTCAGCATGTTCGTCTCGCTGCTGGTGGCCGTGCTGGCCGCCGGATTCTGCGGTCTGCTACTGATGCGCGCAATCATGGCGCCGATGAATCGCATCGTAGAGATCCTCGAAATCATGCGCACCGGTGACCTCAGCAGCCGCTTGAACCTCGAGCGCAAGGATGAGTTCGGCGCGGTGGAAACCGGCTTCAACGACATGATGACCGAGCTCACCTCGCTGGTGTCCCAGGCCCAGCGCTCGTCGGTGCAGGTCACCACGTCGGTGACCGAGATCGCCGCCACCTCCAAACAACAGCAGGCCACCGCCACCGAAACCGCCGCGACCACCACCGAAATCGGCGCGACGTCCCGCGAGATCGCGGCGACCTCCCGTGACCTCGTGCGCACCATGACCGAAGTGTCCACCGCTGCCGATCAGGCCTCGGTGCTGGCCGGTTCCGGGCAGCAAGGCCTGGCGCGCATGGAAGACACAATGCATTCGGTGATGGGCGCGGCGGATCTGGTGAACGCCAAACTGGCGATCCTCAACGAGAAGGCCGGCAACATCAATCAGGTGGTGGTGACCATCGTCAAGGTCGCCGACCAGACCAACCTGCTGTCCCTGAACGCCGCGATCGAAGCGGAGAAGGCCGGCGAGTACGGTCGCGGTTTTGCCGTGGTCGCCACCGAAGTCCGACGTCTGGCGGATCAGACGGCTGTTGCAACTTATGACATCGAACAGATGGTCCGCGAGATCCAGTCGGCGGTGTCCGCCGGGGTGATGGGCATGGACAAGTTCTCCGAAGAAGTGCGTCGCGGCATGGCCGAAGTGCAGCAGGTCGGCGAGCAGCTGTCGCAGATCATTCATCAGGTGCAGGCGCTGGCGCCGCGAGTGTTGATGGTCAACGAAGGCATGCAGGCCCAGGCCACCGGTGCCGAGCAGATCAATCACGCGCTGGTGCAACTGGGTGATGCCAGCAGCCAGACGGTCGAGTCGTTGCGTCAGGCCAGTTTCGCCATCGACGAACTGAGCCAGGTGGCCGTGGGCCTGCGCAGCGGCGTTTCGCGATTCAAAGTCTGATGAGCGAAATCATCGCCAAACGCAGCGCTGCACCGGTGGCGAAGCAGGCGTTGTTCCTGCTGTTTCGCATCGGCAACGAACGCTACGCTCTGCGCGCAACGGAAGTGGCGGAGGTGCTGCCACGCCTGCCGCTGAAACCGATTGCCCGGGCGCCGTACTGGGTGGCGGGGGTGTTCGCCTATCGCGGCTCGGTGGTGCCGGTGATCGACCTCAGTGCCCTGACGTTCGGCCAGCCTGCCGAAGCGCGTACCAGCACGCGACTGGTGCTGGTGCATTACCGCGCCGACGATTCGCAACCCTCGCAATGGCTCGGCCTGATTCTCGAACAGGCCACCGACACCCTGCGTTGCAACCCGGATGATTTCCAGCCGTACGGCCTCGACAATCGTCAGGCGCCGTACCTGGGTCCGGTGCGCGAAGACGCTCGCGGCCTGGTGCAATGGGTTCGAGTCAATGATCTGTTGGACGAGTCGGTGCGCCCGCTGTTGTTCCCGACGCCGCCGCTGGATCCGGCGCGGCTTGAGGAGCAGCCATGAGCAGCGACCAGCGCTTCTTCGATTTCCTCAAGGAACGCATCGGTCTCGATGTTGCTTCGGTAGGGCCGGCGATCATCGAGCGAGCGGTGCGCCAGCGCATCATCCTGTCGCAGATGGTCACGGCCGATGAATATTGGCAAACGCTGCAAGGTTCGCGGGACGAACAGCAAGCGCTGATCGAGGCAGTGATCGTCCCCGAGACGTGGTTTTTCCGTTACCCGGAATCCTTCGCCACCTTGGGCAAACTGGCGCGCAAACGCCTGGCCGAACTGAACAACATGCGGGCGCTGCGCATCCTCAGCTTGCCGTGTTCCACCGGTGAAGAACCTTATTCGATTGCCATGGCGTTACTCGATGCGGGCCTCAAGCCCCATCAGTTCAAGGTTGATGGCATGGACGTCAGCCCTCTGTCGGTGGACAAGGCGCGGCGGGCGCTGTACGGCAAGAATTCGTTTCGCGGCCAGGAACTGGCGTTTCGCGAACTGCATTTCATGCCGGAGGACGAAGGCTATCGCCTGAATGAAAACGTGCGTGAACAGGTGCGTTTGCAGGTCGGCAATGTGCTGGATCCGACGCTGCTGGCCAGCGAGCCACCGTTCGATTTCGTGTTCTGCCGCAACCTGCTGATCTATTTCGATCAGCCGACCCAGCAACAGGTGTTTGCCGTACTCAAGCGCCTGACCCATGTCGATGGCGTGCTGTTTATCGGCCCTGCCGAGGGCAGTCTGCTCGGACGGTTGGGCATGCGTTCGATCGGGATTCCACAGTCTTTCGCGTTCAGTCGCCACAGCGATCCGCAACCCGCGCCGTTGCCAATGCCGGTTGCCATGCCGACGCCTTTGCCCGTGCGCCAGCCGGTGCGCAGCACGCCACCGCCGCCCGTGCGCAACCGGCCGTTTGCCGCTGTGACACCGTTGCCCGCCACCGTCAAAAGCCCGAATCCCGACGCCACGACCTTGCTGGCCAATATCGCCGCCCTGGCCAACGAAGGCAAAAGTGCCGAGGCCCGCGCTGCGTGCGAACAGTATCTGCGCAGCCATGAGCCGGTGGCTCAGGTTTTTTACTGGTTAGGCCTGCTCAGCGACGTCGCCGGCAGTGCTCTCGAAGCTCAGGGTTTTTACCGCAAGGCCTTGTACCTCGAACCGCAACACGCCGAAGCTTTGATGCACCTGGCCGGGTTGCTGCAGGCCCAGGGCGACACGGCCGGTGCCAGACGATTGCAGGAGCGCGCCGCCCGCAGCGGCCGCACCGCCGACAGTGAGCGTAAACGATGATCCCGTCCGACACCTTGAACGTCACCCACGAAGACGCCCGGGCCATCGACGATTGCTGGAATCGCATCGGCATCCACGGCGACAAGTCCTGCCCGCTGTTGGAAGAACACATTCACTGCCGCAATTGCGCGGTGTATTCCGCCGCCGCCACACGGCTGCTCGACCGCTATGCGTTGCAGCAGGACGAACGCGATCCGGTGGCGATCCAGGTCGAGACCGAGCTGAAAACCCGTTCGCTGCTGATGTTCCGCCTCGGCGAAGAATGGCTCGGTCTGGCCACCCACAGTCTGGTGGAGGTCGCGCCGTTGCAGGCGATTCACTCTCTGCCGCACCAGCGCTCCCGGGCCTTGCTCGGCGTGGCGAACGTGCGTGGGGCGCTGGTGGCGTGCCTGTCACTGGTCGAACTGCTCGATCTCGACGGTAGCGCCACCCCGGCGACCGGTGCGCGGATCATGCCGCGCATGCTGATCATCGCGGCCAAGGGCGGGCCGGTGGTGGTGCCGGTGGACGAAGTCGACGGGATTCACGCCATCGACGAACGAATCCTCGATGCAGCGTCGCGTTCCGGGGCGCAGGCCAGTGCCAAATACACCCGAGGCGTGTTGCCTTTCAAAGGTCGCAGCCTGCGTTGGCTGGATGAAGAACAGCTGTTGTCCGCCGTCTCCCGGAGCCTCACATGACCCCCGAGCAAATGCGCGACGCCTCCCTGCTGGAGCTGTTCAGCCTTGAAGCCGAAGCCCAGACCCAGGTCTTGAGTGCCGGGCTGCTGGCGCTGGAACGCAATCCGACCCAGGCCGATCAGCTTGAGTCGTGCATGCGTGCGGCGCACTCGTTGAAAGGTGCGGCGCGGATCGTCGGCATCGACAGCGGCGTCAGCGTTGCCCACGTGATGGAGGATTGTCTGGTCAGCGCGCAAGAAGGGCGGCTGTTCCTGCGCCCGGAGCATATCGACGCGCTGTTGCAGGGCACCGATTTGCTGATGCGCATCGCCACCCCGGCCAATGGCCCGCAACCAGCGGACATCGAGGCCTACGTGACATTGATGGGTGGTTTGCTCGATCCGGCGGCTCCGGCCGTGGTTGTCACCGCTCCGAGCGCGCCACCGATGGCCGAGTTGCAGCTTCAGCCACCGCCAGTGGTTGAGCCGACGCCCGTTGAAATCCCCGTCGAGGTAGTCGAGCCAGAGCCTGTGCCACGCAAGAGCAAACGCACTGCCGAAGGTGGCGAGCGGGTGCTGCGGGTCACCGCCGAACGTCTGAACAGCCTGCTCGATCTGTCGAGCAAATCCCTGGTGGAAACCCAGCGTCTCAAACCGCACCTGGCCACGATGCAGCGCCTCAAGCGCATGCAGAACAACGGTCTGCGGGCGCTGGAAAGTCTCAACGTGCATCTCAAGGAACATGCCCTGAGCCTTGAAGCTCAAGAGGCGCTGGAAGATGCGCGGCGACTGCTCGCTGAGTCCCAACAATTGCTGGCGGAAAAAAACGCCGAACTCGACGAGTTTGCCTGGCAAGCGAGCCAGCGCGCGCAAGTGCTCTATGACACCGCGCTGGCCTGCCGCATGCGGCCGTTCGCCGATGTGCTGTCCGGTCAGGTGCGGATGGTGCGCGACCTCGGTCGCAGCCTCGGCAAGCAGGTGCGGCTGGAGATCGAGGGCGAGAAAACCCAGGTTGACCGCGACGTGCTGGAGAAACTCGAAGCCCCGTTGACTCACCTGCTGCGCAACGCGGTCGATCATGGCATCGAAACACCGGAAGAACGCCTGCTCAAAGGCAAGCCCGAGGAAGGGTTGATCCGTCTCCGGGCCTCGCATCAGGCCGGCCTGCTGGTGCTGGAGTTAAGCGATGACGGCAACGGAGTGGATCTGGAAAAGGTCCGCCGCAGCATCGTCGAACGTCAGTTGTCACCGGTCGAAACCGCCGCTCAACTGAGTGAAGAAGAGCTGCTGACCTTCCTGTTCCTGCCGGGTTTCAGTCTGCGGGACAAAGTTACCGAGGTGTCCGGTCGGGGCGTCGGCCTCGATGCCGTTCAGCATATGGTCCGCCAGTTGCGCGGCGCGGTGGTGCTGGAGCAGAGGGCGGGTGAGGGCAGTCGCTTCCACCTCGAAGTCCCGCTGACCCTGTCGGTGGTGCGCAGTCTGGTGGTGGAAGTCGGCGACGAGGCCTACGCGTTCCCGCTGGCGCACATCGAGCGCATGTGCGACCTGGCGCCGGACGACATCGTGCAGGTCGAAGGCCGCCAGCATTTCTGGCACGAAGGTCGACATGTCGGGCTGGTTGCGGCCAGTCAGTTATTGCAGCGTCCGGCCAGCCAGAACAGCGGCGACACCTTGAAAGTCGTGGTGATCCGCGAGCGCGATGCGATCTACGGCGTGGCGGTCGAACGCTTCATCGGCGAGCGCACGCTGGTGGTGCTGCCGCTGGACGAGCGGCTGGGCAAGGTGCAGGACATTTCCGCCGGGGCCTTGCTCGATGATGGTTCGGTGGTGTTGATCGTCGATGTCGAAGACATGCTGCGCTCGGTGGACAAGTTGCTGAACACCGGGCGCCTTGAGCGTATCGCCCGCCATGGCAATCAGGCCGCAGAGGCCACGCGCAAACGGATTCTGGTGGTTGATGACTCGCTGACGGTACGCGAGTTGCAACGCAAGTTGCTGCTCAATCGTGGCTACGACGTCGCCGTCGCGGTAGACGGCATGGACGGCTGGAACGCGTTGCGCTCCGAGGATTTCGACTTGCTGATCACCGACATCGACATGCCGCGCATGGACGGCATCGAACTGGTGACGCTGCTGCGCCGCGACAATCGCCTGCAATCGCTGCCGGTGATGGTGGTGTCCTACAAGGATCGCGAAGAAGACCGTCGCCGTGGACTGGATGCCGGGGCGGACTATTATCTGGCCAAGGCCAGTTTTCATGACGATGCCCTGCTCGACGCAGTGGTTGAGCTCATCGGAGGAGCGCGGGCATGAAGATCGCAATCGTCAACGACATGCCCCTGGCGGTGGAGGCCCTGCGCCGGGCGCTGGCCTTCGAGCCGGCGCATCAGGTGGTGTGGGTTGCCAACAATGGCGCCGAAGCGGTGCGCCTGTGCGCGGAGAACACTCCGGACCTGATCCTCATGGACCTGATCATGCCGGTAATGGATGGTGTCGAGGCCACCCGTCGAATCATGGCCGAGAGCCCCTGTGCCATCGTCATTGTCACGGTCGACCGCCAGCAGAACGTGCACCGGGTGTTCGAAGCCATGGGCCACGGAGCGCTGGACGTAGTCGACACCCCGGCCCTCGGCGCCGGCAATGCCCAGCAGGCGGCCGCGCCACTGTTGCGCAAGATTCTGAATATCGGCTGGCTGATCGGCGAGAAAACCGCTCGCGCCCGCCCGGCCCAGACAATGCCGCGCAGTTCGGCGTCGCGCCAGCGGCTGGTGGCGATCGGCTCGTCAGCGGGTGGGCCGGCGGCGCTGGAAGTCTTGCTCAAGGGCCTGCCGCGCAATTTTTCCGCGGCCATCGTGCTGGTGCAGCATGTCGATCAGGTGTTCGCCGCCGGCATGGCCGAATGGCTGGCCAGCGCCAGCGGCCTGGACGTGCGCCTGGCCCGGGAAGGCGAGCCGCCGCAGGCTGGCGCAGTGTTGCTGGCCGGCACCAATCATCACATCCGATTACTCAAGAACGGCACGCTGGCCTACACCGCCGAGCCGGTCAACGAGATCTACCGCCCCTCGATCGATGTGTTTTTCGAAAGCGTCGCCAACTACTGGAACGGTGACGCAGTAGGGGTTTTATTGACGGGGATGGGACGCGACGGGGCGCAAGGGCTTAAGCTCATGCGCCAACAGGGTTATCTGACCATCGCGCAGGACCAGCAAAGCAGTGCGGTGTACGGCATGCCCAAGGCAGCCGCGGCCATCGATGCAGCCGTAGAAATCCGTCCACTGGAAAAGATAGCGCCACGATTGCTGGAGATTTTCCCCAAATGAACACGTCCATCCGCAATCCTGGCCCCCGCAGCACTCAGGTGACCGCCCATGAATGACTTACAGATCGATGACATCAAAACCGACGAGAACGCCGCCATGGTGTTGTTGGTGGACGATCAGGCGATGATTGGCGAGGCCGTGCGCCGTGGGCTGTCGAATGAAGAGAACATCGACTTCCACTTCTGCTCCGACCCGCATCAGGCCGTGGCCCACGCAGTGCGGATCAAACCAACCGTCATCCTGCAGGATCTGGTGATGCCCGGCCTCGACGGCCTGAGCCTGGTGCGCGAATACCGCAATCACCCGGCGACCAAGGACATCCCGATCATCGTCCTGTCGACCAAGGAGGATCCGCTGATCAAGAGCGCGGCGTTCTCCGCCGGGGCCAACGATTACCTGGTGAAACTGCCGGACAACATCGAACTGGTGGCGCGCATCCGTTATCACTCGCGCTCCTACATGACCCTGCTGCAACGGGACGCGGCCTATCGCGCGTTGCGGGTCAGCCAGCAGCAATTGCTCGACACCAACCTGGTGCTGCAGCGGCTGATGAACTCCGACGGCCTGACCGGGCTGTCCAATCGCCGGCACTTCGACGAGTACCTGGAGCTGGAGTGGCGCCGCTCGCTGCGTGACCAGAGCCAGTTGTCGCTGCTGATGATCGACGTCGATTACTTCAAGTCCTACAACGACACCTTCGGCCACGTCGAAGGCGACGAGGCCCTGCGCAAGGTCGCTACGGCGATCCGCGAGGCCAGCGCCCGCCCATCCGACCTGCCGGCGCGTTATGGCGGCGAAGAGTTTGCGCTGGTGCTGCCCAATACCTCGCCGGGCGGGGCACGACTGGTGGCGGAGAAGCTGCGCCAGACCGTGGCGGCGCTGAAGATTCCGCACAATGCTCCGGCCGAGGGGGCGAGCCTGACTATCAGCATCGGCCTGGCAACCATGGTGCCGGAGGCGGGCAGCGACTGCCGGTTGCTGATCTCGGCGGCGGACCGTGGCCTGTATCTGGCGAAGAACAACGGGCGCAACCAGGTGGGGATCGAATGAACCATCGGGTTCATTCGCCTCAAGAGCCGCCAGACGGGCTGCCGTGACAGCTTGATTACGTTATACTCGCCGGCTTTCAAAAGTTCGCCAACGAGTGCTGCCCGTCATGGAAATCAATCCGATCCTGAACACCATCAAGGACCTGTCCGAGCGCTCCGAATCTATTCGGGGGTATCTTTGACTACGATCAAAAGCATGAGCGTCTGATCGAAGTCAATCGCGAGCTTGAAGATCCTGCAGTCTGGAACAAACCTGAATACGCCCAGGAACTGGGCCGCGAGCGCTCGGCGCTGGCGCAGATCGTCGACACCCTGGACGAGCTGGCCACCGGCCTGGCCGATTCCCGCGAGCTGCTCGACATGGCCGTGGAAGAGAACGACGAAGGCGCCGTGAACGACGTCGTCGAAGTCCTTCAAGGTCTCGAAGAATCCCTGGCCAAACTGGAATTCCGTCGCATGTTCAGCGGCGAAATGGACCCGAACAACGCCTACCTGGACATCCAGGCCGGTTCCGGCGGCACCGAAGCCCAGGACTGGGCCAACATCCTGCTGCGCATGTACCTGCGCTGGGCCGACAAACGCGGTTTCGACGCGACCATCATGGAGCTGTCGGCCGGTGAAGTTGCCGGTATCAAAGGTGCGACCGTGCACATCAAGGGCGAATACGCCTTTGGCTGGCTGCGTACCGAGATCGGTGTGCACCGTCTGGTGCGCAAGAGCCCGTTCGACTCCGGCAACCGCCGCCACACCTCGTTCTCCGCTGTTTTCGTCTCGCCAGAGATCGACGACAAGGTGGAAATCGAAATCAACCCGGCAGACCTGCGGATCGACACCTATCGTTCCTCCGGTGCCGGTGGTCAGCACGTAAACACCACCGACTCGGCCGTACGTATCACCCACGTACCGACCAACACCGTGGTCAGCTGCCAGAACGAACGTTCCCAGCACGCCAACAAGGACACCGCCATGAAAATGCTGCGGGCCAAGTTGTACGAGCAGGAAATGCAGAAGCGCAACGCGGCGTCCCAGGCGCTGGAAGACACCAAGTCGGATATCGGCTGGGGTCACCAGATCCGTTCGTACGTGCTCGATGCCTCGCGGATCAAGGATCTGCGCACCAACATCGAACGCAGTGACTGCGACAAGGTGCTCGACGGCGACATCGACGAATACCTGGAAGCCAGCCTGAAATCGGGGCTGTAAGCTTTCACCCGACCTCAAGTCCCCCGTCCTCGGCGGGGGCAACGAACCTGTGATGGAAAATTTAAAGACATGAGCGACCAACAACTCGATTCGCAAGCCCTGCAACAGGAAGAAAACTCCCTGATCGCCCTGCGCAAGGAAAAGCTTGCTGCCGAGCGCGCCAAGGGCAATGCCTTCCCGAACGACTTCCGCCGCGACAACTACTGCGAAGCACTGCAGAAACAGTACGCGGACAAGACCAAGGAAGAGCTTGCAGAGGCTGCGATCCCGGTCAAGGTTGCAGGTCGCATCATGCTCAACCGTGGCTCGTTCATGGTGATCCAGGACATGACCGGTCGCATCCAGGTCTACGTCAACCGCAAGACCCTGTCCGAAGAAACCCTGGCCGCGGTGAAAACCTGGGACATGGGCGACATCATCGCCGCCGAAGGCACCCTGGCCCGTTCCGGCAAGGGCGACCTGTACGTCGAGATGACCAGCGTGCGCCTGCTGACCAAATCCCTGCGCCCGCTGCCGGACAAGCACCACGGCCTGACCGACACCGAACAGCGCTACCGTCAGCGTTACGTTGACCTGATCGTCAACGAAGACGTGCGTCAGACTTTCCGCGTGCGTTCGCAAGTGATCGCGCACATCCGCAGCTTCCTGATGAAGCGCGACTTCCTCGAAGTCGAAACGCCGATGCTGCAAACCATCCCTGGTGGCGCCGCCGCCAAGCCGTTCGAAACCCACCACAACGCGCTGGACATGGAAATGTTCCTGCGTATCGCGCCAGAGCTGTACCTCAAGCGTCTGGTGGTTGGCGGCTTCGAAAAAGTGTTCGAGATCAACCGCAACTTCCGTAACGAAGGCGTTTCGACTCGTCACAACCCTGAATTCACCATGTTGGAGTTCTACCAGGCTTACGCCGACTACGAAGACAACATGGACCTGACCGAAGAACTGTTCCGCGAACTGGCGCAACTGGTTCTGGGCAGCACCGACGTGCCGTACGGCGACAAGGTGTTCCACTTCGGCGAGCCGTTCGTGCGCCTGTCGGTGTTCGACTCGATCCTCAAGTACAACCCTGAGCTGACCGCTGATGACCTGAACGACATCGACAAGGCTCGCGCCATCGCCAAGAAGGCCGGCGCCAAGGTGCTGGGCTTCGAAGGTCTGGGCAAGCTGCAGGTGATGATTTTCGAAGAGCTGGTCGAGCACAAGCTGGAGCAGCCGCACTTCATTACCCAGTACCCGTTCGAAGTGTCGCCGCTTGCCCGTCGCAACGACGACAACCCGAACGTCACCGACCGCTTCGAGCTGTTCATCGGTGGCCGTGAAATCGCCAACGCCTACTCCGAGCTCAACGACGCGGAAGACCAGGCCGAGCGTTTCATGGCGCAGGTGGCTGACAAGGACGCCGGCGACGACGAAGCCATGCACTACGACGCCGACTTCGTTCGCGCGCTGGAGTACGGCATGCCGCCAACGGCCGGCGAAGGTATCGGTATCGACCGTCTGGTGATGTTGCTGACCAACTCGCCGTCGATCCGCGACGTGATCCTGTTCCCGCACATGCGGCCGCAAGCGTAAGTGTTTCAATAAAAAAGCCGCCTGAAATGGGCGGCTTTTTATTGCCTGTCTGGTACAAACGTATCAAATGGTTACTTTTGAAAAAAACAACAGAGGAAGTCCTGTCGTGATCGGTGCAATGGCTCAAGAGGGTGCAGCGGATATCGCCACTGCGGTCGCTGAAAGTGTTCAGTACCAGGGTCGCAAGGCCAGCCGACAGGGCAGCGAGCAGCGTCGGCAGGACATTCTCGATGCGGCGATGCGCATTGTCGTGCGCGACGGCGTGCGGGCCGTGCGCCACCGTGCGGTGGCGGCCGAAGCCGGTGTGCCGTTGTCGGCGACCACCTATTACTTCAAGGACATCGATGACCTGCTCACCGATACCTTTGCCCAGTACGTCGAACGCAGCGCGGCCTACATGGCCAAGCTGTGGATCAACAACGAAGGCCTGCTGCGCGAGATGGTGGTCAGCGGCGATGGCAGCCCGGAGTCGCGTTCGCAGCTGGCTGACGACATCGCCCGGTTGATGGCTGATTACGTGCACCGGCAACTGGTCAACCGCCGCGAGCATTTGATGGCCGAACAGGCGTTCCGCCAGGAGGCACTGCTCAACCCGCGACTGGCGGAACTGGTGCGTTCCCATCAGCAGATTCTATTGCAGGGCACCTGCCAGTTGTTCCAGGTATTGGGCTCCCGCGAGCCGCAGCAGGATGCCAAGGTGTTGACGGCGATTATCGGACGGATGGAATATCAGGGCCTGCTCAACGACGCCGAGCCTTTGGCCGAAGAGGACATGCTCGGCATTCTGACGCGCTATATGCATCTGGTACTCGCGTCGGTGTAACGCTCCCACAGGTCCGGTGGCGAGTTCGGTTCATAGGGAGTGTTGAATGAAAGCCTGGCGTAGCGCGTTGATCGCGCTGTCGTTCCTGCTGCTCAGCGGTTGTCTGGTGACCTTCAAGGATCCGCTGCCCGCCCGTGAGCCGGCGCCCAAGGGCCTGCTCGGCGAATGGGCGAGCACCAATGCCTGGGGCGAGCCGATGACTCTGGAGCTGACGCGCCTGGGCAATGACCGCTATCAGGCGGTCGCCTGGTTCAAGGCCCGTCCCCACGAGCGGGAAGCCTACCCGTTTACCGTATCGCGTCATGGCAATCGCTGGTATCTGTCGGCGAAGGTGCCGGCGCAGTATGGCGGGCACTTCACCATCGCCGGATTCGAGATTACCGATAAGCACGAACTGGTGATCTACAACCTCGACCTCGAACAGATCAACCAGGCCATCGCCCAGAAAACCCTCGACGGCCAGGGTTTCCAGACCGATGACGGCGAGGGCGTGCAAGTCGACAGCGCTCTCGAAAAGGTCTTTGCTTACCTCGACGACCCGGCCAACTCCGACGTTTTCGTCGAAGCGGCGCGCTATCAGCATCAGGCCAAAGCCAAAGCTAAATAATTCAGTTCGTCACGTTTTCTACAGGAGTTTCGGGTGGACGATTACCAGCAGACGATACGCACGCTGTCCGATCGCATTGTGCTGGCACAGACGCCGATCCGCGTGCTCGACGCGGTCAAGTGGGACGAGAACATTCGCAAGGGTTTCCTCAAAGCCAAGGGCAAGGAATTGCCGGCGGTGGATCGCGACTACTACCTCAACCGGCCGCTGTCCTTCGACTCAAGCAGGGTCAAGCTGGAATTCCAGAACATCGAGCGCGACATCACCCGTCAGCTCGGTCAGTTCAACCCGGTCGGCCAGATCATGCGGCGCATGTGCAAGGAATACCGGATGGTGGTGCGCATGCTCGAAGCGCGCGGCACCGAAGATTTCGGCCTGATTTCCCAGGAACTGTATGGCGCCGCGTCCGATGCATTCCACGCCGGTGACCCGACGCTGGCCGACCTCGGCCTGATGATGTCGGACTACCTGAACAACATCGACGGCCGTGGCGACTTGAAGGACGAACCGAAGATCCTCACCGCCAAGGATGCCGTGCACTTGCTGCAAACCCGTCTGAACAAAGTGTTCGGCGAGGCCGAGGAAACCATCCGCGTGTTTGAGTCCGACGGGATCGTCGCCGACGCGGCAGCGGGCGCCGACTACATCAAAATCCGCACCGACGCGATGTTCAACGACCGCGACGTGCGCGCTTTGGAAGTCCACGAAGGCCTGGTGCACGTTGGCACCACGCTCAACGGTCTGAACCAGCCGATCTGCACCTTCCTGTCCAAGGGCCCGCCCTCGTCGACCGTGACTCAGGAAGGTCTGGCGATCCTGATGGAAATCATCACCTTCGCCTCCTACCCGAGCCGCCTGCGCAAACTGACCAACCGCACCCGCGCCATTCACATGGTGGAGGAGGGCGCGGACTTCCTGCAGATCTTCGAGTTCTTCCGCGAGCAGGGCTTCGAGATGGCGGAAAGCTACGGCAACGCCAGTCGGGTTTTCCGTGGATCGACGCCGACCGGTCTGCCATTCACCAAAGACTTGTCCTACCTCAAGGGCTTCATCATGGTTTACAACTACATTCAGTTGGCCGTGCGCAAGGGCAAGCTCGAGCAGGTTCCGCTGTTGTTCTGCGGCAAGACCACGCTTGAGGACATGCGAACCCTGCGTCAGCTGGTGGACGAAGGCCTGGTGGTGCCGCCCAAGTACCTGCCGGAGCAGTTCCGTGACATGAATGCGTTGTCGGCGTGGATGTGCTTCTCCAACTTCCTCAACCACTTGAGCCTGGACCGGATCGAGGCGGATTACTCCAACATCCTGTAGGCCCATTGATCATTCCCGCGCTGCGCGCGGGAATCCGAACCTTGCGAGGTTTCACCGGATGAGACTCCTCGGCATCCTCTGCCTGCTCCTGACCCTCGGCGGTTGCAGTTCTTTGCTGTTCTACCCCGAGCCGGGCCAGATATTCACCCCGGAGAAGGCCAAACTTGAATACCGCACCGTCACCCTGACCACCGCCGACGGCCTCAAGTTGAACGCGTGGTGGCTGCCGGCCAAACCCGGCGTCGAGGTCAAGGGCACGGTACTGCACCTGCACGGTAACGGCGGCAACCTGCCGATGCACCTGGGTGGCAGTTGGTGGTTGCCGAAAAACGGTTATCAAGTGTTGTTGGTGGACTATCGCGGTTACGGTCTGTCCGAGGGCGAGCCGAGCCTGCCGGCGATCTATAAGGACATCGACGCGGCGTTCGCCTGGCTGGACAAGGCGCCGGAAGTCAAAGGCAAACCGTTGATCCTGCTCGGTCAAAGTCTCGGGGGGGCGATGGCGGTGCATTGGTTGGTGCAACATCCGGAAAGACAAAAACAGCTCAAGGCTTTTGTGCTCGACGGGGTTCCGGCCAGTTACCGCAGCGTCGGTCAATACGCCCTCAGCACCTCATGGATGACCTGGCCATTCCAGGTTCCGCTGTCGTGGCTGGTGCCGGACAGCGACAGTGCGATCAACTCGATGCCGCAGCTCAAAGGCGTACCGAAACTGATCTTCCACAGCATCGACGATCCGCTGGTGCCTCTTTCCAACGGCATCCGCCTGTATCAAGCTGCGCCGCCGCCCCGGGTCCTGCAATTGACCCGCGGTGGCCATGTGCAGACTTTCGGCGACCCGGTGTGGCGTCAGGTCATGCTGCGTTACCTCGACGATCCCGAGCATTTCAACGGCTTGCGCCGCCTCGGCGAGATCCCGAATTATCCGACACCTCCGAATTCTGAAGACGAACCACCAGAGAGTCCGCAATGACTGAAGAACGCAACGCCATCCCGCTGATCATCACCGGTATCTGCAGCATCCTCGGCACCGTCGGTGCCCTGTGGTGGTATGGCTACCTGCACTTCGCCAAACCCGAGGATGCGTTGCTGCTCAACGAATTCACCATGCTCAAGACCATTCCCGGCGAAGACTACAAAGTCTCCCTGGAGCCAGCGGCGCAAGTGGCGCAGTGCATTGATGGGGTGTTGGTGTTGTTTGATACCGAGCAAAAGGGGCTGACTGGCGTGCTGGTCAACGACCGCAAGAAAGCCGTGCGGTGCATGGGGCAGGAGACGCCGCAGAAGCTGGCGCAGTAAAACAGGGTCTGTACGGGCGCCTTCCCTTTTTCAGATGAAAAATCAGGAGGCGCCCGTGTTTTTACAATGCTGCTTACAAAGAACAGTTGGCGAATTGGAAGCTCAAGGGGCTACGTCAAAAGATCCTATTCTTGGTGGTGCAAAGGTACTGCTTACCTGATGATATATAACTGCAATATATTTCCCTGGTGATAAATGAGGGAAGTTAGTTTTCCAGTTACCTAGCGCATCAGCGATGACTGTTAGTTCATGAGAGGTATTTTCACCGCTTTTTTGGTAGGAGATCTTTGTTGTTGCGCCAGGAATACCCTTCCCTGAGAAATTAATCGGATTTGGAGCAGCTGGCCCCTCTAAGGCCGGGGATGTAATTTTGGGTAACGGAAGTGGTGATGTGCATTTAGGCGCCGTCTCATGATTTACAGCGACGGCAATTGTCGCACCCTGCGAATCTGCACTACATGTTGTAACGGTGATACCTACCCCTGGATCTCTTAGAGTCTTGCCGGGGAGTAATGTCGGATCATCCGTCGTGGCTGTTTCCGGTGTGCCATCGAGCTGGGTGTTTAAAACTGTGCCCCCCATCGTGGTGTATCTCACCCAAACGCCGTTTACCCGGTTATCGGTTGCAGGAAAATTATCGAATGGAGTGGGTTTTCGGTATTCCAAAGCCAATTGTGCCGGAGTGGTTTCAGGTCGATTGATGAGATAAAGCTGAGGTCCGGCATCGCCCAGTTTTGCCAAGCGATAAAGGCCGCTGCGTTCGATGACTGCCACCTGTGAGTTGTCCAGCCATCCCGAGTACCACCGATTGTTGGCGGGATAGAGGGTTCCACCCCCAGAGACAGAGTCACCACTGTCGCCATAGCCAATCACCGCACACTCAATGGGGGCCATTTCCAGTGGGGCTAATACGGTATCGCCGTGTTTTGGGCACTTGATGTAGGTGCTTCCATGGCTGTATCCAAGATTGTGCCCGAATTCATGCTTGTAAACGTGAGGGCCTCCCGATTGTCCATATACACCAATGAATTTCCCGGGTGTCCAGGCTGAAGCTGACCCGCCACAGTCAATTACGCTGATGCGGTAATCGTAGTTATTAGCGTCCAGTCCATGCGCCTGCGCGGCTTTTATCCCCTCTGAATCTGCCAGGTTAATCGGCATTGGTGCCGAGTCTCCGGGTTTGAATGTGCATAGTTCAGGGCGAGGGCCGGATGTATGCTCAATGATCTGTCCGGTGAGTGTGAGCTTTCCGTTCGAGGCTGCGTGAATGTAAGCCGGCAGTGCGTTGGGATCCGTAGAAACTGTATGTTGCCTGATCAATGGAAAATCCAGAGCGTCGCCATCCTGCCAATGGGTTACGGTGACCAGTAGTGTTTTGGTTCCCACTACCGGACGCTGATTGACTTCCGGTTCAGGCAATGGAACCTCATTTGGGATGGAATCTCGTTCGTCATACCCAAAATCATTTGCAGTTGAGGCGTTCGATGGTGGTGCTACGCAGCCTGCAACGAGCATGGCTGCACACAGTGTTGTCAGAAAGGCCCGAGTTCGCATGGTAACGCTCCTTGATTTCCAGCATTTGGTTTGGAGCTAAAGTGTTACGCGCACTCATTTGTTTCGCCTACTGTTATAAATGACAGGTCAAGACGAGTGGTAGTCAATCTCCGCTGCAAAAAAAAGCCCCGTCGGAGCAGATCCGGCGGGGCTTTCATGTTGCTTCGCGAATTATTTGGCGCTAACCGCCGAACGCGGCATCACTGGCTGGTTGTCGTTGGAAATGGTCACTTCCACCCGACGGTTCATTGCACGGCCCGAAACGCTGCCGTTATCCGCCACCGGGTATTCCTTGCCATAGCCCTGAGTCACGATGCGCGACGGATCGACGCCCATCTTGATCAGTGCGACCTGTACGGAAGTGGCACGACGCTCGGACAACGACTGGTTGTAGTTCGCCGAACCGGTGCTGTCGGTATAACCCTCGACGATCACTTTGCGATCAGGGTTTTCCTGAAGGAACTGCGCCAGTTTATTGATGTTCACCAGACCGCTGGATTTCAGATCGGCCTTGTTGGTGGCGAACAGCACGTCACCGAAGGTCACTAGCGTACCGCGATCGGTCTGTTTGGCGTTGAGGCTGTCCTGAAGCTGTTTGATCTGCTGATCGCGAGCGTCCAGACGGGCCTGGGCACGTTGGGCGGCGGCGTTCTTCAGGTTGTTTTCAGCAGTACGCAGGGCGATGGTCTGCTTGGCTACTTCCACGCGCTGGTTGGTCAGGTAGGCCAGTTGGTCGACCTTGCGCTGATCTTCCTTGTCCAGATAAGCCTTGTCTGCCTTGTCCAGATAATCACTGGCGTCCTTGGTTTCCAGCGCCGCGACTTTGCTGGCCTGCGGGTTGGCCTGCAGGCCGGCGTAGTTGGTGCGCGCCTGTTCCAGATTCGGGTTCGGCGGTGTCGAGCAGGCAGCCAGGGCAACGCTTGCGGCCAGAAGAGCGGGGATCATCAGTTGTTTACGCATAATCGTTCGTCCTTTCTATCGATAAGAGTTTCAGCCTTGCGATCGGGATGCGCGCTTACTGAACAGTGCGCTGACTTTCCTGACGCAGTTCCTGAACACCTTTCTGGGAATCCTTCAGAGCCTGTTCGGCTTTCATCGCCTGAGCCTTGCGTTCGGCAACCCGGGCATCCCACTCGGCTTGTTCGGCGAGCGTGCGGGCTTCGTCATACTTCTTGTCGTGCATGGCGATTTCGGCTTGTTTGAGCTTGTCCTGAGCCTGCTTCATTTCCACGGCGGCGAATTCGGTGCCGCCGGCGCTGACCGCGCTGTTGACCGCCGATTGAGTCACTGCGTATTGCTCGGTCGGTGGATTGCCGGCGCAACCGGCCAGCACGAAGCTGGTGCCGATGGCCAGGGCGGCCAGTTTCAGACCGCGCAGGTGGGAGAACGAGGTTTGGGTCTTCATGGTCTTCAACTCCATTGGTTAACTCCTTGGAAGCTTCGAAATCCATCCTGGTAGCGGAGCCGCAACCGTCATGTTCAAGTGCGTTTTGAAACGCTCGTTCCAGGCTTGGTTACCTGTTCCGACCGAAGGCATTTTTTAAAAGTTCAGAAAAGATGGCCCATCGCCAAAAAATATTTTGACCGAATGGACAGGGCTCTAAACCGGGAACTTTGGCGGGGAAGAGTGGTACGCGCGGGCGAAAAATGGCGCAAAAGCGGAGGGGGAACAAAGTCCATGTGGGAGCTGGCTTGCCAGCGATGAGGTCATCAAATTCAACACATTTGCGGCTGAACCAGCGCCATCGAGGGCAAGCCATTTTCCACAGTTTGAAGTGTCAGAGATCAGTGTTTTTGCTTGCCGGCAGCCGTCGACAGGTCCTGCAGATGCCGCCGCGACAACGCGAGAAAACGCGGCGTCGGGCCAACGTCTTCATACAGCGGATCACCTTCCTCGTCGGTGGCAACCACGGTCGAACCTTTCACGTACGGCAGGCTCGCCTCGAACTCTTCAAGCGCCGCGCCGATCAGTTCGCCTAGCAGTTCTTCGGCATGGCGTTTGGGGTACATCTCGGCAATCGCCGCCAGGCGTGCGGCGGCCTCCACATCCAGATGAATCGTGTAGCCGGTGTCGGTCAGGCGACCCTTGGCGGTTTCTTCCCAATGCTGGGCGAGTTCACGGATTTTCATAATGACCTCATGTCGCACCTGCTCGTGGCAGGTCTGGGTGAGTATCCGCCGTCAGCCGGCGGCAAGCCGTTGTGCGGCTTACTGTTGAGACTAGCTTCAGGGCGCAAGGTTTAAAGTCCCTTCGTCGTCTGCTTGTAAGAAGCGTCCCAGAGCGGCACTCTCTGTCCATCCACTCACTTGCGATCCGTCACCGATTACTGCTGGAGAGATGCTGATGACCGATATTGATGCACGCTTGCGCGAAGACGTTCACCTGCTCGGTGAACTGTTGGGCAACACCATCCGTGACCAGTACGGCGAGGCGTTTCTCGACAAGATCGAGCAGATTCGCAAGGGCGCCAAGGCTGACCGGCGCGGCTCGATGGACGCCGAACTCAGCGCCAGCCTCAATCAATTGAGCGAAGACGAGCTGCTGCCGGTGGCGCGGGCCTTCAACCAGTTTCTCAACCTGGCGAACATCGCCGAGCAGTACCAGCTCATTCATCGCCGCGAAGAGTCGCAAGCCGCACCGTTCGAATCCCGCGTACTGCCGGAATTGCTCGCCCGTTTGCGTGAGGAAGGGCACAGTGCCGACTCCCTCGCCCGGCAGTTATCGCGGCTGGAAATCGAACTGGTGCTGACCGCGCATCCGACCGAAGTGGCCCGGCGCACGCTGATCCAGAAGTACGACGCGATCGCTGCGCAACTGGCCGCTCAGGATCACCGCGATTTGACCAGTGCTGAACGCCAGCAGATCCACAACACATTGCAACGCTTGATCGCCGAAGCCTGGCACACCGAAGAAATCCGCCGAACCCGGCCGACTCCGGTGGACGAAGCCAAGTGGGGATTTGCGGTGATCGAGCATTCGCTGTGGCAAGCGATTCCCAACCATATGCGCAAGGCCGATCAGGCGCTTTTCGCCGCCACTGGCCTGCGTTTGCCGCTGGAAGCTGCGCCGATCCGCTTCGCTTCGTGGATGGGCGGTGACCGCGACGGCAACCCGAACGTGACTGCCGCAGTGACCCGCGAAGTATTGCTACTGGCACGCTGGATGGCGGCGGATCTGTACCTGCGGGATGTCGATCACCTGGCCGCCGAGCTGTCGATGCAGCAGGCCAGCGAGGCGCTGAAGGCCAAGGCCGGTGACAGCGCCGAACCCTATCGCGCGGTGCTCAAGCAATTGCGCGAACGCCTGCGCGCCACGCGCAACTGGGCCCATGCCTCCTTGACCGCAACTACCCCGGCACCGGCCGATGTGTTGCACAACAACCGCGACCTGCTCGATCCGCTGGAGCTGTGCTATCACTCGCTGCACGAATGCGGTATGGGCGTGATCGCCGACGGACCGTTGCTCGATTGCCTGCGTCGGGCCGTGACCTTCGGTCTGTTCCTGGTGCGCCTCGATGTGCGTCAGGATTCGTCGCGACACACCGCCGCCATGACCGAAATCACCGATTACCTCGGCCTCGGTCGCTATGAAGACTGGGATGAAGAACAGCGCATCAGCTTCCTGACCCGTGAACTGCAAAATCGTCGGCCGTTGCTGCCGGCGCATTTCAGACCCTCGGCCGACACCGCCGAAGTGCTCGCCACCTGCAAGGAAATCGCCGCCGCGCCGGGGGCTTCGCTGGGTTCCTATGTGATCTCCATGGCCGGCGCTGCCTCCGATGTGCTGGCGGTGCAACTGCTGCTGAAGGACTCTGGTGTGCTGCGGCCGATGCGCGTGGTGCCGCTGTTCGAAACTCTTGCCGACCTCGACAACGCCGGCCCGGTGATCGAGCGCCTGTTGCTGCTGCCGGGTTACCGCGCACGTCTGCAAGGTCCGCAGGAAGTGATGATCGGTTATTCCGACTCGGCCAAGGACGCCGGCACCACTGCAGCGGCCTGGGCGCAATACCGGGCTCAGGAGCGACTGGTGGAAATATGTCGCGAGCAGCAAGTCGAACTGCTGCTGTTCCACGGTCGCGGTGGCACCGTGGGCCGTGGCGGCGGCCCGGCTCACGCGGCGATTCTGTCGCAGCCGCCGGGTTCGGTGGCCGGGCGGTTCCGCACCACCGAGCAGGGGGAAATGATTCGATTCAAATTCGGCCTGCCGGACATCGCCGAGCAAAACCTCAATCTCTATCTGGCTGCCGTGCTCGAAGCGACTTTGCTGCCACCGCCACCACCGACGCCCGAATGGCGGCATTTGATGGATGAACTGGCTGCTGATGGTGTCAGCGCCTACCGTGCCGTCGTACGGGAAAATCCGCAGTTCGTGGAGTATTTTCGCCAGTCGACGCCGGAGCAGGAGTTGGGGCGTTTGCCGTTGGGCAGCCGTCCGGCCAAGCGCCGCGCCGGTGGCATCGAAAGCCTGCGGGCGATTCCGTGGATCTTCGGCTGGACCCAGACGCGCTTGATGCTGCCTGCGTGGCTGGGTTGGGAAACCGCGTTGAGCAAGGCGCTGGAGCGCGGCGAAGGCGAATTGCTGGGGCAGATGCGCGAGCAGTGGCCGTTTTTCCGAACTCGCATCGACATGCTGGAGATGGTGCTGGCCAAGGCAGATGCCGACATTGCGCTGTCCTACGACGAGCGACTGGTTGAGTCGGACTTGTTACCTTTGGGTGCGCACTTACGCGACCTATTGTCGCAGGCATGTTCCGTGGTCCTCGGCCTGACCGGTCAGTCGCAGCTGCTGGCACATAGCCCGGACACCCTCGAATTCATCCGTCTGCGCAACACCTATCTCGACCCGCTGCATCTGTTGCAGGCCGAACTGCTGGCGCGCTCGCGGCAGCAGAATGTCGAGCAGGGCAGCCCGGTAGAACAGGCGTTGCTGGTGTCTGTGGCGGGGATTGCCGCCGGTTTGCGAAATACCGGCTAAGGTTTTCTGCGTGGGGCAGGGCACCCGGGGCAAGCGTCGGGTGCCGTTTATCGAGCGTGGGAAAAATGCGGGCAAGCGACAGTTAATGATGGGGTTGCGACTTGGGGGACCGCGTCGCAAAGTCGCGGCAGGCGCGGGTTTCTCCGACTTTTGGCGTCTTGTGTGGGCGCAGCCTGCTGTGTATCTTGGTCAGCCTCTGGCCGTTTGGGCGGTCACGACCCTATTTTCAGGATTTCGCCCCATGAGGCGAATCCGTTGTTTTGCAAAAGCTTTTTATAAAAAAATTGAGGAGCACATCTAATGCGCGTCATTCTGCTGGGAGCTCCCGGGGCCGGTAAAGGTACTCAGGCTAAGTTCATCACCGAGAAATTCGGCATCCCGCAAATTTCCACCGGCGACATGCTGCGAGCTGCGGTCAAGGCCGGCACTCCGCTGGGCGTTCAAGCCAAGAGCATCATGGATGCCGGCGGCCTGGTGTCGGATGACCTGATCATCGCACTGGTCAAGGACCGCATCGCTCAGGCTGACTGCGCCAACGGTTTCCTGTTCGACGGTTTCCCGCGCACCATTCCTCAGGCTGAAGCGCTGGTGACTGCCGGTGTCGAGCTGGATGCCGTGGTTGAAATCGCTGTTGAAGACGAAGAGATCGTTCAGCGTATCGCCGGCCGTCGTGTTCACGAGGCCAGCGGCCGTGTGTACCACATCGTCTACAACCCGCCGAAGATTGCCGGCAAAGACGACATCACCGGTGAAGAGCTGATGCAGCGCAAGGACGACACCGAAGAAACCGTGCGTCATCGCCTGTCGGTCTACCACTCGCAGACCAAGCCGCTGGTGGACTTCTACCAGAAACTGTCGGCTGCCAACGGCAAGCCGAAGTACAGCCACATCCCGGGCGTCGGTTCGGTTGAAGCGATCACCGCCAAGGTTCTTGAAGCACTGAGCTGAAAAACCTGATCCGCTGCATCATCCACGGCCCGCTTGCGGGCCGTAGTTGTTTATACTGGCGCACTTTTCCCCACCTGATTTACGGACACATCGATGAGCACCTTGCTGGCCCTGGACACCGCGACTGAAGCTTGCTCCGTTGCCTTGCTGCATGACGGCAAGGTCACGAGCCATTACGAGGTGATCCCGCGCTTGCACGCGCAGAAACTGCTGCCGATGATCCAGCAACTGCTGGCCGACGCCGGCACCACGCTGCAAGCGGTGGAGGCGATCGCGTTCGGTCGTGGCCCGGGCGCGTTCACCGGTGTGCGCATCGCCATCGGTGTGGTGCAAGGCCTGGCGTTTGCCCTGGATCGTCCGGTGTTGCCGGTATCGAACCTGGCAGTGCTGGCGCAACGGGCTTATCGCGAGCACGGTGTGAGCCAGGTCGCGGCGGCGATCGATGCGCGCATGGATGAAGTGTATTGGGGCTGCTATCGCGAGACGGCCGGGGAGATGCGTCTGGTCGGCGTCGAAGCTGTGTTGCCGCCGGAAGTCGCCGCGCTGCCGGACGATGCGACTGGCGACTGGTTCGGTGCCGGCACCGGTTGGGGCTACGGCGAGCGCATCGCGGTCAATCTGATCGGTTCCGACGCAACCATGCTGCCCCATGCCGAAGACCTGCTGACGTTGGCCCGCTTCGCTTGGGCGCGCGGTGAGTCGATCCCGGCAGACGACGCTCAGCCGGTTTACCTGCGCGATAAAGTGGCCACCCCGAAATCCCGCTGAAGACAATCTCCCTGTGGCACTCGCCACAGGGTCCCGCCAGCTCCTGCCAATCGTCAGTTTCCAACGCCCCGCTTTAAACCTTTTGTCTTTTATGTGTTCTAGTTATCACTCGGCGATTTGCTAAGTCGGTCAGGTGCCGCTAAATTGCCATCATCGATACCGAGCATGACTTTATGCGTATAGACGGCGTTTCCACTCATTCCTACCCCATCAAGCGCAAGCCTCGCAAAGGCAATCCGGCGCTGGATGAATCCGTCGAGGATATTGAAGGCGAGCTGGAATTCCCCACCGAAGCGCAACTGGCTGCCCGCGCCGCCAAGGCCTCTGCGCAACGCCTGAGCAATCTGCCCGCCCGCCAACAAGACATGATTTATCACCGTGCGATGAAGAAAAGCGTGGCCATGGCTCTGGCCAGCTACCTGAGCACCGCCGGTTTTGTCGATTGGGACGCAGACGTGCTGGGCCTCGATCTGTACATCTGATGGATCTGCCTTACTACCTCGGTTGCCCGTCCTGGAGTGAAAACGCCTGGCGCGAGTATCTGTATCCGGCAGACGCCAAGACCTCCGATTTCCTCGGTCTGTATTCGCAAGTGTTCAACGCCGTGGAAGGCAACACGACTTTCTACGCCAGCCCTTCGCCGGCCACCGTGGCGCGCTGGGCCGAGGTCATGCCCGAACACTTTCGTTTCACCGCCAAATTCCCCGGCGATATCAGCCACGGCGGTGACCTGCGCGATCAACTGACCGCCACCGAAACCTTCATTCAATTGCTCAGCCCGCTCGGCGAACGTGTATCGCCACTGTGGCTGCAACTGTCGAAAAGCTTCACTCCGCAACGCTTGCCAGAACTCGCAGCCTTCATCGACGCGTTTGATCGACCGCTGGCGGTGGAAGTGCGCCATGAGCAGTTCTTCGCCAAGGGCGAGAGTGAACGCCTGCTCAATCGCCTGTTGCTGGATCGCGGCGTTGAGCGCATCTGCCTCGATCCGCGCGCGTTGTTCAGTTGTCTGTCCACCGAGTCTTCGGTGATCCACGCGCAATCGAAAAAGCCCCGCGTGCCGACCCGTCCGGCAGCGTTCACCCAATTCCCGCAGGTGCGCTTCATCGGCCATCCCGAGCTTGAGGCCAACGATCCGTTTCTGGTGCCGTGGGTGGCGAAGATTGCCGAGTGGATCGAAGAGGGCCGTACGCCGTACATCTTCCTGCACACCGCCGATAACATCCTGGCAGCAAAGCTTGCGCAGCGTTTTCACGCACAGCTGATGCAACGTTTGCCTGGCCTGCCACCGCTGCCTGAGCTATACAGAGAACCCGCCGCGGAGCAACTTGGCTTGCTCTGAGGCGATTTTTTTCTGCCCAGGAGCCTGCCGATGGACGCCCAAGCCCGCAAAGAACAAGTCCGTAAAGCCGAAGCCTTCAAAGCCCTGCATGAACGCCCAGGGATTTTCGTGATTCCCAATCCGTGGGATGCAGGTTCCGCGAAGATGCTTGCCAGCCTGGGTTATCAGGCGCTGGCGACCACCAGTGCCGGTTATGCGTTTTCCCAGGGTAAGCCCGATGGTGCCCTTGGCCTCGAAGAAACCTTGAACAACGTCCGGGCGATTGCTGCCGCCACGGATTTGCCGGTGGCGGTGGATCTGGAAAACGGTTTTGCCGACGCTCCGGCCGAGTCCGCGCATAGTCTGCTGCGAGCGGCCGAAGCGGGCGCAGTGGGTGGTTCCATCGAAGATGCCACAGGGCGCCCGGACGCACCTGTCTACTGTTTCGAACATGCCGTGGCGCGGATTGAAGCCGCAGTAGCAGCGGTGCGCACGTTGCCTTTTCGCTTCACCCTGACGGCCCGTGCGGAAAACTACCTGCACGGCAATCCGGATATCAACGACACCATTCGCCGCCTGCAGGCGTTCGCCGAAGCTGGCGCCGATGTGCTCTACGCTCCGGGTCTGAGGACAGCTGAAGAGGTACTGGCAGTGGTGCGCGCAGTCGCGCCGAAACCGGTCAACGTGTTGATGTCCGGTGGCCTGAAACTGACCGTGCAGCAACTGGAAGAAATGGGTGTGAAACGCATCAGTACCGGCTCGGCGCTGGCGCTGGCGGCGTTTGGTGAGTTCTTTCGGGCTGCTGAAGAAATTCAGCAATCGGGCACGTTCAGCTTCACTTCGCGTTCGATGCCGTACGCGAAGGCCAATCAGTTTTTCAAGGGCTGAAGCAGAAGGGAATCAGGCGGCGATGCGCAGGTTCTGCTGAACGATCGGGCGCACCCAGCCGTTATCGAAGTCCAGGGCTTTCTGTTGCTCGACGATCTCTTCCGGCGGGAACGGCGGGTAAGGTTGCAGCAGATCCAGGTCGAACTCGGCAATTGGCAGGTACAGCGGCTTTTTCTGCGGGGCAGGGCCCGGTTCCGGAATTGGCTGACCGTTGTTGATCACGACCGGACGAACCCAACTGCTGTCGAAATCCTGCTGCTTTTGCTGAGTCTTGATTGCTTCCGGCGGGAACGGAGGGTACGGCTCGGCCAGGTTCATATCGATTTCGGCAATCGGCAGGAACAGCGGCTCAGGCGGGCGAACCGGGGTTTCCACCACGTTGCATTCGCGCTGGTCGATGATGTGGGCGTGCAGTTCGCTGCCGACAGTCGGTTCTTCAGGGCTTTCGAGATCGACCGGCGGGAAGGTGCCACAGGCCGGCACCACATCACTCGATTGTTCGGCCAGGGCCTGGGCAAAGAAATCCTGCCACAGGTGGCTGACGCCGCCCAATGCTTGAGTGTTATGACGGCTGAAATCGCCTGTGGGCGAAATGTAGCCAATCGATGTGGGAAGAATGCCTGACATTTTTTTCGGTCGACGCTCAGCTCTGGCAAAATGCGCGTTGATTGGGTTATCGGCGGATTTTGCCGATCCTTAACTTTTTTGAGCGTGTTTTCCATGATTGAGCAACCCGCGGCCTGCCGCATCCATGTCGAAGCCCTCGGCCCGACGTTCGAAGCGCAGGCCGAGCAGTGGGCGCAGCGCCTGAACCTGCCGTTACAGGTGGCCGACGGCGAGTTCGCCTTGCAGGTAGGCGAGCAGGGTTTGCAACTGCAACAGCTGGGGCCGGATGCGCCGGGGCCGGTACGGGTCGACTTTGTCGAGGGTGGCGCGGCCCATCGCCGGCGCTACGGCGGTGGCAGCGGGCAGATGATCGCCAAGGCGGTCGGTATCGCCCAAGGCGTGCGTCCGCGGGTGCTGGATGCCACGGCGGGGCTGGGCAAGGATGCGTTCGTGCTGGCGAGCCTGGGCTGCGAGATGAGCTTGATCGAGCGTCAGCCGCTGATCGGCGCGTTGCTTGAGGATGGTCTGGCCCGCGCGGCGGAAGATTTCGACGTGGCACCGATCGTGGCGCGGATGACGCTGCTCAAGGGCAACTCGATTGACGTGATGCGCAACTGGGAAGGCGTGCCGCCGCAGGTGATCTACCTCGACCCGATGTTTCCGCACCGTGAGAAAACCGCCCTGGTGAAGAAGGAAATGCGCCTGTTCCGCCCGCTGGTGGGCGATGACCCGGATGCACCGGCCTTGCTGGAAGCAGCGTTGGCGCTGGCCACGCACCGGGTGGTGGTCAAGCGCCCGCGCAAGGCGCCGTGCATCGAAGGGCCGAAGCCGAGCCATGCGCTGGATGGCAAATCCAGTCGCTATGACATCTACCCGAAGAAAGCGCTCAAGGCCTGATCCGTCACACAAGAAAATCCCACGCATGGCGTGGGATTTTTGTTTTCAAGGGCGATAGGCGCGCATGAATAACTCGACCACTTCCTGTACATGGCTTTCCGCCGCCTCGCCGGTCAGTGGTTCACCGCAGCCATACAGCAACCGGAAATTCCCCGCGCCCTTGATCAGGCAGAAGAAGTGTTCGGCGGCGTTGTGCGGGTTGTCGATGCTCAATACCCCGGTTTCGTGAATCCGCCGCAGCAAGCGCTCCATGCCTTGCACCATGCGCTGCGGGCCGGCCTCGAAGAAGATCAGCGACAGCTTCGGATCCTGGCTGCCCAGCGCCATGATCAGGCGATGCAGGTTCACCGATTCATCGCTGTTGATCAGGTGATGAAAGCCTCTGGCAATGTTCAGCAACACATTTTCCACCGCGATGCCGTCCGGCAATTCGAAGAACAGCGGTGGCAATTGCTCCTCGCATTTGGCAACGACAGCGGCGGAAAACAGCGTCTCCTTGTCATTGAAATGGCTGTAGACCGTCAGCTTCGACACGCCAGCCTCGGCGGCCACCGCGTCCATGCTGGTGTTGGCATAGCCATGACTCAGGAACAGGATTTTCGCCGCTTCGAGAATCGCCTGGCGCTTGGCCGGATCCTTCGGGCGGCCGGGGCCGTTTGGAGCTGAAAGATTGTTCGACATTCTTCGCTTTTAATACTGGACTGGTGAGTTTGCTATTAATAACATACCGGCCAGTATAATTATTCCAAGCCTCCTTAGCGAAAGGTCCTTCACCATGTTCCGCCATGCGTTGTCCTTTGCGGTGCCAGTCAGTCTGGCGTTTTTATTGTCGGCATGTGGCAAGGAAGAGGTGACGCCAGTCAGCGTGCGACCGGCCATGGTGGTACAGCCAGAGCCTTCGGCGCAGGCGATGGAAAGTTATCCGGGCGAGGTGCGCGCCCGCTATGAACCCGATCTGGCGTTCCGCATCGGCGGCAAAGTCAGCCGACGACTGGTCGAGGAAGGCCAGCGCGTGAAGGCCGATCAGCCCTTGGCCGAACTCGATCCGCAGGACGTACGCCTGCAGCTGGAAGCCACCCGCGCCCAGGTCACTGCCGCCGAAGCCAATCTGAATCTGGTGCGCGCCGAGCGTGATCGCTACAAGACCCTGATGGAACGGCAGATGGTCAGCCGCTCGGCCTACGACAATGCCGAAAACCTCTACCGCTCCGGCGAAGCCCGCCTCAAACAGATCAAAGCCGAATTCAACGTCTCGACCAATCAGGCCAGTTATGCCGTGCTGCGTGCGCCTCAGGACGGTGTAGTCGCCAAGCGTTCGGTCGAAGTCGGGCAAGTGGTCGCCGCCGGGCAGACTGTTTTCACCCTCGCCACCGATGGCGAACGTGAAGTGCTGATCAGCCTGCCGGAGCAAAGCTTTGGCCGCTTCAAGGTCGGCCAGCCAGTGTCGGTTGAGTTGTGGACTCAACAGAACCAGCGCTTCGCCGGGCGGATCCGCGAGCTGTCGCCGGCCGCCGATCCGAAATCCCGCACCTTTGCCGCCCGCATCGCCTTCACCGCCGGCAAAGTGCCTGTCGAACTCGGCCAGAGCGCCCGAGTATTCGTGCAGACCGCTGATGTGATCCCGCTGTCGGTGCCGCTCTCGGCCCTGACCGCCGAAAACGGCGCGACCTATGTCTGGGTCGTCAGCGCCAACAACACCTTGAAAAAGACGCCCGTGCGTATCGGCCCGTTCGGCGAGAAAACCGTGCCGGTGCTCGAAGGCCTCAACGCCAGCGACTGGGTCGTGGCCGCCGGCGTGCATGTGCTGCTGGAAGGGCAGCAGGTGCGTCCCGTGGATCGCTCCAACCGTGTGGTCAATCTGGCGGACAAGGAGTAAGGCCCGATGCGCTTCAACCTTTCCGAATGGGCGCTGCGTAATCGCCAGATCGTACTGTTCCTGATGCTTTTGCTGGCCATCGTCGGCGCATTGTCCTACACCAAACTCGGACAGAGCGAAGACCCGCCGTTCACCTTCAAGGCCATGGTCATACAAACCCGATGGCCGGGCGCCACTGCGCAGGAAGTTTCGCGTCAGGTCACCGAGCGCATTGAAAAGAAATTGATGGAAACCGGCGAGTACGAACGCATCGTCTCGTTCTCCCGCCCCGGTGAATCCCAGGTCACGTTCATCGCCCGCGACTCGATGCATTCGGTGGAAATTCCGGACCTCTGGTACCAGGTGCGCAAGAAGGTCAGCGATATCCGCCAGACCCTGCCACCGGGGATTCAGGGCCCCTTTTTCAACGATGAATTCGGTACCACGTTCGGCAATATCTATGCGCTGACCGGCGACGGTTTCGACTACGCCGTGCTCAAAGACTACGCCGACCGCATCCAGATCCAGCTGCAACGGGTCAAGGACGTGGGCAAGGTCGATCTGCTCGGGCTGCAGGACGAGAAGATCTGGGTCGAGCTGTCCAACGTCAAACTCGCCACCCTCGGCTTGCCGCTGGCGGCGGTCCAGCAGGCGCTGGAAGAACAGAACGCAGTATCCACCGCCGGATTCTTCGAAACCGGCAGTGAGCGATTGCAGCTACGGGTCTCGGGGAATTTTCAGACAGTCGACGAGATCAGGAACTTCCCGATCCGGATCGGTGATCGTACGTTCCGTATCTCCGATGTCGCTGACGTGCGGCGTGGTTTCAACGATCCGCCGGCGCCGCGCATGCGCTTCATGGGCGAAGACGCGATCGGGCTTGCGGTAGCGATGAAGGACGGCGGTGACATTCTGGTGCTGGGTAAGGCGTTGGAAGTCGAATTCTCCCGCCTCCAGAAAAACCTGCCGGCCGGCATGCAATTGCGCAAGGTGTCCGATCAGCCGGCGGCGGTGAAAAGTGGCGTCGGCGAGTTCGTCCAGGTGCTGGTCGAAGCGCTGGCCATCGTGTTGCTGGTGAGCTTCTTCTCCCTTGGCGTGCGCACCGGCATGGTGGTGGCGTTGACCATTCCGCTGGTGCTGGCGATGACGTTCGCCTGCATGTATTACCTCGGTATCGGCCTGCACAAGATTTCCCTCGGTGCTCTGGTGCTGGCGCTGGGCTTGCTGGTGGACGACGCGATCATCGCCGTGGAAATGATGGCGATCAAAATGGAGCAGGGCTTCGACCGGATCAAGGCGGCCAGTTATGCCTGGACCAGCACCGCATTCCCGATGCTCACCGGCACGTTGATCACCGCCGCCGGCTTCCTGCCGATTGCCACGGCGCAGTCCGGCACCGGTGAATACACCCGCTCGATCTTCCAGGTCGTCACCATCGCGTTGCTTGCTTCGTGGGTGGCGGCGGTGATGTTTGTGCCGTACCTCGGGGAAAAACTCCTGCCGGATCTGGCGAAAATTCACGCCGCCAAACACGGCACTGGCGACGGTCAACCGGACCCTTATGCCACACCGTTTTACCAGCGGGTACGACGTCTGGTGGAATGGTGCGTGCGTCGGCGTAAAACGGTGATCGTGCTGACGGTGGGGCTGTTCGTCGCCTCGGTGATGCTGTTCAAGTTCGTCCCGCAGCAGTTCTTTCCGGCCTCCAACCGACTGGAGTTGATGGTTGATCTGAAACTGGCCGAAGGGGCTTCGCTGGCCAACACCACTGCCGAGGTCAAGCGACTGGAGGCGATGCTCAAGGATCATGCCGGCATCGACAACTATGTGGCCTACGTCGGTACCGGCTCGCCGCGTTTCTACCTGCCGCTGGATCAACAGCTGCCGGCGGCCAGCTTCGCCCAGTTCGTCGTGTTGGCGAAAACCATCGAGGAACGCGAAGCCCTGCGCACCTGGCTGATCGATACCTTGAACGAACAATTCCCGGCCCTGCGGTCGCGGGTTACGCGACTGGAGAACGGCCCGCCGGTTGGCTATCCGGTGCAGTTCCGTGTTACGGGGGAGCATATCGAGGAGGTCCGCGCTCTGGCCCGGAAAGTCGCGGCCAAGGTGCGTGAGAACCCACATGTCGTGAATGTGCATCTGGATTGGGAAGAGCCGAGCAAGGTTGTGTACCTGAACATCGATCAAGACCGCGCCCGGGCCCTGGGGGTGAGCACTGCGAACCTGGCGAAATTCCTCCAGAGCTCGCTGACCGGCTCCAGCGTCAGCCAGTACCGCGAGGACAACGAACTGATCGAAATCCTTCTGCGCGGCACCGTGCATGAACGCACGGAATTGACCCTGCTGCCGAGTCTGGCGGTGCCGACCGACAATGGCCGCAGCGTGGCGCTTTCGCAGATTGCGACGCTGGAATATGGCTTCGAGGAAGGCATCATCTGGCACCGCAATCGCCTGCCGACCGTCACCGTGCGCGCCGATATCTATGGCAAGGAGCAACCGGCGACGCTGGTGAAACAGATTCAGCCGACGCTCGATCCGATTCGTGCCGAATTACCTGACGGTTATCTGCTGGATGTCGGCGGTACGGTAGAAGACTCCGAACGCGGGCAGAAGTCAGTGAATGCAGGCGTGCCGATGTTCATTGTCGTGGTGCTGACGTTGCTGATGGTGCAGTTGCGCAGTTTCTCACGCACGGCGATGGTGTTTCTGACGGCGCCGCTGGGTTTGATCGGCGTCACGCTGTTTCTGCTGGTGTTCCGTCAGCCGTTCGGGTTTGTGGCGATGCTCGGGACGATTGCGCTGTCGGGGATGATCATGCGCAACTCGGTGATTCTGGTGGATCAGATCGAGCAGGATATTACGGCGGGGCTCAAGCCCTGGCAGGCGATCATTGAGGCGACGGTGCGCCGGTTCCGGCCGATTGTGTTGACGGCGCTGGCGGCGGTGCTGGCGATGATTCCGTTGTCGCGCAGTGTGTTTTTCGGGCCGATGGCGGTGGCGATCATGGGCGGGTTGATTGTGGCGACGGCTCTGACGCTTTTGTTTTTGCCGGCGTTGTATGCGGCTTGGTTCCGGGTACGTGAGGAGGTTTGATTTTTGTTTGAGCGTGGCGGCCTTCGGGCCGGCCAGGCTCTTGGGGTTCTGGGTGTATATCCGTTTCTTCGGGTGCTGCCGCTGGCGGTTTCGCCCTTACGGCGAGTCCCTTTGGCAAACGACCCAAAGGAACCAAAGGTCTGGGCCCCGGCGTACGGCACCTCGCTTTGGCTCGGTGTTCCTTCGTTCCGGGATTCATCCGGGAACATCGCCTCCGGTTTGCTTCGCTGCACCTCCTCTCGATGTGTTCGACTTCGTCGAACGGCGCTTCGCGCCTACCCCCGGATAAATCCCTCCACTCAGCCTGCCGGTGGGGCCGGCACGTCAAAAGCTTTACTCGAGCTAACGCTCATTGTGTTTGAGTGGCTATGGGCTATGGGCTATGGGCTATGGGCTATGGGCTATGGGCTGCGGTGTCTCCTACAGCTTTTTCAGAATTCTCTGATATTGAGGTCGTCTGGTCTGGGGTGTTGTACTCGGTCATCTGTGTTTATGAGTGATCGAGAGGTTTTTTGTGAAGAAGCCGCCAGTGTTTAAAGGACGGTCCGATCCGGTGTTCGACCTATTGGCGCGGGCGCCGCACAAGCAGCATCTGGTGGATTATCTGGCGCTGCTCAAGCCTCTCGATGATCGGGGGCGTTATTTGCCTTTCGAGGATTTGCGCTATCGCTGGGCGCCGAGGCTGGACGCTCGTTTGTGTTGGGCGCTGGTGAAGAGGGCGAGGGCTGCGCAGTACATCAATCTCCTGCCATTGGGTGAGCCGCCGCAGTGGGGCAAGTACTTGCTGACACCCTCGGTACGGAAAACCCTTTCGGCCGTCGATCTGCAGACGACTTCCGCTTCGCTGGAATGCATGACCGGGCAGATTGGCGAACGGTCGCATTTCAGTTATTTGCTCAATGATCTGATCGAAGACGAAGTGATCGCCAGCAGCCAGTTGGAAGGTGCGGCAACGACCACGCGGGTTGCCAAGGACATGCTCAAGTATCAACGGCAGCCGCGCACGCCGGATGAGCGCATGGTCATGGGCAATTACAGGATGATGAATTTCGCCTGGGAAAACCGTTATCAACCCTTGAGCGTCGACTTGATCGCGGCAATGCATCGGGTGGGCGTCGAGGGGATCGATGACGCGCAATACAGTCCCGGTTTTTTCAGGACGAACGATGAAGTGGTGGTACAGGACGGCGAGGGCAATACGGTGCATACACCGCCGCCCGCTGTCGGGCTGGTGATGCGTTTGCAGAGGCTCGTGCGCTGGATCAATCAGCCACTCGGTTCACCTCAAGAAAAGGACTACCTGCACCCGTTGATCAAGGCGATTACGCTGCATTTCTCTCTGGGCTACGAACATCCGTTTCGCGATGGTAACGGACGGGTTGCGAGGGCGTTGTTCTACTGGTTCATGTTCAATCACGAGTTTTCGGCATTTCGCTACATTGCGATCAGTCCTTTGCTGCGCAATGCGCCGGTGAAGTACGGGCGGTCGTATTTGCATAGCGAGGCCGATGAGCTGGATCTGACGTATTTCATCGAGTTTCAGTGTTCGGTGATTCAGCGTGCAGTCAGTCGCTTCACGGATGTCTACCGTAAAAGCCTGGCGTACACGGAGGACCTTGAGCGCTGGCTGATGGCGTCGGTTTTTTTCGAGCGGCTGACGCAAAGGCAGCGGGCGCTGTATCAGGCGGCCAAGAGCGGAGTGGCGAAGGAATTTACGGCGAGCAACGTGAGGGAACACTTGGGTTGTTCTTGCAGCACCACGATGTCAGCCCTGAATGGACTGGTCGAGTTGCAGGTCTTCGAGAAAAGAAAAATGGGCAGCGAGTGGGTGTTCTTTTTACGCAGTCCAGCCAGTGTGTTGAAGCACGGGAGCGAGTTGTCTCGCTCCCGTGCAGCGTCGGCCTAGAGGCTGCCAAACACCTTCTTCGCCAGACTCGTCGCCGCAGCGGCCGGGTTCTTGCGGATGGTTTCTTCCTGTTTGCCGATCATTTCGAACAGGCCATTCAGCGCTTGTTCGGTCACGTAGCTTTCGATGTTGGCGCTCTTCGCATCGACCACCCCGAAGGTCGCAGCCTGGCCGGCGAATGAGTTGTACTTCTGCGCCACGCCTACCTTGTCGGTCGCCTGTTTGACGATCGGCAGGAACTTGGTGCGGATCTGTTCGCGGCTGGATTTGTCCAGGTATCGGGTGGCGGAGTCGTTGCCGCCGCTGAGGATGCCTTTGGCGTCTTCCACGCTCATTTTCTTCACGGCGTCGACCAGGATCGGCTGGGCCTGGGTGACGGCGGTTTCCGCAGCCTTGTTCATGGCGGTTTCCAGTTCCTCGACCTGGGCGCCCATGCCGAAGGCTTTCATCTTGCCGGCGACTTTGCCGAGTTTGCCCGGCAGTTCGATCTTCACGTCAGGGTTGTTGCTGAAGCCGCCCGGGGTGCCGAGTTGTTTGACGGCCAGTTGCGCGCCCTGGGTCAGGGCATCCTTGAGGCCGCCGGTGGCGTCGCCTTGCGACAGGTCGCTGAGGGACAGGGCCAGTGCGCTGGCGGAGATCATCAGGCCCGCGCACAGGCCGGCGAAGCGAAGGGTAGGGCGGAGCATGAAGGCTTCCTTATTCATAGGTGCGTTAGCGGGCAGCGTCGACGCGTATCTTCAGCGGCTGCGGATCCTTGCCATCGAGCTGCACGGCATGGTTTTCGGTGGTGATGAACATCAGCTCGCCGTTGACTTCGATGCGTGCGCTGACCGAGTAGCGGTGGCCGGGTTTGACCTGGGCCGGATCGTAGCTCAAATGGAACGGCAGCGGGACTTGTCCCTTGATCGGGCCTTTCTGTTCATCGAGCACGACAGCCGGCGCATCGGCCAGCGAAATGTCCTGCAGGCTCACGCTGAGTGTCGCGCTCGGTGGCAGAGCGATGCGCTGCAAGTAGAACACTTCGCCGTCGAGGCTCACTTTGCCGCTCGGTGTGGTGGACTGGCAGGCGCTCAACAAGGTGGCGGCGGCGAGAAGAGAAAGTTTTTTCATGGGGACCTCAAAAGACTTGGGCGCCAGAGGGGCGCCCAGAGAAATCTAGCGGATTTTGGAAAGTGAGTCAGTGAACAAACGTAACGGTTCATTCAGCCACTGATCGATGACCCGCAACAGGCGTGATCGGGGCGGACGTGTCGCTGGTACAAGTTCGATACCTTCAGGAAATACGGACAGCCGTTGGTGATACCTGTTTTCTATCCCCGTCAGTACATACCGTTTGCCCGGCAGCACATGCTCCGGATCATATTCAAGATAAAACGAAGTGGCAGTTCTCTCATCGTGAGAGACGCGCGCGAGTTCGACATCGGGACTTTCGTTTTCATGCAGGCTGATGGTGATTGCCTGTTCGGGGGGAATCATTTCGGGTTCCTGCACTTCAACGTACAAGTAACCGACTGGACTCAAATGCAGCGTCTGGCGGTGGGGGAGCTGATGAACAATGACGAAGTGATCCTGTTCCAGCAACAAGGGCTGCCCGTTATGAAACAGCTGGATGGTGACGCGGTATTTGACGCTCCCATTGCTATATCGATGGGGAAACCTGAAATTCCACTGGCCGTCGACAATGGCGGGATGTTTCCAGTGTTTGATGCTTAACGTTTGCCAGGTATTGATCACCTGTACGTCTACAACGGTTTCATTATCTCCGTCGAGAGGGGCACTGAACTCTGGTGGAAGGCTGAACGTTACGGTGATGTTATGAGGAGGCTCGTTTAATAAGCTCATATCGATTTCCTTATCGATTAAAAAGAACCCATTAATTCATAAAACAACTAGCCGGAAAACGATCCGGTCTTCCGGTTAGTTGTCCTCAAGTTTCAGGAAGTCGGCGAGGTTGCAGTTTCCGCCGCATCCTCACTGCGATGTAGCGCCACTTGGCGGATCGACAATCGAATCTCCGCAGGCAACACCCGTTTCGCTGCACCTTCAGCCAGTTCACCGAGCAGTTCGTGATAACTCAACTTGCCCGCTTCGTCGCGACGCAGAACGTCAAGATCAAGCATCGTCTGGATAAAGTGACGGAACAGGCTCTTGTCGAAAAATTCCGGCGCATTCAGGCCGTGCAGGATCGACAGGCGCTGGGCCATGACCGTGCACAGGTCTTCCAGTTCTTCGGCGCTGATGGTGTTCTGGCCAGCGTTGAGCAGTAACGACACGGTCATGTAGAAGCGTTGCAGGGTCTGGGCGATGCTCTTCGACAGCAGAGTCAGCAGCACGAAATGCCGTGAGCTCGGCGCCGGGCGCAGGAACACGTCTTTCTCGAAACGCAGCAGGCCTTGTTCGACGAACGCCTCCAGCCACTGGTCGATAACCGCATCCAGCTCGTCCAGGCTCCAACGGATGAACAGTTCCGCCTGCAGATACGGATACAGCGCACGGGTGTAGCGCAGGATCTGCTCGCGGCTCATGCGCGAAGTGCTTTGGAAGAAACTCGCGAGCAACGCCGGAAGGGCGAAGATGTGCAGCACGTTGTTGCGGTAGTAGGTCATCAGGACGGCGTTCTGCTCGTCCAGATAGAGAATCTTGCCCAGTGCATCATTCTGCTCGGACAGCAGATCCATGTCTTTGACGTGTTCGATCAATGCCCGGCCATCGCCTTCCGGCAGGGTGGTGTGCGGCGAGTACGGAACCTTGCGCAACAGCGCCAGATACAGATCCAGCACCCGCGCCATGGCGCGATCATCCAGCGCCAGACGAGTGGTCGACAGCAACGCCAGCGCCACCAGATTGACCGGGTTGATCGCCGCCGCTTCGTTCAGATGCTGTGCGACTTTCTCGCCGAGGCGATTGGTGGTTTCGTTGAGCCACGCCGGTTTGAACTGCGGGCCGAGTTCCTGCTGGCGCCAGCCCGGCTGTTCACTGTCGAGGAATTCCGCGAGTTTGATCGGCTCGCCGAAGTTCACCGCCACCTGGCCGAAACGCTGCTTGAGCGCGCCGATGACTTTGAAGATGTCGAAGATCGATTCTTTCTTCTTGCTCGCGCCACGCAGCTCGCCGAGGTAGGTCCGCCCTTCGAGCACGCGCTCGTATCCGATGTACACCGGCACGAACACGATCGGCATCCGCGACGAACGCAGGAAACTGCGCATCGTGATCGCCAGCATCCCGGTTTTCGGTTGCAGCATGCGGCCGGTACGCGAGCGACCGCCCTCGACGAAGTATTCGACCGGGAAGCCTTTTGTGAACAGGGTGTGCAGGTATTCGTTGAACACCGAGGTGTACAGCGGGTTGCCCTTGAACGTGCGGCGCATGAAGAACGCACCGCCACGGCGCAGCAGGCTGCCGATCACCGGCATGTTGAGGTTGATCCCGGCGGCGATGTGCGGCGGAGTCAAGCCGTTGCGGAACAGCAAGTACGACAGCAGCAGATAGTCGATGTGGCTGCGGTGGCACGGTACGTAGATCACTTCGTGACCCTGGGCGACCTTCTGCACGCCCTCGATGTGATTGACCTTGATCCCGTCGTAGATCTTGTTCCAGAACCAGCTCAACACCACTTCCAGAAAACGGATCGCGGTGTAGGTGTAGTCCGAGGCGATCTCGTTGCCGTAGCGCAGGGCCTGGGCCTTGGCTTTTTCCGGGGAGATGTTTTCGCGCTCGGCTTCGTCGAGGATCGCCTGCTTGACCAGCGGCTGGTTGAGCAGGCCCTTGACGAGGTTACGGCGGTGGGAGATGTCCGGGCCGATCACTGCGGCTTTGAGATTGCGGAAGTGCACCCGCAGGATCCGCTGGGCCATGCGCACGGTGCGCTCGTGGCCCTTGTTGTGTTCGATCAGTTCGCGCAGATGGATCGGTGCGGAGAACTGCACGCGGGTCTTGCGGCCCAGAATCATGATGCTCAGCAGCCGACGCAGACGTCCGGTGACGGCCCAGCTGTCGGCGAACAGCAATTTCCACGGGCTGTTCTCGCTGTCCGGCGACTGGCCCCAGAACACGCTGACCGGAATGATCTGCGCGTCTTCGGCGGCATTCTGGGTGAGGGCGCTGACCAGTCGGGTCAGGGTCGGCGGCGCACCGCGCTTGTCCTGGCGGCCGAGCCAGTCCGGGTCCGGCGTCAGGTAGAAGAACGCCGCCGGTTCCAACAGATTTCCGACTGACACCGGCAGCACCGGGCGCGGCAGGCCGGCCTTGGTGCACTCGGTGTCGACCACCGCCAGATCCGTCAGCGATGGGTTTTGCAGGACGTAGAACACCGGACGACTGCGGTCGAGGTTGAGGGTGAACGACGACTGGTTGATCGTCTCGGAGCGAACCCAGAGATACAACAGTCGGCGCAAGGTGCCAAACACAAGACGGCGGAACGGGGAACGGGTCATACGGCTTCTGCATGAGTGGATAAACCGAGCGTTTGCTCGGGCGGTCGATAGTGTGCCGGATTCATGGAAAATCGGCAAAAAAGCGGCGAAGTAATCTCCTGTTGAGAGTTTTGTTGCCTGTCATATACTCGGCGCTCTGTCGCCGGGGCCCTTTTATGGACGTCGGACGCAGGCTGACGTTCCGCAAAGGCTTTCCTGCGAAAAGCCTGTTCAATAATAAAAAAGGAGTATGAACAGATGGCAACACGTGAAACCGGCAACGTGAAGTGGTTCAACGACGCCAAGGGCTACGGCTTCATTCAGCGCGAAGACGGGGTGGACGTATTCGTGCACTACCGCGCGATCCGCGGTGAAGGCCACCGTTCGCTGACCGAAGGTCAGCAGGTTGAATACGCGGTGGTGGAAGGGCAGAAGGGGTTGCAGGCCGAGGATGTTGTAGGCCTGTAATGATCGTTCCCGCGTTCTGCGTCCACCGTGGGGCACAGAGCGCGGGAGTGTTCAGCGTCAGGCCGTTTTCCAGGTGATTTCTTCTTCACCGTCTTCGCTGATCCGGATCCAGCGGTCCGCCGTTTCCTCACCTTCTTCCTCGACCCACGTCCCCGGCGCGCAGCGCACTTCGACGTTCAGCGCGGCGAACGCGGCGCGGGCGCAGGCAATGTCGTCGTCCCATGGTGTCTGGTCGCTTTCCAGGTACAGGCTGTTCCACTTGCCCACAGCTTTCGGCAGCCAGGTGACCGGGATGTTGCCGGCCTTGCATTTGTAGGTCTGACCTTTCTGTACCCAGTCGCTGCACGGGCCGAGGGCGGCGCCCAGCCAGGCGGAAATGGCCTTGTGGTCGACGTCGGCGTCTTTCAGGTAAATCTCGATGTCCGGTTGGCGCATGGATATCCTCACTGCGGGTCTGAAAAATCCATTCGCGGATTTAGCCGGCCCCGGGCTGCTTGCCCGAGTCCAAAAGTTATTGAAGAACGAAATAATCGTAGCGCATCGACACGGTGGTCACGAACGGCTCGGCCTGTTCGATCACCGCCGCACGGCGCTCGGCACTGGCGCGCCAGCCGTGGGGTGTCATCGCCAGCAGGTTGGCGCGATCCTCGGGCTTGTCCAGCGTCAGCTTGAACTCCAGGGTTTCACTGTGCGCCAGCGCCATGCCTTCCGGCACCAGGGCCAGATGCTTGTCGTCGGTGTATTCGCGCACTTCGTCGTACAGGCGTTCGCGCAGCTCCATCAGATGGCCGCTGGTCGGGCCGACTTTCATCAGACCGCCGCCAACGCTGAGCAGGCGCTTGGCTTCTTCCCAGTCCAGCGGACTGAAGACACTGGCCAGAAACTGGCAGCTGCCGGAGGCCAGTGGCACCCGGGCCATGCTGGCGATCAACCAGGTCAGCGCCGGATTGCGTTTGCAGGCGCGTTTGACCGCTTCCTTCGAGATGTCCAGCGCGTAGCCATCGGCGTCCGGCAAGGCCTCGGCGATCTGCGCGGTGTAGTAACCCTCGCCGCAACCGATATCGACCCAACGGGCTGGCGCATAACTGGCCGCCAGTTCCGCCAGACGCTTGGCTACCGGCGCGTAATGGCCGGCGTTGAGGAAGTCGCGGCGGGCCTCGACCATCGCCTGATTGTCGCCAGGATCGCGGCTGTTCTTGTGCTGCACCGGCAGCAGGTTCAGGTAACCCTGACGCGCACGGTCGAAGCGGTGGCCGGCAGGGCAGACCACGCCGTTGTCCACCGCGTTCAGCGGTTCACTGCAGATCGGGCACGCGAGCATCAGGCGAGCAACTTGATCAGGGTCTGGTAGTAGATCTCGGTCAGCACGTCGAGGTCAGCCGCCAGTACGCGTTCGTTGACCTGGTGGATGGTCGCGTTGACCGGGCCCAGCTCAACAACCTGGGTGCCCATGGTCGCGATGAAACGGCCATCGGAGGTGCCGCCGCTGGTGGACGCCTTGGTCTCGCGACCGGTGATCTGCTTGATGCTCGACGAGACCGCGTCGAGCAGTGCGCCCGGCTCGGTGAGGAACGGCAGACCGGACAGTGCCCAGTCGATGTGCCAGTCCAGGCCGTGCTTGTCGAGGATGTCGGCGACGCGTTTCTGCAGGCCTTCGACCGTCGATTCGGTGGAGAAACGGAAGTTGAACACCGCTACCAGATCGCCCGGAATCACGTTGGTCGCGCCGGTTCCGGAGTTGACGTTGGAAATCTGGAAACTGGTCGGCGGGAAGAAATCGTTGCCGTGATCCCAGTGCTCGGCGGCCAGTTCGGCCAGGGCCGGGGCAGCGAGGTGGATCGGGTTCTTCGCCAGGTGCGGATAGGCCACATGGCCCTGCACACCGCGCACGGTCAGTTTGGCGCCGAGGGAGCCGCGACGACCGTTCTTCACTACGTCGCCCACCAGCGTGGTGCTCGACGGTTCGCCCACGATGCACCAGTCCAGACGCTCATTGCGGGCTGCCAGACGCTCGACGACTGCCTTGGTGCCGTGATGGGCCGGGCCTTCTTCGTCGCTGGTGATCAGGAACGCGACCTTGCCCTTGTGATCCGGGTAGTCGGCGACAAAACGCTCGGCCGCTACGGTCATCGAGGCCAGGCTACCTTTCATGTCCGCCGCGCCACGGCCGCAGAGCATGCCGTGTTCGTCGATCACTGCGTTGAACGGGTCGATCTGCCAGGCGGTCACCGGACCGGTCGGCACCACGTCGGTGTGACCGGCGAAGCACAGCACCGGGCCGTCGCTTTTGCCGTGAGTCGCCCAGAAGTTATCCACATCTTCGATGCGCATCGGTTCCAGCTGGAAACCGGCATCGCCCAGGCGCTGCATCATCTGCTTCTGGCAATCGGCGTCGACCGGCGTCACGGACGGACGGCGGATCAGGTCGATGGCGAGTTGGAGGGTCGGCGAAAGGTCGGCGTGGGCCGTCATGGAAAACTCCGGATGCTTGAAATTGGGCAAGGGCCAATGGGGAGCCAGCCTGCTGGCGATGGCGGTGTGTCAGTCAACATAAAGGCTGATTGTTACATTGCCATCGCGAGCCAGCTCGCTCCCACAGGGTTGGATATCACGCCAAGCCCCGCAAAATGGCGGTTATCTTAAAGCAAAACGGCGACCATTGGCCGCCGTTTAGTGCTTCGTCGAGGAATTAGACGACAGGTGCCGGCTCAGGCGCCGCCGAAGGTTTTGGCAGCGACGACAGGAACGCCATGATCAGCGCCGCCACGTACGGCAGCGACTGCACCAGCAGCATCGCCACCCAGAAGCGCATGTCGTTGCTCGGAATCCCCTGCACCAGGAAAATCCCCAGCGCCGCGCCCCACAACAGCAGCATGATGAACAGCTCTTCCCGGGCCTCGGAAATCGCCACCCAGAAGCCATGGTTGTCGGCGTTTTTCGGGGTACGGAAGAATGGAATGCTGCTGGTGAAGAAGCCATACAGCACCGCTTTGGCGATGGTGTGCGACAACGCCAGGCCGGCCAGTGCCGCGCAGAACGCATCCTTGAGGTTCACGCCCACGGCGCGACGGTACAGGAAGATGATCTTGCCGACCTTGAACACGAACAGCGCCAGCGGCGGGATCGCGAAGATCAGCAGCGGCGGATCGACCCGCTGCGGCACGATGATCATCGCCGCCGACCACAACAGTGCGCCGACGGTGAAGAAAATGTTCATGCCGTCTGCCACCCACGGCAGCCAGCCCGCGAGGAAGTGGTAACGCTGGCCGCGGGTGAGCTCGGTGTCCTTGCCGCGCAACAGACTGCGGGTGTGGCGCTTGATGATCTGGATCGCACCGTAGGCCCAGCGGAAACGCTGCTTCTTGAAGTCGATGAAGGTGTCCGGCATCAGACCCTTGCCGTAACTGTCGTGGTAATACGCCGCCGACAGGCCTTTCTCGAACACCCGCAGACCGAGTTCGGCGTCTTCACAGATGCACCAGTCGGCCCAGCCCAGTTCTTCCAGAACCGAGCGACGGGTCATGGTCATGGTGCCGTGCTGGATGATCGCGTCGCGGTCGTTGCGGGTGACCATGCCAATGTGGAAGAAACCTTTGTATTCGGCGTAGCAGAGCTTCTTGAAGGTGCTTTCGTTCTGGTCGCGGTAGTCCTGCGGCGACTGCACCACGGCGATTTTCGGGTCGGCGAAGTGCGGCACCATGTGCTTGAGCCAGTTCGGGTGCACGCAGTAGTCGGAGTCGATCACCGCGATGACTTCGGCGTCCTTGGCGGTGTGCGGGATCAGGTAGTTCAGTGCACCGCCCTTGAAGCCGGCCAAGGGCGAAACATGGAAGAACTTGAAGCGCGGGCCGAGGGTTTCGCAGTAGTCGCGCACCGGTTCCCAGACCGCCGGGTCCTTGGTGTTGTTGTCGATGATCAGTACTTCGAAGTCCGGGTAATCGAGGTTGGCCAGGGCGTTGAGGGTCTGTTTGACCATCTCCGGCGGCTCGTTGTAGCACGGTACGTGGATCGAGACTTTCGGGCGGTAGTCCGAATCGCCGACCACCGGCAGGAATTCACGGCGACGCTTGTGAATCCACACCGCCTCCGCCAGTTCGTGGGCCTCGGTCAGCAACACGATGAACACCCCGAGCGCACCGAGTGCCAGCAGGAAGCCCACGGTCAGGCTGAACCACGTGCTGTATTGCTGGCTGTAGTCGTAGCCGATCCACACCAGCACCGAACCGCACAGGAACGCGATAAAGGTCAGGAAGGTACGGCCACGCTGGCGCAGGGCCGAGCCGTCGATCATCAGCAGGGTCAGTGACAAGAGTGCCAGCACCACCGAACCGATGGCCAGCACGCGCCATTGCGGGATCGCCACCACCGGGCCTTCGAAGTTGAATTTCTGCTGGCGCGCGGCATTGAACACGCCCCAGTAGGCGCCGACCGAACCTTCGTCGCTGGCTTTCCACGGCTGGTCAAACGCTTCGATCACGAAGTAGTTGAAGCCCTGGCGATTGAGTTTGTTGACCAGCGTGCGCAGGTAGATCGCCTGATCCGCCGGCGACGCATCGGCGCCACCGCGCATGCGGCCGTTGCTCGGCCAGCCCACTTCGGACAGCAGCAGCGGCTTTTTCGGGAACATCTTTTTCAGGTCGCGGGCGCGGTCGAAAACGAACTGCCCGGCCTTGTCCACCGGAATGAATTCCCAGTAAGGCAGAACGTGCGCGGCGATCAGGTCGACGTGCTTGGCCAGTTCCGGGTGTTCTTCCCAGACGTGCCACTGTTCGGAGGTGGTCACCGGCACTTTCACCGCAGCACGCACGCGGTCGAGCAGCACGCTGAGTTCTTTGGCGGTGATTTCCTTGCGGAAGATCGCTTCGTTACCGACCACCACACGAACCACGCTGCGTGAGGTGTTGGCCAGTTCGATGGCGCGGGTAATTTCCCGTTCGTTGCGTTCCTGGTCGGGGCTGATCCAGATCCCCAGGGTCACGCGCAGGCCGAACTCTTCAGCCAGTTTCGGGATGTCTTGCAGGGAACCGTCGACCGAGTAGATGCGGATGTTGTCCGTCAGCTTGCTCATGATCTCAAGGTCGCGGCGCATTTCGTCGTCAGTCGGATACTGATCCTTCTGCGGGAACTGTCCTTGCTGGAACGGTGAATAGGAGAAACCGGAGATCTGCTCCGGCCAGTTCGGCGCGGAGACGGGGCGGTTGATCAGCGCCCAGAAACCGGTGAACAGGGCGGCGATTGCCAGAACCACCACCAGGTTGAGTCCAAATTTACGCGATGACATAGCTGTGTCGGGTTCCAAGGTCTGTGGAACGAAGGGTCGGCTGGTTGACGCCTGAGGGCGCGCATCCTACACCGGCAGTTCGCCGAGTCCTACAACAGACAGGGAAATGCCGGACGTTGGGCAATCCAACCCGACTTAAGTTCTTTCGTTTCAGCATGTAAGGCAAATCTTTGTTACGTGCAGCTTTAATTAAAGCAGGCAGGTTCGCCGTTCATAGCGCAAAGGTGCTCTTGGCCGCCGACGGCCCTATAATGCGCGCCGGTTTTTGGGGTAATGGTCATGAGTACAGAAGATCCGCGGTTTGCAGGCATCGCCCGTTTGTATGGCATTGAAGGGATGGAGCGTTTGCGCGCCGCCCACGTGGCGATTGTCGGCGTTGGCGGCGTCGGTTCCTGGGCGGCGGAAGCCATGGCCCGTTGCGGGGTGGGCGAGATTTCCCTGTTCGACCTCGACGACGTCTGCGTCAGCAACGCCAACCGTCAGTTGCACGCGCTGGACAGCACGGTCGGCAAACCCAAGGTCGAGGTGATGGCCGAGCGTCTGCGTGGGATCAACCCGGACTGCAAGGTGCACGCTGTGGCGGACTTCGTCACCCGCGACACTATGGCCGAATACATCACGCCGAACATCGACTGCGTGATCGACTGCATCGACGCGGTCAACGCCAAGGCGGCGCTGATTGCCTGGTGCAAGCGCCGCAAGATCCAGATCATCACCACCGGCGGTGCCGGCGGGCAAATCGATCCGACGCTGATTCAGGTCTGCGACCTCAACCGCACCTTCAACGATCCACTGGCTTCGAAAGTGCGTTCTACGTTGCGTCGCGACTACGGCTTCTCGCGCACCGTGACCCGCCATTACAGCGTGCCGTGCGTGTTCTCCACCGAACAACTGCGCTATCCGAAACCGGACGGCAGCATTTGCCTGCAGAAGAGTTTTGTCGGCGACGGCGTGAAGCTGGACTGCGCCGGCGGGTTTGGCGCGGTGATGATGGTGACGGCGACGTTCGGTATGGTCGCGGCGACCAAGGCGGTGGACAAGATTGTCGCGGGCGTCCGGCGGCCGGCGGATCGGGTCAAGCCTCAGGCCTGAAGCAGAGGGCTGCGCAGCAGCCCTTTTACTGCGCCAGCTCGTTCATCCGTTGCAACACGGCATTCAGGCCATTGCTGCGCGATGGCGACAGCTGTCGCGACAACCCCAGTTGATTGAACCAGTCCGGCAGATCCACCTGCTGCAATTCTTCAGCATTCAAGCCGTTGACCCGCAACAGCAACAACGCCACCAATCCGCGAATCATCCGCGCATCGCTGCTCGCTGCGAACTGCCAGTGGCCATCGCGCAACTCGCCGACCAGCCACACCTGACTTTCACAGCCATGCACCCGGTTGGCTTCGCACTTGTCCGCATCGCTTAAAGGCGGCATACGATCCCCGAACTGCATCAACAGCCGCGCCCGTTGTTCCCAACCGGCGGCGTTCTGAAAGGGTTGCAGCGCTTCGGCGGCCTCGACCGGCAGGCTCATCGCAATAACTCCAGCGCCTGATCCAGCGCTTCAAAGAACCGCTCCAGGTCTTCGGAATCGTTGTACAGCGCCAGCGACACACGGATCGCCCCGGCCAGTTCAAAGCGTTTGAGTAGCGGCATCGCGCAGTGGTGCCCGGCGCGTACGGCGATGCCCTGTTCGGTCAGCAAGTGCGCCAGATCGGCGTTGTGCACCCCTTCGACGACAAAACTGGCCAGCGCCAGTTGCGGCTTGCCCAACAGACGAATGCCGTTGCGGGCGGCGAGGCCACGCAACAGATAATCGTGCAATGCGGCTTCGTGGGCGGACACGGCACCCAGATCCAGACCCGCGAGGTAGTCGAGCGTCGCACCGAGGCCGATCACGCTGGCAATCGGCGGCGTTCCGGCTTCGAAACCCAGTGGTGCCGGGCGGAAACGTGCGTCGTGGTAATTGGCCTCCAGCACCATCTCGCCACCGAACTGCCATGGGCGCAGTCGCTCGAGCGCTTCGTTGCGCCCGAACAGCACGCCGAGGCCATCGGGGCCGTACAGCTTGTGGCTGGAAAACACATAAAAGTCACAACCCAGTGCCTGTACGTCATGCCGGCCGTGAACCACGCCTTGAGCGCCATCGACCACGGTCAGCGCGTTCTGCGCCTTGGCCATCGCCAGCAGGGCCGGCAAGGGCTGCCAGGCACCGAGCACGTTGGACAACTGACTGACCGCCAGCAACCGTGTACGCGGGCTGATCAGGTGAACCGCGGCGGCGAGGTCGATCACCCCGTCATCGTCCAGCGGCAGGATCACCAGTTGCAGGTCGCGACGTTGTGCCAGTTGCTGCCACGGCAGCAGATTGGCGTGATGCTCCAGGGCGCTGATGACAATTTCATCGCCCGGATGGAAAAGATGTTCCAGGCCGTAGGCCAGGAGATTCAGCGCACTGGTGGCGCCGTGGGTGAAGATGATCTGCCCGCTGTCACCGGCATTCAGCCACTGGGTAACCTTCAGGCGACTGTCCTCGAACGCCTGTGTAGCGTGAGCGCCGGGCAGATGCTGCGCACGGTGCACGTTGGCCGCGCCATTGGCGTAGTAATGCGCCAGCGCGTCGAGCAGGGCCTGGGGCTTTTGCGTGGTGGCGGCGTTGTCCAGGTAAGTCTGGTCTTGCCGTTGCAGGGCGGCGATGGCTGGAAAATCGGCGCGCCAGGGGGAGGGAATCATCATGCTTTCGAGCCCTGGTGAACTTGGGCGGGTGTACGCCAAACTTTGTGGAAGCGAGCAGACTCGCTCCCACAGAAGGATGACGCGGCGCTTAGTTGTGAGCGTGCAGCGCTTCGTTCAGTTCGATCGCCGATTTGTGGGTTTTGCATTCCACAGCGCCGGTTTCCGAATTGCGACGGAACAGCAGGTCGGTCTGACCGGCCAGTTCACGGGCCTTGACCACTTTGACCAGGTTGTTGTGCTCGTCCAGCAGCGCCACCTTGGTGCCGGCGGTCACGTACAGGCCCGACTCGACGGTGTTGCGGTCGCCCAACGGAATACCGATACCGGCGTTGGCGCCGATCAGGCAGCCTTCGCCGACCTTGATCACGATGTTGCCGCCGCCCGACAGGGTGCCCATGGTCGAACAGCCGCCGCCCAGGTCCGAACCCTTGCCGACGAACACGCCAGCGGAGACGCGACCTTCGATCATGCCCGGGCCTTCGGTGCCGGCGTTGAAGTTGATGAAGCCTTCGTGCATCACGGTGGTGCCTTCGCCCACATAGGCGCCCAGACGCAGACGTGCAGCGTCAGCGATACGCACGCCGGCCGGAACCACGTAGTCGGTCATTTTCGGGAACTTGTCCACAGAGAACACTTCCAGCAGCTCGCCGCGCAGACGGGCTTCGAGTTGCAGCTCGGCCAGTTCGCTCAGGTCGATCGCGCCCTGGCTGGTCCAGGCAACGTTTGGCAACAGCGGGAAGATCCCGGCCAGGCTTACACCGTGCGGCTTGACCAGACGATGGGACAGCAGGTGGAGCTTCAGGTAAGCCTCTGGCGTGGAGGTCAGTTGCGCGTCTTCGGCCAGCAGGGTGGCGACCAGCGGCTTGTGGCTTTCGGCCAGGCGGGTCAGCAGCTTGCCTTGTACCGCGTCGATGCCTTTCACGGCTTCTGCCAGTTGCGCAGCCTGGGCTGTGGTGAAGGTGATGGCCTGATTGCCTTCGGTGTAGCCGAGGATCGGTGCAACAGCGGCGACCAGCTCAGCCGAAGGATTGAGCAGCGGCTGGGCGTAAAACACTTCCAGCCATTCGCCTTGGCGGTTCTGGGTGCCGACGCCGAAGGCGATACTGAACAGAGAGTTGGACATGTGAATACCTCTACAAAAAGTGACGGGCTGCTTACTTGAGGGCGGCCGCGTAGATATCTGGCTTGAAGCCAATCAGGGTTCGGTCACCGAGATCGAGCACCGGGCGCTTGATCATCGAGGGTTGAGCGAGCATCAGTTCGATGGCTTTCGACTGGTCGAGATCGGCTTTGCGTTCGTCGTCGAGCTTGCGAAAGGTCGTGCCTGCGCGGTTCAACACCGTTTGCCAGCCGTGTTCGTCACACCATTGGGTCAGGTGTTCACGGTCGATGCCGGCGGTTTTGTAGTCGTGGAAGTCGTAGCTGACAGCGTGTTCATCGAGCCAGGTGCGCGCCTTCTTCATGGTGTCGCAGGCTTTGATGCCGAAAAGGTGCAACGTTTTGCTTGAAACGGTCAAGGAATCGCCCCCTTTACAGGTGCTGGAGAAAAATGGTGTCGGATTATGCCATGACAAGACGGTTTCGCGGCGCCGAGGTTGCTTCTGCTGTGGGCGCCTGCGACATAGGTGCAACGGTCAGTCACAGCCTAAGCGGCTAATATGGCAGTTCAACGCTGTCGATTGTCCGGGATTTCCGCTTTATGCAAACCGCTTATACCGTCCTGATCCTGCTGATGCTGGTCAGTGTTTCGCGCCTGGTTGGACGGGTGATTCCGCTGCCGCTGCCACTGGTACAGATCGCCGCCGGTGCCTTGCTGGCCTGGCCGACCCTCGGTCTGCACGTGGCCCTTGATCCTGAACTGTTCCTGTTTCTGTTCTTGCCGCCGCTGCTGTTTTCCGATGGCTGGCGCATGCCCAAGCGTGAACTGTGGCGCTTGCGCGGGCCGGTACTCACGCTGGCGGTCGGCCTGGTGCTGTTTACCGTGGTCGGGGCCGGTTACTTCATTCACTGGTTGCTGCCGACGATTCCATTGCCGGTGGCCTTCGCGCTGGCGGCGGTGCTGTCCCCGACCGACGCCGTGGCGGTCTCGGCGATTTCGCAGAACCGCTTGCCCACGCCGCTGATGCACATGCTGCAAGGCGAGGCGTTGATGAACGATGCCTCGGGTCTGGTGACGTTCAAATTCGCGCTGGTAGCGGCGGTCACCGGTGCGTTTTCTTTGGCCAACGCCAGTCTGACGTTCGTGCTGGTCGCGGTCGGCGGGCTGGCGGTCGGTGTTGCACTCAGTTGGCTGGTGGGGCGGCTGCGGGCGTGGATGATCGCCCGGGGCTGGGACGATCCGGCGACCCATGTGGTGTTCATGTTGCTGCTGCCGTTTGCCGCTTACGTGCTGGCTGAGCGGCTCGGCGCGTCGGGCATTCTCTCGGCGGTGGCAGCGGGGATGATGCAGAGCTGGCTCGACCTGCTGCCGCGCCAGACCAGCACCCGTTTGCTCAACCGCAGCGTCTGGTCGTTGCTGGAGTTTGCTTTCAACGGTTTGATCTTCCTGCTGCTCGGCCTGCAACTGCCGGACATCATCAAGGCTGTGGTCAGTCACGAAACGTCATTGTGGCCGACGCTGTTCTACCGCTGCCTCGACGTGGTGGCGATTTTCCTGGCGCTGGTGCTGTTGCGTTTCATCTGGGTACAAAGCATCTGGCGTCTGTCGGTGCTGCTGCGCCGCTTGCGTGGCAAGGGTGAATTGACACAAGTGCCGACTGCCCGTTCGTGCTGGCTGCTGACCGTCGGTGGGGTGCGCGGTGCGGTGACGTTGGCGGGAGTGATGTCGGTGCCGATGCTGATGGGCAGCGAGGCCTTTCCCGAGCGTGACTTGCTGATCTTCATCGCCGCCGGGGTGATCCTGATGTCGCTGGTCGCAGCCTGCATCGCCCTGCCGTTGCTGCTGCGTGGAATCCAGAAAAGCCCCGACGACAAGCGCCGACAGGAAGTCCGCGATGCCTGGCGCAAGACCGCCGAAGCGGCGATCCATGCATTGGAAGTCGAGGAGGTCAACCCGCAGGATGCTGCGCAAGCGGCACTGTCGGCGGAGCTCAAGGCGCGGATCATGTCTGAATACCGTCATCAGCTTGAGGTGTTCAACGATTCGGCCGAAGCCCAGGCGCTGGCGTTCCAGATGGATCTGCTTGAACGCCGTTTGCGCCTCAAGGCCCTGCGCGCGCAACGCCTTGAACTGTACAGCCTCAGCCGTCAGCACCAGATTGGCGATGACGTGTTGCGTGAAGTGTTGGGTGAGCTCGACCTGAGTGAGGCCAACCTGGGGCAGGTCAAATAGAAAAAACGTTACTTGGGATAGAGCAATCTCATCAGCCGTTTGTCTTTTTTACTGATCCGGCGGTTGATCGGTACCTCCCAGTTGCCCACCGTCAATGCGTTTGCCACCGGGTGGTGCATTATCGATTTCCGATCGTAGGAGGTGTAGATCGCGTCCAGTGTGTCGAAGGACGCGAACAGGTTCCTGTCGACCTGCTCCTCGGTCAGCGGGTTCATTTCGCGATTTTTGTAGAACTCATAAACCCTTGGCTTATCCCACGGAATATTGGCCTTGGGGTGCTGATGTTCGTGCATCGCACCCAATGCGTGGCCAAATTCGTGGACCACGATTACCTCAAAATCTTCATGCTCCGGTTTGACCCCCAGGTTCATGGTGGGATGGTCGGGGTGGATCAACAGTGCATCGGTGCCCAGCATCGAGCTGTTGTTATTGTTCTTTGTTGCAATCCGGATATCGCCTTTCAAATGTTCGACAAATTCAAACTTCAGGTTGATGTACGGCAACCATTGGTTGGCCGCAGCAACTATCTTGTTCTTGTGGTCGGCGTCAGGTGCATCCATGAAAGCTATTTTCAAGGTTCGGCCGTTGGCCCATAGCTTTGAGTAGTTAATGACGGAGCGTTTACGTCGGCTGCCAGTATTTGCGCCTGCATTGGCGGGGTTTTCATTGATGGCTGCCGTGTAGGCAGTTTGATCATCGGGCCATTGAACAAGTTGGCAATCCAGCAGGTCGTTCATGTTTACTTCTTCCTTGAAGTTAAAGTCTTGAGTTTGTTTTAGGCGCAGAGATATGCGCGGCTCAAGACTAACGTCTGACCGGCCGGCAAGTGGGGTAAATAGTTGGAGGATCTGTAACCCGATGTATGAGGCGCCCGTGCCGGATTGCCCGACACGAGCGTTCAGGCATTACTTGTGGCGCAGGACGAAATCGCGAATGCGCTCGGCCGCTTCCACGCATTCCGCCAGCGGCGCGACCAGCGCCATGCGCACACGGCCAGCCCCGGGGTTGACCCCGTCGACATCGCGGGACAGGTACGAACCCGGCACCACGGTCACGTGCTCTTCGGCATACAGATCACGGCAGAACACCGCGTCGTCACCTTGCACGTTTGGCCACAGGTAGAAGCTGCCGTCCGGACGCTGCACATCCATCACCGGGCTGAGGATCGCCAGTACGGCATCGAACTTCTCGCGATACAGCGCACGGTTGGCGCGTACATGCACTTCATCATTCCACGCGGCAACGCTGGCCAGTTGGGTCTGAACCGGCATCGCGCAGCCGTGGTAGGTGCGGTACAGCAGGAAACCCTTGAGGATATCGGCGTCGCCGGCAACGAAACCGGAGCGCAGACCCGGCAGGTTCGAGCGCTTGGACAGGCTATGGAACACCACGCAGCGCTTGAAATCCTTGCGATCCAGTTCGGCGCAAGCGCTGAGCAGGCCTGGCGGTGGCGTCTGTTCGTCAAAGTACAGTTCGCTGTAGCACTCGTCGGCGGCGATCACGAAGTCGTATTCGTCGGCCAGGGCGATCAGTTTTTTCAGGATGTCGACCGGAATCAGCGCGCCGGTCGGGTTGCCTGGCGAACACAGGAACAGGATCTGGCAGCGTTTCCAGATGTCTGGCGATACCGCGTCGAAGTCCGGGTTGAAGCCGTTCTCGTCCAGGCATGGCAGATAGTGCGGCTTGGCGCCGGCGAGGAACGCCGCGCCTTCGTAGATCTGATAGAACGGGTTCGGGCTGACCACCAGCGCGTCGTCGCCGCGGTTGACCACGGTTTGGGTGAAGGCGAAGAGCGCTTCACGGGTGCCGTTGACCGGCAGAACGTTGCGCGCCGGGTCGATCCAGCCGCTTGGCACGTTGAAGCGACGCTCGCACCAGGCGGCGATGGCTTCACGCAGGGCCGGGATGCCGAGGGTGGTCGGGTACACCGCCATCTGATCCAGATTGTTGGCCAGCGCCTCGGCGACAAAGCTTGGCGAACGGTGTTTCGGCTCGCCGATGGACAGCGCGATCGGGCGCTTGTCCGGGTTTGGCGTGACGCTGCCGAGCAGGGCGCGGAGCTTTTCGAACGGGTAGGGCTGGAGCTGGGACAGAGCGTTGTTCATCGGTGCTGGGTCTCGTGCAAAGCGGTTGAATCCGGGCGCTCAGTCAAATGCTGATGCGCGACAATTTGATATCGGGTTCCTGATTGACGCTGAGCTGCTCGACGATGGCATCCTGCAAACGGCTGCACAGCAGCGGGTCGGACAGCGGCTGATTGTGGGCGTCGGTGATGAAGAACACGTCTTCCACCCGCTCGCCCAGGGTGGCGATCTTGGCATTCTGCAGCGACAGATCGAACTCCAGGAAAATCCCGCCGATCCGTGCCAACAGGCCCGGACGGTCGGGTGCGGTCAGTTCCAGCACCGTCACCGGACGCTGGGCGTCGTTGTGGATCGTCACTTGTGGTGCGAACGCAAAGTGCTTGAGCTGACGCGGCACCCGACGCTGGATGATGGTCGGGTAGTCGTCCGGGTTGCGCAGGGCTTCGGTCAGGCCGTCGCGGATCTGTTTGACCCGGGTCGGATTGTCGCCAATGGATTCGCCTTCGGTGTCGAGCACGATGTAGGTGTCGAGGGTGAACTGGCTGCTGGAGGTGATGACCCGGGCGTCGTGAATGTTCAGGTTGAGCTGATCCATCGCGGCCACGGTCACAGCAAAGAAGTCATGCTGGTCCGGGGCATAAATGAAGATCTGCGTACCGCCCTCGAATTCACGCTGGGTGGTTTCCTTGATCAGCACCAGCGGTCCGCCGTCGGCCGGCTGCTGGAGAATCGCATCACTGTGCCAGGCCACGTCGCCGGCAGTGTGACGCAGGAAATAGTCATCGCCCAGTTGCGCCCACAACTGCTCGACATCGTCCGGGTCGGTGCCGCCGCGCACCAGAATGTCCAGCGCTGCGCTCTGGGTCTGGCGGATCTGTTCTTCGCGATCTACCGGGTTTTCCAGGCCGCGGCGCAGGGCGCGCTTGGTCTCGGTGTAGAGCTGGCGCAACAGGCTTGCGCGCCAGGAGTTCCACAGGGTCGGGTTGGTCGCGTTGATGTCTGCCACGGTCAGCACGTACAGGTAGTCGAGGCGGGTTTCGTCGCCGACGATCTGGGCGAAGTCATGGATCACCTGCGGGTCGGACAAGTCCTTGCGCTGGGCGGTGGTCGACATCACCAGATGGTTCTGTACCAGCCAGACGATCAGGCGACTGTCCCACACCGGCAGTTGATGGCGCTGGCAGAACGCCTCGGCATCCACTGCGCCGATATCCGAGTGGTCGCCGTGCCGGCCCTTGCCGATGTCGTGATACAGGCCCGCCATATAGATCAGTTCGGGTTTCGGCAGCTTGGCCATGAGCTTGGCGGCCAGCGGGAATTTTTCCGACACCTGTGAGTACTGCAATTTGCGCAGGTGTTTGATCAGATTCAGCGTGTGGGCATCGACCGTATAGATGTGGAACAGGTCGTGCTGCATCTGCCCGACAATGAAACCGAATTCAGGCAGGTAGCGTCCGAGAATGCCGTAGCGGTTCATCCGCCGCAGGTTGCGGTGGATGCCGATCTTGCACTTGAACAGTTCGATGAACAGGCTGGTATTGCGGATGTCGTTGCGGAAGTTGTCGTCGATCAGGTGACGGTTTTCCCGCAGCAGACGAATGGTGTCGGCGCGTACGCCTTTGATTTCCGGCTGCTGGGCCATCAATACGAAGATCTCGAGCATGGCGAACGGCGTGCGGCGGAACACGTTGTCGTTGCGTGCCTCGATGTAACCGTCGTGTAGCTGGAAACGCGAGTTGATCGGCTGCGGCGGCGCTTCGTCTTCCGGGGCGAGGATGACTTCCTCGAAGTGCTGGATGATCAGGTCGCTGAGCTGGGCGATGCTCATCACGACGCGGAAATACTGCTGCATGAAGTTTTCGACGGCCTGCTTGGCGTCGTCACCTTCAAACCCCAGCAACCCGGCAATGGTGCGCTGGTGATCGAACAGCAGGCGATCTTCGGAGCGGCCGGCCAGCATGTGCAGGGCGTAGCGCACTTTCCACAGGAATTCCTGAGACGACGCCAGCAGGGCGTTTTCACTCTCGACCAGGAAGCCCTCGCCTGCCAAAGCGCGCAGGTTCAGGGTGCCGTACTGGCGCCGGGCGACCCACAGAATCGTCTGAATATCCCGTAGTCCGCCGGGTGAGCCTTTGACGTTGGGTTCCAGGTTGTATTCGGTATCGTTGTACTTGTGGTGGCGGGCCTTCTGTTCGGCGCGCTTGGCCAGGAAGAACTCCTTGCTCGGCCACATGTGAGCGGTGCTGGTAACGTCCAGCATGCGCTGGCGAAGGCGTTCGGGGCCGCAGATGGTGCGGCTTTCCATCAGGTTGGTGACCACCGTCAGGTCGGCACGGGCCTCTTCGGCGCATTCGTCAACCGAACGAACGCTCTGACCGACTTCCAGGCCGATGTCCCACAACAGTGTGAGAAAACGCTCGATGGAATCGCGGAAGATTTCGTGATCGGCGCTGTCCAGCAGGATCAGCAGGTCGATATCGGAATAGGGGTGCAACTCACCGCGACCGTAGCCGCCGACCGCGACCAGCGCGATGTCGGCGTCTTCGCTCCAGTTGAACTGGTCCCAGGCCTTTTGCAGGATGTTGTCGACGAACCAGGCGCGATCCTCGATCAGTCGCCGGATGTCGCGGCCGCTTCGAAAGCGTGCATCGAGCACTTCGCGGGCCTGGCGGATCGCCTTCTTGAAGGCGGCGATAGGGCTCGCTTTCAGGGCCAGTTCAGCCTGGAACTGGCCGCGGTCGAAGAGTTCGGGATCCACCTGCGGCATCGATTGGCATTCCTTCTATAGGCTGGGAGCAGTTCCGGATCAGGCCGATACGCGCGGTATCGTGTCGTCGCTGCGCAGGGTGAAGATTTCGTAACCGGTGTCAGTGACAAGCAAAGTGTGTTCCCACTGTGCCGACAGCTTGCGGTCCTTGGTGATCGCGGTCCAGCCGTCGCCCAGCACCTTGGTATCGGCCTTGCCCTGGTTGATCATCGGTTCGATGGTGAAGGTCATGCCGGCTTTCAGTTCCATGCCGGTGCCGGCGCGGCCGTAGTGCAGGATCTGCGGCTCTTCGTGGAACACCTTGCCGATACCGTGGCCGCAGAACTCACGCACCACGGAGAAACCGTTCTTTTCAGCGTGCTTCTGGATGATCTCGCCGATGTCACCGAGACGGCAGCCGGGTTTGACGATCTCGATCGCCTTGTACATGCATTCCTGGGTAACCTGGGACAGGCGCTCGGCCCAGACCGGCACGGTGCCGACGTGGAACATGCGGCTGGTGTCGCCGTGGTAGCCGTCCTTGATCACAGTGACATCGATGTTCAGGGTGTCGCCGTTTTTCAGCGGCTTGTCGTTCGGGATGCCGTGGCAGACCACGTGGTTGATCGAGGTGCAGATCGACTTCGGGTAGCCCTTGTAGTTGAGCGGGGCAGGGATGGCCTTCTGTACGTCGACGATGTAATCGTGGCAGATCTGGTTCAGCTCATCGGTGGTCACGCCCGGCTTGACGTGTTCGGCAATCATTTCCAGCACGTCGGCGGCCAGTTTGCCGGCGACACGCATGCCAGCGATGTCCTCGGGGGTTTTGAGGGTGACGGTCATACAGGTTCTCTCTGCGCTCGGCGGCGCTTGCTGATACGAACAGGGGCGCGGCTGTTGATTTGGCGGCCCCGAAAAACGCGATTCTAACAGACCAAAGGCGCAAATCCGCGCCTGCGTGCATCGCTTCTCTCTATACAATGCGGTGCATTGTCCCGATTCCAAGGGGCTGGCGCCCATGTCCCTGACGCTATTACAGATTCCGGGTTCCGTTTGCGCCCTTCCTGTGATATAAAATGCGCCGCTTTCCGGGGATAGCCTCGAGAGCATTAACCCACACACGTGTCGACACGATGACCTGGGTGCCTTCGATCCTCGGATCAGGGGTTGGTCATTGGGATACGTGGAGGCCCAACCCGACTTATCAAGGAACTATCATGTCCCAAGTCAACATGCGCGATATGCTGAAGGCCGGTGTGCACTTCGGTCACCAAACCCGTTACTGGAATCCGAAAATGGGTAAGTACATTTTCGGCGCGCGTAACAAGATTCACATCATCAACCTTGAAAAAACCCTGCCAATGTTCAACGAAGCTCTGACTTTCGTAGAGCGTCTGGCCCAGGGCAAAAACAAGATTCTGTTCGTCGGCACCAAGCGTTCCGCTGGCAAGATCGTTGCTGAAGAAGCAGCACGTTGCGGTTCGCCGTACGTCGATCACCGCTGGTTGGGCGGCATGCTGACCAACTTCAAGACCATCCGTGCTTCCATCAAGCGTCTGCGTGACCTTGAAGTACAAGCCGAAGACGGTACTTTCGCCAAGCTGACCAAGAAAGAAGCGCTGATGCGCTCCCGTGATCTTGAGAAGCTGGATCGCTCCCTGGGCGGCATCAAGGACATGGGCGGTCTGCCAGACGCACTGTTCGTGATCGACGTTGACCACGAGCGCATCGCGATCACCGAAGCCAACAAGCTGGGCATCCCGGTCATCGGCGTTGTCGATACCAACAGCAGCCCGGAAGGCGTTGACTACATCATCCCGGGCAACGATGACGCAATCCGCGCTATCCAGCTGTACATGGGTTCGATGGCTGACGCTGTGATCCGTGGTCGCAACAATGTTGCTGGCGGCACTGTTGAGTTCGCAGCTGAAGAAACTCAGGCTGCAGCTGAGTAATTGACGCCCTGGCGTTGACTCAGTAAGCAAAAAGGGGGCTTGGCCCCCTTTTTGCCACCTCGAAAACCATCTGTCGGCAGCGCAGCTACAGCATCTGTAACGTGCAGCGGCTACAAACAGGTTCGGGAAGAATTGATCGCCCGTTCGATCGGGTGGAATGGTTGAAAACCTATCCAAGAGGAATTTGAAAATGGCAGCAATTACTGCAGCGTTGGTCAAAGAACTGCGCGAGCGTACCGGCGAAGGCATGATGGATTGCAAGAAGGCCCTGGAAAAGGCTGGCGGCGACATCGAAAAAGCCATTGATGACATGCGTGCTTCGGGCGCCATCAAGGCTGCCAAGAAGGCTGGCAACGTTGCCGCTGAAGGCGCTATCGCTGTCAAGGCTGACGGCAAGTCCGCTGTTCTGCTGGAAGTGAACTCGCAGACCGACTTCCTGGCCCTGCAGGACGACTTCAAGAACTTCGTCAGCGAAAGCCTCGAAGAAGCCTTCGCTCAGAAGCTGACCGACGCGGCTCCGCTGATCGCTTCGCGTGAAGCAGCTCGTGAAGCCCTGGTTGCCAAGTGTGGCGAAAACGTCAACATCCGTCGTCTGGCGCGTGTTGAAGGTGACGTTGTAGGCGCTTACCTGCACGGCAACAAGATTGGTGCAGTGGTTGTTCTGAAAGGCGGCGACGTCGACCTGGCCAAGAACATCGCTATGCACGTTGCAGCTTCGAACCCAGAGTTTCTGGACGCGTCGGAAATCTCCCCCGAGGCCATCGAGCGCGAGAAGAACGTATTCCTGCAGCTGAATGCCGACAAGATCGCCGGCAAGCCGGAAAACATCGTTGAGAACATGATCAACGGTCGTATCACCAAGTTCAAAGCCGAAGCCTCGCTGAAAGAGCAAGCCTTCGTCATGAATCCTGAAGTCAAGGTTGGCGAGCTGGCCAAGAAAGCCGGTGCCGAAATCGTTTCCTTCACCTACTTCAAAGTGGGCGAAGGCATCGAGAAGCCAGTTGATGACTTCGCTGCCGAAGTTGCCGCTCAAGTGGCTGCCGCCAAGCAATAAGACGGTTTTTCAACTGTCGCCCGAAAGAGGCTGCCCGCTCACGCGCGCAGCCTCTTTTCAGATAGGGTTACCAATTTTTAATTGGTTTCCCCTTGGAACTGACTTACAAAGCCATGTTCCGATGGCGCTGAAGCAGCGCCACGCTAGAGTGAACGCAGCTGCAAACAGCTCGCAAAGAATTTTTAAATACGCCGCAGGAGAGATTCGCAATGGCTCAGCAGGGCAGTGGTTATCAGGCTCGCTATAAACGCATTCTACTCAAGCTTAGCGGCGAGGCCCTGATGGGCTCGGAAGAGTTCGGGATCGATCCGAAAGTACTGGACCGCATGGCGCTGGAAGTCGGCCAACTGGTCGGCATCGGCGTTCAGGTTGGACTGGTGATCGGCGGCGGCAACCTGTTCCGCGGTGAAGCGCTGAGCAAGGCCGGCATGGATCGGGTCACCGGCGACCACATGGGCATGCTGGCCACTGTGATGAACGCCCTGGCCATGCGCGATGCGCTGGAACGTGCCAATATCTCGGCCATCGTGATGTCGGCCATTTCCATGGTGGGGGTAACCGATCACTATGATCGTCGCAAGGCCATGCGCCACCTGAACTCCAAGGACGTGGTGATTTTCGCGGCCGGTACCGGCAATCCGTTCTTTACCACGGATTCGGCGGCCTGCCTGCGTGCCATCGAGATCGATGCGGACGTCGTGCTCAAAGCGACCAAGGTCGATGGCGTCTACACCGCTGACCCGTTCAAAGACCCGCATGCCGAGAAGTTCGATCATCTGACTTATGATGAAGTACTGGATCGCAAGCTGGGTGTAATGGATCTGACGGCTATTTGCCTGTGCCGCGACCACAAGATGCCGCTGCGCGTATTCAACATGAACAAGCCTGGTGCCCTGCTGAACATCGTTCATGGCGGCGCTGAAGGCACCCTGATCGAGGAAGGTCAACAATGATCAACGAAATCAAGAAAGACGCTCAAGAGCGCATGAAAAAGTCGATCGAGTCGCTGAGCCATGCATTCGGCCAGATTCGTACCGGCAAGGCTCACCCGAGTATTCTGGGTAGCGTGATGGTTCCTTACTACGGTGCTGATACCCCTTTGAGCGGTGTTGCCAACGTCACGGTGAAAGACTCCCGTACCCTGCAAGTCGTGCCTTTCGAGCGCAACATGCTCACGGCAGTCGACAAGGCAATCATGAACGCCGGCCTGAACCTGAACCCGACCAACCTGGGTGAGTTGCTGCTGGTTTCCATGCCGGCTCTGACTGAAGAAACCCGAAAGGGCTTCACCAAGCAGGCCCGTGCTGCCGCTGAAGACGCTCGTGTCGCGGTACGCAACATTCGTCGCGATGCGCTGGGCGATTTGAAGAAACTGGTCAAGGACAAGGAAATCAGCGAAGACGAAGAGCGCCGTGCAGCGGCTGATATCCAGAAACTGACCGATAAGGCTGAAGCGGATATCGACGCGGCTACCAAGGAAAAAGAAGCGGATCTGATGGCCGTTTAAGGGTCGAGTTTTAATGGACAAGACCAAGCAGACTGCGCCGTCCGCGGTGCCGCGCCATGTCGCGATCATCATGGATGGTAACAATCGCTGGGCGAAAAAACGCTTTATGCCGGGTGTCGCCGGGCATAAAGCGGGCGTGGACGCTGTTCGGGCGGTGATCGAGGTGTGTGCCGAGGCCGGGGTCGAGGTGCTGACCCTGTTCGCCTTCTCCAGTGAAAACTGGCAGCGTCCGGCTGATGAGGTCAGTGCCTTGATGGATCTGTTCTTCAAGGCGTTGCGTCGTGAGGCCAAGCGCCTCAACGACAACAACATCAGTTTGCGCATCATTGGCGACCGCTCGCGTTTTCATCCAGAGCTTCAGGCTGCCATGCGCGAGGCTGAGGCCATGACTGCAGGCAGCAATCGCTTCATTCTGCAGATCGCCGCCAACTACGGCGGTCAGTGGGATATCGCGCAAGCTGCGCAGCGTCTGGCTCGCGAGGTTCAGGCCGGGCATCTGCGTCCGGAAGACATCACGCCGGATCTGCTGCAAACCTGTCTGGCGACCGGTGACCTGCCGCTGCCGGATCTGTGCATCCGCACTGGCGGCGAGCACCGCATCAGCAACTTCCTGCTGTGGCAACTGGCTTATGCCGAGTTGTACTTCTCCGACCTGTTCTGGCCGGACTTCAAACACGATGCCATGCGTACTGCGCTGGCCGATTTCGCTTCGCGTCAGCGTCGCTTCGGTAAAACGAGCGAGCAGATCGAAGCTGGAGCCCGGGTTTAATGCTTAAACAACGAATCATCACTGCGCTGATCCTGCTGCCGATCGCTCTGGGCGGTTTTTTTCTGCTTGAGGGCTCCGGTTTTGCGCTGTTTATCGGGCTGGTCGTGACGCTTGGTGCCTGGGAATGGGCGCGTCTGGCCGGTTTTACCGCGCAACCGTTTCGTGTCGGCTATGCGACGGTAGTCGCGCTGATGCTGTTCATCATGTACATCTTGCCGGGGCTGGCACCTTGGGTGCTGGGTGCCTCGGTGATCTGGTGGGCGGTAGCGACGTGGCTGGTGCTGACGTATCCGCGCTCCAGTGAGCGCTGGGCCAGTGCCGCCAGCAAGCTGGTGATCGGTTTGTTGATTCTTCTGCCTGCCTGGCAAGGTCTGATCCAGATCAAGCAATACCCGCTCGGCAACTGGCTGATCATGGCGGTGATGGTGCTGGTCTGGGGCGCTGATATCGGTGCCTATTTCTCCGGCCGTGCTTTCGGCAAGCGCAAGCTTGCCCCGCAAGTCAGCCCTGGAAAAAGCTGGGAAGGCGTGTATGGCGGTCTGGCACTGAGTCTCGTGATCACGACACTGGTAGCCCTGTTTCGTGACTGGACGGTGGCGCAACTGTTCAAGGGGCTGATCGGTGCCGCATTGATCGTGTTCATCTCGGTGGTGGGCGATCTGACTGAAAGCATGTTCAAGCGTCAGTCCGGTATCAAGGACAGCAGCAATTTGCTGCCTGGTCATGGCGGTGTGCTGGATCGAATTGACAGCCTGACTGCGGCGATCCCGGTATTTGCGGTGTTGCTGTGGATGGCTGCACCGTGAGCCGCCCGCAGCAGATTACCGTCTTGGGGGCAACCGGCTCGATTGGCCTGAGCACTCTGGATGTCATTGCTCGTCACCCAGAGCGTTATCAGGTTTTTGCGCTCAGCGGCTTTACACGTCTTAGTGAGCTGTTTGTCCTGTGCGTGCGCCATGTGCCGCAGTTCGCTGTGGTGCCGGAAGTCGCGGCAGCCCGTGGTTTGCAAGACGATTTGCGTGCTGCCGGCCTGTCGACCCGGGTGCTGGTAGGTGAGGAAGGTCTCTGTCAGGTCGCGGCAGCCCCTGAGGTGGATGCCGTGATGGCGGCGATCGTCGGCGCCGCTGGTCTGCGCCCGACCCTTGCGGCCGTCGAGGCGGGCAAGAAGATTCTCCTGGCCAACAAGGAGGCGCTGGTGATGTCCGGCGCCTTGTTCATGGAGGCGGTGCGCAAGAGCGGTTCGGTCTTGCTGCCCATCGACAGTGAGCACAACGCGATTTTTCAGTGCATGCCGCAGGATTTCGCTCGTGGATTGAGCAATGTCGGCGTGCGTCGGATTTTGCTGACAGCCTCTGGTGGTCCTTTCCGGCAGACGCCGATGGCTGAACTGGCGCATGTTTCTCCCGATCAGGCCTGTGCTCATCCTAACTGGTCCATGGGTCGCAAGATTTCCGTGGATTCGGCCAGCATGATGAACAAGGGCCTCGAGCTGATCGAAGCCTGCTGGCTGTTCGATGCCCGGCCGTCGCAAGTCGAAGTGGTGATCCATCCACAGAGCGTGATTCACTCTCTGGTCGACTACGTAGATGGCTCGGTACTGGCGCAGTTGGGTAATCCCGACATGCGTACGCCGATCGCCAATGCGCTGGCCTGGCCTGAACGCATTGATTCTGGCGTGGCGCCACTGGACCTGTTTGCCATCGCACGCCTGGACTTCGAGGCGCCCGATGAGGAACGCTTCCCGTGCCTGCGGCTTGCCCGTCAGGCAGCCGAGGCCGGCAACAGTGCACCTGCCATGCTCAATGCCGCGAATGAAGTCGCGGTGGCGGCGTTTCTCGACGGGCGGGTTCGCTATCTCGAAATCGCGAGTATCATCGAGGAGGTGTTGAATCTCGAGCCGGTGGTTGCGCTGAATGATCTCGATGCGGTGTTCACGGCGGACGCGGCAGCACGTACGCTCGCCGGGCAATGGCTGGCTCGTCACGGTCGATAGGCCCAGCGGTACATGGCTTCATGCGGCATAGAACAGGATTGCGGAGAAAGTAGATGAGCGCGCTCTATATGATTGCCGGCACCCTGATCGCCCTGGGTGTGCTGGTCACCTTTCACGAATTCGGCCACTTCTGGGTCGCGCGTCGCTGTGGCGTCAAGGTTCTGCGCTTTTCCGTGGGCTTCGGCATGCCGTTGCTGCGCTGGCATGACAAGCAGGGGACCGAGTTTGTCGTCGCAGCCATTCCGCTGGGTGGCTACGTCAAGATGCTCGATGAGCGTGAAGGTGAAGTGCCCGCTGATCAGCTTCATTTGTCTTTCAATCGCAAGTCCGTTCGCCAGCGTATTGCTATCGTGGCGGCTGGTCCGGTCGCCAACTTCCTGCTGGCCATGGTGTTCTTCTGGGTGCTGGCCATGCTCGGCAGTGAACAGGTCCGTCCGGTCATCGGAGCAGTCGAGTCCGGCAGCATTGCAGCGAAAGCCGGCCTTAATGCAGGTCAGGAAATCGTCGCCATCGACGGTGAACCGACTTCGGGCTGGGCGGCTGTCAATCTGCAGCTGGTACGTCGCCTGGGGGAAAGCGGCTCCCTGCAGGTGCTGGTGCGTGAGCAGGGCTCTACGGCCGATTCGCCGCGAGAGCTTGCACTGGATCACTGGCTCAAGGGGGCTGACGAGCCGGATCCGATTCGCTCCCTGGGTATCCGCCCATGGCGTCCTGCTTTGCCGCCGATTCTCGCTGAACTCGATCCGAAAGGTCCGGCCCAGGCAGCCGGGTTGAAGACCGGTGATCGTCTACTGGCGCTGGATGGCAAGGCGCTGGATGACTGGCAACAAGTGGTCGACACCGTTCGTACGCGTCCTGATACCAAAATCATGCTGCACGTCGAGCGCGACGGTGCTCAAATCGACGTCCCCGTGACGTTGGCCGCACGCGGCGAGAGCAAGTCGCCAAGTGGTTATCTTGGGGCGGGAGTGAAAGCTGTCGACTGGCCGCCGGAGATGATCCGCGAGGTCAGCTACGGTCCTTTGGCCGCGATTGGCGAGGGTGCGCGTCGTACCTGGACCATGAGCGTCCTGACGCTGGATTCACTGAAGAAAATGCTGTTCGGCGAGCTCTCGGTAAAAAACTTGAGTGGACCGATAACCATTGCTAAAGTGGCGGGCGCTTCTGCCCAGTCGGGTGTCGCTGATTTCCTGAATTTCCTTGCTTATCTGAGTATTAGCCTGGGGGTTCTGAATTTGCTGCCCATTCCTGTACTGGATGGGGGGCATTTGTTGTTTTATCTGATCGAGTGGGCGCGTGGTCGTCCCTTGTCGGATCGGGTGCAAGGTTGGGGGATACAGATCGGTATCAGTTTGGTGGTCGGGGTGATGTTGCTTGCTCTGGTCAACGATCTGGGTCGACTGTAACGCTTCGCTGAATTGCGAATCTGCCGCATTTTGCGGCAGTTTGTTTATTGCCAGTTGGAATAAGAAAGGACTTCATGAAACGTCTGCTGCTAACTGCGGTTCTCACCGTATTGATGATCGCCGAAGTTCACGCCGAGTCCTTCACTATCTCTGATATTCGCGTCAATGGCCTCCAGCGGGTCTCCGCGGGTAGCGTCTTTGGTGCCTTGCCGTTGAACGTCGGCGAGCAGGCGGATGATCGTCGCCTGGTGGAATCCACTCGTGCGTTGTTCAAAACCGGTTTCTTTCAAGATATCCAGCTGGGCCGCGAAGGCAACGTTCTGGTGATCACCGTCGTCGAACGTCCATCGGTCGCGAGCATCGAGATCGAAGGCAACAAGGCGATCTCCACCGAAGACCTGATGAAGGGCCTCAAGCAATCCGGTCTGGCCGAAGGCGAGATCTTCCAGCGTGCGACCCTCGAAGGCGTGCGTAACGAACTGCAACGCCAGTACGTTGCGCAAGGTCGTTACTCGGCTACCGTCGATACCGAAGTGGTATCGCAGCCGCGTAACCGTGTCGGCCTGAAAGTGAAGATCAACGAAGGCACCGTCGCTGCCATTCAGCACATCAACGTGGTGGGCAACACGGTTTTCCCTGAAGAAGACCTGACCGACCTGTTCGAACTGAAGACCACCAACTGGTTGTCGTTCTTCAAGAACGATGACAAGTACGCTCGTGAAAAGCTTTCCGGTGACCTGGAGCGTCTGCGTTCCTACTACCTGGACCGCGGCTATATCAACATGGATATCGCTTCGACCCAGGTGTCCATCACCCCGGACAAGAAACACGTCTATATCACCGTCAACGTGACTGAAGGCGAGAAGTACACCGTTCGTGACGTCAAGCTCAGCGGTGACCTGAAAGTCCCTGAAGACCAGGTCAAGTCGCTGCTGCTGGTGCAAAAGGGCCAGGTGTTCTCGCGCAAGCTGATGACCACCACTTCGGAACTGATCACTCGTCGTCTGGGTAACGAGGGTTACACCTTCGCCAACGTCAATGGCGTTCCGCAGCCGCACGATGATGACCACACCGTGGACATCCTGTTCGCTGTCGATCCGGGCAAGCGTGCCTACGTCAACCGCATCAACTTCCGTGGCAACACCAAGTCCGAAGACGAAGTGCTGCGCCGCGAAATGCGTCAGATGGAAGGTGGCTGGGCTTCGACTTACCTGATCGACCAGTCCAAGACCCGTCTTGAGCGTCTGGGCTTCTTCAAGGAAGTGAACGTCGAGACTCCTGCTGTTCCGGGCGTCGACGACCAGGTTGACGTTAACTATGCAGTTGAAGAGCAGGCTTCCGGTTCGATCACCGCCAGCGTTGGTTTCGCCCAGAGCGCCGGTCTGATCCTCGGTGGTTCGATCACCCAGAACAACTTCCTGGGTACCGGTAACCGCGTCAGCGTCGGCCTGACCCGCAGTGAATACCAGAGCCGTTACAACTTCGGTTACGTTGACCCCTACTGGACCGCCGATGGCGTGAGCCTGGGTTACAACGCGTTCTATCGCACCACCGACTACAAAGACCTCGACGTCGACGTAGCAAGCTATGCCGTAGACAGCCTGGGCGCTGGTGTGAACGTTGGCTACCCGATCAGCGAGACTTCGCGTCTGACCTTCGGTCTGTCCGCTCAGCAGGACAAGATCAAGACCGGTCAGTACACCGTCGACGAGATCTTCGACTTCGTGAACCGTGAAGGCGATCAGTACCTGAACTTCAAGGCTTCGGCCGGCTGGTCCGAGTCGACCCTGAACAAAGGCGTGCTGCCGACCCGTGGTCGCTCCCAGAGCCTGACCCTGGAAACCACCATTCCGGGCAGCGACCTGTCGTTCTACAAACTCGATTACCGTGGCCAGCTGTTCCAGCCGATCACCGAGAACTACACCCTGCGTCTGCACACCGAGCTGGGGTATGGTGATGGTTACGGTTCGACCGATGGCTTGCCGTTCTATGAAAACTACTATGCTGGTGGTTTCAACTCGGTTCGCGGTTTCAAGGACAGCACCTTGGGGCCACGCAGTACACCTAGCCGGGGTAAAGATAAGACCGGTAACGTCGGCACAATCGCAGATCCGGACCAGGATCCGCTGCCATTCGGTGGCAACGTCCTGATCCAGGGTGGTATGGAAGTCCTGTTCCCGATGCCGTTCGTCAAGGATCAGCGTTCGCTGCGTACTTCCGTGTTCTGGGATGTGGGTAACGTTTTCGACTCCAAGTGCCAGCAGACACTCAACACTGACGGCATCACCAAGTCCAAGACGCAGTGCAACGACGTCAGCTTCAGCAACATGGCCAGCTCTGTCGGTGTCGGCGTGACCTGGGTTACCGCACTGGGTCCTTTGAGCTTCGCGTTGGCCACACCGATCAAGAAGCCGGATAACGCTGAAACTCAAGTGTTCCAATTCTCCCTCGGCCAGACGTTCTAAGCGTCTGACCCAAGATAACGACAATGGATTTTGTAGGAGTGCATCGTGCGTAAGTTGACTCAATTGGTTCTCCTGGCCTCTGTACTGGTGGCAGGCCCGGCATTTGCCGACATGAAAATCGCTGTTCTGAACTATCAGATGGCTCTGCTGGAGTCCGATGCGGCCAAGAAGTACGCTGTGGATGCCGAGAAGAAGTTCGGTCCTCAACTGACCAAACTGAAGACGCTGGAAAGCAGCGCCAAGGGTATCCAGGATCGTCTGATGGCTGGCGGCGACAAGATGCAGCAGGGCGAGCGTGAGCGTCTGGAGCTGGAATTCAAGCAAAAGGCCCGTGACTTCCAGTTCCAGTCCAAGGAACTGAACGAAGCCAAAGCTGTTGCTGACCGTGAAATGCTCAAGCAGCTCAAGCCGAAGCTGGATAGCGCAGTGGAAGAAGTCATCAAGAAAGGTGGTTTTGACCTGGTGTTCGAGCGTGGCGCAGTGATCGATGTCAAGCCTCAATACGACATCACGCGCCAGGTTATCGAGCGCATGAATCAGCTGAAGTAACCCATGACCGTGACTATCAAACTCGGCCAGTTGGCCGAGTTCCTCGGTGCCACCCTGAGTGGCGATCCCGAGAAGCAAATTACTGGGCTAGCCACCTTGCAGGAGGCTGGCCCAGCTCAGTTGAGCTTTCTGGCAAACCCCCAATACCGCAAATACCTGGCTGGCTCGCAGGCGGCAGCATTGTTGCTCAAGGCCGCTGATGCAGAAGGTTATGCCGGTAATGCGTTGGTGGTGCCGGATCCTTATCTGGCTTACGCACGCATTTCCCACCTCTTCGATCCGAAACCGAAATCCGCAGCCGGTATCCATCCGTCCGCAGTGATCGCTCCGGACGCCGTGGTCGATCCGACTGCCAGCATCGGTCCCTTTGTGGTGATCGAGGCAGGTGCGCGGGTCGGTGCCGGCGTAACGCTTGGCGCGCATTGCGTTGTCGGCGCCCGCAGTGAAATCGGCGAAGGCGGCTGGCTTGCTCCGCGGGTCACGCTGTATCACGACGTGCGAATCGGCAAGCGTGTGGTGATCCAGTCCGGTGCCGTACTTGGCGGTGAAGGCTTCGGCTTTGCCAATGAAAAAGGCATCTGGCAGAAAATCGCTCAGATTGGTGGCGTCACCATCGGCGACGATGTGGAGATTGGCGTGAATACCGCCATCGACCGCGGCGCGTTGGCCGACACCGTGATCGGTAACGGCGTCAAGCTCGACAACCAGATTCAGATCGCCCACAACGTTCAGGTCGGTGATCACACTGCCATGGCAGCGTGCGTGGGGATTTCCGGCAGTACCAAAATCGGCAAGCACTGCATGCTCGCCGGTGGTGTCGGCCTGGTAGGGCACATCGATATTTGCGACAACGTATTCCTGACCGGGATGACCATGGTGACTCACTCGATTACCGAGCCGGGCGCCTATTCTTCCGGTACGGCCATGCAGCCGGCTGCCGAGTGGCGCAAAAGCGCGGCACGCATCCGTCAGCTCGATGACATCGCGCGACGGTTGAAACAGCTGGAAAAGCGGGCAGGGGAAGTGACCCCTGGCGGTAATGCTTCATCTGAAGGCTGATACCATTTCCATATCAAGTGTGCACAGCCTCTGGACTGCCTCCTTGATTTGCTAGAGGAGTGCGCGTCAGTCGCGCTCCCAATCTTTACATAGGCTTCCCCCCGAAATGATGGACATCAACGAGATTCGCGAATACCTGCCTCACCGCTACCCGTTCCTGCTGGTGGACCGGGTGGTGGAACTGGATACTGAAGGCAAGCGCATTCGCGCCTACAAGAATGTCAGCATCAACGAACCGTTCTTCAATGGCCACTTCCCTGCCCACCCGATCATGCCGGGCGTGTTGATCATTGAAGCGATGGCTCAGGCTGCCGGGATCCTCGGTTTCAAGATGCTCGATGTGAAACCGGCCGATGGCACCCTCTACTATTTCGTCGGTTCCGACAAACTGCGTTTCCGTCAGCCAGTGCTGCCGGGTGACCAGTTGATCCTCGAAGCCAAGTTCATCAGCTGCAAGCGTCAGATCTGGAAGTTCGAATGTCAGGCTTCGGTCGATGGCAAGCCAGTCTGCTCCGCTGAAATCATCTGTGCGGAACGCAAGCTATGAGTTTGATTGACCCTCGCGCAATCATCGATCCTTCGGCCGTACTGGCCGAAGGTGTCGAGGTCGGCCCGTGGTCGATCATCGGCGCAGGTGTGGAAGTCGGCGAGGGAACAGTGATCGGGCCTCACGTGATCCTCAAAGGTCCGACCCGAATCGGCAAGCACAACCGCATCTACCAGTTTTCCTCGGTAGGCGAAGACACGCCGGATCTCAAGTACAAGGGTGAAGAAACCCGTCTGGTGATCGGTGACCATAACGTTATCCGTGAAGGCGTGACGATTCACCGTGGTACGGTTCAGGATCGTTCCGAGACCACCCTGGGTGATCACAACCTGATCATGGCTTACGCCCACATCGGTCACGACAGTGTCATCGGCAACCATTGCATCCTGGTCAACAACACGGCACTGGCCGGCCACGTGCATGTCGAGGACTGGGCGATCCTGTCCGGCTTCACGCTGGTGCACCAGTATTGCCACATTGGCGCCCACAGCTTTTCCGGCATGGGAACGGCCATCGGCAAGGACGTTCCGGCGTTCGTCACGGTGTTCGGCAACCCGGCGGAAGCGCGTAGCATGAACTTCGAAGGCATGCGCCGTCGTGGGTTCAGCGAGGATGCCATTCATGCCTTGCGCCGCGCCTACAAAACCGTCTACCGCCAGGGATTGACAGTCGAGCAAGCCCTGGCCGAACTGGCTGAGCCTGCCGCCCAGTTCCCGGAAGTTGCGGTGTTCCGTGACTCCATCCAGTCGTCGTCTCGCGGCATCACCCGCTGATCATGGCCAATCTGCGTATTGCGCTGGTGGCGGGTGAGGCTTCCGGTGACATCCTGGGTGCCGGTCTGATGCGTGCCCTCAAGGCACAGCATCCTGCGGTCGAGTTCATCGGCGTCGGCGGCCCGTTGATGCAGGCCGAAAGCCTGAGCTCCTACTTCCCCATGGAGCGGTTGTCGGTCATGGGGCTGGTGGAGGTCCTCGGGCGATTGCGTGAACTGCTCAAGCGCCGCAAGGACCTGATCGCCATGCTGATCGCTGAAAAGCCGGATGTGTTCATCGGCATCGACGCCCCTGATTTCAACCTCAATATCGAACTCAAGCTGCGTCAGGCCGGAATCAAGACCGTGCACTACGTCAGCCCCTCGGTATGGGCGTGGCGGCAGAAGCGGGTGCTGAAGATTCGCGAAGGCTGTGACCTGATGCTCACGCTGCTGCCGTTCGAAGCCAGATTTTACGAAGAGAAAGGTGTACCGGTGCGATTCGTCGGCCATACGCTGGCCGATACCATTCCACTGGAGGCCGATCGCAGCGCTGCGCGCGCCGAACTGGGTCTACCGGACGGTCCGCTGGTGGCGTTGATGCCCGGTAGTCGTGGTGGTGAAGTCAGTCGTCTGGGTGCACTGTTCCTCGATACCGCCGAGCGTCTGCGCGCCATGCGCCCGGGTTTGCGTTTCGTCATACCGTGCGCCAATCCCGAGCGTCGGGCGCAGCTTGAAGAACTGCTGGCCGGTCGTGACCTGCCGGTGGCCTTGCTCGACGGCAAATCCCACTTGGCTTTGGCAGCGTGCAACGCAGTCCTGATCGCGTCAGGCACTGCGACCCTCGAGGCGCTGTTGTACAAGCGACCAATGGTCGTAGCCTATCGTCTGGCACCGCTGACGTTCTGGATTCTCAAACGCATGGTCAAGAGCCCGTACGTCTCTCTGCCTAACCTGCTGGCCCAGCGACTGCTGGTGCCGGAATTGTTGCAGGATGATGCGACGGTCGAGGCGCTCGCGCAGACCTTGTTGCCGTTGATCGACGGCGGTGAAGAACAGACTCGTGGCTTCGACGAAATCCACCGTACCCTGCGCCTGGATGCCTCCAATCAGGCGGCTGACGCCGTTCTGAACCTGATCGGTCAAACACGATGAGCAAGACAAGCATGCAGATGGGTCTGGATTTCACTTTGGTCGCCGAAGTCGAAGAATTGGTGGCCGGCGTTGATGAAGTCGGTCGCGGCCCTTTGTGCGGCGCGGTTGTCACGGCGGCAGTCATCCTCGATCCGAACCGGCCGATTCTTGGTCTCAACGACTCGAAAAAGCTGACCGAAGCCAAGCGTGAAAAGCTCTACGACGAAATCTGCGAAAAGGCTTTGAGCTGGTGCATCGCCCGCGCCGAAGTCGAAGAAATCGACGAGCTGAACATCCTTCACGCTACCATGCTGGCCATGCAGCGCGCCGTCGCGGGTCTGCATATCCAGCCGAAACTGGCGATGATCGACGGCAACCGCTGCCCGAAACTGCCGATGCGTTCCGAAGCAGTGGTCAAGGGCGATAGCAAGGTCCCGGCCATCGCCGCCGCGTCGATTCTGGCCAAGGTCAGCCGCGACCGCGAAATGGCAGCGTTCGAATTGATCTACCCGGGTTACGGCATCGGCGGTCATAAAGGCTACCCGACGCCCGTTCATCTGGAAGCGCTCGTGCGTTTGGGGCCGACGCCGATTCATCGGCGTTCTTTTGCCCCGGTTCGGCAGGCTTATGAAGCGCTGGAAGGCCTGACGCCGGTTTAGCGGCGAGGCTGATGTTTTATTCGGGGCCCGGTACAATCCGGGCCTTGTTGTCTCTATGTAACTGGACAGGATCACTATGCCGGCTTCATTCGTTCATCTACGCCTGCACACTGAATACTCCCTGGTCGACGGGCTGGTGCGGATCAAGCCGCTGGTTAAGGCCTTGACCGGCATGGGCATGCCGGCCGTTGCGGTTACCGACCAGAACAACATGTGTTCGCTGGTCAAGTTCTATAAAAACACCATGGGCGCCGGGATCAAGCCGATCTGCGGCGCCGACCTGTGGCTGTCGAACAAGGACCCCGATGGTCCGCTGAGCCGCATCAGCCTGCTGGTCATGAATGCCCAGGGCTATCGCAACCTGACCGAGCTGATTTCCCGTGGCTTCATCGACGGTCAGCGCAACGGCATGGTCATCATTGAGCGCGAGTGGGTCGCCGAGGCCAACGAAGGCCTGATCATGCTGTCCGCCGCCAAAGAGGGCGAGATCGGCATGGCCATGATCGGCGGCAATCCCGCCGAGGCCGAAACCCTGACGCGCGAATGGATGGCAGTGTTCCCGGATCGTTTTTATCTGGAAGTCCAGCGCACCAACCGTCCGAACGATGAAGAACAGCTGCACGGCGCCGTCGCTCTGGCCGACAAGCTTGGTGCTCCGCTGGTCGCCACCAACGATGTGCGCTTCATCAAACAGGAGGATTTCGAGGCTCACGAAACCCGCGTCTGCATCGGCGAAGGCCGGGCCCTCGACGACCCGCGTCGTTCGAAGAACTACAGCGATCAGCAGTACCTGAAAAGCGCCGAGGAAATGGCCGAGCTGTTCAGCGACCTGCCGGATGCGGTGGAAAACACCGTCGAGATCGCCAAACGCTGCAACATCGACGTGAAACTGGGCAAGCACTTCCTTCCGGACTACCCGATTCCCGATGGCATGACCATCGACGAGTATTTCCGCAAGGTGTCGTTCGATGGTCTGGAAGAGCGACTCAGCGTGCTGCTGCCCAAGGACACCACCGAAGATTACGAGGCCAAGCGTCAGGTCTATGTCGACCGGCTGAATTTCGAGCTGGATATCATCATTCAGATGGGATTCCCCGGTTACTTCCTGATCGTGATGGACTTTATCCAGTGGGCCAAGAACAACGGCGTGCCGGTGGGCCCGGGCCGGGGGTCGGGTGCCGGATCGCTGGTGGCCTATGTGCAGAAGATCACCGACCTTGACCCGCTGGAATATGACCTGCTGTTCGAACGTTTCCTCAACCCGGAACGGGTATCCATGCCCGACTTCGACGTCGACTTCTGCATGGATGGTCGCGATCGGGTGATCGATTACGTGGCCGAAAAATACGGCCGCAACGCCGTAAGCCAGATCATCACTTTCGGTTCCATGGCGGCGAAGGCTGTGGTCCGCGACGTGGCGCGGGCCCAGGGCAAGTCGTTCGGCCTGGCGGATCGCCTGTCGAAGATGATTCCGTTCGAAGTCGGCATGACCCTGGAAAAAGCCTACGAGCAGGAAGAAATCCTGCGCGACTTCATCAAGGTCGATGAAGAAGCGGCAGAAATCTGGGAGATGGCGCGCAAGCTCGAGGGCGTGGTGCGTAACGTCGGTAAACACGCCGGTGGTGTGGTGATCGCACCGACCAAACTGACCGACTTCTCGCCGATCTATTGCGACGAGGCCGGCGATGGTCTGGTGACCCAGTTCGACAAGGACGACGTGGAGGCGGCCGGTCTGGTGAAGTTCGACTTCCTCGGCCTGCGGACCCTGACGATCATCGACTGGGCGCTGAAAACCATCAATCGCGACCGCGCCAAGGTCAACGAGCCGCCGCTGGACATCGCGTTCATCCCGCTGGATGACAAGCCGACCTATCAGCTGCTGCAAAAAGCTGAAACCACCGCGGTGTTCCAGCTTGAATCCCGCGGCATGAAAGAGCTGATCAAAAAGCTCAAGCCCGACTGCCTCGAAGACCTTATCGCACTGGTGGCCCTGTTCCGTCCGGGCCCGCTGCAGTCCGGCATGGTGGATGACTTCATCAACCGCAAGCACGGTCGCGCGGAGCTTGCGTATCCGCACCCGGATTACCAGTACGAAGGCTTGCAGCCGGTGCTGGCACCGACGTACGGCATCATTCTGTATCAGGAACAGGTGATGCAGATCGCTCAGGTCATGGCCGGTTACACCCTCGGTGGTGCGGACATGCTGCGCCGGGCGATGGGTAAGAAGAAACCCGAGGAAATGGCCAAACAGCGCGGCGGTTTCATTGAAGGTTGTGCGTCGAACAATATCGATGCGGATCTTGCCGGTAACATTTTCGACCTGGTGGAGAAATTCGCCGGTTACGGCTTCAACAAATCCCACTCCGCCGCCTACGGCCTGGTGTCGTACCAGACTGCCTGGCTGAAGGCTCACTACCCGGCGCCGTTCATGGCCGCGGTGCTATCGGCGGATATGCACAACACCGACAAGGTCGTGACCTTGATCGAGGAAGTGCGCACGATGAAGCTGCGTCTTGATGCGCCGGACGTGAACACGTCGGAGTTCAAGTTCACGGTGAACGACGAGGGCCGCATCGTGTACGGCCTGGGCGCGATCAAAGGCGTCGGCGAAGGTCCGGTGGAAGCGATCACCGAGGCCCGTCAGGCCGGTCCGTTCAAGGATCTGTTCGACTTCTGCGCCCGGGTCGACCTCAAACGCATCAACAAGCGCACGCTGGACGGCCTGATCCGCAGCGGCGCACTGGATCGCCTTGGCCCGTATTTCCATGACGAGCAAAAGGCGTATCAGGCCAACATCGACCGCAACCGCGCGGTCTTGCTGGCGGCGATGGAAGAGGCGATCAAGTCTGCCGAACAGACTGCGCGTACCCGCGACAGCGGTCACGCCGACCTGTTCGGCGGGTTGTTCGTCGAGGAAGACGCAGACGTTTACGCGCTGCATCGCAAGGCCAAGGAGCTGACCCTCAAGGAACGCTTGAAGGGTGAAAAAGACACTCTCGGCCTGTACCTGACCGGTCACCCGATCGATGAATACGAAGGTGAAATCCGCCGTTTCGCCCGCCAGCGCATCATTGACCTGAAACCGGCCCGCGACACCCAGACCGTGGCGGGGATGATCATCGCCCTGCGGGTGATGAAGAACAAAAAGGGCGACAAGATGGGCTTCATCACCCTCGACGACCGCTCCGGGCGGATCGAGGCGTCGCTGTTCGCCGATGCGTTCCACTCCGCGCAATCGCTACTGCAGACCGATGCGATGGTGGTGGTCGAAGGTGAGGTCAGCAACGATGACTTCTCCGGTGGTCTGCGGCTGCGGGTCAAGCGGGTGATGAGTATGGAAGATGCGCGCACCAACCTCGCCGAGAGCCTGCGCTTGAAGCTGCAGACCCAGGACCTGAAAGGCGATCAGCTACGCTGGTTGGGTGATTTGCTCAAGCGTCATCGCGGGGCGTGTCCGATCACCATGGAATACACCAGTCCCGATGCGAAGACCTTGCTGCAGTTTGGCGAGACCTGGCGGATCGACCCGGCGGATGCCTTGATTCAAGCCCTGCGTGACCAGTTCGGGCGAGACAACGTCTTCCTCCAATACCGTTGACCGGCAGGTGCCATCAAAGCGCCTGCCCACAACCTGAATTTTTAATCTCGACCTCAGCGCGCCTCTCCCTTAAGGTAGGGCGCGAATAGACAACCGGCCGGCCCAAGCTCATTTGGGACACGACCCAAGACGGACGCCTATGAACCCGAATTTTCTAGATTTCGAACAGCCGATCGCCGACCTGCAAGCCAAGATCGAAGAGTTGCGCTTGGTCGGTAATGACAATTCGCTGAATATCGGCGATGAGATCTCCCGCCTGCAGGACAAGAGCAAAACGCTCACCGAAGACATTTTCGGCAAGCTGACCAGTTGGCAGATCGCACGTCTGGCGCGTCACCCGAAACGTCCATACACCCTGGACTACATCGAACACATCTTCACCGAGTTCGACGAGCTGCACGGTGATCGTCACTTCTCCGACGACGCGGCCATTGTGGGCGGCGTGGCACGTCTGGAAGACCAGCCAGTGATGGTGATCGGTCACCAGAAGGGCCGTGAAGTGCGCGAAAAGGTACGCCGCAACTTCGGCATGCCGCGTCCGGAAGGCTACCGCAAGGCCTGCCGCCTGATGGAAATGGCCGAACGTTTCAAGATGCCGATCCTGACCTTCATCGATACCCCGGGCGCTTACCCAGGCATCGATGCTGAAGAGCGTAACCAGAGCGAAGCGATCGCCTGGAACCTGCGCGTCATGGCTCGTCTGAAAACCCCGATCATCGCCACCGTGATCGGTGAAGGTGGTTCCGGCGGTGCACTGGCAATCGGTGTCTGCGACCAACTGAACATGCTGCAGTACTCGACCTACGCAGTGATCTCGCCGGAAGGCTGCGCTTCGATTCTGTGGAAAACCGCAGAAAAGGCGCCGGATGCTGCTGAAGCCATGGGCATCACTGCCGAGCGTCTGAAAGGCCTGGGCATCGTCGACAAAGTGATTGGCGAGCCTCTGGGCGGCGCCCACCGCGATCCGGCGGCTGCCGCGGCCTTGATCCGCGCCGAGCTGAGTTCGCAACTGGCGATGCTGAAGAAGTTTGACAACGAAGCGCTGCTCAAGCGTCGTTACGATCGTCTGATGAGCTACGGCCTCTGATCGAACGCCGTTTTGGCTGACGGCAAAACACTGTGGGAGCGGGCTTGCCCGCGATTGCGATGTAACATTCAACGACTGTGTTGGCTGTTTCACCGCTTTCGCGAGCAAGCCCGCTCCCACATTTGGTTTGTGAAAAGGTAGAAAAATGGGTCAGCCCTCGATTGATTTGCCTTACAGGCTTCTGCGCAATCTCAAGCCCTGGCTCAATGCGGCCCATTGGCGCATCGCCTTCTCGGGTGGGCTCGACTCCACCGTTCTGCTGCACCTTCTGGCCAGTCTCGCCAAAACCGAATCCCTTCCGGCGCTAAGCGCCATCCATGTCCATCACGGCCTTCAGGCTGCGGCCGACGCGTGGCCGGCGCATTGCCAGGCTGTATGCGATGAGCTGGCGGTGCAGTTACAAGTGGTGCGTGTGCAGGTGCAACCGGGGGCGAGCCTGGAGCGGGCGGCGCGGGATGCTCGCTATGCAGCGTTCAGTGCGGCGACTCAGGTCAACGACGTCTTATTGACCGGGCAACACCGTGACGACCAGGCCGAAACGCTGCTGTTTCGTCTGTTGCGCGGCGCTGGTGTGCGTGGTCTGTCAGGCATGCCGGCCCTGCGCGCGCTGGGGCAGGGCAGTCTGGTCAGGCCCTTGCTCGATGTCACGCGTGCCGAGCTGGAAGCCTATGCGCAGGACCATGGTCTGCGCTGGGTAGAGGATCCGTCGAATCAGGATCGACAGTTTTCGCGCAATTACCTGCGCCATCAGGTTATGCCGCTGCTGACCCGGCGCTGGCCGCAGGCTCACGCCAGCATGGCCCGCAGCGCGGCGCATTTGCGTGAGGCGCAAGGTTTGCTCGATGAGCTGGCGCAGATTGATCTGGCTCAAGCGACCTTGTCAGATGATTTCGAGTGGCTGGGTTTGCCATCACTGGCGTTTGCGGCAATCGCCGGGTTGTCCGATGCGCGCCAGCGCAATGCACTCAGTCACTGGCTCGAACCGCTGACCCGACTGCCGGATACCGACCATTGGTCGGGTTGGATCGATCTGCGCGATGCCGGTAACGATGCCGCTCCGGTCTGGCGTCTGGCGGATGGCGAGTTGCACCGCAGCGCCGGTCGCCTGTGGTGGCTCAGCGGCCATTGGCTGCGCACGCCAGTGGTCAGCGGCGACTGGCATGAGCCGTCGCTGGCACTACGCTTGCCCGATAACGGGCGTGTCATGTTCAGCGGTCAGACTCCCGCAGGGCCGCTGCGGATTCGCTATCGACAGGGCGGCGAGGTGATGCATCTGGCGGATCGCGGTCATCGTGATCTCAAGCGCTTGCTCAATGAACGCGCGGTGCCGGGCTTCGTGCGTGGCAGATTGCCGCTGCTGTTTCGCGGTGAGGAATTGCTCGCCGTGGCGAACCTGCCGGGGCTTGATGGCAATGCGTTGGAAGGCTGGCGTTTGCATTGGCAGCCTTCTGACGAAGATCAAGGTTTGAGATGAAGGGGGCATTCCGGTAGACTACGCTCCCTTCTTGATACAACTTCTGTGGATTCGCCTGAATTGCAGGAGTTGCCGATTACCAAGCAGTCTTTGCTGGGCGATTCCAAAAAATGTGTAGCGAGCAACGTACCGGTGTTTTCACTTCCGGTCTGTCCCAACGCGGCGGTTTTTTTGAAAGGTGCACTGTGATTAATGCAGGTGATCGGGGGCTTCGGCCTTCCTTCGCTTTCCCCGGCGGCTCGGACCGCTTTAACGCAGACTTCTAGGGTTTTTCATGACGCGCTACATATTCGTCACGGGCGGTGTTGTTTCTTCTTTGGGGAAAGGCATTGCATCGGCTTCATTGGCGGCCATCCTGGAGGCGCGGGGGCTTAAGGTCACCATGCTGAAGCTGGATCCGTACATCAACGTCGACCCGGGCACCATGAGCCCGTTCCAGCACGGTGAAGTGTTCGTCACCCACGACGGCGCCGAGACCGACCTGGATCTGGGCCACTACGAGCGGTTCATCCGCACGACCATGACCCAGAACAACAACTTCACCACTGGCCGTGTCTACGAGCACGTGCTGCGCAAAGAGCGCCGTGGTGACTACCTGGGTGCAACCATCCAGGTGATTCCGCACATCACCGACGAAATCAAGCGTCGCATCATCAAGGGCGCCGGCGATGCCGACGTGGCCCTGGTGGAAATCGGCGGTACCGTTGGCGACATCGAATCGCAACCGTTCCTCGAAGCCATCCGCCAGTTGCGTGTGGAAGTCGGTTCCAAGCGCGCGATGCTGATGCACCTGACCCTGGTTCCGTACATCGCCACCGCCGGCGAGACCAAGACCAAGCCAACCCAGCACTCCGTAAAAGAGCTGCGTTCGATTGGTCTGCAACCAGACGTGCTGATCTGCCGCTCCGACCATCCAGTGGATGTGTCGTCGCGTCGCAAGATCGCGCTGTTCACCAACGTTGAAGAGCGTGCGGTGATTTCCCTGGAAGACGTCGACACCATCTACAAGATCCCGGCCGTGCTGCACGCCCAGGGTCTGGACGATTTCGTCGTAGAGCGTTTCGGCCTGCAATGCAATGGCGCCGACCTGTCCGAGTGGGAAAAGGTCGTCGATGCCAAGCTCAATCCAGAGCACGAAGTCACCATCGCGATGGTCGGCAAGTACATGGAGCTGCTGGACGCCTACAAGTCGCTGATCGAAGCGATGAGTCACGCCGGCATCACCAACCGTACCAAGGTCAACCTGCGCTATATCGATTCCGAAGATATCGAGAACCAGGGCACCGCGCTGCTGGAAGGCGTTGACGCGATCCTCGTACCGGGCGGCTTCGGTCTGCGTGGCGTGGAAGGCAAGATCACTGCCGTTCAATACGCTCGCGAAAACAAGGTTCCGTACCTGGGTATCTGCCTGGGCATGCAAGTGGCGGTCATCGAGTTCGCCCGTAACGTGCTGGGCTGGAAAGACGCCAACTCCACCGAGTTCGATCGTGCCAGCGGCCATCCGGTTGTTGGTCTGATCACCGAGTGGGAAGACGCCACCGGCGCCGTTGAAGTGCGTACCGAAGCGTCCGATTTGGGCGGCACCATGCGCCTCGGCGCTCAGGAGTGCCTGCTCGAAGCCGGCTCCAAGGTGCACGATTGCTACGGCAAGGACGTGATTGTCGAGCGTCACCGTCACCGTTACGAAGTGAACAACAACCTGCTGCCGCAGATCATCGAGGCCGGCCTGAAGATCTCCGGTCGCTCTTCCGATGCCGCGCTGGTTGAAGTGGTCGAAGCACCGGATCATCCTTGGTTCGTCGCTTGCCAGTTCCACCCAGAGTTCACCTCGACGCCACGCGATGGCCATCCGCTGTTCAGCGGCTTCGTCAAAGCAGCATTGGCTCAACACCAGAAGAAGGCGTAACCCCGATGGCACAGAAGATCATCCGCGTCGGCGACATCGAGATTGCCAACGACAAACCCATGGTGCTGTTCGGTGGCATGAACGTGCTGGAAAGCCGTGACATGGCCATGCAGGTTTGCGAAGAGTATGTGAGGGTCACCGAAAAACTCGGTATCCCTTACGTGTTCAAGGCCAGCTTCGACAAGGCCAACCGTTCTTCTGTGACCTCCTATCGCGGTCCTGGCCTGGAAGAGGGTATGCGCATCTTCCAGGACATCAAACAAGCCTTCGGCGTACCGATCATCACCGACGTCCACGAGCCTGAACAGGCCGCGGTCGTCGCTGAGGTCTGCGACATCATCCAGTTGCCGGCCTTCCTGTCGCGCCAGACCGACCTCGTGGTCGCTATGGCCAAGACCAATGCCGTCATCAATATCAAAAAAGCCCAGTTCCTCGCGCCTCAGGAAATGAAACACATCCTGAACAAGTGCGTGGAAGCGGGTAACGATCAATTGATCCTCTGCGAGCGCGGTTCGAGCTTCGGCTACAACAACCTCGTGGTCGACATGCTCGGCTTCGGCATCATGAAGCAGTTCGAGTACCCGGTATTCTTCGATGTGACCCATTCGCTGCAAATGCCTGGCGGTCGTTCCGACTCCGCCGGCGGTCGCCGCGCCCAGGTCACCGACCTGGCCAAGGCTGGCATGAGCCAGTCGCTGGCGGGCCTGTTCCTCGAAGCCCACCCGGATCCGGACAACGCCAAATGCGACGGCCCTTGTGCCTTGCGTCTGGACAAACTGGAGCCATTCCTGGCCCAGCTCAAAGCCCTGGACGAACTGGTGAAGAGTTTTCCGACGGTAGAAACCGCGTAAACCTCAATTCTCCGGTAAAGTACCGCACGATTTGTCGCTCATGCCCTCGGGTATGAGCGTTGTCGTCTGCAAGCTGCCCGTTGCACAACACTTGCCGACGGTAAAAAGATTTCCTCTAGCTGCGTCGTTTTCGTCAACTTTGGAGTGTTTACAACAATGGCAAAAATCGTCGACATCAAAGGTCGTGAAGTTCTCGACTCCCGTGGCAATCCCACCGTGGAAGCGGACGTGCTTCTCGACAACGGCATCATCGGCAGCGCTTGCGCGCCGTCCGGTGCATCCACTGGCTCGCGTGAAGCGCTCGAGCTGCGTGATGGCGACAAGAGCCGTTACCTGGGCAAGGGCGTGCTCAAGGCGGTAGCCAACATCAACGGTCCGATCCGCGATCTGCTGCTGGGCACCGACCCAAGCGACCAGAAAGCTCTGGATCACGCGATGATCAAGCTGGACGGTACTGAAAACAAAGCGACCCTGGGCGCCAACGCCATTCTCGCCGTCTCCCTGGCTGCGGCCAAGGCTGCAGCACAGGATCAGGACCTGCCGCTGTACGCACACATCGCCAACCTGAACGGCACCCCGGGTGTCTACTCGATGCCGGTTCCGATGATGAACATCATCAACGGTGGCGAGCATGCCGACAACAACGTCGACATCCAGGAATTCATGGTGCAGCCGGTTGGCGCCAAGTCTTTCTCGGAAGGTCTGCGCATGGGCACCGAGATTTTCCATCACCTGAAAGCTGTGCTGAAGGCCCGTGGCCTGAGCACTGCTGTCGGTGACGAAGGCGGTTTCGCGCCGAACCTGGCTTCCAACGAAGACGCGCTGAAAGTGATCTCCGAAGCCGTTGCCAACGCTGGTTACAAGCTGGGCACCGACGTGACTCTGGCTCTGGACTGCGCGGCCAGCGAGTTCTTCGAAGACGGCAAGTACAACCTGTCTGGCGAAGGCCAGGTGTTCACCGCTGAAGGTTTCGCCGACTACCTCAAAGGCCTGACCGAGCGTTATCCGATCATCTCGATCGAAGACGGTCTGGACGAGTCCGACTGGGCTGGCTGGAAGATCCTCACCGACAAGATCGGCGCCAAGACCCAACTGGTTGGTGACGACCTGTTCGTGACCAACACCAAGATCCTGAAAGAAGGCATCGATAAAAAGATCGCCAACTCGATCCTGATCAAGTTCAACCAGATCGGCACCCTGACCGAAACCCTGGAAGCCATCCAGATGGCCAAGGCTGCCGGTTACACTGCCGTGATCTCGCACCGTTCGGGCGAAACCGAAGATTCGACTATTGCCGACCTGGCCGTGGGTACTTCGGCTGGCCAGATCAAGACCGGTTCGCTGTGCCGTTCCGACCGCGTTTCCAAGTACAACCAACTGCTGCGTATCGAAGAGCAGTTGAATGGCAAAGCCAAGTACAACGGTCGCTCCGAGTTTCGCGGTTAAGTTGTAGATGGTAAAAAGACACCGGATTGTGTCGGAAAAGTCGTGACAGCGATGGATTTGCCACTAATCTGATGCCTTATATGCACAAGCCTGGATATTCCAGGCTTCGTGCTATCAGATGCTTCAAGTTTTTGCGTGGCTGTCTTTTTTCACTGGATACCTGATATTCGATGCGCAGTCCTTACTGGTTGTTTCTCGTCTTGCTCTTGCTGCTGGCCGGTCTGCAGTACCGCCTGTGGGTGGGTAATGGCAGTCTGGCGCAGGTTGCCGAACTGAATCAGCAGATCGCTGATCAACACGCCGAGAACGAAGCCCTGCTGGAGCGCAACCGGGTGATGGACGCTGAAGTCAGCGAGTTGAAGAAAGGCATGGAGACCGTTGAAGAACGGGCTCGTCACGAACTGGGCATGGTCAAGGACGGTGAAACCCTTTACCAGTTGGCCCAATGATCGATTCCCTGCCGGCCTTCTGGGCCGTGATCCCTGCCGCGGGCGTCGGTGCCCGTATGGCCGCGGACCGTCCCAAGCAATATCTGCAACTGGGCGGGCGTACAATTCTCGAACACAGTCTCGGCTGTTTCCTCGATCATCCGAGCCTCAAGGGGCTGGTGGTCAGTCTTGCTGTCGATGATCCTTATTGGCCGAACCTGGCCAGCGCCAGCGATCCGCGAATTCAACGGGTCGATGGTGGCGCCGAGCGTTCCGGTTCGGTGCTCAACGCCTTGCTGCATTTGCACGCGCAAGGTGCCGACGATGAGGATTGGGTGCTGGTACACGATGCGGCACGGCCCAATCTGAGCCGTGACGATCTCGATAAATTACTTTCAGAACTTGCCGACGACTCAGTGGGCGGTCTGCTGGCCGTGCCGGCGCGCGATACTCTCAAGCGGGTCGACAAGCACGGTCGTGTGATCGAAACCGTGGATCGCAGCGTGATCTGGCAGGCCTACACCCCGCAGATGTTCCGCCTCGGAGCATTGCACCGCGCACTGGCGGACAGTCTGGTGGCCGATGCGCTGATTACCGACGAAGCCTCGGCGATGGAGTGGGCCGGCATGGCGCCGCGTCTGATCGAGGGCCGTGCGGATAATCTGAAAGTTACCCGCCCGGAAGACCTCGAATGGTTGCGCCAGCGCTGGGCGAACCGTCGTTAAATCCGGTATTCCGGCCGTTCGGCCAAGCCCTCCTTGAGAAAATCCACCAGTTTGCGCACCTTCGGCGAAAGGTGCCTTTGCTGTGGGTACAACGCCCATACCGCTGTATTCGGCGGTTGATGCGCCTCCAGCAAAGAAATCAACGCACCGCTGTGCAGATGTTCAAGCACGTAATAGTCCGGCAGCTGACACAAACCAACGCCTTGTAGCGCCGCATCCAGCACCGCTTGCCCACTGTTGCAGCGCCAGTTTCCCTGTACTCGCTGGGAAAATTCCCGCCCGTTCTGTTCCAGCTGCCAGATATCCGAGCTGCCGATCAGGCAATTGTGCCGGCTCAGTTCCGACAAACTGTGTGGCCGACCGTACCGTTCGAGGTAGGACGGCGACGCGCAGAGGTACATCCGCCGTGGCGCCAGGCGGGTCGCCACCAACCGAGAATCCTGAAGACGCCCGAGGCGAATCGCCAGGTCCAGGCCTTCATGCACCAGATCAAGTTGCCGGTTGGTCAGTTCGATATCGATGCGCAGTTGTGGGTAGTGCCCCATGAACCGGGTCACCAGCGGCACGATAAAGCGCTCGCCGTAGGCCACGGCGCAGGTCATGCGCAACATGCCTTTGGGTTCGCTGGTCAGATCACCGACCGCACGCAATGCCTCTTCGCGACCGTCCTGCAACCGCTGACAATGTTGCAGGAAGGTCTGGCCGGCTTCGGTCAGGGTGACGCGCCGGGTGCTGCGGTAGAGCAGACGCGTCTGCAAACGTTCTTCCAGTCGTACGATTTGTCGACTGATGTGCGAGGAAGAAACGCCCAGGCGTTCGGCAGCAGCGGTGAACTGGCTGCATTCGGCAACGGCAACGAACTCGTCGATACCTTCCCAGCGGTTTTCGGACATCGGGATTATCCCTGTGTGGCAATAATGTTTTGCTTTTGTCCGGATTATTCATCAAGCAGCGCTGGACTACACTCCTTGTCTGGTTTTTATTCAATGGATTCACTGGAGAGTCAGCATGATCAAGTCGCGCGCCGCCGTTGCCTTCGAGGCCAAGAAGCCGCTGGAAATCGTAGAAGTCGATGTCGCCATGCCCAAGGCCGGTGAAGTGTTGCTGCGCGTGGTGGCTTCCGGGGTTTGCCACACCGATGCCTACACCCTGTCCGGTGCTGACCCGGAAGGTATCTTCCCGTCGATCCTCGGCCACGAGGGTGGTGCCATCGTTGAAGCGATCGGCGAAGGCGTAACTTCCGTGGCCGTCGGCGACCACGTCATTCCGCTGTACACCCCGGAATGCGGCCAGTGCAAGTTCTGCAAATCGGGCAAGACCAACCTGTGTCAGGCGATTCGCGCCACCCAGGGCAAGGGCCTGATGCCGGATGGCACCTCGCGCTTTTCCTACAAGGGCCAAACGATTTTCCACTACATGGGTACCTCGACGTTTTCCGAGTACACCGTGCTGCCGGAAATCTCCGTGGCCAAGATCTCCAAGGATGCACCGCTGGAAAAGGTCTGCCTGCTCGGTTGCGGCGTGACCACCGGTATCGGTGCAGTGATCAACACCGCCAAGGTCAAACCGGGTGACACCGTGGCCATCTTCGGTCTCGGCGGCATCGGTCTGTCGGCCGTGATTGGCGCGGTAAAGGCCAAGGCCTCGCGCATCATCGCCATCGACATCAATCCGGCCAAGTTCGAAATCGCCAAACAACTGGGTGCCACTGACTGCGTGAATCCGAAAGACTTCGATCGTCCGATCCAGGAAGTGATCGTCGACATGACCGATGGTGGTGTCGACTTCTCCTTCGAATGCATCGGCAACGTGCAATTGATGCGCGCAGCTCTGGAGTGCTGCCATAAAGGCTGGGGCGAGTCGGTTATTATCGGCGTTGCCGGTGCCGGCCAGGAAATCGCCACCCGTCCGTTCCAGCTGGTGACCGGTCGCGTCTGGCGTGGTTCGGCGTTCGGTGGCGTGCGTGGCCGTACCGAGTTGCCAAGCTACGTCGACATGGCGCAAAGCGGCGAAATCCCGCTGGATACTTTCATCACCCACACCATGGGTCTGGAAGACATCAACAAAGCCTTCGACTTGATGCACGAAGGCAAGAGCATCCGCACCGTCATTCATTTCTGATCAATCGCGATGCCACGGTTGCGAATGTGCAACCGTGGTTGCGTAGGAGTCCTACATGAGTCTGGAAAATATCTCCTGTCAGAAGAGTTTCGGCGGCTGGCACAAGCGCTATCGCCATCGCTCCGAAGTGCTGGGGTGCGACATGGTGTTCGCCGTGTACCTGCCGCCGCAGGCAGAGCAGGGCGGCAAGTTGCCGGTGCTGTACTGGCTGTCGGGCCTGACCTGCACGGATGAAAACTTCATGCAGAAGGCCGGCGCCATGCGCATGGCGGCTGAACTGGGGTTAATCATCGTGGCGCCGGACACCAGTCCCCGTGGCGCCGATGTACCGGGTGATCCGGATGGTGCGTGGGATTTTGGCCTGGGTGCCGGGTTCTATCTGAATGCCACGCAGGAACCGTGGTCGCGGCACTATCGGATGCATGACTACGTCGTGCAGGAATTGCCTTCACTGGTTGAAGCGCATTTCCCGGCGTCGAATAAGCGCAGCATCAGCGGCCACTCCATGGGCGGTCACGGTGCATTGGTCTGTGCATTGCGCAATCCTGGACGTTACCAATCGGTGTCAGCATTTTCGCCAATCAACAACCCGATGGATTGTCCATGGGGTCAGAAGGCATTCTCCCGTTATCTGGGCGAAGACCGTTCGAAATGGCGCGAGTGGGATGCCTGTGCGCTGATTGCCGAGGCGGACGAGAAACTGCCGTTGCTGGTCGATCAGGGTGACCGCGACGACTTCCTGGCCACCCAGCTCAAGCCGGAAGCGCTGCAGCAAGCGGCCAAACAGGCGGGGCATCCGCTGACGTTGCGCCTGCAACCGGGCTACGACCACAGCTATTTCTTCATCGCCAGCTTCATTGACGACCACTTGCAGCATCACGCACGCGCTCTAAAGTGCTAATGCAGGTAGAATCACGCCCTGACAAAATTCGGGGCGTTTTTTTATGCGTATTGGCCACGGCTATGATGTGCACCGTTTCGCTGAAGGCGATTTCATTACTCTGGGCGGCGTGCGAATCGCACACGGCTTCGGGCTGCTCGCTCACTCCGACGGTGACGTCCTGCTGCATGCCTTGAGCGATGCCTTGCTCGGCGCGGCGGCGCTGGGTGATATCGGCAAGCATTTCCCGGACACCGACCCGCAATTCAAGGGCGCCGACAGTCGTGTGCTGCTGCGTCATGTGGTCAGCCTGATCCACGCCAAAGGCTGGAAGGTCGGCAACGTCGACAACACCATCGTTGCTCAGGCGCCAAAAATGGCCCCCCATATCGAATCGATGCGCGCGCTGATTGCCGCGGATCTGCAAGTAGAACTGGATCAAGTGAACGTGAAAGCCACCACCACCGAGAAGCTCGGTTTCGTCGGTCGCGAAGAGGGCATTGCCGTTCATTCCGTTGCCTTGTTGCTGCGCGCATGAACGAAGTGCAACTGCTCGGCCCGCGGGCCTATGGCGACGCCCTCGGCACCGCGGTACTGAAAGCCATCGCCGAAGATTTCCAGGTCGATGAAGTGCTCGACATCCCGTTCAGCGGTGACGGCGAGCACCTGTGGATCTGGGTGGAAAAGCGCGGTCTGAACACCGAAGAAGCGGCACGACGCATCGCCAAGGCTGCCGGCGTGCCATTGCGCACGGTCAGCTATGCCGGCCTGAAGGATCGTCAGGCGCTGACCCGCCAGTGGTTCAGCGTGCAACTGCCGGGCAAGGCTGATCCGGATCTGTCGGCGGCGGAAAACGATACGCTGAAAATCCTCAAGACCACTCGACACAAGCGCAAGCTGCAACGCGGCGCGCATTCGGCCAACGGTTTCACCTTGCGCCTGACCCAGTTCAACGGCGATAAAGCCGCCATCGATGAGCGTCTGCAGCTGATCGCCAAACAAGGTATCCCGAACTACTTCGGCGCCCAGCGTTTCGGCCATGATGGCGGCAACGTCGTCGATGCCCGTTCGTGGGCGGCGCGCAAGGCACTGCCGGAGCAGCGCAATGTGCGTTCGCGCCTGCTGTCGACTGCGCGCAGTTTTCTGTTCAATCAGGTACTCGCGGCGCGGGTGGCCGATGGCACCTGGCAACGTGCCCAGGTCGGCGATCTGCTGGCGTTCACCGACAGCCGCAGCTTTTTTCCGGCAGGTGTTGCCGAGTGCAGCGACCCGCGTCTGGCGATTCTCGATCTGCACCCGACAGGACCGCAGTGGGGCGAAGGTGACTCACCGGCCGCCGGCGCTGTCCATGATCTGGAGCAGGCAATTGCCGCACGCGAGGCGGATCTGCGCGATTGGTTGATTAATGCCGGTATGAGCCACGAACGTCGTATCCTGCGGCTGCCCATTGACGGGTTGACGTGGCATTATCCCGAGCCTGACATTCTGCAACTGGAATTCGTCCTCCCGGCCGGATGCTTCGCCACCGTATTGGTGCGCGAACTCGTTGATCTGGTACCGGTGGGGCAGACGGACAGCCCATGCGTATTCTGATTTCTAACGACGATGGGGTGACTGCGCCCGGTCTTGCCGCGCTTTATGCTGCGCTGGCGGATTACACCGAGTGCGTGGCTATCGCCCCGGAACAGGACAAGAGCGGTGCCAGCAGTTCGCTGACACTCGACCGTCCGTTGCATCCGCAATACCTGGACAACGGTTTTATCAGCCTCAATGGCACGCCGACCGACTGCGTCCATCTGGGGCTCAACGGTTTGCTGGAACGCGAGCCGGACATGGTGGTTTCGGGCATCAACCTCGGCGCCAACCTGGGTGATGACGTGCTGTATTCCGGAACGGTGGCAGCCGCCCTCGAGGGCCGCTTTCTTGAGCGCCCGTCGTTTGCCTTCTCGCTGGTTTCGCGGCTGGTCGACAACCTGCCTACGGCGGCCTACTTTGCGCGCAAACTGGTCGAAGCCCACGCCGGGCTCGATCTGCCACCGCGCACGGTGTTGAACGTGAACATTCCTAATCTGCCGATCGATCGCATTCGCGGCATTCAACTGACCCGTCTCGGCCATCGCGCCCGTGCGGCGGCACCGATGAAAGTCGTGGACCCGCGTGGCAAGGCCGGTTACTGGATTGCGGCGGCAGGTGACGCGGAAGACGGCGGGCCGGGTACCGATTTCCATGCGGTAATGCAGGGTTACGTATCCATCACTCCGTTGCAGCTCGATCGCACCTTCAATGATGCCTTCAGAAGTCTCGACCGCTGGCTGGAGGGGCTCAATTAATGGCTCGTGAACAAGACGACAGGCTGCGCAGCGGCATCGGGATGACGTCCCAGCGAACCCGAGAGCGCCTGATCCAGCGTCTATACGAAGAGGGTGTTTCCAACGCCAGCGTGCTGGAAGTGATCCGTCGGACCCCGCGACACCTTTTCGTCGATGAAGCGCTGGCGCACCGTGCCTATGAGGACACCGCACTGCCGATCGGCAACAACCAGACCATTTCCCAGCCTTATATGGTGGCGCGCATGAGCGAGCTGCTGCTCGAGGCGGGACCGCTGGACAAGGTGCTGGAGATCGGCACCGGTTCCGGTTACCAGACGGCGGTGTTGTCGCAACTGGTCGAGCGCGTGTTCTCTGTAGAGCGGATCAAGGTACTGCAGGATCGGGCCAAGGAACGCCTGGTCGAACTCAACTTGCGCAACGTGGTGTTCCGCTGGGGCGATGGCTGGGAAGGCTGGCCGGCGCTGGCGCCGTACAACGGCATCATTGTCACTGCGGTGGCGACCGATGTTCCTCAGGCTTTGCTTGATCAACTGGCACCGGGCGGGCGGATGGTAATCCCGGTCGGCTCGGGTGAAGTCCAGCAATTGATGCTGATCGTGCGCGAAGAAAACGGCTTCTCCCGACACGTGCTCGGGGCTGTTCGTTTCGTGCCATTGCTCAACGGGCCGCTGGCCTGAGCATTTATTTGCTCACGCTGAATTCCTTGCCAGAGCGCCTGTCTTACAGCGGCACCGATTGTTTCAACAGGATTTATCGTCGATGAGCAAACGTGTGCGTCGAGCGATATAGCTTCATTAAAGGTAAACCCTGTTTCGCCCGTTATACTTGCGAAGCTACGTGCCGAAATCGGCATTCCACATTTTTTCAGCCACCACAAAGGGAGCGGCGGGTGAGTCTCACAGTCATTGCGCAGCGTATGGGTAACACGAGCTTTCAGCGCCTGGTGACTGGCCTTGTCTTGAGCACCTTGCTGGTCGGTTGCTCCAGCACCAAATCGAGCAACGTGCGGGTCGTCGATCGCAACAATGCGGTGGCCCAGCGTCCTACAGTGACGACCGGGCAGTATGTAGTCCGTCCGGGCGACACGATGTTTTCCATCGCGTTTCGCTACGGTTGGGACTACAAAGCCCTCGCTGCCCGGAACAATATTCCTACGCCGTATACGATCCACCCGGGTCAGACAATTCGCTTCGACGGGCGTCCTGGTTCAACGTCGACTGCCGAGGCGAGCAACAGCGGATCTGCACCGTCTTCGTCGAGCAAAACCACGATAATCCGGCGCCAGGCGAATGGTACGACGACCACCACAACCACCGGTTCCGGGGCGGCTTCTGCGGCTGTTGTACCGTCCGTCGCCAACAAGCCGGCGCCGGCTCCATTGCCTCCACCGGGCCCGGCCCCGACCGGCTGGGGATGGCCATCTAATGGCATTCTGATTGGTAAATTCTCTTCAAACGGTAGTTTGAATAAAGGAATTGATATCGCCGGAGATTTGGGACAGCCTGTTTTAGCTGCGTCTGATGGGACGGTGGTTTACGCCGGGAGTGGCTTAAGGGGCTACGGCGAATTGGTCATCATCAAACACAGCGAAACCTACGTCAGTGCTTACGGACACAACCGTCGGCTGTTGGTACGGGAGGGGCAGCAGGTCAAGGTCGGACAGACAATTGCCGAAATGGGGTCAACGGGTACAGACCGGGTGAAACTGCATTTTGAGATTCGCCGACAAGGTAAACCTGTGGATCCGCTGCAGTTCCTGCCAAGACGTTGATTTGCAGACCAGCCTGTTCCTTCACGTAGAGGGGACAGGCTCCAGCGTTGCCAAGGATAAAGGCGCCGCTTGAGCTTGGGGTCGAACTCACCAAAGGACTATAACAATGGCTCTCAGTAAAGAAGTGCCGGAGTTTGACATCGACGATGAGGTTCTCCTGATGGAGACCGGCATCGATTCGGATTCGATGTCGAATGATGAAGGGGCTGCTCCACCTTCCGTTCGTGCCAAATCCAAACACTCCGCTTCACTTAAACAACACAAGTACATCGATTACACTCGGGCACTCGATGCCACGCAGCTGTACCTCAACGAAATCGGCTTTTCCCCACTGCTCTCCCCGGAAGAAGAAGTTCATTTTGCGCGCTTGTCGCAAAGTGGCGACCCTGCCGGGCGCAAGCGCATGATTGAAAGTAACCTGCGGCTGGTGGTCAAAATCGCCCGGCGTTACGTCAATCGGGGGCTGTCGCTGCTGGATCTGATCGAAGAGGGCAACCTCGGACTGATCCGCGCGGTGGAAAAGTTCGATCCCGAGCGCGGCTTCCGCTTCTCGACCTACGCGACCTGGTGGATTCGTCAGACCATCGAACGCGCGATCATGAATCAGACCCGGACCATCCGGCTGCCGATCCATGTGGTCAAGGAGCTCAACGTGTACCTGCGGGCTGCACGGGAGCTTACGCAAAAGCTCGATCACGAACCTTCACCCGAAGAAATCGCCAACCTGCTGGAAAAACCGGTGGGCGAGGTTAAGCGCATGCTGGGCCTGAACGAGCGGGTTTCTTCGGTCGACGTCTCGCTGGGTCCGGATTCGGATAAAACCCTGCTGGACACCCTCACGGATGACCGTCCGACCGATCCATGCGAACTGCTGCAGGACGACGATCTGTCGCAGAGCATCGATCAATGGCTCTCGGAGCTGACCGACAAGCAACGCGAGGTGGTGGTCCGCCGCTTCGGCCTGCGCGGTCACGAGAGCAGCACGCTGGAAGATGTAGGCCTGGAGATCGGCCTGACCCGGGAACGGGTGAGACAGATCCAGGTGGAAGGCCTCAAGCGCCTGCGTGAGATCCTCGAGAAAAACGGCTTGTCGAGCGAATCGCTGTTTCAGTAAGCGTCCTGCATGACTGCCCGAAAAAAGCCCCGACTGGTTCGGGGCTTTTTGTTGTCTGGCTCGGCGAGCGGTCTGGAACCTGACGACCGGTCGTCGTTTCCGGGGTTTGTAGTTTCGCGGTGTAAGCCCTAGCTTACTCTTTCGTAAGTGTTCGTTATTTTTACACTGCGGAAGACATCCATTGGGTTGTAGGGCCTCTTATAAGATATTGATTTATATGAATATTTATAAATATTAAATGCTTATGACACGAAGTTTTACCGGAACGGAGCGGTTGCCCGAAACAAGGAACTCTTTAGTATCTGGGTTGTGTCGACGGACAGACACGCCCTTCATGGAAGAGGGGAATGGACATCGCAGGACGCGATTCATCAGGACGATGAAAAGGAACACAGGGAATAGGGAAAAAATGTGGGCGGGTCAAACCGCCCCTTTTTTTTTGCCCGAAGAAAAGCAGAACTCGAAAAAACAAAAAGGCCCGCAGGGGGCCTTTTCTTCAAACGCGGGACAGATCAGCGTTCGAGGTCTTTGATCTTGCCTTTGACGCCATCCCACTCTTCGGCGTCCGGCAGCGATTCTTTCTTCTCGGTGATGTTTGGCCAGATCTCGGCCAGTTCCACGTTCAGTTGAATGAACTCCTGCATTTCTTCCGGAACTTCGTCCTCGGAGAAAATGGCGACGGCCGGGCATTCCGGTTCGCACAGGGCGCAGTCGATGCACTCATCCGGGTGAATCACCAGGAAGTTCGGGCCTTCGTAAAAGCAGTCCACCGGACAGACTTCTACGCAGTCGGTGTACTTGCACTTGATGCAGTTGTCGGTGACGACGAAGGTCATTTCTAATTTTCTCCTCAGGCGGCGGCAGCGTTGCCCCTTCACGGTTGGGGTCGCCAGGTTCGGGAGCGATGTCTGCCAGCCAGGCTATTAGCCAGCAGCATCCCGAACCGCGCGAGATTCTAACAGCTTGAAGCCGTTTGCGTTATATCCGGTTCTTCGGTGCTTAGATCCGGTTCTTAAGTGCATATAACATTTCGAGCGCCCGGCGCGGCGTCACTTCATCGAGATCCAGTTTGGCCAGTTCGTCCAGTACCGGGTGCGGCAGGCTGGCAAACATGTCGCTTTGCTGCGGCGTAGCCGGTTTGCCTTTGGCGGCAGGCTTTGGCGCCTCATGGGGCAGTGCGGTGTCCTCCAGGCGACTCAAATGCTCGCGTGCGCGCACGATCACTTCGCTCGGTACACCGGCCAGTTGTGCTACCGCCAGGCCATAGCTCTGACTGGCCGGCCCCGGCAACACATGGTGCAGGAACACGATGCGTTCGTTGTGCTCGGTAGCGTTGAGATGCACGTTGGCTACCAGAGGCTCGGCTTCCGGCAACACGGTCAGTTCGAAATAGTGCGTTGCAAATAAAGTATAGGCACGCAAATGTGCCAGTCGCTCAGCCGCCGCCCAGGCCAGGGACAAACCGTCAAAGGTGCTGGTGCCGCGGCCGACCTCGTCCATCAGCACCAGACTGCGCTCGGTGGCGTTGTGCAGGATATTGGCGGTTTCGCTCATTTCCACCATGAAGGTCGAGCGCCCGCCGGCCAGGTCGTCGCTGGACCCGATCCGGGTGAAGATTCGGTCTACCAGCGACAGTTCGCAGCTGGCCGCCGGCACGAAGCTGCCGATATGCGCCAGCAACACAATCAGTGCAGTCTGGCGCATATAGGTGGATTTACCGCCCATGTTCGGGCCCGTGATCACCAGCATCCGCGTGTTGTCGTCCAGGCTCAGGTCGTTGGCCACGAATGGCGTGGTCAGCACCTGCTCGACTACCGGGTGACGGCCCCGGGTGATGCGCATGCACGGTTCGCTGACGAAAGTCGGGCAGTTCAGATCCAGATTCAATGCACGCTCGGCAAGGTTGCTCAGCACATCCAGTTCAGCCAGTGCACCAGCAGTGTCCTGCAGCGGCGGCAACTGACTGATCAGATCTTCCAGCAGCGCTTCGTAAAGCATCTTCTCGCGAGCCAGGGCACGGCTCTTGGCCGACAGTGCCTTGTCTTCGAACTCTTTCAGCTCTGGCGTGATGAAGCGCTCGGCGCCCTTGAGGGTCTGACGGCGAATGTAGTCTGCCGGTGCCGATTCCGCCTGCTTGCTCGGCAGCTCGATGAAGTAGCCGTGGATACGGTTGTAGCCGACTTTCAGGTTGGCCAGGCCGGTGCGGGCCTTTTCCCGGGCTTCCAGATCGATCAGGAACTGACCGGCGTTTTCGCTCAGCGATTGCAGTTCGTCGAGCTCGCTGTCGTAACCGGTTTTCAGCACGCCGCCGTCACGGATCACGGCTGGCGGGTTGTCGATAATGGCTTTTTCCAGCAGCGCCGCCAGTTCCGGGTAAGTGCTGGTGGTGGTCGCCAGACGTTGCAGGTGCGGCGCCTCAAGATCGGTCATCGCCGCTTGCAGTTCAGGCAGTGCGCCGAGCGCGTCACGCAGACGGGCGAGGTCACGAGGGCGGGCATTGCGCAGGCCGATCCGCGCCAGAATCCGCTCAATGTCGCCGATTTCCTTGAGCTGCGGTTGCAGGTTTTCAAAGCGGTAGCGGTCGAGCAGGCAAGTGATCGAGCTCTGGCGAGCCAGCAACACGGTCAGGTCGCGCAGCGGGCGATTGAGCCAGCGGGTGAGCAAACGGCTGCCCATGGCGGTCTGGCAACGGTCGACCACCGATTGCAGGGTGTTGTCGCGGCCACCGGCCAGGTTGGTATCGAGTTCGAGGTTACGACGGCTGGCGCCGTCCAGCACCACGGTGTCGTCCAGCCGCTCATGGCGCAGGCTGCGCAGATGGGGCAGGGCGGTGCGTTGGGTTTCCTTGGCATACGCCAGCAGGCAACCGGCGGCACCGATGGCCAGGGTCAGGGTTTCGCAACCAAAGCCTTTCAAATCTTGGGTGGAGAATTGCTGGCAGAGACTCTTAAGCGCCGAATCACGCTCGAAATCCCACGGCGCACGGCGACGAACGCCACGACGTTTTTCCGCCGGCAGATCCTTCGGCCAGTCATCCGGGATCAACAGCTCGACCGGGTTGACTCGCTCCAGCTCCGCCAGCAGGTTTTCCCAGCCCTTGATCTCAAGCACCGTGAAGTTGCCGCTGGTGATGTCCAGCACCGCCAGACCGAACAGACGCTCGTCACCCAGCACCGCCGCGATCAGGTTGTCGCGGCGCTCATCGAGCAGCGCTTCATCGCTGACCGTGCCCGGGGTGATGATCCGCACCACCTGACGTTCCACCGGTCCTTTGCTGGTGGCCGGGTCGCCGACCTGCTCGCAGATCACCACCGACTCGCCAAGCTTGACCAGTTTCGCCAGGTAGCCTTCCGCCGCGTGGTAAGGAATCCCGCACATCGGAATCGCCTGCCCCGCCGACTGTCCGCGGGCGGTCAGGGTGATGTCCAGCAATTTGGCCGCTTTCTTCGCGTCTTCGTAGAAGATCTCGTAGAAGTCGCCCATGCGGTAGAACATCAGCTGGTCCGGGTGCTGATTCTTCAGGCGCCAGTACTGCTGCATCATCGGGGTGTGGGAGGACAGGTCGGAGACGGCTTTATTCATCGGATTGTCAGGTAACTCGTTGGAAGGTGTGGGGCAAAAGCGAGGCAGTCGCCGGGCTTTTCCGCGATGGGCGCAAGGTTACCATGGGCGGTCTGTCGGACGCAGGCATCGCGGCCGGGTGACATCTATCTGGCGCAAAAAAGGTCGACTATGCACGATTTATGCAAATCAGCATTTGTCTTCGCGAAAAACTTCAAGCACTATGCGCGTTATGCAAAAACGCAACGTATCCTCCGTCTTAAGAGCACTGCTCGATCAGCACGGGATCTCCCCCACGGAGCTCCACCGTCGCACCGGCGTGCCTCAATCCACTCTCTCGCGGATTCTCAGCGGGAAGATCGTCGATCCTTCGGATAAACACATCTCGAAGATTGCCGAGTACTTCGCCGTGAGCACCGATCAGTTGCGCGGGCGCGCGGATGTTGCGCCGGTCGCCGGCGGCGGGCGCGAGGAGTTGCATTCCGAACTCAAGGACATAAGCCTGTGGGACGATGACACGCCCGTCGATGACGACGAGGTGTCGGTGCCCTTTCTTCGCGAGGTTGAATTGGCTGCTGGATCAGGAAGATTCGTCATCGAAGAGAGCGAACGCTCTAGCCTGCGCTTCGGCAAGCGCAGCCTGCGCCATAACGGCGTGCAGTTCGACCAGGCCAAATGCGTGACCGTACGGGGCAACAGCATGTTGCCGGTGCTGCGCGACGGCGCCACTGTCGGCGTCAATGCGGGCAAGTGCGGGATTGGCGACATCGTCGATGGCGACCTATATGCGATCAACCACAATGGCCAATTGCGGGTGAAGCAGCTCTATCGCCTGCCTACCGGTATCCGCCTGCGCAGCTTCAATCGCGATGAGCATCCGGACGAGGACTACAGCTTTCAGGAAATCCAGGAGGAGCAGATTGTCATCCTTGGTCACGTCTTCTGGTGGGGCATGTACGCCCGATAACGCTCCCTCTCTCAGATAAAACCTGCCCACAGCGGGTTTTTTTTCGCCTGTAGAAAACCGGGCAACCCTTGTTTGGCGGGGCTTCCATGCATCTGCGCAATTCCTGCGCATAAATAAATGCATTTATGCATTGACTGTATATGCATCCATGCATATTCTTACCACCAAGCCGCTCGACAAAGCGGCTGGCAACAACAGCTCTTTAGTTCCACAAGAACAGGCAGCGATGAACCGGCCTCAACGGTTCAGAGGGTTGGCAACTGACCCGGGTGTGCAGCGTAAAGCACCAGAAGCAGTTATCCGGCGGGCAGGGACCGCGGTCGGAAAAACAATTTGAATGGACTCGTACCGCGCCAGTAGCGCCGAAAAGTCAGCTTCCTTCACGTACACAGGATTGAAGGAAGGCAAAGGAGTGCATTACTGAAAAGCCCGGCGAGTTGCCGGGCTTTTTGGAATGCCTGCCCGATGCAGGCAATTCAACGTATGCCGGGATACCGGTGAGCGAATAAGGAAGTGAGCAATGAATTTGAAAAAATATGCACGTGTAGTGAATGGCAAAGTCGACAACATTTTCGAAACGGTTAATCCGATCAGCGAAGAGTTTCCCATCGAGCAAGTGTGGGTTGACATCACCGCCACCGCAGTTGGCCAGGTTGACTACGGCCACAACGCGGTCAACACCGACGGCGTTTGGTCTTTCGCTCCTGAGTTCCCTTGGAGCCAGTCGGTATTGGGTGAACAACTGCGTAACGAAAAAACGCGTCGGTTCGACAACCTAATCACTCGTGTGGTGTCCGCGGGGCTACAAAACAAAGTCGATCTGGGCCTGGCGACAACGGCAGAGCAGGCTTATCTGGTGGCTTTCAAGCAGTACTGCGTTGCCTTCACCCAGGTGAACAAGCAGCCAGCCTTTCCCACCACCATTGTCTGGCCAGACCTTCCGTAACCAACGCTTCGAATCGTCAGGAGCGCATTGCTGAAAATCCCGACCTCGTGCCGGGATTTTTGGAATGCCTACCTCAAGAGAAATCGTTTGAACCCAACACACACCATTCATCCATCACACCAGGAGGCGTGACATGACAACCGAGCAACAAGCATTGGCAGACATGCCAATCTGGCTGGTCATCCTCCTTGCCGTTGCAGGCGGGGTGTCCGGCGAAATGTGGCGCGCCGACAAGGACGGCGCCCGCGGCTGGCCGTTGCTGCGGCGCCTGGCCCTGCGCTCCGGCGCCTGCATGATCTGCGGCGTTTCGGCGATCATGCTGCTGTACGCCGCCGGCATGTCGATCTGGGCCGCCGGCGCCTTCGGCTGCCTTACCGCAATGGCCGGCGCCGACGTGGCCATCGGTCTGTACGAACGCTGGGCCGCCAAGCGCATCGGCGTCAGCGACGTTACCCCACGCGACCCGCAATAACCCTTTCACTTTCCTGTCTCGCTGCACACGTGCGGCGGGACTGCGCGTGGACATTCGAAAAGGAGGTCATGTATGCCCACACCGATTTTGCAGCCGTCGCAGCTGTTCACGGCAATGGCGGCAGCCTTGCGCAATAACGCCGACCTGAACGTACAAGTCGGCAATCACGACGACTTCACGACCCCCGGCGACAAGGCCTGGGTGTTGATCGACATCGAACGAAATGCACCGGGAGAGCGCGCCGCCAATGGGCGCATTGCCCACGCATTGACGCTGTCCCTTCAGGTTATTCCGGCCATTTCCGCCACCGCGTTTGCCGCGTGTGATCTGATCGCCGCCCTGAAAAACCTGATCACCGACAACCGCTGGGGCCTGCCAGGCGATCAATGCGATCTGCCGATGAACATCGATGGCTTGCCGTCGCTGGCGATTCGCGCCGATCAGCCCAACAAGGCGTGGACCCTGACATTCAACCAGACCCTCTACCTGGGTCCGACCTTGCTCGACGACCCGCTCGGCACACCGAAATTCGCCCGCACCTGGGAAGTCAGCGATATCGACGACCCCGACCAATACACCTCGCTGGAGGCCTGACCGATGTTCGACGCATTACTGCGAATGCAACTGGGTCCGATCATCGAGCGCCTGGCGGAAATGGAAGCGGAGATCGAAGACCTGCACCGACGCGCTGAAAGCTATTGCCGCATTGGCATCTGTCAGGAAGTCGATGCGGCGAGCAACACCTGCAAGGTCAGCCACGGTGGACTGCTCACCCCGGCCATCAAGTTCTTCAACCCGAGTGCCGGTGCGCAAAGCGAGTCGCGGATTCCGAGCGTGGGCGAACAGTGTCTGCTGTTCAACTACGGCAGTGGCGAAAGCGGTGCGCAAAGCGTGGCGTTGTTCGGTCTGAACAGTGACCGCTTTCCACCCGCCGCCACCATCCCCACGTTGACGCGGCGGGTGCATGTCGATGGCAGCGAAAGTGGCTACGACGATGCCTCTCACACGCTGCACTGGCAAAACGGTCCTGCAGCTTTCAGCGGCTCTCGCGAAGCGCTTGAACTGAGCATCGGCCCTGCGCGGCTGGCGATGACGCCGCAAGCGATCAACCTGCAACTGGGCGCCGTCGGCCTGACGATCGACGCCTCGGGCGTTCACTTCAGCGGCCCGCTGGTGGATCACCAGGGTCGCGTCATCAGCCCCTGAATCAAGAGCCTCCCATGATCGGAATCGATAGAGACACCGGGGCCACGGTCGACGACTGGCTGCAATTCGTGCAGCGCGCGACCCGGGCCCTGACCACGCCGTTGGGCACACGGCAGAAGCGGCCCTTGTACGGGTCGCTGATCCCCACGTTGCTGGGACAGAACCTCGGTGACGACGTTCTGCTTCTGGCGCAAAGCCACGCCGCGCAAGCGTTCTACAACACACAGAACGGTATCGGCGACTTCCAGCCGCAAGTGATCGTCGCCAGCCGTCAGGGCGCCGGGTTGTTGCTGCGGTTTGCCGGCACCTGGAAAAACCGCCAACAGACTTTCGAGGTCGTGACATGAGCATGTTGATCCCTGGCCAGAACCAGTTGGCCGAACCTTCACTGATCAAGGTCGAGGCCTTCGAGGATCTGCTCGCCGAGTTCAAGACCTTCGTCCTCGAGTACGTCGGCAGCCGTTCGCCGGACAGCGCGGCAAAACTCAAGACCAGCCTGGAAAACGAAAGCGAACTGCTGACCATGGCGCTGGAAGCTTTCTGCGTTCGCTTGCAAACCCACGAACGCAAATACAACGCCCGCATCAAGCAGATGCTGGCGTGGTGGGCGACCGGCAGCAACCTCGATGCGCGGCTGGCGGACATGGGCCTGGAGCGACAGCTGCTCGACCCGGGCGACCCGGCGGCATTCCCGCCGGTGCCAGCGATTTACGAAAGCGACGATGACGCCCGGTTGCGCTACTACCTGGCGCCCCATGCGCCGGCGGCGGGTTCGCGGATGCAATACCGCCGCGAGGTGTTCACCCTCGGCGAACGGCCGGCGGTGAAAGTCGAATCCACCGATGCCGGTGTGGTGAACGTCACCTACACCTTCGCCCCGGACGGCCTCGCCGCGCAGGTCAAGGATGGCAATGGTCGTCGCACGGCCCCCGGTGAAGTGCAGGTGACTGTGCTGTCCCGCGACGCCGACGGCACACCGTCCGCCACACTGCTCGACGGCGTGCGCCAACACTTTGCGCGGCCCGATGTCTGCCCGGAAACCGACAAGGTTACGGTCAGGGGCGCCGAGATTCAGCGCTACAAGATCCGCGTGGTGGCGAAGATCAATTCCGGCCCGGATTCGGGCCTGACCAAAGTCGCCGCCGAGCAACATCTGCAAGCCTACGCCGACAGTTGCCATCGTCTGGAAGGCCGGGTCGATCCGAGCTGGATCGACTACACGCTGCACAGCGCCGGTGCCGTGCAATTGCAGATTCTTGAACCGCTGACACCCATCGTGTGCACCGCGTTTCAAGCGCCGTACTGCACGGCGGTCGAAGTCGAGGTGCAGACGCTATGACGGACCAGACGCCTCGTCCGACCCTGCTGCCGGCCAACAGCTCGGCGCTGGAACGGGCACTCGATATCGGCTTCGGCACCTTGCTTGACCGCATTGCGCCGCCGTTTCCCGAACTGATGAATCCGGCTTCAACTCCCGTCGCGTTTCTGCCGTATCTGGCCGCGGATCGTGGCGTGGCCGAATGGAGCACCGATGCGCCGGAAGCGGAAAAACGCCTGACCGTCGAACTGGCCTGGCCCACCGCGCGCCAGGCCGGCACTCGCAAGGCTCTGGAAAACGCCGCCAAGGGCTTGCAACTGAGGCCGGAAGTCCGCGCCTGGTATGAACAGACTCCGCCGGGCGCGCCTTACAGCTTCTCCGTGCGAGCCTTCACCGAACAACCCTACAGCGAAGAAATCGACGCCCGTCTCGACCGACGCCTGGCCGATGCCAAGAGTGAACGGGACGTGCTGTCGGTGTCGGTCGGCCTTAGCGCCTTCGGCTCTCATGTGATCGGCGCCGCGACCTTTTGCGGCGAGCTGACCACGGTCTATCCGGTGTTCCTCGAAGCCCTCGAAACCTCCGGTGAAGCCTTCATGGCGGCCGGTCTCTACACCGTCGAAACATCCACTATTTATCCTCAGGGGGCCTGAATGGCTGACTATTACACCCTGCTCACCAACGCAGGGATTGCCTACGAAACCGCCTGCAAGGCAGCGGGCGTGCCGATCAAGCTGACGCAGATTTCCGTCGGCGATGGCGGCGGCGCGGTCTACAACCCGGCCGCGACAGCTACTGCGCTGAAACGCGAAGTCTGGCGCGGACCGCTCAACGCGCTGTTCCAGGACGAGAAAAATCCGAGCTGGCTGCTCGCCGAAGTCACCATTCCGCCGGACGTCGGCGGCTGGTACGTGCGTGAAGCCGGGCTGTGGACCGACACCGGCATTCTTTACGCCATCGTCAAATACCCGGAGTCGTTCAAACCGGTGCTGGCCACATCCGGCTCGGGCAAAGAGTTCTACATCCGCTCGATTTTCGAAACCAGCAATGCCTCGCTGGTGACGCTGCTGATCGACGACACCGTGGTCAAGGCCACTCGTGCGTGGGTCATGAGTTACCTCGCCGAAGAACTCGGCAAACTCGATGGCAAACAATCGGTGCGCGTCGCCGCCACCGCCAACGTGGTGTTGAACGGTGCGCAGCAGATCGACGATGTGGCGGTGATCGCCGGTGACCGCGTGTTGCTGCCGAACCAGACCCTGGCCAAGGACAACGGTCTGTGGATTGTCGCCAACGGTGACTGGGTTCGGGCCAACGATGCCAACGTCAGCGCCAAGGTCACACCGGGCCTGACGGTGATGGTGGAAGAGGGCACGCTCAACGGTGATTCGCTGTGGCACCTGACCACCAACGCGCCGATCACTCTCGGCACTACCGCGCTGACCTTCAAGATGCTGGCAGGTCGCACCGGGATTGCTGCCGGTACCTACAAAAGTCTGAGCGTAGACGAATATGGCCGCGCAACGGCCGGCTCGAATCCCGACACGCTGGCCGGCTTCGGCATCAAGGACTCCTACACCAAGGCAGAAGTCGAAGCACTGATTGCCAAGGCCTCGGCATTGCCGGTGGGGTCGATTGTCGCGTTCCCGGTTGACTCGCCACCGCCGGGTTTTCTGGAACTGGACAACAGCGTCAAGAGCAGCGCGACTTACCCGGACTTGAGCGCCTATCTGGGTGGCAAGTTCAACAAGGGTGATGAGGGCGTCGGTAACTTCCGTTTGCCGGAAGCGCGTGGGGAATTTTTGCGCGGTTGGGATCATGGGCGAGGGGTGGATGCCGGGCGTGGCATTGGCAGTTGGCAGGCTGATGACAACAAGGCACATACACATACAGCCGCTGGTACGATTTACTCGTATGGTCATTTGGCGGCTGGCCCAGGGCGTGACTTTCAGAGTTCCAATGTCACTACTTCCTCGGCGGGCGGTTCAGAGGCGCGTCCGCGCAACATCGCTGTCATGTGGTGCATCAAAGCCTGGGGCGCCCAGGTCAATCAGGGAAACATCGACGTTGCCGCGTTGGCCGTTCTGGCGCAGCAAGCCACCGAACTCAATCAGGGCACTGCGAAGACCGCCACTCAGGCCCAGACAGACGCTGGCAACGACGATCAAACGATCGTCACGCCGAAGAAACTGCGGTGGGGATTCTCGGCGCTCAAGGCGGCAAACGGATATCTGATATTGCCGAGCTGGCTGGGCGGTTTGGTCATTCAATGGGGAACCACGGGAGCCATTGCGGCCGGTGCCCAAATGACAGTGACCTATCCGATTGCGTTCCCGAACGTTTCTGTCATGACATTGGTCGGCAACAGCAGCTCGATCGGCTCTGTCAGTATCACGTCTACCCTCTGCGTCATGTATGGAGGCGCAACGAAATTCGCGGTTTCAGCTCTCGGCAGCAGTGGCCAGCCGAATGGCCCGTGGATTTCGATAGGCTGGTAATCAGGAGAACAGGTTATGTCACTTTTTTATGCCGCCTCCACTGGCGGTTTCTACGATGACACCGTTCACGGTGTCATTCCGCAGGACGCAGTGAAGATCACTGCGCCGATGCGTTCGCAACTGCTCGCCGGCCAAGCGCAGTCACAGGTGATCGTTGCGGATGCCGACGGAAACCCTGTGCTCAAACGGCCGGAGATGGATGCCGAAGCGAAGGCCAACCGCGAGCGCCTTTGGCGCGACGGCGAAATCGACAGCGTCAAATGGCTGCGCGAGCGTCATCGCGATGAACTCGAAATGTCCAGCCAGACGACATTGACCGTCGATCAGTATCAAGCGCTGCTGGCTTATCTAAAGAGCCTGCGCGACTGGCCGCAGTCAGAGCGTTTTCCCGACGAACAGGCTCGCCCCAAACAACCTGACTGGATTGCGTTGCAGACCCATTGAGCGCCCCGCACCCCGGGGCGTTTTCTTTCCCCCCTAAAAAACTCAACACCCGCCAAGCCCCTCCCAACGAGGGGCTTTCCCGTTTATGGAGAAACGAAAAATGGCAACCCGCCAAACCTACACCGTGCTCGTTCCATTCCCCACCGGCGGTGGGCACTGGTCGAGCGTCGGCCAGGAACTCGATCTGCTCGATGTCGAGGCCAGTGCCCTGCACAGCGCCGGTCGACTGGAGTTGAAAACACCTACCACCAAGGCCGTGAAGGCCACTGCCAAGAAGGCTGACTGACTATGGCTGAGGTTCTGAACTTCGAGCACAACGGCATTACCGTCAATGCCACCGAATCCCCCGAGGCCATGGGTGGCCTGGGTGACAACGTCATCGGTCTGGTCGGCACCGCGCCGAAAGCCGATCCGCTGATTCCGCGTAACGCACCGTTTCGCATCAACAGCTTCACCACCCACGCGCTGCTCGATCCGACCGGCTCGGAAGAGGGCACCCTGTACCACGCGGTTTACCAGATCCTCAAAGTGGTCAAGGTGCCGGTGTACGTGGTGATCGTCGAGGCGGGCGCGACCCCGGCCGACACCGTCAACGCGGTGATCGGCGGCGTTGAGCCGGTGACCGGCCGCAAGCTTGGTCTGGCTGCACTGGGCAGCGTTCCGGAAGACCTGACCATCATCGGCGCGCCGGGCTTCACCGGCACCAAGGCTGTGGCCAGCGAGTTCGCCTCGTTCGGCAAGCGCATCAAGGCCCGTGTGGTGCTGGACGGCAAGGACGCCTCGGTCGCCGATCAGGTGCTGTACAGCCAGGAACTGGGCGGTGCGGATCTGGGTTTCGACCGTTGCCTGGTGGTGCACAACATGCCCGCCGTGTACTCGAAAGCGGCGAAGAAAAACGTCTTCCTCGCGCCATCCAGTCTGGCAATCGCCGCGCTGGCCAAGGTCAAGCAATGGGAAAGCCCGGGCAACCAGGTGACCTACGCCGAAGACGTGTCCCGGGTCGTTGAATACAACATCCTCGACACCTCCACCGAAGGCGATCTGCTCAATCGCTACGGTGTCAGCTACTACGCCCGCACCGTGCTGGGCGGCTTCTCGCTGCTGGGCAACCGCTCGATCACCGGCAAGTTCATCAGCTACGTCGGTCTGGAAGATGCCATTAGCCGCAAGCTGGTGAAGGCCGGCCAGAAAGCCATGGCCAAGAACCTGACCAAGTCGTTCATGGATCAGGAAGTCAAACGCATCAACGACTGGCTGCAGACTCTGGTCGCCGACGAAACCATTCCTGGCGGCAGCGTTTATCTGCACCCGGAACTCAACAGCGTCGAGAAGTACAAGAACGGCACCTGGTACGTGGTCATCGACTACGGCCGCTACGCGCCGAACGAACACATGGTTTATCAACTCAACGCCCGCGATGAAATCATCGAGCAGTTCCTGGAGGACGTTCTCTAATGTTTACCAACCGCGTAAGACAGGCCATCGCGGCCACCCTGCAAGGCCTGCCGCTGTCGGCGACCGTGGAGGAATTCACTCCGCCGAAGATCGACTTCGACATGGAAAGCATGACGGGCGGGCGCTTCATCGTTGAGGAAATGGCCAAGAGTGCGAAGGCGCTGAATGCCACACTCAAGCTGCAAGGCACCGGTGCTGAAGTGTTGCTGGCGATGGGCGTGAAACTGGGCGACGACATTCTGCTGAACGTGCGTGAAGCCGGTCAGGATCAGGACGGCAACACCTGGTTCACCTATCACACCATCGGCGGCAAGCTCAAAACCCTGGGTGAAGAAGCAATCAAAATGGGTAGCAAAGCCCTGACGACTCTTGAGTTCTCCTGCCGCACCTACAACCGCCTGGAAAACGGCATTCCGGTGATCGACATCGATGTACGTACCCAGAAGTTCGTACTCAACGGCGTCGACATCCTCGGTGATGCCCGTCGTGCGGTGCTGATGCCGTAAGCCTCGGCTAAGGGCAATCACAAAACCCTGTGGGAGCGGCGGTGCGCCGCCTCCACAAGGGACTGCAACACCCCTCAAGAATCACCAAGGAATTCATTCATGTCGTGGATGCCACCCAAGCATGACCTGTTGTCGCCGATCACCGGTGACGACGGCTCGCAGATCGAATCGATCCAGCTCAAGCCCCTGTTCTACGCCGCCCAGAAAGAAGCGCTGGAGCGCGCCGGTGATGACGAAGACGATCAGTTCTTCGAACTGGCGCTGCTGGCCACCGGGTTGTCGGTCAAGGAACTCGACCAGCTCAAGCGCCCGGACTACGTGAGCATCGCGCAGTACGTGCACGAGATGTCGACCCGTCCGGCGTCGTACTTTCTCGACCAGGTCGAAGACGCGGAAAAGTCCGACGATCCCGACCAGGTGCAACTGCTGCAACCGCTCGCCGTCACCGGCCGCACCGTGACCTCGCTGAGCCTGGAAATGCCGGCGCTGCGGGCCACCAAAGTGATGAAGAAACTGAAAACGGCCAAGGAACGCGCCGAGTTCATCACCGCCCATTGCACCGGCCTGATGATCCCCGATCTGGCCCTGATGACCGTCCCGGACTGGACGCAATTGCAGGTGCGCATCGACGATTTTTTAAACCAGCCGGCGGCCTTCTTTCAGAACGCGACATCGAAGTAATCCTCGATATCGTGCCGCTCATTTACCCGGTAAGTGAGGCGGAAATTCTGGAGTGGGACGCCGAAAAGGCGTTGCGCCGCTACGACATAGCGATCACTCGCCTTGGCGTGAAAAAGGAGTAGAGCGGCATGGCAGAGAGCAAAAATACGCTCATGAATGCCGGTGACAGCACAAGCGCAGGATTCGGCAGTATCACCCTGAGCACTGCCGCGCTGAACGCAGGAACCGGGCAGTTTGCCGTGGAACAGACCGGCGGCCTGCGCCAGGCACTGCTGACGGCCAGCGGTAGAATCGAGCTGCTGACGACGGCAATCGATGCATTGAGCGTGACACTGTCCGCCTTGCGTGCGTTGCCGCAGGCAGTGAGTGCCGGAGCCAGGAGTGAGTCGTCCGGCGGACAGAAAGCACCGGAAAAATCCTCCGGGGGAGCTGAGCTTCCCGAGATGCGCAAGGCCGCGATGGCCATGGATTCGGCGGCGGCCACTCTTGTCAGTGTGGCGCAGCTTTCCCGCGATGGCGGGAAAGACATGGCGCTCACGAGCCTGAAAATGGCCAGTGCCACCCTGGTGGCTGCCGGAGGTACGACCGGGGTCGATCTGGTCAGGATTGAAACCCTGGCAGCCAAGGCGGGAATCGGCAGCGAAGCGGTAAACGAGGAAGGCAGGAAGCACGAGTTGCTGACCTTTGCCAGCGATGCGGCCATCACTGCATCGGCATTCAAGGTTTCGGGGCTGGAAGCCGGCGAAATGTTGAAGGTCTGGCGCACCTCGATGAAGCTCTCGCGCGATCAAGCCCTTGATCTGGCGGATGCGGCCAACCATCTCGGCAAAATGCCCGGAGATGTGCAGACAGCGGATATCGGTACTGTCTTGCAGCAGTCGGGCGAAGCGGCAATCAGCGCAGGCTTGCAACCTGAACAGGCTGCAGCGTTGACGGCAGCGTTGCTCAACAGCGGCGCGAAAAAAGACGATGCCGGCAATGCGCTGAAGAACATTTCCAGTGCGCTGGGCAAGGGCGATCAAGCATCCATGGCCGAAAAAGGTGCCTGGAAGCAGTTGGGTCTGGATCCCAAGGCAGTGGCCGAAGCCATGCGTGATCCTGACAAGCAGAATGCCCAAGGCGCCGTGCTATCGGTGTTTGCGGCGCTGAATGCCAGACCGGTGGAACAGCGCTCGACATTGGCCCGGACCTTGTTCGCGGATAGTGGAGAGGCCGCGTTGTCGCTGTCCCAGGACCTGGGCAAGGTGAATGAAGCCTTTTACCTCGTGAGCGACAAAAGCCAATATGCGACATCGAAGCTGGGTGATAAAAGCTCGGTGAGGCAGTCCGCACTGGCACTTGCCGAAACTCAGCAGGGGCAGTGGAACATCAAGAATGCTCGTGAGGAACGTTTGTCGGTCGCTAAAGGTAATGCACTGGCGCCGGATATCGAAAAAAACGGTGAGAGCCATTCGATAGACACGATGAGCGATCTGGCCGAAACCTACCCGAAAACCACGGGTGCCGTTCTGACGGCGACGGCCTGGATCAAACCGGTGTTCGACGCCGTGACCGATGCGGTGGTCGGTGAGCTGAAAGACCGGGGAGGCAAATGGATCGTTGATAAAGCTGCCAGTTACCTTCCCGGTCGTTCAAAGCTCGGCTTGTCTGCAGCAACCTCTGCGACGGCCGTGGCTGAAACTCAGGGCCTGGCTCTGGCCAGTCGCAGTGCCAGCGCTGGCAACGGTCTGAAAATACTCGAACAGACTGCAAGGGTTGGCGCTCCGCGGCTGGAGCCTGCGCTCGCATCGGTGCAGCCGGCCTCGCGCTGGATGCCTTGGCAGGCGAAGGCGGTGATGGGTGCTTCGGCTGTCGCCGCAGGTATTGCCAGCGGTGACAAACAGCAGATCGGCAAGGGGCTCGGTGAAGCCGGTGGTGCCTGGGCCGGCGCAGTCGCCGGTAGCTCGATCGGCGCCGCCATTGGAAGTGTAGGGTTGGCGCCAGGTATTGCACTTGGCGGTCTGATCGGTGGACTGGTTGGGGGATGGCTGGGCGCTGAAGGAGGAGGCTTTTTAGGTGAGAAACTCATGTCCACCGCGCCGGACAAACTCGCCCCTCCCGCCGAAGTCGCCAAAGACCTCTCTGGTGCACAGACGCAGAACCAGCAGGTTTCCTTCGCTCCGACCATCCAGGTCTCTTGTCCTGCACCCGACACTGCCCAACAGATTCAATCGATTATCGAGCAACAGCTGTCCGGCCAGTTCCACGGCCAATTCATGCCGATGCTGACGGGTAACCCACTCGGGACGCGCCGCGACGCCGCCCTGACTGACGGAGCCGGTACATGAAACAACAAATGGCACTGGGCAGTTTCATCTTCGGCCTGTCCCGGGATTTTGCGTACAGCACGCTGGCGCGAAAGTCCGATGGCGGCTGGACCGAGCTGCAGATCCTCAACAGCAAGCCCAAAGCCCATCAGATAGGGCAGAAGCCCGAAACCCTGACCATCGGCGGCACCTCGATGTATGCCGTGGCGATGGACCGGCTCGATGAGCTGCGGGCGCTGCAAGCGTTGAGAGCGCCGCTGCCGTTGATTGACGGCATTGGCCGCAACTGGGGTTTGTGGCGGATCACCAGCATCGACGAAAACCAGAGCGAGGTCATCGATGACGGCACCGCGATGGTGGTCAAGTGGGTGATCGTATTGACGGAGTTCAACAATGCGTAAGGTACGAAGCGTGGCCGGTGATTCGGTGAATCTGCTGCTGTACCGCGAAACCGGTCGCAGCGATGACAGCGCCGAGGAAGCCCTGTGGACACTCAACCCGACCCTGGCCGAGTACGGCCCGATTCTGCCGGCAGGTGTCTGGGTGACACTCCCGGAACTCGATAGCAGACCCGCCGCGATCAAACCGGTTCTGGCCTGGGATTAAGGAGGCTGCATGGCACAGGGATTTACGCCGGCGATCGAAATCTACGGCGCCAACAAGGACCTGCTGAACCAGCGCCTGATCAGTTGGGAGCACATCGATGCCGCCGGGATGGAGTCCGATCAACTGACGCTGGTGCTCGACCTGGAAGGCCTTGAAGGCTTGCCGACCCTGGGCGGCATCATCGGCCTGCGGGTGGGGTATCTGGAGACCGGGCTGGTCGAAAAAGGCCAGTTCCGGGTGACTCGATTGACACCGACGCTGTTCCCGCTGCGCCTGACGCTGGTCGCGACAGCCGCGCCTTTCAGCGGCAAGGACGAAACCGGATTCAAGGAACGGCGCACGGCCAGTCATGGCCCCACGACGCTTGGCGGGCTGTTTCGCAAACTGGTCGAGCCGCACGGTTTCTCGCCGCGCGTCGATCCCGAACTGGCGCTGATCAGGATTGCCCATGTCGACCAGTCGAATGAAACCGACATGGGCTTCATCACGCGACTGGCGAAGAAGTACGACGCGGTGGCCAAACCGTTCAACGACCTCTACGTACTGGCGAAACCGGCGCAGCTCAAAAACCTGTCGGGTCAGGTGATACCGGACGTGAGGCTGTCGGTGACCCACAACAATCGGCCGGGCGATCACGCCTTCATCAGCGCCACGCTGGAGGAGACCGCCCGCACCCAGAATCAGGGTTGCAAAGTCTGCTGTTGGGACGCCAACGCCGGCAAACAGGTGGAGGTGAAAACCGGCTCGGCACCCTACAAGGTCGTTCGTCAGAAACAGGCCAGTGTGGAAGAAGCCAAAGCCATCGGCGAAGCCGAAGTGCGCAAGATGCTGCGCGAGAAATACAAGCTGAAGATCACCTGCCCGGGTGATCCGCTGCTGGTCGCCGAGGGCTTGTTGGTGCTCGATGACACCTGGCCGGACTTCATGCGCGGTCGCTGGTCGATTGAAAAAATCACCGCCAGTGGCAAGCGCGAAGAAAGCTATCGCTGCCTGATCGAAGCGACCGGCCGGGATCCCGAGGCAAAAGCCAAGGACTGATCCATCCGGCCTCACCGCCACACACCTCTGTGGTCACTCACAAAACCTGGAACGCTCCCCATGAAGATCTCCCCGATCCTCACGCAGCTGCGTGCGCAATGCCCAAGCCTTGCCGGCCATATCGCGACAGGTGTCGACCTGGCGCTGCTGCAAGGCAACCCGAATTTGCCGACCCCGTCGGCTCATGTTTTACCCCTGGCCGACCTGGCCAGCGCCAGCACCGCACAGAACTCCGCCAGCCAGCCGATCCGCGACCGCTTCGAAATCATCCTGGTGCTCGACGCCACGGACGCCACAAAAGCGCTGGATCTGTTGCACGACCTGCGCGCCGAACTGTGGCGGGCGCTGGTGGGTTTCAAGCCCGGTTCGGACTACAGCGCCATCGTTTATGACGGCGGCGAAACGGTCTCGATCGACAGCAGCCGCGCTTTCTACCGGCTGCGTTTTTTTGCCGAGTTCCAGCTGGGCCGCAATCTGCCAAGTCAGCCTGCGGAGAGTTGGCACGAACGCGAACTGGACGGTTTGTCGTCCTTTACCGGGGTCACCGTGCGGGTCGATGCGATCGATCCGGCCGACCCCAACCTGAAACACCCCGGCCCTGACGGGCGCGTGGAAATGACTTTCTCTGGAGACGTAACCCCATGAGCAACCGCATCACCGTAGTGCCGGCCACCGGCCGTGCCGTGCCGGACCCGGAAGCCGGCGACCTGCTGCCACTGGAAGGCCGTGAAGTGCTGGACAGCGCCTGGTGGCGTCGGCGTCTGGCCGACGGCGATATCACCCTCAAAACCGCAACAGCCAAACAAAAGGGAGCCAAATAATGGCGATCGGATTCAGCAACATTCCTGCGGACATTCGTGTACCGCTGTTCTATGCCGAAATGGACAACTCGGCCGCCAATAGCGCGTCGTCGTCCATGCGCCGCCTGATCGTGGCGCAGGTCAACGACAACATCGCCCCGAGCGAAGTCGGCAAACTGGTGCTGGTTTCCAGTGTAGCGCTGGCCAAGAGCATTGGCGGCCAAGGCTCGATGCTGGCTGCCATGTACGAGACCTTCCGCAAGGCCGACCCGATCGGTGAGATCTGGTGCCTGCCACTGCACAACGCCACTGGCGCCATCGCCAAAGGTGTAGTGACCCTGACCGGCACCGCGACTCAGGCTGGCGTGCTCAACCTGTATGTCGGCGGCGTCCGCGTGCAGGCCACCGTGGTCAACGGTGCCACCGCTGCCCAGGCGGCCACCGCCCTGGCACAGAAAATCAACGCCACCGCCGATCTGCCGGTGAGTGCTGCAGCCGCTGAAGGCGTCGTCACCCTGAACGCCAAATGGACCGGCGAGAGCGGCAACGACATCAGCCTGCAATTCAATCGCCTGGGCAAGAGCAACGGCGAAGAAACCCCGGCCGGCCTGACCACCGCCATCACCGCCATGACCGGTGGCGTCGGTGTGCCGGATCAAGTGGCGGCCGTTGCCGCACTGGGCGACGAACCGTTCGAATTCATCGCGCTGCCGTGGTCCGACCTGGCCACCCTCAATACCTGGCAAGCGGTGATGGACGACAGCACCGGTCGCTGGTCGTGGGCCAAGCAACTGTTCGGTCACGTCTACAGTGCCAAGCGCGGCACCGTCGGCACTCTGGTGGCCGCCGGTCAGGCGCGCAACGACCAGCACATGACCATTCAGGCGCTGGAGCCGGGTGTTCCGCAACCGGTGTGGGTACAAGCTGCGGCACTGGCTGCACGCACTGCGGTGTTCATCTCCGCTGACGCCAGCCGTCCGACCCAGAGCGGCAGCCTGCCAGGCGTGGATCCGGCTCCGGCCAGCGAGCGCTTCACCCTGACCGAGCGTCAATCGCTGCTCAACTACGGCATCGCCACCGCGTACTACGAAGGCGGTTACGTGCGCATCCAGCGCTCGATCACCACCTACCAGAAGAACGCCTACGGCCAGGCTGACAACTCGTACCTGGACAGCGAAACCATGCACCAGTCGGCGTTCATCGTGCGTCGTCTGCAAAGCGTGATCACCAGCAAATACGGTCGCCACAAACTGGCTTCCGACGGCACCCGTTTCGGTGCCGGCCAGCCGATCGTCACCCCGGCGACCATTCGCGGTGAGCTGATCGCCCAATATGCCAAGCTCGAACTGGAAGGCCACGTGGAAAACGCCGAGCTGTTCGCCGAGCACCTGATCGTCGAGCGCGACGTGCAGGACCCGAGCCGCGTGAACGTGCTGTTCCCGCCTGATTACATCAACGGTCTGCGCGTGTTCGCACTGCTCAACCAGTTCCGTCTGCAGTACGACGACGTCGCCTGATCGGCCCGTTTGACACTGTGATTTCAGCCCACCTTGCGTGGGCTTTTTATTTGAAGGGAGTAACACCATGGGTCAACTGATTGCAGGCACCTGCTACGTCAAGGTCGACGGTGCACAACTGACTATCAATGGCGGCTGCGAAGCCCCGCTGATGGCGGTCAAACGCGAAACCGTCGTACCGGGTTTCTACAAGGAAACCGACATCGCGCCGTCGTTCAAGGTGACCGCGCTGCACACCGCCGACTTCCCGCTGAAGAAGCTGATCGAAGGCACCGACATCACCGTCACCTGCGAATTCAGCAACGGCAAAGTCTACGTACTGGCCGGTGCCTACCTGGTCGAAGAACCAGTCTCCAAGGGTGATGACGCCACCATCGAACTGAAATTCGAAGGCATCAAGGGGACCTGGCAATGAGCGGCGCCGTGAAGCTTCAAGTTGCGATCGAAGCTCACGGCGAGCCCCTGACCGAACTCGTCCTGCGCCGTCCGACGGTGCAGGAGGTGCGAGCGATCAAGGCGCTGCCGTACAAGATCGACAAAAGCGAAGAGGTCAGCCTCGACATGGACGTGGCGGCCAAGTACATCGCCGTGTGCGCCGGCATACCGCCGTCGTCGGTCAACCAGCTGGACCTGGCTGACCTCAACGCGCTGAGCTGGGCCGTTGCGAGTTTTTTCATGAGTGCGGCGTCGGAGCCATCACCGACCTGATTTCGGTCGCCTATGACCTGGCCTGGTTCTGGAAGGTTGACCCCGAACAGATGATGGCCAGGCCACTGGATGTGCTTCGCGAATCGCTGGAGCACGCGCAACGGATCAATGCGATGCAGCAGGTGCAGTGATGGCTAATACACAATTGAGCCTGATCCCGCAGAACTTCCCCGTCACGGTCAACATGCTCGTGGTGCTCAAGGGCGCCGAGAAAATGGAGGCCGAGATGAAGGGGCTGCGCGGCAAGGTCGCAGCATTCAAGAAAAGCATGGAAGAAAGCGGTCTCGAGCCGCTGGATGTCGCCGGATTCATCTCCGAAGGTGGCCTGCTCAAGCCGTTCCAGGACGGCATCAAGAAAGCCATCGAGGCGCAGGATGCGCTGGCGAAAAAAGCCCGGGCGAACAAGGGGCTGAAAGTCCCCAAGGTTGTCCACGGCGAGACCTCGGCCAACCTCGAGAAATTCAACGAGGCGCTGGACAAGATTTCGCTGAATATCGGTCAGGCGCTGTTGCCGGCCGTCAACGGCATCGTCACGGCGCTGACGCCAGTGATCACTTCGGTTGGTCAGTTCGTTGCGAATAACCCGTACCTCGTCGAGGGACTGGCGGCAGCGGCGGTGGCGTTCACGGTCGTGACAGTCGGTGCGATGGGGCTCGTCGCGGTTCTGGGGATCCTGACGTCACCGATTGGCCTGATTGCGGCGGCCATTGCGGCGGCGGTAGCGCTGATCGTGATTGGCGCGCGACTGATTACCGACAACTGGGCGTCCATCAGCGGATTCTTCAGCGAGACCTGGCAGTCGGTCAGCGATGCAACCCATCGCGGTATCGACAAGGTTCAGAAAGGCTGGGACGAGATGGCAACGGACGCGCGGCTGAAATTCGACTCGATGCGAGCCTCGGCCAAACAGAAGTGGGAAGAAATGAAGGCTGACGCCGTTGCCGGTGCCAGTCGTCTTGCAGAGGGCGCATCCGCACGCCTGGATGCCTTCGGGGCGAAGATGGGCGAGCTGTGGGATTCCGCTGGCGTGGTCATCAAGGATTACTGGAACGACGCAGTCGCCGGAAGCGTCGCCGGTCTGGAAGCACTGAAGGCCAATCTGTACACCTCGCCGAAGGCGAAACTGGCCGAGGTCTGGGGTGCGACTCAAACGGTGTTCAGCGAATTCTGGGACAGTGCGGCGGCCAAAGCTGCGACTGGCATGGAAGCACTGAAGACCAATCTGTACACATCGCCCAAGGCGAAACTGGGCGAAGTCTGGGATTCCACGCAAACGGTGTTCAGCGGATTCTGGAACCGTGCAGCCACCAGCGCGACCACCGGTTGGGCCACGCTCAAGGCAACATTCGATGGCTCGCTGGCGGAGAGATTTTCCAGCGTGTGGGGTTCGGCTCTGGGGATGTTCACCGGTGTGCTGGACAACATGAAAGCCACCGCTTCAGCCGGGTGGGAGCAACTGAAATCAACGTTTTCATGGTCGCCGTTTGCGCTGATTCAAAGTAACTGGCACCCGCTGGGTGAGGTCTTTTCCGCGCTCTGGGATGTGTTGCGGGCGAGTGCGTTGATGCTGAAAAGCGAGTTCCAGAACCTGTTCAACTTCTCGCCGATGGAATCGGCGATGGCGCAGTGGGATGGTTTGAAGGGTTACTTTTCCGGTTTGTGGGCATCGTTGACCACGGATGCACTAGCGGTCGCGAACGCCTTCGGCACATTGTTCAGTCAATCGCCGATGGAGTCGATCAAGCAAGCCTGGGAGCCGATCCTCGGCTGGTTCAGCGAACTGTGGGCAAAACTGCAAAGTGTCGTCGCACCGATCCGGGAATTGCTCAATGGCAATTTTTCCGGCGTTGTGGCGACGATCACCGGGCAATCCCCGGCGGCCGCTTCCGGTTCGTCAGCAATGGCCAGTCCGTTGCCGCAATCCTCCAGCGCCCTGATCCAGCAAAGCGCCGCCAACAACCGCACGCAACTCGAAGGTGGCCTGACGGTTCGCTTCGAAAATGCACCGGCGGGGCTGCGCACCGATCAACCGCAAACCAATCAACCGGGGCTGGCGCTCAGTTCGCGCATCGGCTATCGCTCGCTATCGGCAGGAGGTTCGAATGAACTGGCGTGACCGTTTGTTGCCGGCATCCTTTCGCGGTGTCGGCTTCTGGATCGACCAGGCGAAAACCCCGGTCGGTCGCAAGGGGCAGTTGCATGAGTATCCGCAACGGGACCTGCCGTTTTTCGAGGATCTCGGCCAGCAGGCCAAGACTCACGACCTGACGGCGTTCATCATCGGTGCCGATTGCCTGGAGCAGCGCGACAAGCTGCTCCAGGCCCTGGAGCAGGGCAGCGGCGAACTGGTGCACCCGTGGCTGGGCCGCTTGCAGGTCAAGGTCGGCGAGTGCGACATGACCCACACCCGCCAGGACGGCGGGATGGTGACCTTCACCCTGAAGTTCTACCCGGACCGGCCGCTGCCGTTTCCGACGGCGACGGTCAGCACGCAAAAAGTCCTGCTGATCAAGGCCGACGGTTTGCTCGGCTCGGCGGTGGCACGCTTCGAACAGGCGATGACCCTGATCAAGGCGGCACGGATCGGTATCACCAATCTGCGCAACAGCCTCACCGGCGTCTACGACGTGATCAAGGAACAGCTCAAACCGCTGATCGCGCAATACAAGCAGATCACCGAACTGGTCAGGGCCGTCAAGGAACTGCCCAAGGAAGTGGCAGCGGAGTTCAAGGGCTTGCTCGGCGATATCAAAGAGCTGAAGGAGTTCGCGAAGGAGGGCTACCGTGGCGTGATTGCCGACGTGTCCCAACAACTCGAAGCCATCCGCAAAGCCGACGCACCGAAAATCACCACGGGCAAGGACACCAACGCCGCCGCGCAAGCGATGGCCAACCTGGTGCAGGACACGCTGATCGTCAAAGTGGCGCAATGGGTTGCCTCGATGCCAGTAGCGTCGAAGCCGGTGAAATTGAACTCGACACCTTCGCTGGACCAGCAATCGAAGCAACCGATCACCCGTCAGGAAGTGCCGGTCACCGATGATCTGCAGGCACTGCAAAAAGAGTTGACCGAAGCGCTTTCCCAGGCCCAGGACAAGGCCGACCCCGCGCACTACCAGGCCATCGCCGATGTGAAGGAAGCGCTGATCGCGCACCTCAAGGCAGTGGCTTCGTCCGGTGTGCGCCTGGTCAGCAAAACCTTCCAGGAAACTTTCCCGGCAGTGGTCGTGGCCTACAAGCAGTTTGGCGATGCCACTCGGGTGACCGAGGTCATTCAGCGCAACGGTCTGTCTCATCCGGGGTATTCACCCAACGAAGTGAAAGTCTCCGGGGAGTGAGCCATGAGCGAGACTGACAACCGCGTGACGCTGACCGTCGGCGACATGGAATACGGCGGCTGGAAAAGCGTGCAGATCACCGCGGACCTGGAGCGCCAGTTCCGCACCTTCAAACTCGACATCACCTGGCAATGGCCGGGGCAGACGGTGGATCAGCGGATCAAGGCCGGAGACCCGTGCGAAGTGCGGATCGGCAAGGATCTGGTGCTCACCGGTTATGTGTTCAAGGCCCCGATCAGCTATGACGGGCGGCAGATCAGCCTGAGCATCGAGGGCAGCTCCAAGACTCAGGATCTGGTGGATTGTGCGGCGCGAAACAACCCTGGCCAATGGCAGGATCAGTCACTGTTGAACATCGTCCAGGCTCTGGCCATGGAGTACGCGTTGATGGTGGTCAATGAAATTCCCGAGACTGCACGCCTGAGCAAACACACGATCGTGCCGGGTGAAACGGCGTTTCAGTCGATCGACCGTTTGCTCTCCCTGTACCGGGTGTTTTCCACCGATGACGCCGAAGGCCGGCTGGTACTCGCCAGACCCGGCAGTGGCGGCCGCGCCAGCGATGCACTGGAGCTGGGCAAGAACATTCTCTCGGCCAATGCGCCGATGGATTTCAGCCAGGTGTTTTCCGAATACCGGGTGATCGGCCAGCAGAAGGGCAACGACAAGAAAAGCGGGGCGGCGTCCAGCGAAGTGGAATCGACGGCGGCCGACCTGAGCTTCAAACGCCGACGTACCACGATCATCAACGAAGGCTCGCAACTGACGTTCGAACTGGCCCAGCAACGGGCCCAATGGGAGAGCGCGACGCGCATGGGCCGTGCGCTGACCACTACCTATCAGGTACAGGGCTGGCGTCAGTCCAACGGTGATCTGTGGCGTCACAACACTTTGGTGCGGGTCAAGGATCCGGTGCTTGGCTTCGATGAAGACATGCTGATTTCCAAGGTGACGTATTCGCTGTCGGCGCAAGGTTCGGTGACCACCCTGCAAGTGGCGCCGCCGCATACCTTCGACGCGAACCCGACGCCCCCGAAAAAGACCTGAGCCCGACACCGTCCTCCAAGGAAAACCCTATGAGCCTACTGACACGCCTGCTGGCGCGCGGCACTGTCGTGCTCGCCAGTTCGGCCTCCAAGTTGCAATCGCTGCAAATGCGCCTCACCGCCGGTGAAGTGAACGACGACATGGAGCACTTCGAACCCTACGGTTTCACCAGCCATCCGCTGGCCGGCGCCGAGGGTGTCGTCACGTTCCTCGGCGGCGACCGTTCCCACGCCATCGCGCTGGTGGTCGCTGACCGCCGTTATCGCCTGCAATCGCTGGCGGCCGGCGAAGTGGCGATCTACACCGACGAAGGCGACAAGATTCACTTCAAGCGCGGGCGGATCATCGACATCGAAACCTCCACCCTCAACATTCGCGCCAGCACCGCCGTGAACTTCGACACACCGCTGATCAACCAGACCGGCAAGATCGTTTCCCAAGGTGATCAGGTGGCCGCTGGCGTCAGCCAGATCAAGCACGTACATGGCGGCGTGCAGGGCGGCAGCGGCCAGACCGGTGTGCCGGCGGGAGGTCAGTGATGCTCTTCAGTCAGAACCTTCACGCCGCGCTGACCCGTGCGGTGCTGATCAGCCTGTTCACCTGGCGCCGTGCGGCCGACGACGATGCCCTCGACGACGAGGAGCGTTACGGCTGGTGGGGCGACACCTTTCCAACCGTGGCCGATGACCGCATCGGCTCGCGGCTGTGGCTGCTGCGCCGGGTCAAGCTGACCCGGCAGACCCAGATGGACGCCGAGTTCTACGCCCGCGAAGCGCTGCAATGGCTGATCGATGACGGCCACTGCAGCGCCATCGACATCATCAGCGAACGCCTCGACGCCCAGCGCCTGAACCTGCGTACGGTCCTGACCCTGGCCGACGGCGAACGCCTGGACATCAACCCCGATAACAGTTGGCAGGTGATCTATGCCGTTTGAAACCCCTTCGCTGCCGGTGCTGATCAAGCGCACCCAAAGCGACCTGGCCGGCGATTCGCTGCGCCAGTCCGATGCGCAAGTCCTGGCCCGCACCGTCGGTGGTGCCGCTTACGGTCTGTATGGCTACCTTGACTGGATTGCCGAGCAGATCCTGCCCGACACCGCCGACGAATCGACTCTGGAACGCATCGCCGCACTGCGCCTGAACCAGCCGCGCAAACCGGCGCAAGTCGCCACCGGTAGCGTCAGTTTTACTGCCACTGCGGGCGCGGTTCTGGACGTCGATACGCTGCTGCAATCGAGCGATGGCCGTACCTACAAAGTCACCACCGCGCGCACCACCGTCAATGGCAGTAACACCACCACCATCGCGGCGCTGGAGGCCGGCAGCCTCGGCAACGCCGACGCCGGACTGGCGCTGACCCCGGTGCAACCGGTTGCCGGCGTGGTCGGCAACAGTTTCGTGGTGCTGGCGCCGGGCCTGAGCGGCGGCGTGGCGCGGGAGAGTCTGGAGTCGCTGCGTTCGCGGGTGATTCGTTCCTATCGCGTCATCCCCCATGGCGGTTCAGCCAGCGACTATGAAACCTGGGCGCTGGAAGTGCCGGGTGTTACTCGCGCCTGGTGCCGGGGCGGTCTGCTCGGGCCGGGCACTGTGACGGTGTTCATCATGCGTGATGAAGATCCGCAACCGGTGCCCAACGACGAGCAACTGGCGGAAGTCCAGAACTACATCGAACCGCTGCGACCGGTGACGGCGGAAGTGCATGTGCAGCGACCGATTCAAGTGCCGGTGGTGTACCGCTTCAAGAGCGTCAACCCGGACACCACTGCCGTGCGCGCCGCCGTTGAAGCGCAGCTGCGCGACCTGCACAACCGTGAAGCCGATTTGGGTGTGCCGTTGCTGATCAGCCATATCCGCGAAGCCATCAGCAGCGCCGGCGGTGAGTACGATCACACCTTGACCGCGCCGACCGCTGACGTGCCTGCCGGTCAAAGCGAACTGCTCACCTTCGGAGGTTGCGTATGGGGGGCATAAGAACCGCCGCGCAATATCAGGCGCAGCTTCGCGCACTGCTGCCCAGCGGCCCGGCGTGGGACCCGGAGCGGGTGCCGGAACTTGATGAAGTGCTGCAGGGCGTCGCCGTCGAACTGGCGCGCCTCGACGCCCGCGCCGCCGACCTGCTCAACGAGATGGACCCGGCCGGCGTCAGCGAACTGGTGCCGGACTGGGAACAGGTGATGAACCTGCCCGACCCGTGCCTCGGCGCCACACCGCTGTTCGATGACCGTCGCCTCGCCGTGCGCCGCCGCTTGCTCGCGGTCGGCAGCCAGGCCGTCGGCTACTACCTGGAAATCGCCAAAAGCCAGGGTTACCCCAACGCCACCATCACCGAACTCGAAGCCCCGCGCATGGGCCGCTCGCGCTTCGGTGCGGCGCATTGGGGCACCTGGGAAGCGCAGTTCATGTGGACGCTGAACACCGGCGGCCGCTTGCTGCTCGGCCGGCGTTTCGGCGCGAGTTACTGGGGCGAGCGCTTCGGCGTGAATCCGGGCTCGGCGCTCGAGTGCCTGATTCATCGGGCGGCGCCGGCGCATACCAAGGTGCATATCAACTATGACTAGGAAGGAGTGACGGGATGGATTACCCGAGAAGTGTGCCCAGCTCCGGGCTGGTGGACGGACGTTTTGTCGATGAAAACCCGTTGACCGGAACGCCGGGTTCGCTGATTCCCGCAACCTGGGGAAACGGCGTGACCGAGGAATTGCTGAACGTGATCCGCGCGGCGGGGCTGGTGCCCTCGGAAAGTGAGTCGGACCAACTGCTCAAGTCGCTCAAGAGTGTTCTGTCACAGGATGCGCTGCCGTTCGCCGCGCTGGCGTTTCCAACCGTGGCCACGGCCGACGGACGTATTGCGGTCAGTGCCGCGAGCGCTTCCGCTGGCGGCACCGTGTCGGTGCCGGGCGGTGTGCTGGTCAGCCTCTGCGAGGAAGTCAGCGCCGGCATGACAGCCCGGCCGCGCGGGTTGCTCACCTCCGCGTGGGCTTCGCCCGTGCTGGATATCAACAGCACCTATTTTCTGCGGATGCAGGTACGCAACGGCGCGCTGGTCTGTTACATGCAAAAAGGCCTCGATACCGATGTGATCCCTGCGGCGATGAAAGCGGGAACCGGCAGCAGTGGCGGTGGTTTCGACTCCACCTGCATCGACATGTTGGTGGCCAGAGTGGTGACCGCCGGTGCCGGGACTTTACCCAAGCTCACGCTGCTGGCGAACAAGGCCCGGTTGGAGGCGATCGGTGTCTGGTCCGGTGCCAATGGCAACTACTCAGTTGCCTTGAACTGGGCACGCAAACCTCGTGCGTACATGGCTGGGATCAGCGATTTTGATGACAACGTCAAAACTGACTATGGCGTGATCAGTGAGGAAATCGGGGTCAACTTCGGCGGTGTCCAGATCATGCCTGAGGGAGGCTTCACTGATCGTTACACGGCGCGTGTGGCGATCACTGCGTGGTCACAGAACCTGACCACTTCGGGCCGGATAAACGCTCGCGTCAGATGGGAGGTTTGAGGATGAAGGCCATTATCGAAAATGGAGAGGTGACGGCGCTGGTGACGGGCGATGTCGATTGCGGCATTGCGGTGCCGGTCAGCCTCCCGGTTTCCACAGGCTGGCTGTACGACAACGAGCGTTTCAGCGCGCCGCCACAGGTGGATGCCGCATCGGACGTGCAAGCCGAGGCACAGCGTCAATGGCGCACGAAAGAACTCACGGGCACTGACTGGCTGGTGACCCGTCATCGCGACGAACTGGATGTCGGGGCGCAACCCTCGCTGAGCAGCAAGCAATTCTCGAAACTGCAGGCTTATCGCCAGGCCCTGCGCGATCTTCCTGCCAGCAGCCCAACCCTGGACGACTCGGCGCGCCCTCAGCCACCGAAGTGGCTTGCACGACTGTCTTGATGAGCAATGCAGGCCAGGAACAATCATGAGTTCACCTCATATCTGACGCCTGCCCTCCGCAGGCGTTTTTTTTGGGGAGCGCGCAATCCAAAGTCCCGTCGCCGGACTATCAGTTTCTAACTCAAGGATACAAACAGTGGACTATCCAAAAAGTGTCCCCAGCATAGGCCTGGTCGATGGCCGCTTCGTCGATGAAAACCCGGTGGCGGGAACGCCGGGCTCGCTGATTCCGGCGGTGTGGGGCAACAGTGTCACCGAAGAGTTGCTGGGGGTGATCAAAGCGGCCGGCATGACGCCGGCCGAAGGCATCAACGATCAGTTGCTCTCGGCTTTCAAGAAGCTTCTTAGCCTGGCCAGTCCCATGACCTCGCGGGTGACGGAGGTGTCTGCCTCGAAAGCGTTGATCGCCGATGAGCTTGGGCTCGTGCTGATCAGCGCCAATACGGCTGATACCACCATTACCTTGCCGGCAGTGAGTACGCTGGCGGGAGTACGGGATGTGATCGTCCGTCGTACCGACAACAGTGCCAACCGATTGGTGGTTCAGGCCGCCGGTAACGACCGCATAAGGTTTCACACGCATTTGTCCGCCAGCGGTTATCCGTTTCTGGTGCTGGTGGGCGCGGGTGACTGGTGGCATCTGCGCAGTGATGGTTCGGGTAACTGGTGGCCGGTTGGGCGCTTCGATGCGACGCCTTTGGGGCGGATTGTGTTCGAAAGCTCGACCACCTTGAACCCCGGCGGTTATGGCGCCTTGAACGGTCGGGAATTCCTGCGCGCCGAATGGCCCTGGTTGTGGGATCACGCCGTTCAATCCGGAATGCTGCGTGCAGAAGCCAGTCGTGCTGGCGGCTGGAGCAGTGGTGACGGCATCAAGACATTCCGCGGGCCGGAGGTTCGGGGCGAATTCATCCGGGTGCTTGATGAACAACGCAACATCGATACTGGGCGAGTGGCCGGCTCTTGGCAAAGCGGCACCAACATAACCGGTGATAACGGATACGCTCCGGCCATTCATGGGATCGGCGACATTTCGACGATCGGAGTTGATCCGACAACGTTCGGGGGGCTGGTCTACTACAGCACTGCCGCAGTTGCGGAGCCTCTATCGAGTGGCTTCTGGGGGATGACCCGTCCCAGAAACGTTGCGTACCCCGGTCGATTGAAACTTATTTGAGGTGCATATGGCTTATTACTATGTGAATGAAAGAACGCAGGAATTGAACGGCCCGGTCGAGTTGCCGGTCATCCCGGGCATGGGTGTCGTTCTTCCGGGCAACGCTATCGAGTTGCCCGAGGTTTTGCCACCGGCCGAGTCGGGTCATGTCTGGGTGTGGCGTGACGGAGCGGCGTTGCAACTGATCGATTTGCGCAACCGACCGGTCTATCGCAAAGACAACGGCAACTTTTTCTACTGGAACGAACTGGGCCCGTTGCCCGAGTACCTGACGCTCAAACCGCGTCCGAGCGAATTTTACGTCTGGGGCACCGATGACTGGGTCCTGGATGTCGCGGCGGAGCGCGCGGGTAAAGTCGCCGAGGCTGACGTCGAGCGTGACAATCGCCTGCGTGAAGTGGTCATTCGTGTCGCACCGCTGCAATACGCCTATGAGTTGGGCGAAGCTTCCAACGAACAGTTGACCGCTCTGCAGGCGTGGAAACGCTACACCGTCAAGCTGGCCCAGATTGAGTTGCAAACGGATTATCCGTTGACGATCGACTGGCCTGTAGCGCCGGCCAAAGTGGTTGTTTCGCCTGCTGCCTGACTGAACCTACCCCCTTATCAATCTCACAGGCGGACGATTGCTGCCGGCATCCGGCTGCCTGTAGAACCTCGGAAGTGCAGACGTGGACTATCCAAAAAGCATCCCCGGCGTCGGCCTGGTCGACGGTGGTTTTATCGATGAAAACCCCGTTGCCGGCACACCCGGTTCGTTGATCCCCGCCGCCTGGGGCAACAGTGTCACGCAAGAAATTCTCAACGCCATCAAGGCGGCCGGGCTGACGCCGGACGAGAGCAAGACCAATCAGCTGGCCACGGCCATCGGCGCGCTGGTCGACTTCACCAAACTGAAGAATACCCCGACCACCCTGGCCGGTTACGGCATCACCGATGCGGTCGGGCGACTGCTGACGGTCAGGCAGATCGAAACTGTCGGGATCACGGTTTACAAGCCAAACCCGAGAGCCAGACGGATTCGTGTGCGGTTGGTGGGCGCAGGTGGTTCGGGGGGCGGATGTGCGCCGATCCCGGCTACATATCAAGGGATTGGCGGCGGTGGCGGAGCGGGTGCTTACGGGGAGAGCCTGTATGACGTCACGCCGGAAATGCTGTCCGGTGTTCCAGTCACTTTGGGCGCCGGCGGTGCCGCACGTAACGCGATTGGTCAGGCGGGCGGCGGTGCGTCTTTCGGTTCTTATTTGAGTGTTTCGGGCGGCATGGGCGGGCAGACGATTACGGTCCTGACGTCCGCAACGGCGTCCGGATTTGTTCAAGGCGGCGCGGGTGGGCAGGTCGTTACGGGCGGCAACCTCTGCAGCGCTCGTGGCATCCCCGGCACCTATGCGATGTACAACGCCAACTGGGGAGTGCTCTGCGGAGGCGGGGGGCCGAGCCCGTTTGATGGTGGCGCTCCGCTGGTCGGCGTGAATGGCAATGGCACCGCCGGTGTTCGCGGCTCGGGAGGCAGCGGTTCCTGTTCGAGCAACGCTTCCGCATCTGTCGTCAGCGGCGCCGGCGGCAATGCCTTCTGTGAAATCTGGGAGTACGAGTGATGGCCCGTTATGCACGTATTGAAAACGGTGTCGCGGTCGAAGTGATCGACACCGGTGACTACGCGATCGAGCAACTGTTTGCGCCGGCTTTTGTCGCTGCGATGGTGCAAGTGCCCGATGGCGTGAACGTCGAAATCGGCGCGTCGATGTATGAGATAGCTCCCGCTATCGAGCCTGTGTACGAACCGCAAAGTCCCGTTGTCGACAAGCCCCCCATGGTCGAGGGCAACGAGCCTCTGGCAGTAGAGCGCACCTGGCGTCAGTCGGCTCTCGCAGCCACCGAATGGCGGGTCACCCGCCATCGCGATGAGCAGGAGCTGGGGCGTGGGACAACGCTCAAGGCCCAGCACTACCTGGAGCTGCTCGAGTACCGCCAGGCATTGCGCGACTGGCCCGATTCCGGCGCATTCCCGTCATCCGTTTCTCGGCCATCAGCGCCGCAGTGGCTGGCCGGCCCGATTGGCTGATGCCATCACGCAATCCATGTTTTCAGATAAGGAGATAAGCCTTGGACTATCCCAATAGTGTTCCCAGCGCAGGTCTGGTGAACGGACAGTTTGTCGATGAAGACCCGCTCAAAGGCTCGCCGGGTTCATTGATCCCGGCGAGCTGGGGCAATGGTGTCACGCAGGAAATTCTTGGTGTTGTGCGTGCGGGCGGCCTGACGCCGAGTGAGGCGTCAAATACTCAATTGTTGGGTGCTCTTCGCGGTTCTCAACTGTTCCAGACCGCTGCGCCATTCGATGTCAGTCGTTCGGCGGCGACGTCCGAGTTTGTTCAGCGAGCACTTGGCAACTATGCCAGCGCGCGCAGTGTGTCTGCGGCCACGCAACTGACGGCTGCGGATTTCGGATGTTCAATCGGCCTGGGTGGCAATTCGTCATACACCGTGACCTTGCCGGACATCCTCAGTGTGCCCAACGGCGCGACGATCGGCTTTCACTGTCGCAGCAACGCAGCGATCACCATTGCCTGCATGGGCAGTACGCAGATAAGCCCGCAAGGCGCTTATCTGAGTTCGATTGTGATGAACAGTGGCGAGAGTGCCAACGTTGTCAAAGAGAACGGTATCTGGACGGTACACGGTACGGCCAGTCTGAAATATGCCCCACTGTTTTCCGGCCTGGTGGCCAATCCCGGTTATCAAAAGCACCTCAGTGGGAATATCGATCAGTGGGGCACAGGTATGTCGAATGCCAGCGGGAATGTCGTGGTGACGTTTCCGATCTCTTTTCCCAGGGGATTCTTTTCGCTCGTGGCCACTCACGCCGGAGGTGATGCAGCGATGCTCGCGTTGATTGCAGTCAACCAACAGGGCTGCACGCTGAGAATCCGTGATGCGGCCGGCAGCCTCGCCGCCAATTGTTCCGTGAGCTATTTTGCAAAGGGCTATTGAATGAACCCGTTCAACGTGTTGTTCAGCGCCAGTACCCGGGGCGCCTATGTACCGGGTATCAACTCGTCGGACATTCCCGACGATGTCATCGAAATTCCTCAGGCCTACTGGACTTCGCTCCTACAAGAGTTGGCGGTCACTGCGAAGGTGATTGGCGTGCGGGCCGATAACGGTTTTCCGATCCTGGTCGATCCGCCACCTCCGACGGCGGATGAAGCGGCGGATATCGAACGCCGCTGGCGCACCGCACAACTGTCAGCCACCGATGGTCTGGTGGCCCGCGACCGTGATGAGCTGGAGGATGGCGGCGGCACCACGCTGACCACCGAGCAATATGCCGAACTGCAAGCGTTTCGGCGCGCGCTGCGGGACTGGCCACAGGCTTCGTTTTTCCCGTTCAGCGAGCATCGTCCGGTGGCGCCGCGCTGGTTGGCAACGGCACTCTAATGGATCAGGAAAACTGAAATGGACTACCCGAAAAGCGTTCCCGGCATCGGGCTGGTGAACGGCAAGTTCGTCAATGAAGATGTTGTCGGCGGGTTGCCGGGATCGCTGATCCCCGCGACCTGGGGCAATGGCATCACCGATGAGCTGCTGAATGTCGTCAAGTCTGCCGGACTTGAACCCAGCGAAAATGATGCGACGCAGTTGCTGCTGGCGATCAAGAAAATCAGCCAGGCCGGTGAAGACAAGCATGCAGTGGATATTGGCGCTGCCAATCTCTACATGGCCAATTATGTGCCGGCCATCAGTGCGTTGAAGGACGGGCTGACGCTGCGCTTCACGGCAGGCAATGCCAATACCGGCGCGAGCACGTTTGCGCCGAATGGTCTTCTGCCCAAACCGCTTTTGAGTCTGGCACAGAGTGCATTACGGTCAGCCGAGATTGTCGGCGGCAGTGTGTGTTCGGTGGTGTATAGCGCCGCGCTGGACAGTTGGTTGCTGGTGTATGCCAGTGGCGGCAATGCCGGGGGTGGTCGTTTGTTGAATGTGAAGACATTTGCTGTCAGCGGTGTTTATACACCGACCGTGGGGATGCGATCCGTATTGGTCAAAGTCGTGGGCGGTGGTGGCGGGAGTGCGGGTATTGCAGCGACCGGTGCGAATCAATATGCCGTCTCCGGTGGTGGTGCTTCCGGCAGTTACGCCGAGACCCGGTTGCCGAGCGACAGGATCGGTGCGAGCCAGATCGTCACGATCGGTGCCGGTGGGGCTGCCGGAGCTGCACAGGCGAACGGCGGCGTCGGAGGAACCAGCTCGCTGGGCTCGCTGGTATCGGCACCGGGAGGTCAGGGTTCCCTCTGGGTCGGTGTTGTTTCCGGATCGTCGGCAGGACTTTGTGTGGGCGGGTATCCCGGTGAAACTGCGTCTGGCGGGAACATCGTCAACTCAGCCGGGGCCCCGGGATCACCGGGCATCTCGGTCAATAGTTCGACGCTGGCGGGGCATGGTGGCAGCTCTCCGTTGGGCAGTGGTGGCCTCGGGTTCGGCACCACCGTCATTACCAGCTTCCCCGGCTTCCCCGGCTCGGGATATGGATCCGGTGGCGGCGGGGTCGCAATCGGCCCCAATCTGGCTGGTAAATCAGGAACATCAGGTGCCCCTGGTGTCGTGATCATCTACGAGTACGCTTGATGAAAACCTACGCACGCATCGTCAACGACACGGTGGTCGAACTGTTCTCGACCGACGGAAACATGGTCGAGATGTTTCACCCGGATCTGCTCTGGGTCGATATCACCGAGATCACTCCAGCACCACAAATCGACTGGTCGGCGAACTTCGGCACCCTCGGCTGGGTGTTTTCGTCGCAAGAAGACAGTGCCCCTGATGGCGCCCTGAAAACCCTGGCAAAGAAATGGCTGACCGGATTCGGTCGCCAGCCATGATTCAATCGGCGCAATCCAGGGAGGATCAAGCATTATGCAAATCACAGAAAACAACCTTAGCAACATCATGCCCAACGCCCGCTCCCAAGCGGGCGTTTTTGTTTCACCGCTCAACGACGCCATGGCGCGTCATCGCATCGATACGCCCAAGCGCGTCGCTGCGTTTCTCGCTCAGGTCGGCCATGAGTCCGGGCAACTGCGCTACGTGCGCGAACTGGGCAACAACCAGTATCTGAGCAAGTACGACACGGGGACGCTGGCCCTGCGCCTGGGCAATACGCCGGAAGCCGATGGTGACGGGCAGAAGTATCGCGGTCGCGGTCTGATCCAGATCACCGGCCGCACCAACTATCGCCAGTGCAGTCTCGGGCTGTTTGGCGATGAGCGTCTGCTGTCGTTACCCGAATTGCTCGAGCAACCACAGTGGGCGGCGGAGTCCGCCGCGTGGTTCTGGGAGCAGAACGGTTTGAACGAACTGGCGGATCGCGATCAGTTCAACACCATCACCCGTCGAATCAACGGCGGGTTGAACGGCTTGCAGGATCGCCTGGATATCTGGGCGCGGGCGAGGGCGGTGTTATGTCCATCTCCTGGCGTGTAACCGGTGTTGTATTGCTGGTCCTGGGGGCTGCCGCGCTGGCCTGGCAATTCCAGGACTGGCGCTACGGCCGCCAACTGGCCGAGCAGGCCCGACAGCATGCCGAAACTCTCAATCAACTGACTCTGGCCGCCGCTACGGCGCAACAGGCCGAGCAGGACAAGCGTCTGGCCCTGGAGCAACGGCTCGCGGCCAGTGAACAAACCCATTATCGAGCACTCAGCGATGCCCAACGTGATCAGGATCGCCTGCGCGATCGCCTTGCCACTGCTGATCTGCGCCTGTCAGTCCTCATCGACGCAGGCGACGCTGCCCAAGGCTGCGGTGTGCCAGCCGCCTCCGGCACCGGCGGCGTGGATCATGCAACCGTACGCGCCCGACTTGACCCGGCGCATGCTCAACGAATTGTCGCCATCACCGGTGAAGGCGATCGCGGACTGATTGCCCTGCAGGCCTGTCAGGCCTATATCAGAGCGCTGGCGCCTGCACATTTTGAATGAGTCTGTGTATTGAAAGCGCAACCGGCTCGTGTACGGTGGTACGCATTCCATCCGATCCGGAGCGCGCCGTGAAAGAAATCACCCAACTGGCGGCCGAACTTGGCCGACGCCTGCAATTGCTTAACGCCCACGTCACCACCGCCGAGTCCTGTACCGGTGGCGGGATTGCCGAAGCGATTACCCGGATTCCGGGGAGTTCGGCATGGTTCGAGGCCGGTTATGTGACCTACTCCAATCGACAGAAAACCCAGCAACTGAACGTGCCCGCCGAACTGTTCGGGACGGTGGGCGCCGTCAGTCGCGAGGTGGTCGAGGCGATGGTGCGCGGTGCACAGAAACACAGCCGTGCGCGGTTCGCCGTGGCGGTCAGTGGTATCGCCGGGCCGGACGGCGGCTCGCCGAACAAACCGGTGGGCACGGTGTGGCTGGCCTGGGGCGTGGGGGATGCGGTTTCCAGCGAAGTGCAGCACTTCCCCGGCAATCGCGATGAAGTCCGCCGACAAACGGTGAAGGCCGCGCTAGAGGGGCTGCTGCGACTAGCGGCACGAGAAATCGAAAATCAGGGGTAGGCGATCCGCGAACGCTGTGGAATAATACTGTCTACTTATACAGGTGTTGGCCGTCAGGCCTTATTGATTACGTGAGGACTTTAATGGACGACAACAAGAAGAAAGCCTTGGCTGCGGCCCTGGGTCAGATCGAACGTCAATTCGGCAAGGGTGCCGTAATGCGTATGGGCGATCAGGATCGTCAAGCGATCCCGGCCATTTCCACCGGCTCTCTGGGTCTGGACATCGCGCTCGGCATCGGCGGTCTGCCAAAAGGCCGTATTGTTGAAATCTACGGTCCTGAATCTTCCGGTAAAACCACACTGACGCTGTCCGTGATCGCCCAGGCCCAGAAGGCCGGCGCGACCTGCGCATTCGTCGATGCCGAACACGCCCTCGACCCTGAGTACGCCGGCAAACTGGGCGTCAACGTCGACGACCTGCTGGTGTCCCAGCCGGACACCGGCGAACAGGCCCTGGAAATCACCGACATGCTGGTGCGCTCCAACGCCGTTGACGTGATCATCGTCGACTCCGTGGCGGCACTGGTGCCGAAGGCTGAAATCGAAGGCGAAATGGGTGACATGCACGTGGGCCTGCAAGCCCGCCTGATGTCCCAGGCGCTGCGTAAGATCACCGGTAACATCAAGAACGCCAACTGCCTGGTGATCTTCATCAACCAGATCCGCATGAAGATCGGCGTGATGTTCGGTAGCCCGGAAACCACCACCGGTGGTAACGCGCTGAAGTTCTACGCGTCGGTTCGTCTCGACATCCGCCGTACCGGCGCGGTGAAGGAAGGCGACGAAGTGGTCGGCAGCGAAACCCGTGTCAAGGTTGTGAAAAACAAGGTGGCTTCGCCGTTCCGTCAGGCCGAGTTCCAGATTCTCTACGGCAAGGGTATCTACCTGAACGGCGAGATGATCGACCTGGGCGTGCTGCACGGTTTCGTCGAGAAGTCCGGCGCCTGGTATGCCTACGAAGGCACCAAGATCGGTCAGGGCAAGGCCAACTCGGCCAAGTTCCTGGCAGACAACCCGGAAGTCGCGGCGAAGCTCGAGAAGCAACTGCGTGACAAACTGCTGTCGCCAGCCGTGATCGCTGACTCCAAGGCCTCTGCGGTCACAGAGACCGAAGACGACCTGGCTGACGCTGACATCTGATTGCACCGATGACAACCGCCGTACTCGATACCCTCGTCGCGGTGCGGCGAACCGCAATGGATCTGCTCGCACGTCGCGAGCACGGTCGAGTCGAGCTGACGCGTAAACTGCGCCAGCGCGGCGCTCCACCCGAAATGATCGAAACAGCCCTCGACCGATTGACGGAAGAAGGGCTGCTTTCCGAAGCCCGTTATCTGGAAAGCTTTGTTTCTTATCGCGCCCGCTCAGGTTATGGCCCGTTACGGATTCGTGAAGAACTGAGCCAGCGAGGCCTGCAGCGTGCCGATATCGAACTTGCCTTGCGTGAAAGCGGTATCAACTGGCAAGAGCAGCTGACAGACACGTGGCAACGGAAATTCTCCGGCCAGCTTCCCGCCGACGCCAAGGAGCGAGCCAGACAAGGCCGGTTTCTGGCGTATCGGGGGTTCTCGATGGAGATGATCAACCGCTTGTTCAGCGGCAGAGGGATGGACGATTAACCGATGTGAGCAAAACGAACGGCCCGCTATTTTGATAGCGGGCCGTTTTTTTTTGCCTTCAGATTACCTTTGACGGTTCACGGGAGGGTTGTGTTGTTTGTGGCCTTGACTGGGCCCAGTTTTCCGGCAAGTTGATGAAGTCCACCAGCTCTCGCAGGCGCCCGTGGTCCCGGGCATTGAAAGCAAAGGCCAGTCGCGTCAGATGGCTGAATTGAACTTCGTCGTGTTCTTCGCCGCTGTAGGCGTGTTGATGGAACCCGTCGCTCAGACACAGATCGGCGAAGGCCTTGTGCAGATGAGCGAGTGCCGGATCGCTGAGCCTGTGATTCATGCGTATCACGAATTGCTGTTTGAGCCAGCGACTGGAGTGGAAGTTGCCGTAGAACTGATTGATCTGCTCCACCGCCTCCTCAACGCTGTAGACCAGGCGCATCAACTTCAGGTCGGTTGGCAGGATGTAACGGTTGTCCTCCAGTTGTTGGCGGATGAAGTCCAGCGCTCCTTGCCAGAACGTGCCGCCCGGCGCGTCCAGTAGCACCACCGGCACCAGCGGGCTCTTGCCGGTCTGGATCAGTGTCAGTACTTCCAGTGCTTCGTCCAGGGTGCCGAAGCCGCCGGGGCAGAGCACCAGTGCATCCGCTTCCTTGACGAAGAAAAGCTTGCGCGTGAAGAAAAAGTGGAAGCGCAGCAGGTTTCCCGTGCCGTCCACGGTGGGGTTGGCATGTTGTTCGAAGGGCAGGGTGATGTTGAACCCCAGGCTGTTGTCGCGACCGGCCCCTTCATGGGCAGCGGCCATGATTCCACCGCCGGCACCGGTGATGACCATCATGTTCGAGCGGGCCAGTGAGGCACCAAGTTCCCGGGCGAGGGCATACAGTGGATGCTCTACCGGTGTACGTGCCGAGCCGAACACCGTGACCTTGCGCCGCCCCTTGAACTGTTCGAGCGTTCGAAACGCCTGTTCCAGTTCACGCAGGGTCTGCAGGGTGATCTTGGCGTTCCAGCGGTTGTGATCTTCCTGGGCCATGCGCAGCACGGTCAGGATCATGTCGCGGTAGATGGGGGTGTTCGGACTGTTGGGGGAAACCAGGTTGAGTTGTTCTTCGACCTTGCTGATGAGGTCGTGGCCGCTTTCCTGAAAATGACGGCTGAGCAGGTCATTCGGTTGGTAAGGCATGCAACTTCTCCTTCTGCACAGAGCATTCGGCCCTGACGTGCGGCGTCAGTGCCGCGCTGCAAGAAAAACAAACGTCCGGCAGCTCCTTTCCTGCCGTTGATAAAATGATCGGGAATACTTTGAATCTAGACCCTCAAAGCATTTCTCGCTCATTGAGCATTGCGCCACAAAGTCTTGCCTGGCAACTGCTTATTGTCATTTTGCGAAGTGCTTTCACCGCTCGTCCGATGGCGCGCCGAGGGCAAAATGCTCTGATTTACTAAGTTAAAGGCGCCGTACGACAACTTTGCGTCAACGACCGTACGCAAGGTGCACGCGATTCAAGGATTTGCGGGTGGCAAGGAGGCGGGACACATGACCAGAGTCATTCTGGAGATCGATACGCAGCTGTATCGAATGTTAAAGGCATCGGCCGAGACCAATCATGTCAGTCTCGAAGAGGAGTGCTGCCGACGTCTTTCGGGAGGGGAGCGCCGCTCGCGCTATCTGCAGGCCTTGCTGGCCGAACTGCGCGCCGAGGATGAACAGCGGCGCGCCACTTCTCGCTAATTACTTTTTCTTCGCCGGGCCCGCTTTCGGGCAATCCGATTCCTGATAACTGGCCGAACCGATCGCCCGGTTGGTCTTCACTTCGCTGAAGTCATAGCGCATGACGGCACCCTTGGCCATCAACTTGCGGTACGACGGGTTGTTGCAGACCGAAGCACCCAGCTGGAAATACACGGCCTTGGGGTCGGCGCGCATCTTCTCGGCATGGCTTGCCTGGACGCTCAGGTGGTTGATCAGCGTGGTGCCTTCAACGGTGTAACCCTGATCGAGGATGTCTTCGTTGATCGCCCGTGGTGTACCGACGCTGCTTTGTGCGGCGACGTTTTGCAGCTCTTTGTTCAGGTTCTGCTCTTTCAGGGACGCAGCCTGTGCGCTGAAGGACAACGCCAGCGCAATGGCCGCGGTAGGAACGATAAGGCGCAGCATGAAACTCTCCTGATTCAGTGACTGGTGGTTCGACCAGCCCCGGGGCTGTGCGTTCAGTGGCGGCGAATTATAGGGGAGCCGGTCGGGAGGGTACAGGCTTGTGCTCGCTGCTCTGATAAACTGCCGGCCTTTATTGCCTTGCCGAGAGTTGTTCGTGTCGAGTTTTCCTGTCAGTCGGCGTCGCCCGCAATGAACCATGCCCCCAACGCCGTGGCCCGCCTGCGCGATCAGCGCGAGGACGAGGGCATCAAGCCGATTCAGGCCCGTGGTTTTCGCTCCGAGCGTTGCCGCGACTGCCGGGTGATCATCAGCCATTGTCTATGCGCCTGGCGCCCGACTGTCGACACCCGATCCGGCGTCTGCCTGATCATGACCGGCAAGGAAGTGTTTAAACCAAGCAACACCGGTTGGCTGATCGCCGACATCGTGCGGGACAATCACGCCTTCATCTGGTCGCGGACCGAACCGGACGAACAACTGCTGGCGCTGCTGAACGACCCGCAATGGCAGCCGTATCTGGTGTTCCCGGGCGAGTACGTCGAGCCTTCGCGGGTCACCAACACCGTGGAACTCGACAGCAGCAAGCGTCCGCTGTTCATTCTGCTGGACGCGACCTGGACCGAGGCGCGCAAGATCTTCCGTAAAAGCCCGTATTTCGATCGCCTGCCGATCCTCAGTCTGCTACCCGACAAACTGTCGCGTTATCGCCTGCGCCGTTCGACCCGCAGCGAGCACCTGTGCACCGCTGAAGTGGCGGCGCTGTGCCTGGAACTGGCGGGCGACACGGATGCCGCGTCGGCGCTGGACGCCTATTTTGATGTGTTCAGCCAGCATTACCTGGGCGCCAAGCAGCAGCTTGAAGTGAATGTGTCGACACCGGCCCATGCCGAGTTGCTGCCTTTTATAGCCAACCCGCAGCCGGTGCCGGCCTGATCCTGGCCCATACTGCTAAAGCAGTGGCCGTGTTGCTTGACCACCCCGGCTTCGCTGGGCATGCTTGGCGCCGATTGGGGTGCGGCCAAGGTTTGAAGCGCCGTTTTTTGTCCGTGATTGGCGTTGAACGTGCCCCTGTGGATGCCGCTGCACAAGCGCCGGCATCTTGATTTGCCTTGGTGAGCCCCGAATGCATCGGGTCTGCCATCAAAAACAGGATCATTTGAAAAATGGCCACATACGACATCCTGATTGCCGATGATCACCCTCTTTTTCGTAGCGCACTGCATCAAGCGGTGACGATGGGCCTTGGTCCGGATGTACGAATGGTGGAGGTGGCGAGCATCGCCGAGCTGGAGGCGCGGCTGACCGAGAAGGCCGACTGGGATCTGGTGCTGCTGGACCTGAACATGCCGGGCGCCTTCGGGTTTTCCGGGCTGGTGATGCTGCGCGGTCAGTACCCGCAGATTCCGGTGGTGATGGTTTCGGCGCAGGAAGAAGCTTCGGTGATGGTCAAGTCGCGGGAGTTCGGTGCCAGCGGTTTCATTCCCAAGTCGAGCGACTTGAGCGTGATTCAGGAAGCCGTGCGCAAAGTACTGGACGGCGACGTGTTCTGGCCGCCGCAGGCGTTCGAAGCGGTCAGCGTTTCGGATGAAGCCAAAGCCGCCAGCGATGGTCTGGCGAGCCTGACACCCCAGCAGTTCCGGGTGTTGACCATGGTCTGTGAAGGCCTGCTCAACAAGCAGATTGCCTATGAGTTGAGTGTGTCGGAAGCGACCATCAAGGCCCACGTCACGGCGATCTTTCGCAAGCTGAACGTGCGGACTCGCACCCAGGCGGCTTTACTCTTGCAACAACTTGAGTCAATTCCAAGCCAGTAAAGGCTAGCGTCTTCACGCTTTTTTGACTTTCGTTGAACTAGCTTCCCCACTTCTTTTTGGTCGGTTGTTTACTTTATGTCACCTTTCAAGGGCCAGACGGGCCTGAAACGCATCCTCAACGCTTCCGGTTACTCGCTGGACGGCCTGCGCGCAGCCTTCACCGGCGAAGCGGCGTTCCGTCAGCTGGTATTGCTTAACGTGGTGTTGATTCCACTGACGTTTTTCCTGAATGTCAGCCGTGTCGAGCAGGCGTTGTTGATTGCCGTGTGCCTGCTGGCGCTGATCGTCGAGCTGCTGAATTCTGCGGTGGAGGCGGCCATTGACCGCATCTCCCTGGAACTGCACCCGCTGTCCAAGAACGCCAAGGACATGGGCAGCGCCGCGCAATTCGTGGCACTGAGCATGATTGCCCTGGTGTGGGCGGTGATTCTGCTTTAAGCGATTGTCGGCAGGACGATCTCGTCGCTGCGCTGGACCCCGGCGGTGAAGGCGCGGCACAGATCGAGAAACTCGCGCATGGCGGAGGTCTGATACTTCTGCTTATGCCAGATGAAATAGAACTGCCGCGCCAGGTCCAGATCCGGCGTCTCCACCGGCACCAGGCTGCCGCGCCGGAAGGCGTCACGCAGCGCCAGGCGCGAAATACAGCCAATCCCCAAACCTGATTCCACGGCGCGCTTGATCGCTTCGGTGTGTTCCAGTTCCAGACGAATGTTCAACGCACTGCGATGGTGACGCATGGCCTGATCGAAGGTCAGGCGGGTGCCGGAGCCTTGTTCACGCAGAATCCACGCTTCGTGGGTCAACTCTTCCATGGTCGCGCTGCCGCGTTTGGCCAAGGGATGCTGCGGGGCGCAGAACACCACCAGTTCATCCTCGACCCAGCTCTGCACTTCGATGTCCGGGTGGCTGCAATCACCTTCGATTAGACCCAGATCAATTTCGTAATGCGCCACTTGTTGCACGATATTGGCAGTGTTCTGCACGTGCAGCTTCACCTGGCTTTCCGGATGGCGTTGCATGAAGCCGCCGATCAACAGAGTGGCCAGGTAATTGCCGATGGTCAGGGTGGCGCCCACCGACAGCGAGCCGAAACCGGATTTGCCGTTGAGCAGGTCTTCGATTTCCTTGGCCTGATCGAGCAGGGCCACCGCTTGCGGCAACAATTGTTTGCCGAGGGCGTTGAGGCTCAGGCGTTTGCCGGCGCGGTCGAACAGCTGGCAGCTGGACTGGCGCTCCAGTTCGGTGATGGAAGTGCTGGCGGCCGACTGCGACAGGTTGAGCAGCCCCGCAGCACGGGACACGCTTTCCTGTTGGGCGACGGCGACGAAGACTTGCAGTTGACGAAGAGTAAATCGCATATCGATATAACCGATAACCCTTATCTTAATAATCCAGTTAACAGATATTGTCGGTGCTATTAGAATGCGATGCAATTGCGCACCGTCGGCATCCTTCAACGCGGGCCGGGCAAGCGCGGATCAATCTCCAGGAGTCCCACGTACATGAGCAACATGAACCACGAGCGTGTCCTCAGTGTTCATCACTGGAACGACACTCTGTTCAGCTTCAAGTGCACCCGCGATCCGGGCCTGCGCTTCGAGAACGGTCAGTTCGTGATGATCGGCCTGCAACAGCCAAATGGCCGCCCGCTTATGCGCGCTTACTCGATCGCGAGCCCGAACTGGGAAGAGCATCTCGAGTTCTTCAGCATCAAGGTACCTGATGGCCCGCTGACCTCCCAGCTGCAGCACCTGAAGGAAGGCGACGAGATCATCATCTCGAAGAAGCCTACCGGTACCCTCGTTCTGGACGACCTGAACCCGGGCAAGCACCTGTACCTGCTGAGCACCGGCACCGGTCTGGCGCCGTTCATGAGCGTGATCCAGGACCCGGAAACCTACGAGCGCTTCGAGAAAGTGATCCTGGTTCACGGTGTTCGTTACGTCAACGAAGTCGCCTACCGCGAATTCATCACCGAGCACCTGCCGCAGAACGAATTCTTCGGCGAGGCGCTGCGTGACAAGCTGATCTACTACCCGACCGTGACCCGCGAACCGTTCGAGAATCAGGGCCGTCTGACCGACCTGATGCGCAGCGGCAAGCTGTTCAGCGACATCGGCCTGCCACCGATCAATCCGCAGGACGACCGCGCGATGATCTGCGGCAGCCCAAGCATGCTTGACGAGACCAGCGAAGTACTCGACAGCTTCGGCCTGAAGATCTCGGCGCGGATGCGCGAGCCGGGTGATTACCTGATCGAGCGCGCATTCGTCGAGAAGTAATCCCGACGACGCCAAAGAAAAGCCCGCGTTGCCTTAAAAGGCAACGCGGGTTTTTTTCGTTTCCGGGGATCATGCTTCGGCGGGGATGACTTCCAGGACGCGGATCTGCTCCGGTGTCGGGTAATGCCAGCGTACGTCCAGATCCCAGAGCTGTGCGCCGTATTCGCGCTCCGGTGCGGGCGTCTGGTAGGCCGGACGCGGATCCTGGGCCAGGCATTGCTCAATCAGCTCGACCAAAGGTTCGGCAAGGCGCTGAGCGTGCGTGTGCGCCTGTTGCAGCGCCGCGTCCGTCCACTGCACGTCGATCAGTTGCGGCGCGGCACTGGCGATGCTGTTGGAGGCGTCAGCGATGATATCGGCGTAGGGCACGTAGGGTTTGATGTCGAGAATCGGCGTGCCATCCAGCAGATCGATGCCGGAGATGAACAAGCGATTGGCCTCGACCTTGTCCAGCTTCACCACCGACTGACCGATGCCGTTTGGCCGGTGAGTGGCGCGAGTAGCGAACACCCCCATGGACTTGTTGCCGCCCAGGCGCGGAGGGCGGACTTTGAGTCGCGGCTTTTCTTCCAGCGCCTGATGGAACAGGAACAACAGCCAGACATGACTGACCTGCTCCAGTCCCTGCACCGCATCGCCCTGATCGAACGGCGCCACCAGTTCCAGCACGCCACGGGCGGCGGGGGCCAGTTGCGGCTGGCGCGGGATGGCGAACTTCTCCTTGAAGCAGGAGCGGACGAAGCCGATGGGGGAGACGCTGTAAGTCATGGTTTGCATTCGAAACGGAGCAGGGCGGGCATGATAACCCGTCCGGCCGCGTCGCCGACCTAAAGACTGAACCCGCCATCCAGCGGAATGATGTTGCCGGTCATGTAGGCCCCGGCGGTACTCGCCAGGCTGATCGCCAGCGCCGCCATTTCTTCCTCGCGGCCCCAGCGTTTCATCGGGATCAGCGCAGTGTCTTCGGCCAGTGCCTGCTGGTCGTTGCCGATGTGCCGGGTCATCTTGCTCGGAAAGCGGCCCGGCGCGATGACGTTGACGTTGATGTGCTGGCTCACCAGTTCCCGGGCGAGGATTCGTGACAATTGATGCAGCGCCGCTTTGCTCGGCCCATAGGCGTAGGCCTGTTCACCGAAGGACGAGATCCCCGCCACCGAGCCGATGTTGATGATCCGCGCCGGATTCGCTGCCGAGCCAGCCTTGCGCAGCAGCGGCAGGAATTGCTGGATGCAACTGAACACCGAAGTCACGTTGAGCTGCATGACTTTCTCCCAGCCCTTGACCGGGTAGCTCTCCAGCGGCGCGCCCCAGGTCGTTCCGGCGTTGTTCACCAGAATGTCCAGATGGGTGATCTGTTCGCCTAATCGAGCTGCCAGTTCTTTTACACCTTCTTCGGTCGCCAGATTCGCCGCCACGCCCTGACAAGTGCCCAGGGCACCGAGTTCTTCAGCGGTCTGATGGCAGGCTTCAGCGTCACGGGAGCAGACGTAGACACGGGCGCCGGCCTCGACATAGGCCTTGGCGATCATTTTGCCGATACCACGGGTGCCGCCGGTCACCAGGGCGGTGCGGCCTTGCAGGGAGAAATACGGGTGCATGGCGAATCCTGAGGGCTAGGGTTCAGTACACCCTAGTCGCCGGCCGCGAAAAGCGGAGCCACTATTTTTCGAGGGAATGGAGGACCATGCATGAAAACGGCGACCGAAGTCGCCGTTTTTTCAAGGATCAGCCGCGAATGCGCAGCGTCAGGCCCTTGAGGAAATTGCGCAGCAACTGGTCGCCGCACGGGCGGTAGTTGGTGTGGCCGACCTTGCGGAAAAGTGCGCTCAGCTCAGGCTTGGATACCGGGAAATCGGCAGACTTGAGGATCGCATGCATGTCGTCTTCTTTCAGTTCGAAGGCCACGCGCAGTTTTTTCAGAATGATGTTGTTGGTCACCGGCACTTCGATCGGCTGCGGCGGACGGCTTTCGTCCTTGCCGCGCTTGAAGATCACCAGACCGTCGAGGAAGTGCGCGATGACTTCGTCCGGGCAGCGCACGAAACCTTCTTCGTCTTCTTCTTTCTTGTCGAGATACGTCACGACATCAGCCAACGTGACGTCCATGCCGCCGAGTTTGATGATTTCGACGACTTTCTTGTCGCTGATGTCGAGCATGTAGCGCACGCTGCGCAATACGTCGTTATGAACCATGTTTGCAATCCTGATCGTTCGCTGTGGGCACCGCGCAGGCGCGATGCCGGAATGTGTGGCGGCAACGGAGGCCTTAGAACTTCTCTTTGCCGGACAGGTAACGCCATTGGCCGGCCGGCACCTTGCCGATCGATACGCCGCCGATGCGGATACGGCGGATGCCGACGACCTTCAGCCCGACCGCTTCGCAGAGCTGGGCGATGATCCCCGGCTGCGGGTTCTTCATGGCGAAGCGCAGGCGGTTTTCGTTCTGCCAGCTGGCCTTGACCGGCGGCAGCTCCTTGCCCTTGTGGGTGAGGCCGTGCTGCAGGCGATTGAGGCCGTGGGCGACCATTTCGCCTTCGACTTCGACCACGTATTCCTGCTCGATCTTCGCTGCGTCGGCGGTGAGCTTGCGCAGCACCTTCCAGTCCTGGGTGAACACCAGCAGCCCGCTGGCCTTGGGTTGCAGGTCGGCGCTGGCGGTCAGGCGCAGGAAGTGCCCGCGCAGCGGACGCTTGCCGTAGCGGTGTTCTTCGCTGAGGGTGTCGGCGCTCAGCGACTGCATCGCGGTGTCGACATCCATACCGGCCGGCACGTTGAGCAGAATGGTCACCGGCTCCGGCGCGGTGGCCTTGGCGTCCTTGTCGAGCTCGACTTTCTGGTCGCCGACCTTGAACTGCGGCTCGTCGATGACTTCGCCGTCCACGGTGACCCAGCCGCCCTCGATGAACAGCTCGGCCTCCCGGCGGGAGCAACCGACCAGTTCGATGAGGCGTTTGGAGAGGCGAATCGGGTCAGTCATGACAGGGCCGTAACAAAAAAGGGGTGGGCATTGTACCTGCCTGGCGCCGGTTAATCGCGATTGCATTTGTACCGTGTGGCTTTTAGCCGCGTACGGCGCGCTGTTCCGGCTGTTTCAGACGCATGTGCAGCAGCGGATACGGCTGGCCCATGCCATCGACTTCCGAGCGGCCGATCACCTCGAACCCCTGCTTGAAGTAAAAACCCAGGGCCTGCGGGTTCTGCTCGTTGACGTCCAGTTCATCGGCGTTCAAGTGCTGCATCGCATAATTGAGCAACTTTTTGCCCAGGCCTTGGCCACGATGCTCGGGGTCGATGAACAGCATTTCGATTTTGCCCGCCGCCACGCCGGCAAACCCGGTGATGCGTTGGTGGGTGTCCTTGGTGCAGATCAGCATCACCGCATCGAGGTAGCGGGTCAGCACCAGATTGCGCAACAGCTCGATATAGCTGTCCGGAAGAAAATCATGGGTTGCGCGAACCGAGGCCTCCCAGACCCGGGTCAGTTCTTGATAGTCGCTGAGTTTCGGCGTGTGAATGACCGAATGGTGGCGCATGCCCGATAGCCTCTTTGTCATGGATGAGGGACTCCTTCCCACCACAAACGGTAGCCGTAAAAAAGCCCCGCATCTCGTAAAAGAGAGCGGGGCTTTTTGTATTTTTCGCGTTTAGATCTGTTCGGCCCAGAGGTCGTATTCGTCGGCGTCGGTCACCTTGCACCAGACCTTGTCGCCCGGCTTGAGGTTGCTGCCGTTGTCGATGAACACGTTGCCGTCGATTTCCGGGGCATCGAAGAAGCAGCGGCCGACCGCGCCTTGCTCGTCGACTTCGTCCACCAGCACTTCGATTTCACGGCCGATGCGCATTTGCAGACGGGCCGAGCTGATTTCCTGCTGGTGCGCCATGAAGCGCTCCCAGCGATCCTGCTTGACGTCGTCCGGGACGATGTCGAGGTTCAGGTCATTGGCCGGCGCGCCTTCGACCGGCGAGTACTGGAAGCAGCCGACGCGGTCGAGCTGGGCTTCGGTCAGCCAGTCCAGCAGGTACTGGAAGTCTTCTTCGGTTTCGCCGGGGAAACCGACGATGAAGGTCGAACGGATGATCAGGTCCGGGCAGATCTCGCGCCAGTTCTTGATTCGCGCCAGGGTCTTGTCTTCGAACGCCGGGCGTTTCATCGACTTGAGGACTTTCGGGCTGGCATGTTGGAACGGGATGTCCAGGTACGGCAGGATCTTGCCGGCGGCCATCAGCGGGATCAGCTCGTCGACGTGCGGGTACGGGTAAACGTAGTGCAGACGGACCCAGACGCCGAGGGTGCTCAGCGCTTCGCACAGTTCGGTCATGCGGGTTTTCACTGGCGCGCCGTTCCAGAAACCGGTGCGGTACTTGACGTCAACGCCGTAGGCGCTGGTGTCCTGGGAGATCACCAGCAGCTCCTTCACGCCGGATTTGACCAGACGCTGGGCTTCGTCGAGCACGTCGCCGACCGGACGGCTGACCAGTTTGCCGCGCATCGACGGGATGATGCAGAAGCTGCAGCTGTGGTTGCAGCCTTCGGAAATCTTCAGGTACGCGTAGTGGCGCGGCGTCAGCTTGATGCCTTGCGGCGGCACCAGGTCGATCAGCGGGTTGTGATCCTGTTTCGGCGGCACGACTTCGTGCACGGCGTTGACCACTTGCTCGTACTGCTGCGGACCGGTGACGGCCAGCACGCTCGGGTGCACGTCACGGATGTTGCCTTCTTCCACGCCCATGCAACCGGTCACGATGACCTTGCCGTTTTCCTTGATCGCTTCACCGATGACTTCCAGGGATTCGGCCTTGGCCGAGTCGATGAAGCCACAGGTGTTGACCACGACCACGTCGGCGTCCTGATAGGTGGACACCACGTCATAGCCTTCCATGCGCAGCTGGGTCAGGATGCGCTCGGAGTCGACCAGTGCTTTCGGGCAACCCAGAGATACGAAGCCAACCTTTGGATTGGCCGGCGCAGGAGTGGTGGACATGTCTAACCTCGGTGTTTTGTGACGTCGCTTGCCTGATGGCGGAAGCCGACGGACGGGCGCTTGAACTGCGCCTCTGATCAAAAAGTGCGCAATTCTAGCGGCGAGCAGCGCACTTGACCAGCTTTATGCAGGGAAATACGACGAGTGCTGCGCTATGCTTCGCGCCGTTGGGCTTTACCAATTTTTTACAGTCAACAAAACGACTGTAACAACGGGTAAAACAGCGCATGCTGCATCAAAAAGCATAGTGCTTCGTTAAAAGAAGCCAGTCTGGAAATCAGGAGTGTTGGATGGGTCAGGCAAGTAGTCAGGCGGCGGGCGCCGAGCATTCGGCTGCAAAACCGCTGAGCATGCTGGTCGCGGCAGTCGGGGTAGTTTACGGCGACATCGGCACGAGCCCGTTGTACACCCTCAAAGAAGTGTTTTCCGGCGGTTACGGCGTACCGGTCAATCACGACGGAGTGCTGGGCATTCTGTCGCTGATCTTCTGGTCGCTGATCTGGGTCGTGTCGATCAAGTACATGATGTTCGTCCTGCGCGCCGACAACCAGGGCGAAGGCGGGATCATGGCGCTCACCGCACTGGCGAGGCGGGCGGCAGGGGAGCGCAGGAAGTTGCGTTCGCTGCTGGTGGTCTGCGGCCTGATCGGCGCGGCGCTGTTCTACGGTGACAGCATGATCACCCCGGCGATCTCCGTACTCTCGGCCATTGAAGGTCTGGGCCTGGCGTTTGACGGGATCGACCATTGGGTCGTGCCATTGTCGCTGGTGGTGCTGGTGGGCCTGTTCCTGATCCAGCGTCACGGTACGGCGCGGATCGGCATTCTCTTCGGGCCGATCATGGTCACCTGGTTCCTGGTGCTCGGCGCCCTCGGCGTTTACGGCATCAGCCATTCCCCGGAAGTGCTCAAGGCGCTGAACCCGATCTGGGCCGTGCGTTTCTTCATGGTTCATGCCGGCATGGGCGTGGCGATCCTCGGTGCCGTGGTGCTGGCGCTGACCGGTGCCGAAGCGCTGTACGCCGACATGGGCCACTTCGGTCGCAAGCCGATCGCCCGGGCGTGGTTCCTGTTGGTGCTGCCGGCGCTGGTGCTCAACTACTTCGGTCAGGGTGCCTTGCTGCTGGACAACCCGGAAGCGGCGCGCAACCCGTTCTACCTGCTGGCGCCAAGCTGGGCGCTGATTCCGCTGGTGGGTCTGTCGACCCTGGCCACGGTGATCGCCTCGCAAGCGGTTATTTCCGGCGCGTTTTCCCTGACCCGTCAGGCGATCCAGCTCGGCTACATCCCGCGCATGTATATCCAGCACACCTCCAGCGATGAGCAGGGGCAGATCTACATCGGTGCGGTGAACTGGACGCTGATGGTCGGTGTGGTCCTGCTGGTGCTGGGCTTCGAGTCTTCCGGCGCCCTGGCCTCGGCCTACGGCGTGGCCGTGACCGGCACCATGCTGATGACCACGATTCTGGTGTCGGCGGTCATGTTGTTGCTGTGGAAATGGCCGCCGGTGCTGGCCGTGCCGGTGCTGATCGGCTTCCTGCTGGTGGACGGTCTGTACTTCGCCGCCAACGTGCCGAAGATCGTCCAGGGCGGTGCGTTCCCTGTGGTCGCCGGTATTGCCTTGTTTATCCTCATGACCACCTGGAAGCGCGGCAAGCAACTGTTGGTCGAGCGTCTGGACGAAGGCGCATTGCCGCTGCCGATCTTCATCAGCAGCATCCGCGTCCAGCCACCCCACCGCGTGCAGGGCACTGCCGTGTTCCTGACTGCGCGTTCCGACGCAGTACCGCATGCGCTGTTGCACAACCTGCTGCACAACCAGGTCTTGCACGAGCAGGTTGTGCTGCTGACCGTAGTCTACGAAGACATTCCGCGCGTACCGCCATCCCGACGCTTCGAAGTCGAAGCCCACGGCGAAGGCTTCTTCCGGGTGATCCTGCACTTCGGCTTCACCGACGAACCGGACGTGCCGCAAGCGCTGAAGCTGTGTCATCTGGACGACCTGGACTTCAGCCCGATGCGCACCACCTACTTCCTCAGCCGCGAAACGGTGATCGCCTCGAAACTCGAAGGCATGGCCCGTTGGCGTGAAGCGCTGTTCGCGTTCATGTTGAAGAATGCCAACGGAAACCTGCGGTTCTTCAATCTGCCGCTGAACCGGGTGATTGAGTTGGGGACGCAGGTGGAGATGTAGGCTCCGTCTGAACTGAAAGCCCCCGTCAGTCTTGTGGCTGGCGGGGGCTTTTTCGTTTCTGTGCCGTTTACATACTTTCGGGCAATTCTGCTTCAGACTCGGTTTTCGTCCGCGTTACTCGTGGCATCAGGGATTTCGTCACATCATCCATCAAGGCCTTGCCCGTGATTGTCAGGTAATGCGCAGCCCAGGCGTGGCGGTCGCTTTCCTTGTCGTAGGCGGCATCTTCGGCGAAGGATTTGGCGAGAAACAACAGATCTGAAGCCTGTGACAGGGCTTCGACGATGGGGACGCCAGAGCGGACGTTGAAAGACGCTTGATCGGAGCCAGAGCCGTAGAGAAAGGAGGTGAAGCCGATGGTTGTAAGGTCTGTGGGTATAGACGATTTCGTTTCGGTCATGGTGTTACTCCTTGGTTCGAGGAGCTGCAACTTCCGTTACCACACGAAAGGGAGGCAGCTGTACGCAGGGTGGTAAACCGGGAACCAAGGAAACCGGCACGCCCGAAGGCGACCCACGCACAGCTGCCATAAATCGAAATCACAGACAGGAAAGTGCCTGTGATTGTGAATGGGGCGCTGTTGCGCTGGTTTATCCGGGTTACCACACCCGATCACTGAAAGGGTCAGCGACCTCTGGAGAGTATCCCGTCAAAAAACAGTGCAATAGGGCGGCAAAGTGCCCAAACACGAGATTAGGAGTTTGCCTACAAGGTACTCGGACGTCATCTGATATTGCGCCACCGGAAGTAAGCGAAACTATGCGTCGGACAGAATCAATGCGCTAAGCAGGTGTTGATTCTTCAATTAGCTTCGCTTGGCAACTGTCCTTTGTTCCAGGACTGAGGGCAGTTCGAGTGAAAGGCGGCATTCTTGGAGAAGGGTGTTCATGAAGAAATGCTTGAAACAAGAAAGGCTGGATGAACTCGAGAATCTCCTGGTTGAAGAGGTAGCCGAGGCACGATTGATCAATTTCAATCCGGCTCAAGCGATTAGCCATGACGACATGCGGGCGAGGTACGGCCAGGAAGCGCTGACAGTCAGCTGAGTTCTGTATGGCTCTCTGTGGGAGCTCCGGGAATGAAAAAGCCCCCGCAACCGTGAGGTTGCGGGGGCTTTTCGTTGGAGCGCCTCAGATCACTCTGCCGGCTGATCCTTGCTCTGACGCTTCTCGATCAGATCCACCAACCGCTTGGCCAGCGCCGGGTAGTTCTCGTCGAAGTGGTGGCCGCCAGGCAGTTTCACCGCTTCGCCCACCGCTGTCTTGTCGGTGCAACCGCTTTCATCCTTCTCTTCTTCGCCGTAGATGCACACGACCTTGGCCGGTGGCAGCTTGGCCATTTCCGGGCCGGTGGCGGCTTCTTTGCCGGCGTTGCCGAGCCAGCCTTCGACTTCGATTTCGAAGCTGCCGGTGCGGGCGAAGGCCAGCAGTATGATTGCGTCGACGCGTTGCTGCTCGGTTTCCGGCAGGCGGTTGTAGATGGCCGGCAGGACATCGGCGCCGAACGAGTAACCGGTCAGGATGAAGCGTTTGGTGCCCCATTTCTGGCGGTAGTGCTGCATCAGTTCGGTCAGGTCCAGCGCGCTCTGTTCCGGGCTCTTGTGCTGCCAGTAGTAGCGCAGGGTGTCGATGCCGACGACCGGGTAGCCGATCTTGGCCATTTCACCGGCCACGTCGCGGTCGAGGTCGCGCCAGCCGCCGTCACCGGACAGGAACAGGGTCACGGTGTCCTTGGCCTGGCCGGCCGGGACTTCCACCACCGGGATCTGCAGGCCGCCGTTGGCTTTGTCGCCACCGACGAGGATTTTGCGCAGTTCATTGTTCAGCACTTGCGGCAGGTTGATGTCGTAGTCGCTGATGCTGGTTTCGGCATTCGGTTGATCACGCACGAAACCGGCGCTGGTGTCGTCCGGGTTATCGTTCCAGGCCACCAGCCAATGGCCATGGGCAGCGGACTTCGGCAGCAGGTGAGTGCAGCCGCCTTTTTCCAGGGCCAGATCAACCGACACGGCCTGGGCCTTGTCGTCCTTCTGTTCCGACAGCCAGCGCCAGGCCAGCACCGCGCCAGGGCCGATGCCGCTGACCAGGGTCGCCGGGCCGTTCAGTTCGCGCAGACCGCTTTGCAGCGCGCGGCTTTGCTGCAGGCAGTCCTTGGGCAGAATCACCTGGACGATCTGCGCCGAGGCGCTGCGGCTCAGGGTGGTCAGCTGATTGTCGGTGAGTTTCTTGTCGTCCTCGACCGCCACCAGCACCTGGGCTTTGGGCTTGGTACCGGGGATGACCCGGGTCATGGCGATGCCGTCAGCCGGTTTTAGCTGTTCGAGGGTCGGTTCCGGTGCCGGGCGTTTGAGGTACCAGTAACCGCCGCCGGCAATCACGGCCAGCACGATCAGTGCGGCCAGGATGTACTTCAGGGAGCGTTGAATCATCAGCGTTTCACCAATCCAGTCAAGCCGCCCGCGATCAGGGCAGCAGTATCGGCCAGTGCCACCAGCGGATCGAGTCCGGCGGGCACTGCCATATAACGGGGTTCCCAGTCAGGCTGGAACTTGTCTTTGAAGCGGCGCAAGCCTTGGAAGTTGTACAGCTGCTCACCACGGCGGAAAACCATCGAGCCCAGACGCTGGGTCAGCGGTGCGCCACGCCGGGGTTGCAACCCCGACAACGGCACCATGCCCAGGCTGAAACGCGCGTATCCGTGACTCTTATAATGTTGAATCAGACCGACCATCAAAAACTCCATGGTCAGCTTGGGGGCGTCCGGGTGTGAGCGCATCAGGTCGAGACTGGCCAGGTCATGGCTGTAAGTCTCGAGCAGGTTGGCGAACGCCACCGGGCGGCCTTCGAAGCGAATCACCGCGATGCGGAAATGCTTCAGGTAATCGTCGCTGAAACGGCCGAGGGAGAAGCCTTTCTCGCGCACGTTCTTGCCGGTCAGCCAGGCATCGGAAATCACTTTGAGCTCGTCCATCGGCGCCTGGCCCGGTTCGAAGATCTCCAGCGACAGGCCATCGCGGGTGCCACGGTTCCAGGTGTAGCGCAGGTCCTTCATCTCCTTGCCCTTGGCGTCCAGGTCAAAGCGATGCAGATCGACCCGGGCTTCCTCGCCCAGCTTGATCGCGGTCAGACCGATGTCCATGTAGTACGGCAGGTTCTCGGCACGCACCTGATAGAACACCGGACGGGCGTGGTGAATGTCACACAGGTCACGGAACTGCCAGATCATTTCCGCCCGTTGCTGGCCCGGACCGATCGGGTCGTACAGCGCCACCAGACTGCGACCGCGACGGGCGTACATCAGGAACGCTTCGTCGTTGGGATGAAACAGTAGTGCCTTGTCACCGGTCAGGGCCAGGCCGCCATCCGGTTGCGAGGAGGCCATCAGGATCTTTGTGGCGCGCTCCAGTTCATCGGGCGTCGGCAGATGAATCACCGGGCGGGCGGTACGCAGCAGCCAGGTCAGGGCGATCACCAGCAACAGCACCGCAGCGCCGAGCAGCGAACGCAGACCGCGCGGGGCATCGGCGTCGAGGGTGAACTGCCACCACAACTGATGGCTGTACGGCACGTCCTGATAGGCGAACAGCAACAGCCAGGTCGATGCGCCGAGTACGCACAGACTCGCCACCAGATACAGCGGCGAGAACGGCACTTCAGTCAGACGGCTCGGCCGATAGAAAGAACGACGGAACACCCCCAGCAGCGCGGCGGTGAGGGTCATCAGCGTGGCTTCTTCCCAGTCGAAACCCTTGAGCAGCGAGAGCAGGGCGCCTACGAGCAGCAGAATGGTGGTCAGCATCCACGCCGCTGACAGTCGGCGACGCAGGCCCTGAGCGAGCATCAGGCACAGCACGCCAATCAGGCTGGCGCCGAAGTGCGAAGCATCGACCAGGCGATGGGGAATCAGATAGGCGATGTGCTCCAGTCGGGTATCGATTTCGGGCGTAGCGCCGGAAAACAGCAGCACTACACCGGACAGGAATACGAGTACCGCGAGGATCGGTGCCGCCAGACCAGAAGCTGCGCGCATGGTCTGGGTCTGGAACAGACGCTGACCTTCGTTGATCAGCAGCAGTACACAAGCCACCAGCAATGGCAGCACCACGTAGATCATGCGATACAGCAGCAGGGCGGCAGCCAGTGGTGCTGCGCCGAGTTTGTCCGCGAACGCGGCGAGCAGAATTGCTTCGAAAACCCCGACCCCGCCCGGTACATGGCTGAGCACGCCGGCAGCCAGGGCCAGCAGGTACACCAGCAGGAACGCGCCGAATGGCGGTGCTTCCGGCAGCAACATGTACAACACGGTGGCGGCAGCGGCGACGTCGAGGGCGGTGATGACCAGTTGCAGGAACGTCAGGCGTCGGCCCGGCAGGCGCAGGGTGCGGCGGCCGACCTTGACCAGCAGATTGTCGCGATAGGGTTGTTCCGGCAGCCGCCGACGATAAATGCCCATGGCCAGAATCGCGCCGAGCAGCAGCACCGCAGAGGCAATCGTGGCCAGCAGACCCTCGGACAGGCCCAGGGCCTGGGAGGCGGCCGGCAGGTCACTCAGGGTGGCCAGCGCCGCCAGCGGCGGCAGGGCACAGCCCAGCGACAGGCTGGCGAACAGGGTCATGTGCGCCACTTCCGAAGCGCCCAGGCCAAGTCGTGCATATAAACGGTAGCGCACCGAACCGCCGGACAGCATCGACAGGCCGATGGCGTTGCCGATCGCGAACGCCGTGAAGCCGCCGAGCGCGAGCGTGCGCGGCGGAATGGTTACGCCGGCATAGCGGCTGGCCGACCATTCGTAGCCCAGTAGAATAATGAAGCCGACGACGGTCGCGCCGAAAGCGCCAAGCAGAGCGGGCTTCGGTACATCAAGAATCGAGTCATGCAAAGCATAGAGGTCGAGTTCGCTGAGCAGATGGCGACAGGCAATCAACGCGATAGCGAACAACAGCAAAGTGACCGCCAGACCAATCGGTTGCCGGTATTTGCTGATTCGATCCAGCAGGCGCATACGCTCAGGCTTGATCGATGGATTCACGGTGAGGGTGTCTTGTGGATCAGACGAGTTGGCGCGCATCAATCACCTCTTGGATTGTGCGCGACAGGATGGGGGTATCCAGCCAAGTTACCAATCCCTGTAGAAAAAAATAATCACAAAATACTACGCCTCTCGTCGGGTATCGGCGAGGGCAGGTCTCGGATTGCAGACGTCTTGCCCGCGACTCAAGCATAGTCGTAACTCGGCGGGTCTGAAGATCCTGAGCGGTTCACTGCACAGTGACAGATCATTGTTGCGAAAGGACTTTTTCCACAGATACAAAAAAGGCCACTCTTTCGAGCAGCCTTTTTTGATGTTTGGTTGCGGGAGCCGGATTTGAACCGACGACCTTCGGGTTATGAGCCCGACGAGCTACCAGACTGCTCCATCCCGCGTCTGTGTGGCGGCATTCTACAGGCGAACGGCGGGGTGTCAACCGTTAATACCGCGAAGGGTCAAATAAGCGTGAAAACGCGTCAATCCGTCGCAGGAGGGCGGTAAGTTTCGGAATTGCAAAGGATTCCTGTTTGGCCCGGATGATTGCCCAATGAAAAACAGGCGCGCACAAAAAAGGCCAATCTTTCGATTGGCCTTTTTCGATGTTTGGTTGCGGGAGCCGGATTTGAACCGACGACCTTCGGGTTATGAGCCCGACGAGCTACCAGACTGCTCCATCCCGCGTCTGTGTGGCGGCATTCTACAGAGGATTGCCGGAGTGTCAACCTTGAATCCGGATAAAATCTGTTCTGGTTCAATTGGTTAGCTATTTTTCGAGGTCGCTGACGGGGCCGCAGGTCAGGCAGGGCGTGGGTTTCAGCTCTATTGGTCAGCGATTCCCGATTGAGAAAATAAATTCAAAGGAAGTTTCCTACTGCTGGAAAAGAACCTTCATACCACTGGTGCTATATACAGTTGTCAGTGAGATACTGCCGGTCCGGCGTGCCACTTTTCCATTTCTGCTATGACTCAGCGAAAAATCATCCACATCGACTGTGACTGTTTCTACGCCGCCATCGAGATGCGTGACGATCCGCGTCTGGCCGGCAAACCGCTGGCGGTGGGTGGTTCGGCAGACCGGCGCGGGGTGATCGCCACCTGCAACTATGAGGCGCGGGCTTACGGTGTGCGGTCGGCGATGTCCTCCGGGCATGCCTTGAAACTGTGCCCGGACCTGACGATCGTCAAGCCGCGTATGGACGCCTACCGTGAGGCATCGAAGGAAATTCACACGATCTTTCGCGATTACACCGACCTGATCGAGCCGCTGTCGCTGGACGAGGCCTACCTCGATGTCTCGGACAGCGCGCATTTCGGTGGCAGCGCCACGCGGATCGCCCAGGACATTCGGCGCCGGGTTTCCAATCAATTGCACATCACGGTCTCGGCCGGGGTGGCACCGAACAAGTTTCTGGCCAAGATCGCCAGTGACTGGAAAAAACCCAACGGCCTGTTTGTCATCACCCCGGACCAGGTCGAAGACTTCGTCAGCGGCCTGCCGGTGAGCAAGTTACACGGCGTCGGCAAGGTCACTGCCGACAAGCTGGGCAAGCTCGGTATCAATGACTGCCTGCAACTGCGCGAATGGGACAAGTTGGTGCTGGTGCGCGAATTCGGCAGTTTTGGCGAGCGGATGTGGAGCCTCGCCCGTGGGATAGATGACCGTCAGGTGCATAACGACAGTCGTCGCCAGTCGATCAGCGTGGAAAATACCTACGATGTGGACTTGCCGGATCTGCGCAGTTGCCTGGACAAGCTCCCTGAATTGCTGGAAACCCTGAAAACCCGCATGGCGCGGATCGACAGCAGCTACCGGCCGGGCAAGCCGTTCGTCAAAGTGAAATTTCACGATTTCACCCAGACCACACTGGAGCAGGCCGGGGCAGGGCGGGATCTGGGCAGTTATCAATCGATGCTGACGCAAGCGTTCAATCGGGGTGGCAAACCGGTACGGTTGCTGGGGGTGGGCGTGCGGCTGGAGGATTTGCGCGGCGGCTTTGAGCAGATGGAGTTGTTTGAGCGGTAGGACGCATAAAAAAGCCCGAAACAGGTTCGGGCTCTTCTATAAGCGTTGTCAGTTCGGACCCGGGTCTGCCACCAGTCGCCCGGCATCCTTGGTCAGCGACTTGAGGAACTCGGCCTGCAACTCGGGATCGTTGCGTGTCAGCTCGATCAGGCTCTGTTCCAGCTCACTGGCTTCTTCTTCCAGGCCTAGTTCCGACAGGCGTTTGACCCGGTGAACCCACTGGCTCACTTCGTCGTCTTCCAGATCGTCGTAAATCAGCCCGTGTGCTTCCAGCAGTTTGCCGCGCAGGTGACTGCTGATCGTCAGGGACGAGTCGGAGTGCACATCATCCTTGGCGTCTTCGACGCTGATCTGCAGTTTGCCCACATGGTTCAGATCGTTTTCAGCGAACGGACTGTCCAGCAGGTTCAGGCGCAGCACACCGTTACGGTCGGTGGTCATGTCGAAGCTCTGCTTGCCGGCCTTGACCTGCACCGGACGCTCGCTCCATGGCAGGCTCGAGTACTCCATGCGCTTGTCGCGCTGGACTTCATCGATACCGGCCAGGTTCTGCTGCGCACGACCATGGGACTGCACGTTCATGAACGGGTTGAGCCCGGCGAATCCGTAGCTCAACCAGTCCTTGGTCACGCTGTCCGGCAGGGTGCCGAGGGCGAACACGTTGACCACATTCGCACCGACACCAGCCACCACCGCCACTGCACCCAGCGGAATCTCGTAGATTTCGCGCCAGGGTTGGTAAGGCGTGTAGCGGTCATAACGACGGGTGACTTCGAACTCGGTGACTTCGAAGGTCTTCTGTTCGTTGATCTTCACACGTCGCTGCGGTAGCTCAAGCACCTTAGGCTCACCGACATCGATCTGCAGGCTGTGATCGAGCAGCTTCCGCTCGACCCGCTCTTCGTGCTCGCTGCGCTGTGACATGTGATTGGCACAGCCGCTGACCAGCAGGGCGCCACACAAGGTGACGCCTCCGAGGCCTAAGGTGTTTCGCTTGAACATGAGGTCTCTATCTGGTTTCAGCGGCGGATACGGGCCTGCAGGAAGGACAGCACGTCGGCAACCGGCAGCGCTTGCGCCTGGCCTTCGGTACGGCTCTTGTATTCCAGGTTGCCTTCGGCGAGACCGCGGTCGCTGACCACGATCCGGTGTGGAATGCCGATCAGCTCCATGTCCGCGAACTTGATGCCCGGGCTGGTTTTCTTGTCGCGATCGTCCAGCAGCACTTCGAAGCCGGCAGCGGTCAGTTCCGCGTACAGCTTGTCGGTGGCTTCGCGCACCTGCTCGGTTTCATAGCGCAGCGGTACCAGGGCGATCTGGAATGGCGCCAGAGCGTCGCTCCAGATGATGCCGTTCTCGTCGTTGTTCTGCTCGATGGCCGCCGCCACCACGCGGGACACGCCGATGCCGTAGCAACCCATTTCCAGGGTGACAGGCTTGCCGTTCTCGCCCAGCACTTCGCACTTCATCGCCTTGCTGTACTTGTTGCCCAGCTGGAAGATGTGTCCGACTTCGATGCCGCGCGCGATGTCCAGAGTGCCCTTGCCGTCCGGACTCGGGTCGCCGGCCACGACGTTGCGCAGGTCGGCCACGGTCGGAACCGGCAGGTCACGCTCCCAGTTCACGCCGAAGTAGTGCTTGTCGTCGATGTTGGCACCGATGCCGAAGTCGCTCATCAGCTCGACCGAACGGTCGATGATGATTGGCAGCGGCAGGTTCAGCGGGCCGAGGGAGCCGGCGCCGGCGCCGATGGCGTCACGCAGCTCTGCATCGGACGCCATGACCAGCGGGCTGGCAACGCCAGGTTGCTGGGCAGCCTTGATTTCGTTGAGTTCGTGGTCACCACGGATCACCAGGGCGATCAGCTTGCCTTCTTCTTCGGCGTGCACGATCAGGGTCTTGATGGTCTTTTCAATCGGCAGATTGAATTTCTCCACCAGGGCCGCGATGGTCTTGGTGTCCGGGGTATCGACCAGGCGCAGCTCTTCGGTCGGCGCAGCGCGGGAGGTTTCGCGCGGAACGGCTTCAGCCTTCTCGATGTTCGCGGCGTAGTCGGAACCGTTGCTGAAGACGATATCGTCTTCACCGGAATCGGCCAGTACGTGGAACTCGTGGGAGCCGGCGCCACCGATGGAGCCGTTGTCGGCTTCAACCGGACGGAATTTCAGGCCAAGGCGTGTGAACACGTTGCAGTACGCTTCGTGCATGCGGTCATAGGTTACCTGCAGCGACGCCTGATCGGCGTGGAACGAGTACGCGTCCTTCATGATGAATTCACGGCCACGCATCAAACCGAAGCGTGGGCGGATTTCGTCACGGAACTTGGTCTGGATCTGGTACAGGTTGATTGGCAGCTGCTTGTAGCTGCTCAATTCGTTGCGCATCAGATCAGTGATCACTTCTTCGTGGGTCGGGCCCGCGCAGAAATCGCGACCATGACGGTCTTTGAAGCGCAGCAACTCAGGGCCGTATTCTTCCCAGCGCCCCGACTCCTGCCACAGCTCGGCCGGTTGGGTGCTCGGCATCAACACTTCCAGAGAGCCGGCGGCGTTCATCTCTTCGCGAACGATGGCTTCTACCTTGCGCATTACTCGCAAGCCCATCGGCAGCCAGGTGTACAGGCCCGAGGCGAGTTTGCGGATCATGCCGGCGCGCAGCATCAGCTGATGGCTGATCACGACCGCGTCGGAAGGCGTTTCTTTCTGTGTGGCGAGCAAAAATTGACTGGTGCGCATGGTTGGCCGTTGTCGGTTGCTATGACTGGAAATGACGGAGCAGTGTACCGGCGAGAGCTGCCGACGTACAGAAGTGCAGGTCCGGCGGGAACCCTCCCGCCGGGTGCGAGATGTCTTACGACTCTTCGGCGACTGACGCTGGCACGGGTTCCGGTGTCGGCGTCGGGCCTTCGCGGCGGCTTTCCTGGAACCAGTGCAAGGCGATCAGCACCAGGGTCGGGACGCCGAGCAGCGCGGTGATCATGAAGAAGTTGTGATAGCCGAACTTCTCCACCATCACCCCGGAGTAGCCGCCGATGAGGCGAGGCAGCAGCAACATGATCGAGCTGAGCAGCGCGTACTGGGTGGCGGAGAATTTCAGGTTGGTCAGGCTGGACAAGTAAGCGACGAACGCCGACGTGGCCATGCCCGAACTGAAGTTGTCGAGGGAGATGGTCACGATCAACATCTTCAGGTTCGGGCCCATGTCGGCCAGCATCACGAATAACAGGTTGGTGCCCGCCGACGCCGCGCCGCCAATGAACAGGATCGGCAGGATGCCAAAGCGCACGATCAACAGGCCGCCCATGCCGGCACCGATCAGCGTCATGATCAGGCCGAAGATCTTGCTGACGCTGGCGATCTGGTCCTTGGTGAAACCCTGATCGATATAGAACACGTTGGCCATGACGCCCATGACCGTATCCGACATCCGATAAGTGGCGATCAAGCCCAGCAACAGCAGGGCCTGCCAGCGGTAGCGCAGGATGAAGTCGTTTACCGGGGTCAGCACCGGCGCCAAGCCACGGCGCCCCATGGTCGAAAGGCACAGGCCGGTCAGCAGGGTATAGAGGATGGCGCGCAGGAAGGCCCGGTCTTCCAGCAGCAGGTCCAGCGGGCTCATGGTGCCGAACAGCACGCTGGCGAAATCGGTGTTGTAGAGCTGGGTGAACATCGCCGGTACGGAGACCAGCAGGACGATCAGCACGAACACCGACATCAGTTGATGCATGAACGTATAGCGCCCGGCCTGCAGTTGGGTGCGCAGCGGTACTGGCGGTTCACGCATCAGAAAGGTTGTGAGCAGGGCAGGGATCATCAATGCACCGAACAGCACGTAGGTGCCGGTCCAGGCGGAATGCTGATAGTTGAACCCGGTGGAGCCGAAACCTTCGGCGAAGAACAAGGCGCCAGCAGTCGCGAGCAGCGCTGCGACCCGATAGCCGGACATATAACTGGCGGCCAGCGCGGCCTGGCGGTTGTCTTCGGCGATTTCCAGGCGATAGGCGTCGACGGCGATGTCCTGGGTGGCGGAGGCGAAGGCGACGATTACGGCAATAGCGATCAGCCAGGACAAGTGTTTCTGCGGGTCGCAGAAGCCCATCCCGATCAGGCCGAGGATCACCAGCGATTGAGAAAGCACGAGCCACGAACGGCGTCGACCCAGCTTGCCCAGCAAAGGCAGGCGCCACTGATCGAGCAGCGGCGACCAGACCCATTTGAAGGCATAGGCCAAGCCGATCAGGCTCGCATAGCCGATCGTCTCCCGGGCTACACCGGCTTCACGCAGCCAGACCGAAAGTGTCGAGAACACCAGCATGTACGGCAGGCCGGCGGCGAAACCCAGCAACAACAGCACGAGCGTCGAAGGACTGGCATAGGCGGCGAGCGCGGCGCGCCAGGTTTTACGGGGCATGGGCTGAAGTCTGCCTCAAGATTGCGAAAACAAAGCGCGCACTCTAACCGCTGTGCTCTACCGGACGCCAGCCATGGCGCCGAATATCCACACGATTGTTCAGGATCGTAACGCCCTCCATACGCAATCGTGCCCGCTGCTCATCACCCGAAGGGCTGCCCACCGGCAGGCTGATCCGACCGCCGGCACCGAGTACCCGGTGCCAGGGCAGCTTTGTGTCGCCGGGTAGTTGGCTCAGGGTACGGCCGACCCAGCGGGCGGCGCGCCCCAACCCGGCCAGTTCGGCCAACTGACCATAGCTGACCACCTTGCCCTCAGGTACCTGGGCAAGGGTCGAGTAGAGTGCCGTGCGTCGGATTTGCGGATCGTTTTCGCAGGCTTGTATCGGGTCTGTCACGTGCGCCGTTCCTGAACAGGGTCGATTCATGGATTAAAGGTTAATCCGTGATCGCGCAATTGAGAAATGAACTCAACAGAAATAGCCGAGTCATTCCTTGTCAGGGGATTATTCCTACGGATAATGCCGACCCTTTTTTTGCAAACTTGAGCTCCCGATTCGCTTATGTTGTCCAGAACCCTGCTGTGCCTTGCTGTCTTCAGTGCGTCCACGCCTTTGCTCGCCGATACCGTCTGGTTGAAGAACGGTGACAGGCTGAGCGGCAAAATCACCCTGTTCGATGGCGGCAAGTTGCTGGTCCAGACCCAGTACGCCGGCGCGGTCACCATTGACTGGAAGCAGGTCAAGACTCTGGAGAGTGATCAGGAACTGCTGGTCAAGCAGGACGCGTACAACGGCGAAAAAGCCAAGTCGCTGACTGCCGCCGAAGACGGCAAGGTCACTCTGGCCAACGGCGAAGCGCCGAAAACCGTCGAGCTGGCGAGTATCCAGCAGATTCTAAAGCCCAAGCCGGTGGTCGAGGATCTGGTCTGGAAGGGCAATGTCGATCTGGCCCTGGATTATCAGCGTGCTGAAAAAGACACCAATGACTACGACATCGGCTTCAAGACCTCTGCGCGTCACGGGCGCTGGCGACACACCGCTGAGGGCGAGTACAACCGCGAAGTCCAGGATGAGGTGGTCACCACCAACAACTGGCGTGCTGAATACGCACTGGACCGCTTCCTCACCGACAAGTGGTTCTGGCAAGGGCGTCTGAACTACAAGCGTGATTACGTCGAAGAGCTGTCGCGCCAGCGGGTGGTTGGTACTGGTCCGGGTTACCAGTTCTGGGATGACGAGCTCGGAGCGTTCTCGCTCGGCTCACTGCTCAACCGCACCGACTACGAGTACAGCGATGGCGGCAAGGACAACTTCTATTCCGTTGCCATGAAGTGGGACTACAACCGCTACCTGATCGGCAAGAAGGTGCAGTTCTTCACCACCGGCGAACTTGGCAAGCCACTGTCGGACGTCGCCAACTATGCCCTGGATTCGGAAGTGGGCCTGCGCTACAAGGTGACGGACTGGGCCTCGCTCAATCTCAAGGCCGAGCGTGACATCATCAGTGGTACCAAGGACGCGGACCTGAACAAGACCCGCTACACCGCAGGTTTCGGCGTAGCCTGGTAACGCCATTTAAAAAAATCGCAACCTTCGACAGGTTGCGATTTTTTTTGTCTCGACAAAACAGACACCCACAAAAAAGCCCCGCTTTAAGGGCGGGGCTTCTTGGCTAAGAAGCTACAAGTTAGATAACTTGTACTTCTTCAGCTTGCATGCCTTTCTGACCGCGGGTAGCGATGAAAGAAACCTGTTGGCCTTCTTTCAGGCTTTTGAAGCCGTCGGACTGGATAGCTTTGAAGTGAACGAACAGGTCGTCACCGGATTGTGGAGTGATGAAGCCGAAGCCTTTTTCATCGTTGAACCACTTAACGGTACCGGTTTGGCGATTAGACATGGTGTAACTCCTTGAACAAAGATAACTGCGACTCAGGAAGAACCCTGGCCGAGACTGAGTGCAAAGAGCAGGAAAAATTCTTGTAGATGGTTGGATCGAAATTCAACATATCGTGTAGAGATTCTCAGTGACACAAGCAGCACAGTGGCGCCACCTTAACCCTTTTTCCGGAACGTGCCAATGCTTCTTGCGAAGGTTTCTCCGTTTTAAGGATCGGCGGTGTGACGGTTCGTCGCCAGACCGCGTAATTCCTGCACGTTCGGCGAGAATTGCAGCCCGGACTTTGAACCCGGCGACGCGCCCGGTAAGATGCCGGACAGATTTTTTCCACCTCGCTATTCAGGACACCCGCCATGAGCATCAAATCGGACAAGTGGATTCGCCGCATGGCGCAGGAACACGGCATGATCGAGCCGTTCGTCGAGCGCCAGGTACGTGGCAGCGACGACAGCCGGGTGATCTCCTACGGTGTTTCGAGCTACGGCTACGATGTGCGTTGCACCAACCATTTCAAGGTGTTCACCAACATCAATTCGGCCATCGTCGATCCGAAGAACTTCGACGCCGGCAGCTTCGTCGATGTCCACAGCGACGTCTGCATCATCCCGCCGAACTCCTTCGCCCTGGCCACGACCGTTGAATACTTCCGTATTCCGCGCAATGTCCTGACCATCTGCCTGGGCAAAAGCACTTACGCCCGTTGCGGCATCATCGTCAACGTCACTCCGCTTGAGCCTGAGTGGGAAGGTCAGGTGACCCTGGAGTTCTCCAACACCACCAACCTGCCGGCGAAGATCTACGCCAATGAAGGTGTGGCGCAGATGCTGTTCCTCGAATCCGACGAGGAATGCGAAGTCTCCTACAAGGACCGTGCCGGCAAGTACCAGGGTCAGCGTGGCGTGACCCTGCCGCGCACCTGAGCCGTCCATCCGGCAGTTACCGGGAATTCTTCGGCGGGTAGACACTCTATGGGGTGTACTGCCCGTTTCGCGAACAGCGCAGCGGGCCTTCGCCGAGGAGTGCTCCATGAAGATCGATCCGCAAATCACTGCCGAACTGGCAAGGCTCGAGCCCAATCAGGTTGGCGTATTGGCCTGGTCCTTGTTGGCACACCCGCCTATCGCCATGGCTGGCGGAATTCCTCACCAGCCCGATCCCGATACCCCCAACGAAGAACCGACCGAGCCCGGCGAACCTACATTGCCGGACAAACCGCCACCTGCGCCTGTCGCTTGATTGAATGTATGGCCCGTCGGCTGAATCCTGAACAGGACTTCAGCCGACGGGCCATATTTCGTTATCACCAATGACAAAGATCCGACAGATGTCTTCCTTCTCCACCGGATAACCGCCAGTGAAGGCACCGAAGGCCGGCAGCAGGCTGATGCGTTCTCCCAGCCTGAAACACGCCAGCCGAAGACACTGACGCCCCTTGCCGTTCAATCGATAAACCGGATGCACGTGCCCGGCTAGGACATGGCGTTCAGGGTGCGGATCGGGTTCATGCTGCAAGGCGAAGGGTCCTAGCAGCAAGGGCTCCGGCACCACCCGAATATTCAGCGCCTGCGGCGGATCGCCGGCACGTTTATCGTGATTGCCGCGAACCAGCGTGATCGGCAGATCGGCATGACGCGCCCGCCACTGCGCCAATGCCTGCAAGGTGCCAGTGGCATGGGAGCCGGGCCCATGCAAAAAATCACCGAGGAAGATCAGTTGCCGACAGGGCAGTTTCGCCAGCAATTGCTCGATCACGGCGATATTGCTCGCCGTGGTGCCCTGCGGCACCGGTTGCCCCAGGCGCCGGTAAGCGGCAGCCTTGCCGAAATGTACGTCAGCAATCAGCAACGCTTGTTGCGCAGGCCAGTACAGCGCCTTTTCCGGCAGCAACCATAGGTCTTCGCCTGCCAGGCGCACAGGATAGGGCGCGTTCATCAGGATAGGCCCTTGTCGGCGGTTTTTTCCAGATCGCCGACCATTCGGCGGATGCGGTCGGCGAGTTTTTCCGAACTCATGCTTTCGCGCATGCGCTCCACCAGCAATGGAAAACCGAGCGGTGTAGGACGTTTGATCAGGTGCATGTCCAGTTTCATCCGGTTGACTCGCTCCAATGTCTGTTCCAGCCGAAGAATATCCAGTTCTTCGCGCAGGACTTCTTCCCCGGCCTGTGCCAGTAGCAGATTGTCGGCGTCGTATTGTTTGAACACTTCGAAGAACAGACCGCTGGAGGCCTGCACCTGACGAGTGCTTTTCGGCGCACCGGGGTAACCGGCGAACACCAGACCGGCAATCCGGGCGATTTCCCGAAACCTGCGCAGCGCCAGTTCGCCCGCGTTGAGACTGGCGAGCACATCCCTCAACAAATCCTCGGGACTGAGCAGAGCGCCATCCAGTTGCACAGACCAATCAACGGGCGTGGCGCTAAGCAATTCCAGTCCGTAATCATTGACCGCAATCGAGAAGGTCACAGGCAGGCGCTGGCTGACCCGCCACGCCAGCAGGCTGGCCAGCCCCAGATGCACCTGACGTCCGGCAAACGGATAGAGGAAAAGGTGCCAGCCTTCGCGGGATTTCAGCACTTCGGCCAACAGGCTGTCGGCCGTCGGCAGGCCCGACCAGCGCAGCTGCGTTTCCAGCAGCGGGCGCAAGGCCTGCATTTCCGGGCCGGCAAACTCACCGTGTGCCGCCGCGCTGAACCGGGTGACCACCGCTTCAGCCAGTTCGCTGGACAGCGGCATGCGCCCGCCATTCCAGCGCGGCACGGCGGCTTTTTTCGCGGTGCTGCGTTTGACGTAGGCAGTCATGTTTTCCACCCGCACCAGTTCCAGCAAGCGTCCGGCAAACAGGAAACCGTCGCCGGGTTTGAGGCGTGCGATGAAGCCCTCTTCAACGCTGCCCAGTTGCTTGCCGCCTCCGCCCTTGCTCCAGAATTTCAGATGAATGCTGGCGTCGCTGACGATGGTGCCGATACTCATCCGGTGCCGCCGGGCCAGACGCGCGTCTGGCACTCGCCAGACACCCTGTTCGTCCGGCTCGACCCGACGGTAATCCGGGTAAGCCGTCAGTGACATCCCGCCATGGCGTACGAAAGCCAGCGCCCAAGCCCAGTCCGCGAGCGTCAGGTCGCAATAGGCCCAGGCGCTGCGGACTTCTTCGTACAAATCCTCAGGAGTAAAGCCACCCCCCAATGCAATGCTGACCAGATGCTGGACCAGCACATCCAGCGGTTTGTGTGGTGACAGTCGCGGTTCAATCCGTCGCTGCGTCACGGCATCGCGGGCGGCAGCGGCTTCGATCAGTTCCAGACTGTGGGTTGGCACCAGGGTGACCCGCGACGTTCGACCGGGCGCATGGCCTGAACGTCCGGCACGCTGCATCAGACGCGCCACGCCTTTGGCCGAGCCGATTTGCAGCACCCGCTCCACCGGAAGAAAGTCCACTCCAAGATCCAGACTCGAAGTGCAGACCACGGCTTTAAGCTGGCCGTTCTTCAAGGCGTGCTCGACCCAGTCCCGGGTCTCGCGGGACAGCGAGCTGTGGTGCAAGGCAATCAGGCCGGCCCAGTCGGGCCGTGCTTCCAGCAAGGCCTGATACCAGATTTCCGACTGCGCCCGGGTGTTGGTGAACACCAGGCTGCTGGCGCACGCGTCCAGTTCGTCAATCACTTGCGGCAGCATCTTCAGACCGATATGCCCGGCCCAGGGAAAACGCTCGATAGCCGGTGGGAGCAGGGTATCGACACGTAGCGCTTTTTCGCTTTGTCCCTGAACACTCACGCCGCCGCCCTGTGGAATCAGTACCTGTTCGGCGTGGGATTGATTGCCAAGCGTCGCGGACACACCCCAGACAATCAGTCCCGGATGCCAGCGCCGCAGGCGGGCGAGGGCCAGTTGCAATTGCACGCCACGCTTGTTGCCGAGCAATTCGTGCCACTCGTCCACCACAACCATGCGTAACGTCGACAGCGCTGTTTTTGCGTCGGCGCGGGCGAGCATCAGGGTCAGGCTCTCCGGGGTGGTGATCAACGTGGTCGGCAGGCGCCGGTTTTGCCGGGCGCGCTCGCTGCTGCCGGTGTCACCGGTGCGCAGGCCGACGCTCCAGGGAATGTGCAGATCGTCCAGCGGAGTTTGCAGGGCACGCGCGGTGTCGGCGGCCAACGCTCGCATCGGCGTGATCCACAGGACAGTCAGCGGTTCGGCAGGCGGCGGGCGTTTGCGGGTGATTTCTCTGGCAGGCCCGGAGTGGGCAAAACGATCGAGCGCGGCAAACCACACCGCGTAGGTTTTACCGGCGCCAGTGCTGGCGTGCAGCAGACCGGATTCGTCGCGTTTGACCGCCGCCCACACCTGCTTCTGAAAGTCGAACGGCTTCCAGTCGCGGGCGCTGAACCAGTGTCTGGCGAAATCGGTGGAAGTGCCCATGCCGGCGACGTGTGCTCTGAAGGTGTTCCTTCACTGACCGCGCCGGCAGGGCAATAGTTTTACTTGAGATTGCCGCTGAGGAATTGCTTCAGGCGTTCACTTTTCGGATTACCCAGCACGTCTTCCGGCGCACCTTCTTCTTCCACCAACCCCTGGTGCAGGAACAGCACCTGGCTCGACACCTTGCGCGCAAAACTCATCTCGTGGGTCACCATGATCATGGTCCGGCCTTCTTCGGCCAGGCCTTGAATCACCTTGAGCACCTCGCCGACCAGTTCCGGGTCGAGTGCCGAGGTCGGTTCGTCGAACAGCATGACTTCCGGCTCCATCGCCAACGCGCGGGCAATGGCCACCCGTTGCTGCTGGCCGCCGGAGAGGAAGGCCGGGTATTGATCGGCGACCCGTGCCGGCAGGCCAACCTTTTCCAAATAACGACGGGCGCGGTCGTCGGCTTCCTGTTTGCTGCAGCCCAGCACCCGGCGCGGGGCCATGGTGATGTTTTCCAGCACGGTCATGTGGCTCCACAGATTGAAGTGCTGGAACACCATCGCCAGACGCGTGCGCAGGCGTTGCAGTTCCTCGGCGTCGGCGACGTGCATGCCGTGACGGTCGGTGACCATGCGGATCGCCTGGCCGTCGAGGCTCATCGCGCCGTCGTTGGGTTGTTCGAGGAAGTTGATGCAGCGCAAAAAGGTGCTTTTGCCCGAGCCGCTGGCGCCGATCAGACTGATCACGTCACCGGTTTTGGCCTTGAGCGAAACGCCTTTGAGCACCTGATGGTCGCCATAGCTTTTGTGCAGGCCTTCTACGGTCAGTTTGTACATGGGACAGGCATCCTCAAGGCGAAAGTAAGTAGCCGCTGCGATAGGCTTCGATGCCCGCGACGTGGGCGATCACCATACCGGCCGTGGCCATGCGCCGCAGCGAGCGGGCATAGAGCAGACCGGAAGCGGTGCAATGGACTGGCGTGACCCGATCATTGACCGGGTCGATGATTTCGGCGATTTGCTGCCCGGTGTCCAGATGCTGCCCGGGCGTGGCGGTGTACACCAGCAGGCCGCCGACCGGAGTGGTCACCGGCTCGACACCGGCCAACGGAGTGGCCGGGAATGGCAACTCCGGCAGCGGTTTCGAAGCCCCGGCGATAGCGCCGAAGTGAGTCAGGTAATCGAGCAGCGCCTGGCAGTCACGACTGGCCACGGGATGGCTGACGTCGCCCTGGCCGCGCAACTCGACCGTCACCGAGAAACTGCCGAGGGGGATCTCGAAGTGCTCGCCGAAGCGTTCCTTCAATTGCCACCACAACAGGGTGAAGCATTCGTCGAACGACTGACCGCCGGAGTCGGTGGCCAGCAGGCTTGCCTGTGATTCGATATAGCGTGCCAGCGGCTCGACCTGCGGCCAGGCCTCGGGCGTGGTGTAGAGGTGAACCACGGATTCGAAATCGCAGTGCAGATCCAGCACCATGTCTGCATCGCAGGCCAGCCGTTGCAGGGTCAGGCGCTGGGATTGCAGCTGAGTCGTGGCGGTATGGCGGGCGAGGGCGTTGCGCAGGCTGGTGCGGATCAGTTCGAGATTGCGCTGCGGGTCGTCGCACAGTTGCGATTCGATTTCGTTGCCGATCTCTTCGCTGAGGTCGACGAACCAGCGGTTGAAATTCTGCCCGCTTTCCAGCTCGTAGCGGCCCAGCGGCACGTCCATCAGCACCTGTTCAAGGCCGACCGGGTTGGCCACCGGCACCAGCACGATTTCGCTGATCAGCCGCCCGGCGGCTTCCAGCTCCGCCAGGCGTTGCTTGAGGTGCCAGGCCACGAGCATGCCGGGCAGTTCGTCGGCGTGCAGCGAGGACTGGATGTAGATTTTGCCTTTGGCCTTTTCCGGGCCGAAGTGAAAGCTGTGGATCTGTCGTGCGGTCCCCGGCAGTGGGGCCAGCAGGTCATGTATCTGGTGGCGCATTGCAGAGAAGTCCTAGTGAGTCGGCCCGAGGAAGGCCAGCCATCGGCGTTCGGCCAGACGGAACAGGCCGACCAGCGCAAAAGTGATGGTCAGGTAGATCAGCGCGGCGATGCCGAAAGACTGGAAGGTCAGGTAGGTCGCCGAGTTGGCGTCCCGTGCGACTTTCAGGATGTCCGGGATCGTTGCGGTGAACGCCACGGTGGTCGAGTGCAGCATCAGGATTACTTCGTTGCTGTAATACGGCAGCGAGCGACGCAGCGCCGACGGCATGATCACGTAGGCATACAGCTTCCAGCCGGTCAGTCCGTAGGCTTTGGCCGCTTCGACTTCGCCGTGGTTCATGCTGCGGATCGCCCCGGCGAAGATTTCCGTGGTGTAGGCGCAGGTGTTGAGGGCGAAGGCGAGGATCGTGCAGTTCATAGCATCGCGAAAGAATGCATCGAGCACCGGTTGGGCGCGTACGGCGGCCAGGCTGTAGATCCCGGTGTAGCAGATCAGCAGCTGGATATAGAGCGGCGTGCCCCGGAACAGGTAGGTGTAGAACTGAACTGGCCAGCGAATGTAGAAGTGCGGGGAAACCCGGGCAATCGACAGCGGGATCGACACGATGAAACCGATGAAGATCGACGCACTGAGCAGCCATAGGGTCATGGCCAGCCCGGTGATGTTGTTGCCGTCGGTATAAAGGAAGGGTTTCCAGTATTCCTGCAGGAGTTCGATCATCGTACGGCCTCCCGGGCACCGGCGGCGTAACGGCGTTCGAGCCAGCGCAGGATGACGTTCGAGGCACTGGTGATCAGCAGATAGATCAAGGCGGCGAGTACCAGGAAGTAGAACAGTTGATAGGAGCTTTTGCCGGCATCCTGGGCGGCCTTGACCAGATCCGCCAGGCCGATGATCGACACCAGCGCGGTGGCCTTGAGCATCACCATCCAGTTGTTGCCGATGCCCGGCAGGGCGAAGCGCATCATTTGCGGGAACACCACGAAGCGAAAGCGCTGGCCGCGTTTGAGGCCGTAGGCCGTGGCGGCTTCAACCTGACCCCGTGGCACGGCGAGGATCGCACCGCGGAAGGTTTCGGTGAAGTACGCGCCATAAATGAAGCCCAGAGTGATCACGCCGGCCGTGAAGGAGTCGATTTCAATGTAATCCCACTCCATGACGTCGGTCAGCGCGGTCAGCCAGGTTTGCAGGCTGTAGAAGATCAGCAGCATCAGCACCAGGTCCGGCACCCCGCGAATCAGCGTGGTGTAGAGCTGGGCGGGCAAGCGCAGCAGTTTTGATTTTGACAGTTTGGCACTGGCGCCCAGCAGGCCGAGCAACACGGCCACCAGCAGCGACAACGCCGACAATTTGATGGTCATCCAGGTGCCTTCCAACAGCAACGGACCGAAGCCCTTGAGGCTGAAGGCGGAGAGCCCCAGATTTTGTAAGAGGTTTTCGAACATAAATCAGCAACCTGAGCGGATGAAAAAGGCACCCATCGAAGGATGGGCGCCGGTGCATTATTTGCCGCTGTACAGATTCAGATCGCCAAAGTGTTTCTTTTGAATCTCGGCGTATTTGCCGTCGTCGTGTAACGCTTTGATACCTTTATCTAAAAGCGCCTTCAGCTCTTTGTTACCTTTCTTAATACCGACAGCGGTTTTGGCCGGCAGCAATTCGCTGTCAACCGGCTTGCTGACTTCGTATGCGGCACCGTCCGGCGACTTCAAAAAGCCCAGTTCGGCTTGCAGCATGTCCTGGATCGAGGCGTCGAGGCGGCCGTTTTTCAGGTCGGCGTAGACCTGATCCTGGTTTGCGTAGGCCTGGATTTTCACCCCGGCCTTCTCCAGCACGGCCTTGGCGTAGGCTTCCTGGATGGTGCCTTGCTCGTAACCGACGGATTTGCCCTTCAACGAAGCGACGTCATCGGTCAGGCCGGAACCCTTCTTGAACACGTAGGCCGTCGGGCCGGAGAACAGCTCGCTGGAGAAGTCGATGGCCTTTTCACGGGCCGGTGTTACCGTCATCGACGAGATCACACCGTCGAATTTATTGGCGTTGAGGCCCGGAATCATGCCGTCGAAGTCGCTTTCGACCCATTTGCACTTGACCTTCAGCTCGGCGCAGATCGCGTTGCCCAGATCGATGTCAAAGCCCACCAGACTGCCATCGGCCGCTTTCGACTCGAACGGCGCGTAGGACGGGTCAACGCCAAAACGCAGCTCTTTGTATTCCTTGGCCAGTGCGGAACCGGCGGCCATGCACAACGCCAGTGCAGAAAGGGTCAGCAATGCTTTTTTCATTATTCAATCCCTAAGAACCAATATGAGCGCTTGTGGCGCAGAATTATTGTTACTGGAACGCTTACGACTTATAGAAAGTAGCAATTTCCGAACCAGAGTCCCGAACAAGTGTTTTAAAAGGTGTAGGAAGTGAGGGCGCAGCAGGAAAAGTGCCCGAAAACGGGCACAGTAAAAGCGTTGCACCTTTTAAGCGCAGGAAGGGGTTTCGGGGGACAGGAATCAGGCCAGTAGATCCTGCAAGGTCGCCAGACTGTCCGCTTCGTCGACGGTCTTGTCCTGACGCCAGCGCAGCATGCGCGGAAAGCGCACGGCGATGCCGCTCTTGTGCCGGCGCGACAGGGCGATGCCTTCAAAACCCAGTTCGAACACCAGGCTGGGCGTCACGCTGCTGACCGGGCCGAATTTTTCCACGGTGGTCTTGCGCACGATGCTGTCGACTTCGCGCATTTCCGCGTCCGTGAGCCCGGAATAGGCCTTGGCGAAGGGCACCAGTGCGCGCGGGCTGGCGCCGGGCGGGCCGTCCCACACCGCAAAGGTGTAATCGCTGTAAAGGCTGGCGCGCCGGCCATGGCCGCGCTGGGCGTAGATCAGCACCGCGTCGACGCTGAACGGGTCGACCTTCCATTTCCACCACACCCCCATGTCCTTGGTGCGACCGACGCCGTACATCGCGTCCCGGGCCTTGAGCATCATGCCCTCGACGCCCAGTCGTCGAGAGGCTTCGCGCTGGCGGGCGAGGTCGAGCCAGTCGCTGCCGGTCAGCACAGGGGAGGGTAGCAGCAACGGGTTATTGCACTGTGCGATGACGCGCTCCAGCTGTTCGCGGCGTCGGGATTGGGGCTGGCTGCGCCAGTCCTCACCTTGCCATTCCAGCAAGTCATAGGCGAGGACGACCACAGGCACATCTTCGAGGATCTTTTTGTCCAGGGTCTTGCGACCGATCCGTTGCTGGAGCATGGCGAAGGGTTGTACCGCCGGTGGCGCTGTCGAATCTGGATCAAAGGCTTCGGCGTCAGGCCGGGTGTTTTTCCAGACTACGATTTCGCCGTCGATCACCGTGCCGTCAGGCAAACCCTCAACCAGCGAGTCGAGTTCGGGAAAGCGCTCGGTCACCAGTTCTTCGCCACGTGACCAGATCCAAAGCCGCCCGTCACGCTTGACCACCTGTGCGCGGATGCCGTCCCACTTCCATTCAACTTGCCAGTTACTGGCCGGGCCGAGCAGGGCTTCGAACTGTTCGACCGGTTGTGACAATCCGTGGGCGAGAAAGAACGGATAAGGCTGGCCGCCGCGCTGAGAGTGCTCATCGCTGGATTCGGGGGCGATCAGTTTCAGGTAGCTGGCGGCGTTCGGCCGGTTGGACAGGTCGGTGTAACCCACCAGCCGTTGCGCCACGCGTTTGCTGTCCAGTCCGGCCATTGAGGCCAGGGCGCGGGTCACCAGCAATTTGGACACGCCGACCCGAAAACTGCCGGTGATCAGTTTGATGCACAGCATCAGGCTCGGCCGGTCGAGTTGCGCCCACAGCGCCGGTAACTGACGAGCAAGGTATTCCGGGGTTTCACCACGCAGCGGCAACAGCTTTTGCTCGATCCATTCGGCGAGGCCGGCTTCGGAGGTGTGCGGGCTTTCCGGCAATACCAGCGAAATGGTTTCCGCCAGATCACCGACCGCTTGATAGCTCTCCTCGAACAGCCATGGCGTGAGCCCGGACACTTCGACGGCGAGTTCGCGCAGAATCCGTACGGGCACCAGTTGCCGTGGTCGCCCGCCGGACAAAAAGTACACCGCCCACGCGGCATCTTGTGGTTCCGCCTGGGCGAAGTAGGCCTGCATGGCTGCCAGTTTCGCATTACTGGAAGTGGTGGCGTCGAGTTCGGCGTACAACCCGGCGAAGTCCTTCATGGTTGCACCTCGGCAACGGTAGGTTCGACGGCGAGGTTGTCCTGTTCATCATCGCCGTATTCGGTGTTGAAGCCTTGAGCGTCCAGGCCTTTTTCGCGCAGGTGCCGGACCAGCACGCTGATCGAGCCGTGCGTGACCATCACCCGTTCGGCACCGGTCTGTTCGATGGCCCACAACAGGCCGGGCCAGTCGGCGTGATCGGAGAGCACGAAACCGCGATCCACGCCGCGCCGCCGGCGGGTGCCGCGCAGACGCATCCAGCCGCTGGCGAAGCTGTCGCTGTAATCGCCGAAACGCCGCATCCAGCTGCTGCCACCGGCCGAAGGCGGGGCGATGACCAGCGCCTGACGCATCAGCGGATCGTTTTTCTTAACGTCGCCGGCGTAGATCGTCGGTGGCAGGTACACGCCGGCCTCGCGATAGACCCGGTTCAGCGGTTCCACCGCGCCATGGCTGAGGATCGGGCCCAGGGTTTCGTCGATACCGTGGAGGATGCGCTGGGCCTTGCCGAAGGAATAGCAGAACAGCACGCTGGTTTTGCCGGCCTCGATATTCGCCTGCCACCACTGGTTTATCTCGCTGAATACTTGCGCTTGCGGCTGCCAGCGGTAGATCGGCAGGCCGAAGGTCGATTCGGTGATGAAGGTGTGGCAGCGCACTGGTTCGAACGGCGCGCAGGTGCCGTCGGGTTCGATCTTGTAGTCACCGGACGCAACCCAGACTTCTCCCCCGTATTCGAGCCGCACCTGAGCCGAGCCCAGCACATGTCCGGCGGGGTGAAAGCTCAAGGTGACGCCGTGGTGATTCAGGCGTTGACCGTACTCAAGTGTTTGCAGGTTGATGTCCTGACCCAGGCGCGCACGCAGAATGCCTTCGCCGGCGCTGGCGGCCAGATAGTGTGCGTTGCCGGTGCGGGCGTGATCGCCGTGGGCATGAGTGATCACCGCACGTTCGACCGGGCGCCACGGATCAATGTAGAAATCCCCGGCGGGGCAGTACAGGCCTTCGGGGCGGGCGATAACAAGGTCCATGGCGTTACCGGAATGGAGGGACTTGTTAGCTATGAGGTTGGCGTGAAGTCAGAAGTTCGATTGTTTTATCGGGTCATCACAAAACCCTTGTGGGAGCCAGAAGACTGGTTCCCACAAGGGGATCGCGCTTACTTGCCGGGAGTGAGGGTCAACCGCGTCTTGCCATACACCCGCTCAAAGTTCTGCGGCTGCATCGGCAAGCCGATGTACTGGCCCTTCAGCCATGGATCGATCCCGTTGAGGTAGTTCGGACTGGCCGGGTTACCCGATTGCCCCGTGCCGTTCTGGCCCATCAGCGGTTCGCTCTGGCTGAAGTCGACGATGAAACGCATCGACGGCGCCCGGGTGGTGTTGAAGTCCTGACCCCAGGCAAACGCCGCCGTGTTCAGAGTGGTGTGGTCACCGCCCGCTGCGATCGGACCGCGAACGGTCTGGCCGTTGGCATTCTTCCACTCGTAGCGGTGCAGTTTGCCCCACTGCCAGGCTTTGCGGTCGCCACCCAGTTGGCTGTCGCCGGCGCTGATCGCTGCCGCGAGGCTGCGGGCGAGGATGGCCGGTTTGTCTTCTTTCTGCGGGGTGCGGGCGTCGTCCCAGAACGGACTGTCCTCACGGCCCAGCAGGTGGTCGGCTTGTGCCGAGTAGGACAGATCGCCATTGGCGATAAACGCTTTCCACGCCGGGCTGCTTTGCGGGCCGAGTTCGTCGAGGAAGATCTGCTTCATGCTTTCCTGCAGGAACAACTCGTAGATCGCCGCATCGGCGGAGGTCGGGCTGAGCTTGCCGTCGAACGCCATCAAGCGGGTGTAGGCCTCGCGGGCCTTGCTGCGGTCGGCTTCCGGCAGGGCGTCGATCGCCTGTTTCAGCGGCTGCGCCATGCCCGGGGCTTCGAACATTTTCTTCAGCTTGGCGGCGAAGGTGGTGGTCTGGTCGTATTGCATGGCGATCATGCTGCGACCGTCCTGTTTGCCACTGCCGGCCAGTTCCGCGAGGCGCTCGCCACGCTCCGGCGCGGCCCAGGAATTGGACAACTGCATACCGTAGCCGTGAGGGATGACGCGCTGGTTGGCGGTGCCGAGCCAGCCCTGCGCCGGGTCCTGATCGTAGGGGTGCAGCATCGGGTCGGCGTAACCGTCCCAGTCGTATCGACCTTCCCAGCCCGGCGACGGCAGCAGGCCTTCTCCTTCGCGGCGGTTCGGGAAGCGCCCGGTGACCTGCCAGCCGATATTGCTGGCGTCGGCAAACACCAGGTTCAGCGCGATGGCGCGAATTTCCCGGCTGGCGTCCGAGGCGCGTTCAGCGGTTTGCGCGCGGCTCAGATCGAAAAACGCATCGAGGGATTTGTCGTCGGTGAAGCTCGGCGTCTGCAAGGCCAGGCCGAAACCTGCGCCTTGAGCAGCGGCTTGGGCACTGTTGAGCAGCGCACCGTGGCGGGTTTCGTACACCGCTTCACGAATCGGCCGCTGGCCTTTGACGAAGTAGGTTTCGTTGCGCACGCCCAGCGGTTGCCATTTGCCGTTGACCTCGTAGCTCAGGCTGCTGCCCTGGCGTCGGATTTTTTCCAGGAACAGGTCCTGGTTGTCCCCGAACACGCTGGTCGCGCTCCACGCCACTTTGCCGTTGAAGCCACCGAGCACCATCGGCAGACCGGCCACGGTCACGCCGGCGGCCTGATATTTTGGTGCGTGAATCTGCACGAAACTCCACAGCGACGGTGCGGCCAGCGGGCCGTGGCTGTCGCTGGCCAGCAGGCTTTTGCCGCTGCGGCTGCGTTGCGGGGCAATCGCCCAGTTGTTCGAAGTGCTGGCGCCGAGCAGGTTCATCGCCGCCAGTTGTTCGCTGGCGTTGCTTAGCTCGCTCAGGCCCGGAATCTGCCCGTTGAGCTTGATGCCTTGCAGTTTGTCGGCTTCGGCCAGCGGCAGGTTTTCGTCGGGGGCGGACGGGGTCAGCCAGGCGAGCTTGTCGGTGGTGACGGTCTGCGCCAGCACCAGCGAAGCGATTTCTTCCGGCAGGTTGGCCGACTGGCTGAAGTTCAGCAGGCAGAAAATCAGCGCCGAATCTTCCGGTTTCCAGTATTCAGGCTTGTAGCCGCTGGAGGCCAGATCCCCCGGCAACTTGTCGGCGTAGCGGAACAGGTAGGCGTTGACGCCCCGCGCATAGACTTCGAAGAAGCGCTTGAGCCGTGGCGACGACGCCTTGTACAGCTCGCCAGCGCTTTTCTTCAGGTTGACGGCGCGCATGTAGCGGTCGGCGTCGAGCATCGACGCGCCGGACATTTCCGCCAGACGCCCCTGGGCCAGCAGGCGCAGGGTGACCATCTGATTGATGCGGTCGCTGGCGTGCACATAACCGAGGGCGAACAAGGCGTCGTGGAAACTGTTGCTTTCGATCAGCGGCATGCCCATGGCATTGCGGCGTACCGAAACGTTTTGCGCCAGGCCCTTGAGCGGCTGCACGCCGGAGGTTGGCGGGAGGGTGTCCTGTGCGTTCCAGGTCTGGCAACCGGAGAGGCTCAAGACACCGGTCACTGCTGCGGCAACGCCGAACCGGGGAAGAAAATGTGAAAGGGCTGGCGAGGCCATGGCAAAGCTCCTGCGGGGGTGTAGAGGCTGGGGGCGCAATAAAGCCGCTACGTTAGTGAGCAGGAGGGGGCCGCGCAAGCGGGGCAAGCGGTTATTTCTTCCCGTTGATCGTTCCCGCGCACGGGAACGATCAGGCCGGGTGACTCAAGCCTTCGGCGGATTGATCTTCTGTACGAGCGCGTAGGCCTTCACGGTCGCCGGGCGATCCTTGATGTGGTTGAACCAGCGCTGCACGTTCGGGAAGTCTTCCAGGTTCTGGCTCTGCCATTTGTGGGAGACGATCCACGGGTAGATCGCCATGTCAGCGATGCTGTATTCGCTGCCGGCGACGAACTCATGGTTGGCCAGTTGCTTGTCCAAAACCCCGTACAAGCGCGCAGTTTCATCGATGTAGCGCTTGATCGCGTAGGGGATTTTTTCCGGGGCGAACTGGCTGAAATGATGGTTCTGCCCGGCCATCGGCCCCAGCCCGCCCATTTGCCAGAACAGCCATTGCAGCGCCACCTGACGGCCACGCAGATCCTTGGGCAGGAACTTCCCGGTCTTCTCGGCGAGGTACAACAGAATCGCCCCGGACTCGAACAGCGACAATGGCTCGCCGCCATCAGCCGGCTCATGATCGACGATCGCCGGGATGCGATTGTTCGGCGCGATTTTCAGGAAGTGTGGCTGGAACTGCTCGCCCTGGCTGATGTTGATCGGGTGCACGTTGTAGTGCAGGCCGGCCTCTTCGAGGAACAGGGAAATCTTGTGGCCGTTGGGCGTGGTCCAGTAATACAGGTCGATCATGGAAAGCTCCAAATCAGGAAGGGTACGGACAGCAAACGCCGGCTTCAGGTTGTCCTGTGTGCGTTCGATAGCTTGCTTAGTGACAGGAGGTGATGCTCAAGTACGGGAAATTCAATGACCCCGCGTGAGAAAAATCGCCATGGAGCTTCAGGCCAACGCTGCACTGATCATCATCGACCAGCAAAAAGGCATTCTGGAGCCGCGTCTGGGGCGGCGGAATAATCCGTCGGCCGAAGAGCGGATCCTCGATTTGCTGGGTTTCTGGCGGCGCAGCGGGCGGCCGGTGATTCATGTGCAACATCTGTCGCGCTCGCCGGAATCAGTGTTCTGGCCAGAGCAGTCAGGGGTGGAATTTCAGGACAGGTTTTTGCCGCATGACGGCGAATGGCTGATCCAGAAACAGGTGCCGGATGCGTTTTGTGCAACAAAGCTTGAAGTGAAGTTGCGTGAAGCCGGGATCGGACAACTGGTCATTGTCGGCGTGGCGACCAACAACTCGGTGGAGTCCACGGCGCGCACGGCGGGCAACCTGGGGTTCGAGGCGTGGGTGGCGGAGGATGCGTGCTTTACCTTCGACAAGGCTGATTACTTCGGTACGTTGCGTACGGCTGAAGAGGTGCATGCCATGTCGCTGGGGAATCTGCATGGGGAGTATGCGACGGTGGTCGATACCGAGCAGGTTCTGGCAGCAGGCTGAAAGCTGCGGAGGAGGGTGCTATCGCGAGCTGGCCCGCGATAGCGATCTATCGGGCGAAACGAAAGTCCGCCCGAAACATCAAGCGCCGTGGCACTTCTTGAATTTTTTGCCGTTGCCGCACGGGCAAGGGTCGTTGCGGCCGACGTCTTTAAGGGCGTTGCGCACCGGCTCCTGGTGGGCGTGGCCGCAGTTCGGGCCGTGGACATGGCCATGGTCGTGATCATGGTGATGGTCATGATCGTGGTTGCAGTCTGGGCCATGGACATGAGGTTGCTGGGTCATCGGGGTCACTCCGTAATCAAATCGGCGGGGATTATCACGCCATTGCGTTCCAGGTGCACGTAGTGAGCGATGAATAAACCGGTTTCCATCTCGCCCTGCAGTCGGTAGGGAACCTGCTGGTGCGGATTCTTCAGCATTTTCACCACGTCCTTGACCTTCGGCCACAGGTTGGTACGGATCGGCACCTTATAGAAAGCACTGCTTTTGGCCCCGACGGTGATCCAGTGCTCATGCTCGCCTTCGGCCAGCAGCATGTCCGCCAGGTGTACGCGGTATTCCAGGCCGCGCACGGTCAGCTCGCTGTCATTGGGATTGTCGATGCGAAAGTGCAGGATGAATTTCTGTTCCAGCAGCCTGGCGCGCACCACTTCGACTTTCACCAGGTGCACGGCGGGGTCGAGGGAGTCGTCGCTGAACCAGGACGCGCAGCCGGCGAGCCCCAGAAACACGAGCAGTGAGAGGACCTGAAATGTGCGCCAATGACCGAGCATGGTTTAACTCCCTTTGCTGCCCAGTCTAGCCTTAGCTGCCGAAATACCCCGCACAGCATTTCTTGAACTTCTGGCCGCTGGCGCACGGGCAGGCGTCGTTGCGCCCCAGTTTGAGTTGCACGCTCGGGTCGATGAAGTACCAGCGCCCGCCGTTCTGTACGAACGAAGAGCGCTCGCGGTGGCTGTGCTCACCCTGACTGTCATGCCAGCGCGCGGTGAAGGTGACGAAGGCGTGTTCCGGCTGGCCGCCGAAGACTTCCGAACTTTCGACATCGAGCCCGAGCCAGGTGCTCGAGGCGCTCCAGGCGCTGATCGACTGGCGATCGAGCCCTGTCTGCTGGGCGGGCAGAGTGGTCGCCACCAGATAATCGATCAGGCCCAGCACGTAGGCGCTGTAGCGCGAACGCATCAGGGCTTCGGCGCACGGTGCCGGGTGGCCGGCGTGATAATGGCCGCAGCAGGCATCCAGCAGGTTGCCGCTGCCGCAAGGGCAAATGGCTGTACTCATTGCATTACCACCAGTATTTCCCGAAGTTTTCCGGATTGGCCCAGAACCGTGAGTTGAGCCAGTCGGGGACTTGTTTGTAGTCAAGCAGATCATAGGTGAACAGGGTCAGCACCTGCTCATCCCGGGCGAAGCGTTCGCTGGCCTGCAGAGCCAGAGAATAGAAATCGGTTTCCTGCCAGCCGCTGGCCGGCAGGTCGGCCAGCACGGCGATGCGGCTGGCGTTGAGGTTACGGATCCCGCCGAGCAGATTCAGGCCATCACGTTTGGGCAAATGCTCCAGGCAATCGACCACCAGCGCTAGATCGAAGCGCTGTGCGGCCAGGTCCGCCGGCAAGGCGCCGGGCGCGGCGTGGGCGACGCAAGTGTCCGGATGTGCATCCTTGAAAGCGGCTAGCGCCGGAAATTCGCTGGCGCCGATCAGCAGCAGACGTGCCGGGGCGTAGCGGTCGAGCAGAGCGGCCAGCGCCTGCTGTGGCGTGCGGGAAGAAATCGCGACGTTCATCGAAGCTCCTCAATCAGATCGCCAAGACTAGCCTGCCCGAGCGTCGAGGCCTAGATCTCTGTTCTGCGGGTTTGCGGCAAATGCCTCGAAGTCCTGTGAACACGCTCGCAAACAGCGTTGGCCTATTGCTGGCGGAGATTAAAACTCCGGTCTTTACTCCCTGAATCGGTTCTAAGCCGATCCCTCAGGAGAAAACTAGATGAGCATAGTTCGGACAGCATTACCCTTGGTTCTGCTAACCAGTGTGTTGACTGGTTGCGCAGGTTTGCAGAAAACCGACTGGCCGACCTGTGCGGCAGTCGGCGGTGTCGTCGGTGCGGGTCTCGGCGCGACGGAAAGCTCTGCATGGGCAGGCTATGGCGCATTACTCGTTGGCGGTACGGCGGCAGCCTATTGCTGGGTGCATGGCGATGGCGATGAAGACGGCGACGGTGTGCCGGACAGTCGCGACAAGTGCCCGCACACGCCTCGCGGCACCAAGGTCGACGCAGACGGCTGCCCATTCCCGGCCCCTGCACCCGTGGTTGAAGAAGCTGTAGTGGTCAAGGAAGAAACCATCGTCATCCGCGATGTGCACTTCCAGTTCGACAAGGCCACCCTGACGCCTTCCGACAAGCTGGTACTCGATAAGGTCGCCACGCGCCTGAAACAGGAATCGAGCACAGCGCGGCTGACCGTGACCGGTCATACCGACAGCGTGGGCAGTGATGCCTACAACAAAAAACTGTCGGATCGTCGGGCGCATTCGGTGGTGGAATACCTGATCCATGACGGTGTGCCACGTTCCAGCTTCGTTTCGGTGACCGGTGCCGGTGAAAGCCAGCCAGTGGCGGACAACAAAACCGCCGATGGCCGTGCGCTGAACCGTCGCACGGAAATCAAAATCGAACGCTAGCCCCCTCGCATCCGCGGCTTGTGCAGTCGCGGATGCGGGTCTTTACTCCTGTGTAACCGGTATGGGCCGGTGACACAGGAGCTTTCATATGAGTGTTCTCTCACGGTCCGTCTTACCGGTGCTGCTGGCAGGCAGCCTGTTGACCGGCTGCGCTACCCACAGCGATGGCACTGCCCCCCTCAATCAACGTACCTGGCCGATCTGCAGCGTCATTGGCGGGCTGGTCGGCGGCGGGCTCGGCGCCATTGAAAACGGTGGCTGGGCCGCAGGCGGTGCGGCACTGGGTATCCTCACCGGCGGGCTGATCTGTTATGCCCAGGATGGCGACGAAGACGGCGATGGCGTGTTCGACCGTCGCGACCGTTGTCCTGACACCCCGGCCAACACCCCTGTCGACCATCGCGGCTGTCCGCTGCCGCAATACCCGGTCACCGAGAAACCGGCCGAACCGGCCCCGCAATCCGAAGTCATCACCCTGAGCGATGCCGGCAACGTGCTGTTCGCGTTCGACAAGTCCGACCTGACCCCGGCCGCGAAAAGCCAGCTCGATGCGCTGATGGACAAACTGCGCAATGCCGACGTGGTGAGCACCAAGGTGATCGGCCACACCGACAGCAAGGGCACCGATGCCTACAACCAGGCCCTGTCGGAGCGACGTGCAAGCAGTGTGGCGGCCTACCTGCTGAGCCAGGGGCTGGCGCCGGAAAAACTCACCAGTGAAGGGCGTGGCGAGCGTGAACCGGTCGCCGACAACGAGACCGAAGAAGGGCGCGCGCAAAACCGTCGCGTGGAACTGCACATCAATCGCTAGGACTCTTCTGTAGTCCGCAGGCTAGAGCTGTCGGTCGACGACCATCGTCGAACCGGCAGCCATCCGACGAGTGCCCGGAACTTTTTTATTTGACCCTCTGGCTTATCCCGTACGGAAGCCGTTACTGTGCGCCCAAAGAATAATTCGCAACACGGGGGAGCGTATGAAGGTGTTCTGTGGCCTGGGGCGATTGTTGACCCTGGTGTTCTGCTGCGTGGTACTGGCCAATCAGCTGGTGCCGTTTGTTCATCCGTTGCATCTGCTGGTCAATCTGGCTGGCATCCTGCTGCTGGCCGTCCACGTCCTTGAAGTGCTGCTGTGCAGCGCCAGCCTCAAAGGTCGGCCGCACCCGTGGCGTGATCGTGGCCGTGTCCTGCTGTTCGGCGTTTTCCACCTGCAAACCATCCCGGCCCCGGCCGCTCCGGAGGCTTCCCATGCGTAAACTCTGCCTGCTCGCTGCATTCATCAGTCCCCTGGCCTGTGCCCAGGTAGTGAATGTCGAGCCCAATTCCCTGATGCGTTTGCCCAACACCACCAGCACCCTGCAACTGGAAAAACTGGTGGTCGCCGATTACGGCACTTTGCTGGTGCCCTCGAACGTGACTGAGTTGAGCGTCGGCGAGTTGCAGTTGGGCCGCGAAGCGCGTATCGCCATCGTGCCGGGCGAAGCGGCGCTGGATCTGAAAGTCACCCGCGCCGCGCTTGCCGAAGGCAGCCGCATCACCGCTCGCGGCGCGCCGGGAACCTATGAAAAAGCGGCCCGTGCCGGACGTAACCTGAATCTGCAATTCAAGGCGTTGAATGCACCGCAACTGATCGTCGATGCACGTGGCGGCACCGGTGCACCGGGCTTTGTCGGGCTCGACGGGGCCAACGGTCAGGAACCGGGCTGCACCTGGGGGCAGGCCGGACACGGTTTCGACGGCAGTGACGGCAGCAATGGCCAGCCGGGAGCGCCGGGCGCGCTGGTGCGACTGGAAGTGCCTCGTGAGTTTCCGGCCGAGCTGATCAAGGTTGAAGTCGCCGGTGGTGCCGGTGGCCCGGCGGGGCCTGGCGGCAAACCGGGGGCGGGCGGCAAGTCCAAGGGTTGCCTGGTGTATCGCGCCGATGGCGGCAAGAGCGGCAAGCCTGGGGCTGATGGTCAGCCGGGGCCTGCAGGGGCGGCGGGGTCTGTCACCGTTCAGCGCCTGTAAGCCGTTCCCTGTCCGATCGTTCCCACTGAGTGGGAACGATCGACATCACTTCAGAACGACGGCCGCGCTGCGGCAATCGCTACCAGTACCAGCCCGACCAACAGATTGAACCCCACGACCTTGCGAATCCGCCCCAGTACCGCCGCACCGGCCGGCCAGTCCTTCGCTTCAACCGCTGTGCGCAACTCCGGCAGCATCAAGCCCTGAATCCGGATGAACAGCGCCGTCATCACGAGGTACAAACCCATCATCACCTGAACGTACTTCGGCGCTGTCTCGAACCCGATGTGCTGCAGATGCAACATGCCCACCCCGGTCACCGGCAGCAGAATCACCGCGCCCCACACCCAGCGGAAAAAACCTTGAAACACTTCCACCCACAGGGTCAGTCGGCCGGGGCCGTCCAGAGCCTTCACGGCCGCCGGGCGCAGCACCATCCAGGCGAAAAACATGCCGCCGACCCACACCAGGGCGGAGAGGACATGCAGCGGGTAAACGAGGCTAAAAGGTGTCATTGGGGTACTCCGTTCTGCGCGGGACTGATTAGCGGGGTATGATAGCCGCCGAACCGAACCACTGAAAATTTATCCAGCGTTTTTTGCGCCCGACACTCAATGATCAGCACTGAACTCAAAACCACGATCCAGGGCGCCTACTCGCGTTTTCTAGAGGCCAAGAGCCTAAAGCCGCGTTACGGCCAGCGCCTGATGATCGCTGAAGTCGCCAAGGTCCTCGGGGATATCGACACCGACGACGAAGGCCGGCGCAGTGGCGACCCCGCGATTGTCGCGGTAGAAGCCGGCACCGGTACCGGCAAGACTGTGGCCTACAGCCTGGCCGCGATCCCGACCGCCAAACTGGCCGGCAAACGCCTGGTGATCGCCACCGCGACCGTCGCCCTGCAAGAGCAGATCGTCTACAAGGACTTGCCCGACCTGATGCGCAACAGCGGGCTGAACTTCAGCTTCGCCCTGGCCAAGGGCCGTGGCCGCTACATGTGCCTGTCCAAGCTCGACATGCTGTTGCAGGAAGGTCATGCACAGACCGCCACCGCTCAGTTGTTCGAAGAAGAAGGCTTCAAGATCGAGGTCGATGAGGCCAGTCAGAAGCTGTTTACCAGCATGATCGAAAAGCTCGCCGGCAATAAATGGGACGGTGACCGTGACAGCTGGCCCAACGCATTGGAAGACGCCGATTGGGCACGCCTGACCACCGATCACAGCCAGTGCACCAACCGTCATTGCCCGAACTTCGGCCAGTGCGCCTTCTACAAGGCCCGCGAAGGCATGGGCAAGGTCGACGTGATCGTCACCAACCACGACATGGTGCTGGCCGACCTGGCGCTGGGCGGCGGGGCGGTGCTGCCCGATCCGCGCGACACCATTTACGTGTTCGACGAAGGCCATCACCTACCGGACAAGGCCATCGGCCACTTCGCCCACTACACGCGCCTGCGCTCAACTGCTGACTGGCTGGAAACCACCGCCAAGAATCTCACCAAACTGCTGGCCCAGCATCCGCTGCCGGGCGACCTCGGCAAGCTGATCGAGCAAGTGCCGGAGCTGGCGCGGGAGATCAAGACCCAGCAGCAGTTCATGTTCACCGCCTGCGAACAGATCGCCGATTTCAAGCCCGGCGAAGATGTCGAAGGCCGCGAGCGCCCGCGTCATCGCTTCGTTGGCGGGGTAATTCCCGAGCACATGCGCGAGATGGGCATCGAGCTGAAAAAAGGCTACTCACGTCTCAACGACCTGTTTACCCGTCTGACCGATCTGCTCAAGGAAGGCATGGACGGCGAGGTCAACATCGGCATCGCCAGCAACCAGGCCGAAGAATGGTATCCACTGTTCGGCAGCCTGTTGTCCCGTGCGTCCGGCAACTGGGAGCTGTGGACCGCGTTCACCGCCGAAGACCCGGAAGACAGCCCGCCGATGGCCCGCTGGCTGACCCTGGCCGAAAGCGGTTCGCTGTTCGACATCGAGGTCAACGCCAGCCCGATCCTCGCCGCCGAAACCCTGCGCCGCAGTCTGTGGAACGTGGCCTATGGCTGTCTGGTGACCTCGGCGACGTTGACCGCGCTCGGTACGTTCGATCGTTTCCGCATGCGTGCCGGCCTGCCGAAAAAAGCCGTCACCGCCGTGGTGCCGAGCCCGTTCCATCACGCCGATGCCGGTGTGTTGCGGGTGCCGGACCTGAAAGCCGATCCGCGTGATGCCGCCGCCCACACTGCCGCGATCATCCGCGATTTGCCGGAGCTGGTCGAAGGCTCGCGAGGCAGTCTGGTGCTGTTCTCATCGCGCAAACAGATGCAGGATGTGTTCGACGGTCTCGACCGCGACTGGCGCAAGCAAGTGTTCATTCAAGGCAACCTTTCGAAACAGGAAACCCTGAACAAGCACAAGGCGCGGGTCGATGGCGGTGATTCCAGCGTTCTGTTCGGTCTGGCCAGTTTCGCCGAAGGGGTGGACTTGCCGGGGGCCTATTGCGAGCACGTGGTGATCGCCAAGATTCCGTTCTCGGTGCCGGACGATCCGGTCGAAGCCGCATTGTCGGAATGGATCGAAGCCCGGGGCGGCAATCCGTTCATGGAAATTTCGGTGCCCGATGCCTCGCTGAAGCTGGTTCAGGCCTGTGGCCGTCTGCTGCGTACCGAAGAAGACCGCGGCACCATCACCTTGCTGGACCGGCGGCTGGTCACCCAGCGCTACGGCAAGGCGATCCTCAATGCGTTGCCTCCTTTCCGTCGTGAAATATCCTGAGACATCGGTGGGCAGTTTTGCCCGCCGCGTTGTCTATCTCTACGACATCGCTTTTCCATTGGCCATTGCTGGTCGTTAGGGAGAAATCCGTTCTCATGATTCGTCGTTCGTTGCCTGCCTTTTTTGCCCTGGTTTTCGCTGCGCCTTTGCTGGCGGCACCTGCCGGGCAGCAGACCTTGTTCAACTTTGTCCGCCCCGCCGACGTGGTGAAAGTGGCGACCGAAAACGCCGACCTGCCACAAGCCAACGCCGAGCAGACCCCCGAGGGCGAAGTGTTGCGACGGGTGACTTTCAACCCGGTGGCGCGTCCGACCTTGCGCCTGACCCCGCAGACCGGTGCCTGGGATTGGTCGCAGTCCGGGATGATGAGCCTGCGCATCCAGAGTGCGATGAACTGGGCGGTGACCGTTTATGTACAGATCCAGAGCAACGACGGCAAGACCCTGGTCAGCCGCGTTGATCTGCCGGCCGGACCGGCGCAGACCTTGCTCGTGCCGTTGACCGCCACTTCGCCGCTGAGCCAGGGCATGAAGGCCGGACCACTGATGCCGATGACCATCGACGGGCAGCGCATCCTGCTGGCCAGCAGCTCCGGTGAACTGGATCGCAGCCAGGTGGTATCCGTCAGCCTGTCGATGGACCAGCCGAAAGCCGCGCAAAGCCTGTTGCTGGAGCGCTTTGGCGTGCAGGACGAGGGCGAGGTGATCAAAGCCGCCTACGGCAATCTGGTGGATGCCTACGGTCAGTCGACCCGCAGCAAATGGCCGGAGAAAGTCGCCAATGATGAACAGCTGAAATCCGCCGCCGCCAGGGAACAGCAACAGCTGAAAACCTGGCTGGCCGAACGTGAGAAGTCGTCGCTGGACAAGTTCGGCGGCTTGAGCAAAGGCCCGACGTTCAAGGCCAGCGGCTTCTTCCGCACCGAAAAACTCGACGGTCGCTGGTATCTGGTGACGCCGGAGGGCCATCCGTTCTATTCGCTGGGCGTAAACACCGTCAGCCCCGAGGTCAACCAGACCTACGTGGCCGGGCGCGAGTACATGTTCGAGTCCCTGCCGAAACCCGACGAGCCACTGGCCCGTCACTTCGGCGAAGGCGACAACCGTGGTGGCAACGGGGCCGGTCAGGGCCGTGGCTACGGCAACGGACGCTGGTACGACTTCTATGGCGCCAACCTGCAGCGCCTATACGGCGAGCCTTGTGCGACTCCGGCTGCGACCGAGAAAGCGCCTGCTGCGCCATGCAAGGCCGCCATCGACGAGCAGAAGTGGACCGTCCATACCCTCGACCGCCTGCAGGCCTGGGGCTTCAACACCGTCGGCAACTGGAGCGCATCGCAACTGGGCGACGCCGAGCGCGTGCCGTACACCTTGCCGCTATCGATCGTCGGCGATTACACCAGCATCAGCACCGGCAACGACTGGTGGGGCGGCATGCCTGACCCGTTCGATCCGCGTTTCGCCATGGCCACCGAGCGCGCTGTGGCGATTGCCGCCCGTGATCATCGCGACGATCCATGGCTGATCGGCTACTTCGCCGACAACGAACTGGCCTGGGCCGGTCCCGGTGATGATCCGAAGTCGCGTTACGCACTGGCCTACGGCACCTTGAAAATGACCACCGATGTACCGGCCAAGCGTGCGTTCCTCAAGCAGTTGCGCGACAAGTACCGCAATCAGGCGGGGCTGTCGAAGGCCTGGGGTATCGATCTGCCGGCGTGGGAATTGATGGAAGACCCGGGGTTCGAGGCACCGCTGCCGAATCCGGAACACCCGGAAATCGAGGCTGACTTCAAATACTTCCAGAAGGTCTTCGCCGACACTTACTTCAAGACCATTTCCGATTCGCTGAAATGGCACGCGCCGAACCAGTTGCTGCTGGGCGGTCGCTTCGCCATCAGCACCCCGGAAGCGGTGGCCTCCTGCGCGCAGTATTGCGACGTGCTGAGCTTCAACATGTACACCCTGAAACCGCAGGACGGTTATGACTTCGCCGCCCTGCGCAGCCTCGACAAACCGGTGCTGATCACCGAGTTCAACTTCGGTTCGACCGATCGCGGCCCGTTCTGGGGCGGCGTGACGCCGTTGAACAAGGAAGAGGATCGTGGCCCGGCCTACGCCAACTTCCTCAAGCAGGCGCTGAGCGAGCCGTCGATTGTCGGCGTGCACTGGTTCCAGTACCTCGACCAACCGGTGACCGGGCGTCTGCTCGATGGTGAAAACGGTCACTTCGGTCTGGTCGGTGTGACTGATCTGCCTTACCAGGGTTTCGTCGAAACCGTGCGCAAGAGCAATCTGGCGACGATCGATCAGCTTGGCAAAGAGGCCACGAAGGCTGCTGCGGCAGCGGACAAGGCCGGTCACGAAACCGAAGGTGGGCGCAAAGGCGAGGCCGGCAAAGGCCCGGGGCAGGGCGCCGGCCATACCGGCGGGCACTCCGGCAACGGTCATTAAGGCAGGACCGCCCGGCCCGCCGCTGTTCCCAAAACCCTCAAGGGCTGGAACAATGCGGGCCACTTTGTAGAGCGTTTTCGCGGGGGAGTTGCGGGTGCAGATTCAGGGACATTACGAGCTTCAATTCGAAGCGGTGCGCGAAGCCTTCGCCGCACTGTTCGACGATCCCCAGGAACGTGGCGCCGCGTTGTGCATCCGGGTCGGCGGGGAAACCGTCCTCGACCTCTGGGCCGGCACCGCCGACAAGGACGGCAGCGAAGCCTGGCACAGCGATACCATCGCCAACCTGTTCTCCTGCACCAAGACCTTCACCGCCGTCACCGCACTGCAACTGGTGGCCGAAGGCAAGTTGCAACTCGATGCGCCGGTCGCCCGTTACTGGCCGGAGTTCGCTGCGGCCGGCAAGGAATACGTCACTTTGCGCCAGTTGCTCTGCCATCAGGCCGGCCTGCCGGCCCTGCGCGAACTGTTGGCCCCCGAAGCTTTGTATGACTGGCAAACCATGGTCGACGCCCTCGCGGCCGAAGCGCCGTGGTGGACGCCGGGCACCGGTCACGGTTATGCCGCGATCACCTACGGCTGGCTAGTCGGCGAGTTGCTGCGCCGGGCTGACGGTCGCGGGCCGGGTGAATCCATTGTGGCCCGAGTCGCCAAACCGCTGGGGCTGGATTTCCATGTCGGCCTGGCCGACGAAGAGTTCTACCGCGTCGCGCATATAGCCCGTGGCAAAGGTAACGTCGGCGATGCCGCCGCCCAGCGCCTGCTGCAAGTGACCATGCGTGAACCCACCGCCATGACCACCCGAGCCTTCACCAATCCGCCGTCGGTGCTCACCAGCACCAACAAACCGGAATGGCGACGCATGCAGCAGCCGGCGGCCAACGGCCACGGCAATGCGCGCAGCCTGGCCGGGTTCTACGCCGGTCTGCTCGACGGCAGCCTGCTGGAAAGCGAAATGCTCGACGAGCTGACCCGCGAGCACAGCCTCGGCGAGGACAAGACCTTGCTGACCCGCACCCGGTTCGGTCTCGGTTGCATGCTCGATCAACCTGATGTTCCGAACGCCACCTACGGCCTCGGTCCACGGGCGTTCGGGCATCCGGGGGCGGGCGGTTCCATCGGTTTTGCTGATCCGGAGCACGATGTGGCCTTCGGATTTGTGACAAATACCCTGGGGCCGTACGTCTTGATGGATCCGCGCGCGCAGAAGCTGGCGCGGGTACTTGCCACTTGTCTGTAAAACGTTATTGGAGGTTCCAGGGCCGGAACCTCAATCGGCTTTTCGATTCAAAGCGTCTGTTTATCCGGGCGAAAGTCCTCTGATTGTCCATTACTAATTTTTGTGGGTTTCCAATGTCGTCCAAACAAACTATCGCTCTGGCCCTGTGTTTCGCGATTACCGGTTGTGCACAGACTCCGAAGAATGACGCCGATGGCGGCAGCTGGTGGCCGTTCGGCTCCTCCGACAAGGTCGCGGCCAAGGAGCCGGCTCCGGCACCTGCACCCGCACCGGTGAAACCCGCCGCTACCGCCCCGGTCGCCAAGACCGAGAGCAGCAGCCACTGGTACTGGCCGTTCGGCTCCGACGATTTGGCAGACAAGGCCAAGGCCGACGTGAAGCCAGAAGTCAAACCGCAAGCCGCGCCTGCCGTTGTCGCCAAGGCTGATGCCGATACCGGCAGCAAGTGGTGGTGGCCGTTCGGCGGCAAGTCTCAGGACACCGCCAAAGCCGTGCCGATGCCTGACCCGAAAGTGACCCAGGCCTGGCTCGACGACTACGAGCCACGCCTGCGTGACGCGATCAAGGGCAGCAACCTGCAATTCGAGCGCCGTGAAAACGTCCTCGTGGTGACCGCGCCGGTTGAAGGTTCGTTCAACCCGAAACGCCCGGCCATGCTGCTGCCGGTGACCCTGAGCCCGTTTACCAATATCGCCAAGATCCTCGAAGCCGACCCGAAAACCGCGGTCCTGGTACTGGGCCACAGCGACAACGCCGGTGTCGCAGCAGACAACACCAAACTCAGCCAGGAACGTGCCCAGTCGGTGGCGGCAATCTTCCGCCTCAGCGGCTTGCAGCGTGATCGCCTGATGCTGCGCGGCATGGGCGCCGATGCCCCGCGTGCGGCCAACGACAGCGTTGAAGGCCGTGCCCTGAACCGTCGCGTCGAACTGCTGGTAACTCCGCAGAACACCATGGTCGCGTTGCTGAGCAAGTACAACATGCCGGCACCGAAGCCGGTGACCATGGTCGCTGCCCAGGACGTCAAGCCAGTCGCCAAGCCTGTGACTCCGGCACCTGCCGCGAAGAAAGCCGCTGTCCCGGCCACCAAAAAGGCACCGGCCAAGAAGGCTGCAGCCAAGGCTCCAGCGAAGAAGGCCGCGGCGAAGAAAACCGCTCCAGCCAAAGCCGCTGCCAGCGACAAGAAAGTCGCGGCGACCGACGCGGCAAAACAGTGATCCGCTAACGAAAAGGAATGCGCCATGACCCAGGCTCTGGCAGATATGCGTCGTGATTACACCCGGGATGGCCTGACCGAGGCGCAAGCCCCGGTCGAGCCTTTTGCGCTGTTCCACCAGTGGTTCGCCGACGCGGTGAAAACCGAACAGGCGCCGGTGGAGGCCAACGCCATGACCCTGGCCACGGTCGATGCGGACGGGCGTCCGCACTGCCGCATTCTGCTGCTCAAGGGCCTGGACGAGCAGGGCTTCACCTTCTTCACCAACTACGAAAGCGCCAAGGGCCAGCATCTGGCCGCGAATCCGTTCGCGGCCATGACGTTCTTCTGGCCGACCCTGGAGCGTCAGGTGCGCATCGAAGGGCGAGTGGTGAAGGTCACGCCGCAAGAGTCCAACGCCTACTATCAAGTGCGTCCGCTGGGCAGCCGTCTGGGTGCGTGGGCGTCACCGCAGAGCCGGGTGATCAACGGCCGGGGTGAATTGGAAGATTTGCTCAAGGCTACCGAGCAACGTTTCACCGACACCCAGCCCGACTGCCCGGAACACTGGGGCGGTTACCGTTTGCTGCCGGAGCGCATCGAGTTCTGGCAAGGTCGCGCCAGCCGCCTGCACGATCGCCTCAACTACCGTTTGCAGGGCGCCGACTGGATTCTTGAACGTCTGGCACCTTAAGCAGTCTACCGAGCGGGATAGCCTGCCGCAGCGGCCTCAAGCCACTTCGGCAAGTCCCGACGCCTGATCTTCTGTGATCGGGCTTGCGCCAGACGTTCGAGCATGTAGGCGCGTTTGCCTTCATCCTTGCCGGCCAGCGACAATGCCAGATCGCGGTCCATCCAGCGTTTGATCCGCACGTACAACCACCAGTGGAAGTACAAACCGGCGACGGTTGTGACGACAATGATGAAGTAATCCATGAAAATCCTTGGGGTCGGCGGCGCAAGCTCTGTATTTTGGCGCTACTGTTGGGTGAGTTCGTGGAGGCCCTGTACCGGGCCTGAATGAAACCAAATTTATCCGGGCGGCGCCGTGACAGGCGTCAAGCTGCGGAGTTTAATGAATACCTGTCCTTTGGAGTTGATCCTATGCGTAAGTCTGTTCTGCTGGTTGCTTCCTTTTCCACGATGGCGATGTTGCTTACCGGCTGCCAATCGAGCCTGACCGGTGACTCCTACTCCCGTGACGAAGCGCGTCGCGTGCAGACGATTCGCATGGGCACCATCGAATCCCTGCGTCCGGTGAAAATCGAAGGCACCAAGACCCCGATCGGCGGCGCTGCCGGTGCAGTGGTCGGCGGTGTCGGCGGCAGCGCCATCGGCGGTGGTCGTGGCAGCATCGTGGCAGCCGTTATCGGTGCCGTGGCCGGCGGCCTGATCGGTTCCGCTACCGAAGAAGGCCTGACCCGTACTCAAGGTGTTGAAATCACCGTGCGCGAAGACGACGGCAGCATGCGCGCCTATGTGCAGCAAGTGCAGGAGAACGAAGTGTTCCGCGTCGGCGAGCGCGTACGGATTTCGACCGTCGGCGGGACCAGCCGCGTTTCGCACTAAGCGGGAACGAGCGGTAAAGGAAAACCCCGATCAGGTGACTGGTCGGGGTTTTTTGTTTGGTGTTTACCAGTGATCGCGATAGACGAATGCGATTTGGTAGTCATAAGAAGATGAATCAATGACGTGCTTAAAGTGCGGTTGAAGAATACTCACCCAGTGTGAGAGCACGTCGAACCCGCCGTTGTTTATATTGTTTTCAATTGGCATACCGAGTGATTCGATTACAGAGCCGTCGTCGCCGAAGTCTTTTGTTAATTCTTCTCCTACGCCGAGTTCGGTTTCCTTGTCATACCATTCGAGTCTGGCTTTCAATCCCATAAATCCCTCACAAATACTTTTTGATGCTTCGCTTTTTCCCTTTAGGGGGATCTAATTGCTTGCCGGTTCTATGGTCGTACGAACCCAAATGAGTACCGTCGCTCGCGCGATAGGCCTCAAGTTCGCCGTGAAGAAAGTCCCATTCATAAATTGTTCTACCTTTTGCGTCAGTCCAGCGATCCCGGAGCCCACCCGAGTACGGCGTTTTCTTTTTTGCTCTCTTTAATCCTGGAAACGCAGTGATTTCGTCTGTTTCAGGGGGCGAGTGGTAGGTGTGACCAGCCTTGGCTGTGCCATGCCCGCGTACATTTAGAACAATATAAACCGGCTTAACCCCCGACCCTGCCGGAAACACCAATATGAAATCTCGATACTCCGGCGGATAAACCGGATTCACCAGAATCCCGTCCGCCGCTTTCGTCGGTGGGTACACCCAGATATGCGGTGCCTGCGGAGCGGCCTCCAGCGCGGGGATGCCGAGGATGTCGGAGCCGTCTACGGCGGGCGTCCAGATCAGTTCGATGCCTTCGCCGAGGTCTGCGACAAACCGGTTACCGCGAGCAGCGAACTGCGCGACATCGACCATTTCCCAGTCGCGGTTCTTGCCGGTGTAGAAGCCGTAACCCTTGAGGCTGCCGTCGGCCTGCTGTTCGACGTGCAAGCGCACGCGGGTTCGAGCCTGTTTGAGGACGCGCAACTGGTCTTCGGTGTAGAGGGCGCTGTCGCCGAGGGTTGGCGTCCAGAGCGCAGCGACCAGGCCCGAGAGTAAGGCAACTCCGCCAGCCCCGAGTGCCGTGATCGTTGGAAGCGCGAGTGCCGGTGCCCTGAGTGCAAGTCTGCCGATTTCGAGTGAAACCGTGCTGCCGCTGATGGTTTCAAGATTCAGCAGGCCTGCATCGTCAACTTCACGAGCACCGAGCCAGGCGACCTCGCCGTAATCTTTCAGGCTGTCAGTCGGCACCATCCCCGAAGGAATCGCGTAATCGATGATCGCGTCCGGCAACTTGCACGACTTGGCGAACGTGCAGCCGGCGCGCACCGGCTCGGGTTTGTTCGTCGCGACCTCTCGGCTGCGCTCGAAAGCCTCCTGCCGCGCCAGCATGGCGTCGTATTTGTTTTGTCGCCCGTCCTGATCGGCCAGCTCGGTGGCCGTCATGTAGCGGTAGGTGACGTGATGCCCGTCGCCTGCCGGTGGGTTGGGAACCCGGGGAAAGTCCTTTTGACCAGTCACTTATTGTCCTTTCGTTCATGCATCGGCAGCCCCTCGAAAGGGGCTGCACGACGTTAACGAAGCAGGAAAATCGTGGCTGTAGGACGCGTCTCTAAAGACGTGGGGATTGTTCGCTACGGCATCAGGAAGGCAGCGCAGTGTTCTTTCTGCTCGCGGCCAAGGTCACCGCATAACCGATCAATGCGGCGAACACCGAACCGGTGAGAATACCCATCCGGTCCATCCCGGCGTATTCACTGGCACCCGGCACGAAGGCCAGCGAGCCGACAAACAGGCTCATGGTGAAGCCGATCCCGCAGAGGATCGCCACGCCAAGCACCTGGCCCCAATTGGCGTTCTGGGGCAGGGCGGCGATGCCGGTTTTCACGGCGAGCCAGGTCAGGCCGAACACGCCGATGGTCTTGCCCAGCAGCAGGCCGACGGCGATGCCCATCGGCACGTGGTGGGTGAAGCTTTCGGCGGTCACACCGGTCAGCGACAAACCGGCGTTGGCGAAGGCGAACAGCGGCAGGATGCCGTAGGCCACCCATGGGTGCAGCGCGTGTTCCAGGGTCAGCAGCGGCGAAGGCTCGGCGTTTTTCGTGCGCAGCGGGATGCAGAATGCGAGGGTCACGCCGGCCAGCGTCGCATGGACACCGCTCTTGAGCACGCAGACCCACAGGATCAGGCCGATGATCATGTACGGCCCGAGCTTGACCACCCCGAGCCGGTTCATCGCCACCAGCGCCGCAATGCACGCGGCCGCCAGACCCAGCGACAGGGTCGAGAGTTCGCCGGAATAGAAGATCGCGATGATCACGATGGCGCCAAGGTCGTCGATGATCGCCAGGGTCATCAGGAACAGCTTCAGCGACACCGGCACCCGCTTGCCGAGCAAGGCCAGCACGCCGAGGGCGAAGGCGATGTCGGTGGCGGTGGGGATCGCCCAGCCATCAAGGGCGGCCGGGTTGTCGCGGTTGAGGAACCAGTAGATCAGGGCCGGCACCAGCATGCCGCCGATGGCCGCCGCGCCGGGCAGGACGATCTGTGAAGGTTTCGACAGTTGGCCGTCGAGCACTTCGCGCTTCACTTCCAGGCCGATGAGCAGGAAGAACAGCGCCATCAGGCCGTCGTTGATCCACAGCAGCAGGGGTTTGGCGATTTTCAACGCACCGATCTGCGCGACCACCGGGGTGTCGAGCAGGCCGGTGTACAGCCACGACAGCGGCGAGTTGTTGATGATTAGAGCCAGGATGGCCGCGGCGATCAGTAACAGACCGCTGGCAGCTTCCAACTGAAAGAAACGCGTGAAAGTGCTACGCAGAGGCAAGGTCGCTCTCCATCGATAAAGTCAAAAGGTGGGACACCCTAACCCGTACTGTTAGTTGTTAAAACAAAAGTTATATTCTTTTTTGTTATATATGGTTGCAAGGCGCCTGCCAGACCTGCAGCAGAGCCTAGCAGTTGCCAAAGGTATTGAAGCTCAGCTGTATCTGTCAGTGCGGTGGGATTTTTCCTAAGCTTGAGGGCTAAGCCTGTGAAGGCACTTCTGCCCGATTCAACGAGAACAACAGCCATGAGCGACAACCGACAGTGGGCCCGCGAAGCCATCCGGATCATCGAAGCGGACTTCCAGCGCAGCGCCGACACCCACCTGATCCCCCTGCCGCTGCCGGGGTTTCCGGGTATCGAGTTGTACTTCAAGGACGAATCCAGCCATCCCACCGGCAGCCTCAAGCACCGTCTGGCCCGTTCGCTGTTTCTCTACGCGTTGTGTAACGGCTGGCTCAAGCCCGGCGCGCCGGTGATCGAGGCGTCCAGCGGTTCGACGGCGATTTCCGAAGCGTACTTTGCGCGGATGCTCGGGTTGCCGTTCATTGCGGTAATGCCGGCGACCACCTCCAAGGAGAAGATTGCCCAGATCGCCTTCTATGGCGGCAAGAGTCATCTGGTGGACGATCCGACCCAGATCTACGCCGAATCCGAGCGTCTGGCCCGGGAGCATGACGGGCACTTCATCGACCAGTTCACCTACGCCGAACGCGCCACCGACTGGCGGGCGAACAACAACATCGCCGAGTCGATCTTCCAGCAGATGCGCTACGAGCAGCATCCATGCCCGGCGTGGCTGATTTCCAGCCCCGGCACCGGCGGCACCACTGCGACGCTCGGTCGTTACGTGCGCTATCGCCAGCATTGCACCCGCGTGCTGTGCGCCGATGCCGAGCGTTCGGTGTTCTTTGACTTTTACCAGACCGGTGATGCCAGCCTGCGTCTGGACCACGGTTCGCGGATCGAAGGCATTGGCCGGCCACGGGTGGAAGCTTCGTTCCTGCCGAAGGTAATTGATGCGATGGTCAAAGTGCCGGATGCCTTGTCGCTGGCGGCCATGCATTACCTGGCGCAGCGTCTGGGCCGGCATGTGGGCGGGTCGAGCGGCACCAACCTGATCGGCGCGCTGATGGCGGCGCAGCAGATGAAAGCGGCGGGGGAGTCGGGGTCGATCGTGGCAATTCTGTGCGATGGCGGCGAGCGCTACGCGGACACCTATTACGATCCGGCGTGGCTCAAGGCGCAGGGCTATGAGCTGGAGGGATTGATGGCGGCCGTGGCGGCGAGTGCCGAGAAGGGTGAAGTGCTCCCGGCCTCGGTTCTGCGCGCCAATATCTGACGCCGAATACGACTGTGGGAGCGAATTCGCTCCCACAGTTTTTTGCATCGTTTCAGGTTAGGCGTATCAGGCCTCGAGGCCCAGGATGTCACGCGCCACAGCTTCCGCGATACGAATCCCGTCAACGCCCGCCGACAGAATCCCGCCCGCATAACCTGCGCCTTCACCGGCCGGGAACAGACCTTTGACGTTCATGCTCTGCAGCGACTCGTTGCGCGTGATCCGCAGCGGCGACGAAGTCCGCGTCTCGATCCCGGTCAGCACCGCATCGTGCAGCGAATAACCGCGAATCTGCTTCTCGAACGCCGGCAATGCTTCGCGAATTGCTTCGATGGCAAAGTCCGGCAGTGCCAGGGCCAGATCCCCCAATGCCACGCCCGGTTTGTACGACGGCTCAACCTCGCCCAGCTCGGTGGACGGCGTGCCGTTGATGAAGTCGCCGACCAGTTGCGCCGGCGCCTTGTAGTCGCTGCCGCCGAGGATGAAGGCGTGGGATTCCAGACGCTCCTGCAACTCGATCCCGGCCAGCGGACCGCCCGGATAATCGACTTCCGGGGTGATGCCGACGACGATGCCGGAGTTGGCGTTGCGCTCGTTACGCGAATACTGGCTCATGCCGTTGGTAACCACGCGGTTCGGCTCGGAAGTCGCCGCCACCACGGTGCCGCCCGGGCACATGCAGAAGCTGTAGACCGAACGGCCATTCTTGGCGTGGTGCACCAGTTTGTAGTCGGCAGCGCCGAGTTTCGGGTGACCGGCGTATTTGCCCAGTCGCGCGCGGTCGATCAGCGATTGCGGGTGTTCGATGCGGAAACCCACCGAAAACGGTTTGGCTTCCATGAACACACCACGGCTGTGGAGCATGCGGAACGTGTCGCGGGCACTGTGGCCGAGGGCCAGAATCACATGTTTCGAATGCAGGGTTTCGCCGCTGGCCAGTTCGACGCCGACCAGTTGGCCGTCTTCGATCAGCACGTCGGTGACGCGTTCCTGGAAGCGCACTTCGCCGCCCAGGGCGCGGATCTCTTCACGCATGGTTTCGACCATGCCGGTCAGACGGAACGTACCGATGTGCGGCTTGCTGACGTAGAGGATTTCTTCCGGCGCGCCGGCCTTGACGAACTCGTGCAGGACTTTACGGCCGAGGAATTTCGGATCCTTGATCTGGCTGTACAGCTTGCCGTCGGAGAACGTGCCTGCACCGCCCTCGCCGAACTGCACGTTGGACTCGGGGTTGAGCACGCTTTTGCGCCACAGGCCCCAAGTGTCCTTGGTGCGCTGACGCACTTCGGTGCCGCGTTCGAGGATGATCGGCTTGAAGCCCATCTGCGCCAGCAGCAGGCCGGCGAAGATCCCGCACGGGCCGAAACCGACCACGATCGGACGCTGGCTCAGGTCGCTTGGCGCCTGGCCGACGAATTTGTAGCTGACATCCGGCGCCACGTTGACGTTGCGGTCATCGGCGAACTTGCCCAGCACCTTGGCCTCGTCGCGCACTTCGAGGTCGATGGTATAGATGAAGCACAGTTCGGAAGACTTTTTGCGTGCATCGTAGCTGCGCTTGAACAAGGTGAAGTCGAGCAGGTCATCGCTGGCGATACCCAGGCGTTGCACGATGGCGGCGCGCAGGTCTTCGTCGGGATGGTCGATCGGCAGCTTGAGTTCAGTGATTCGTAACATGACAGGATCCGGTTCGCGGGGCGCACAACTGCGCCAGGGCGTTTGAAGGCGGCGATTATAAGCCGCAACGGCCGGATCCCGTGAGGGTAAAACGATCAGTCGTTGCGCGAACCGCCGAAATACCCGCAACCGCGCTGCACCTTGCCGTCGATACGCAGCTCGGCACTCATGTGCTGCACGCTGCCGCTGTTACTGTCGACACAGCGTTGCGGCGCCACCCACAGCTCGATGCGCTGGTTGTTGGCTTCGCTGCTGAGGTTGAAACGACCGTCGCCCAATTGCTCTTCGACGTAAGGCACGGCGAGCGGTGGCTGGCCTTCGCGGTCGATGACCATGCCTTTGCCACTGACCTTGACGTTCCATTCCGGACCATGACCGGCCGCACGCAGGATCAACTGTTTGAAATTGGGATCGTCACAGGCAGTGCCGGAACGTTCCACGCGGTACAGCTGGGTCAGGTCGAGGCGGTCACCGGCGATCTTGCCGCGAACGTCGGCGAACAGCTTGCCCTGTTGGTCGGCCAGCGTGGCGGCCTCCTGCAGGACGCTGGTGCCGCCGATGTCGTTGACCACGTACTGGCGCTGCTCGCCGCAGGCCTGGAACACCAGTTTGCCGTCGGCAGCGGTCAGTTGCCCCTGCATCCGCGTCTGGCCGACGTGGGAGGCGCTGGTCCGCGCACCCTCGAACAACTGGCACGCGGCAAACAGAGGGAGCAGGGCAACAACGATCAAGGAACGGGCAACACGCATCTTCGGCTCTCCAGACAAGTGCCGCCACGTTACGCAGGCTGACCGCTTATCACAACCATGAGTTGGATTTGCCACGTACCGGAAACATTTGGCTTAACTTTCGAAGTCGGGACGAAGGACATTTGGCCGTACCTTGTCCGCCTTTTCGATACGCGAGGTTTTTATGAACGGATCAGGCAGGGTGCTTTTGGCGGTACTGGCAATGATGGCTGCATGGCCGTCGATGGCGGCAGAAATTGCTTTTTCATCGGAGACGGATTTCTCCGAAATGAGCCTCGAGCTCAAACGAATCGATGATCCGAATCCGCATGCCGTCATGCTCAATGTCACCTTGAACCCGGATGCGCAGCATCGCCTGCAGCGGGTGACGACCGAGGGACTGCATCAACCCCTGCAGCTGTCCATCAACGGCGTTCAAGTGTCGAGCGCAACGATTCAATCGGTAATCAAAGGCCCGAGTCTGATGATAAGCGTGCCCCGCGAGGTCGCCAGCAAGCTGCTTCCGACGCTGCTGGAGCATTAAAACCTTGATGCGACGCTGACCCAGCGCCGCATGCCGAGGCTTTTCAGCCCACGTGAAATGTCTGACCTGTCTGCAGGCCTTCGACACTTTTGGCGTAGGCCAATGCCACATCCGCCGCAGGAACCGGCTTGTAGCCGCGGAAGTACGGGGCGTAACTGCCCATGGCTTCCACCAGCACGGTCGGGCTGATCGAGTTAACGCGCAGGCCCCGTGGCAGTTCGATGGCGGCGGCACGGACGAAGCTGTCGAGCGCGCCGTTGACCAGTGCAGCCGACGCACCGCTGCGGATCGGATCGTGGCTGAGCACGCCGGTGGTGAAGGTGAAGGATGCGCCGTCGTTGGCGAATTCGCGGCCGATCAGCAGCAGATTGACCTGGCCCATCAACTTGTCTTTCAGGCCGAGGGCGAAGCTGTCTTCGTTCATGTCGCCCAGCGGGGCGAAGGTCACGTTGCCGGCGGCGCAGACCAGGGCGTCGAACTTGCCGGTCTGCTCGAACAGCTTGCGAATCGATGCGCTGTCGCTGATATCCACCTGGAAATCGCCGCTGTTGCGACCGATGCGAATGACTTCGTGACGCTGCGACAGCTCTTTGTCCACGGCCGAACCGATGGTGCCGCCTGCGCCGATCAACAGAATTTTCATCGTGCTTGCCTCAAGTGATTGAACGAGGTTTCAGTCTAGAGTGGTTTTTTCGGCTGATAAGCGCGCTAATGGGCAACCTTTGGTTTTCAAATGGAAACAATCCATGAGCGAGATGGATGATCTGGCGGCGTTTGCGGTGTTGATCGAGGCGGGTAGTTTTACTTTGGCGGCGCAGCAACTGGGGTGCAGCAAGGGACAACTGTCCAAGCGTATCAGTCAGCTGGAAACGCGGTTTTCCGTGGTGTTGCTGCAGCGCACGACGCGTCGGCTCAGCCTGACGGCGGCCGGTGCGGCGTTGTTACCGCAGGCTCAGGCGCTTGTAGTCCAGGTCGAAAGGGCGCGTCAGGCATTGGCGCGCTTGAAGGACGACATGGCCGGTCCCGTGCGTATGACGGTGCCGGTGTCGCTGGGGGAAACGTTCTTCGATGGACTGTTGCTGGAGTTCTCCCAGAAATATCCCGAAGTACAGATCGAGCTTGAGTTGAACAACAGCTATCGCGATCTCTCCCGCGACGGCTTCGATCTGGCTATTCGCACGGAAGTCGCCAACGACGAGCGACTGGTGGCCAAGCCCTTGCTGGCCTGGCAGGAAATGACCTGCGCCAGTCCGGCGTATCTGGAGCGTTTTGGTGAGCCGCAGACGCCGCAGGCGCTGGCCGAGCACCGTTGTCTGCTTAACAGTCATTACAGCGGTCGCGAAGAGTGGCTGTATCACCAGCAGCACGAACTGCTGCGAGTGCGGGTGTCGGGACCGTTCGCCAGCAATCACTACAACCTGTTGAAGAAAGCCGCACTGGCCGGCGCCGGCATTGCACGCCTGCCGTCCTATCTGTTGCAGGCGGAATTGGCTGACGGCCGATTGCGCTGGCTCCTTCGTGATTTTCAGACCCGGCGTATGCCGATGTACCTGGTGCATCCTTATCAGGGCGGTTTACCGAAACGTACCCAAGTGCTGGCGGACTACCTGATCGGCTGGTTCAAGCGTAGTGGCGAGGCGCTCGACCGGCTTCAGCGGTAACGTCGGGCGATCAGATGGTCGATCGACAGTTTGCCCGGTCCGGTGGTCATCAGGTACAGCAGAACGGCCGCCCAGGTGCCGTGAGTCGGGTAGGCGTCGGGGTACACGAACAACTCGATGACCAGCGTCATGCCCAGCAATGCAAGCGCCGAAAATCGCGTGGCGAAGCCGACGAGGATCAGGATCGGGAAAAAGTGCTCGGCGAATGCCGCCATGTGAGCGGCAATTTCCGGTGACACCAGCGGCACGTGGTATTCACTCTGGAACAGCGGAATCGTCGAGTCGGCCAGATGCGGCCAGCCAATCTGAAAGGTGCCGTCGATCAGGTCGATGGCCAGGCCCTCGACCTTGGTCTGCCCGGACTTCCAGAACACCGCCGCAATGGAAAAACGCGCGATGAGGGCAATCAGGCTGTGTGGGATTTTTTCCAGCAGCGCGATGGCGCGGGCAATGAGGCTGTTCATGGCGAAACCTTGTGATGTAAATGGGTGATGGACTGGCGACTGATCAACAGGGCCAGGGTTTGGCTGAGGTCGAAGGCTTCTGTGGATTCCAGCGCCAAGGTGAGTGACAGGCCGGCCTTGAGCTGGCGGATGAACTGGCTGACGCCGGGATCCACGGCGAACACCTCGACCTCCAGCCCGTTGCGCAGGATCAGCGTGTGCTGGGCCTGATTCAGATCGATCCCGGCCAATGTGGCGTCTTGCTGATGCGCGGCCCAGATATCCACCACAGCAAAGGCTGAATCGAGCACATGCAGCGAAGGATGCAGACCGATTTGCAAGCGACTCAGGCCTTCCTGATCCGCGAAGGCCGCAGCGATCCGGTCCTGGCTGAGCGGCGCGATATCGGCGGCGTGATAGGCCAGCGTGCGTAAGCGCTCCAGCCGCGCGACATCGGCCAGGTAGGGCACGCTCGACGCCGGCTCGAATCTGCTGATGAAGTCCGCCAGATCACTGCCGTAGTCGCTCATCATCGGGCTTTGTGGTGGGTGGTTTTGAATGAAAATTCCGGCCATGGCACGGAAGAAATCCTCTCCCACCAACTGCATCACCACGGGATAACTGTCGGCCAGTGCATTGCTCAACGAGCCTTGCACGTTGTTGCGGTACACCGCGAAACGACTGGCCGGATCGGCCCCGTTGGCGCTGCACAATCCGTCGGGGCAGGGCAGGCCGACATCGAGCAGTGCGGCGCTGAACACGGCTTGGGTGCTCATGGTCGAACTCCCGCGCAAAGCAGAAGCGCGTCGGCCTGTTGCGCCTCGGCCATCAGCACGTCGAAGGCCGGCACCTGATTGTCCCGTTCGATCAGCGTCGCCACCGGGCCGACGCGCTCCAGCGCCTGTCGGTACAAAGACCAGACAGCCTGATCGACCGGTGCGCCGTGATCGTCGATCAGCAAACGATCACCGAGGCTGTCGGTATCTTCGGCAAACCCCGCCAGATGGATCTCGCCAACCGCGTGCAGCGGCAGCGCGTCGAGGTAGGCCAGAGGATCGCGCTGATGGTTGATGCAAGAGACGTAGACGTTGTTCACGTCCAGCAACAGACCGCAGCCGCTACGACGGATGACTTCACGGATGAAATCCGCTTCGTCCATCGTCGAGCGCTCGAACGCCAGATAGGTCGCCGGGTTTTCCAGCAGCATCGGACGCTTGAGGGTGCTCTGCACCTGGTCGATGTGATCGCAGACGCGATTCAGCGTCGGCGTATCGTAGGCCAGAGGCAACAGGTCATTGAGAAACACCGGGCCGTGAGTCGACCAGGCCAGGTGTTCGGAAAAGGAGTGGGGTTGATACCGCTCGATCAGCGCGCTCAGACGTTTGAGGTGTTGCACATCCAGCGGGCCTTCGGCACCGATGGACAGGCCGACACCGTGCAACGACAACGGATACGCCTCGCGAATCAAACCCAGAAAATGATGAAACGGGCCGCCGGCCACCATGTAGTTTTCGGCGTGGACTTCGAAGAAACCGATGTCCGGTAGAGAGCCGAGCACTTCACGAAAGTGCCCGGTCTTGAGCCCCAGCCCGGCACGGGGCGGGAGCCCGGTGAGGGCTGCCCGAGTGCGGGGGGAGGCATGGTCGCAGGAAGTGATCATGATCGACACTCGGGCAGCCTCCGGATCAGGACTTGGCCTTGAAGGCTTCCATCTGACCGAAACCGGTCGGCGAAGTCTTGCTTTCGGTGGTGGTGCAAGTGCCTTTCGGAACGAACTTCCAGGAGTTGGCCTGGTAATCCATTTTCGCCGTGCCTGCACAGGTGGTACCGGCGCCGGCGGCGCAGTCGTTATGACCTTTCATGGCCACGCCGAAGCATTTTTCCATGTTGCTGTTGTCGGCAGCCTGGGCGGTCGAAACGGCGGCCATGCTCAGGGCGGAACCAAGGGCCAGAACCAGGGCGGTGGCGGACAGGGTGCGGGTGGTAGCAGTCATGATGTTTCTCCGGTTTCAACTTGGGTTGGAACAAGCGATGTGCGCTTGCTTACCCCTCTAGAGAAACGACCTGGGAATGCGTTACAGCGATCGCGAAAATAATTTTCAAAGCGCAAAAAAAAAAACGGCCCGAAGGCCGTTTTTTGTTTGTAGCGATCCATCAACCGCCGAGGTACGCCTCGCGTACTTTCGGGTCGGTCAGCAGCGCTTCGCCGGTGCCTTGCATCACCACCCGGCCGTTTTCCAGCACGTAGGCTCGGTCAGCGATTTTCAGCGCCTGGTTGGCGTTCTGCTCGACCAGGAACACCGTCACACCGTCCTTGCGCAGCTGTTCGATGATGTCGAAGATCTGCTGGATGATGATCGGTGCCAGACCCAGCGACGGCTCGTCGAGCAGCAGCAGTTTCGGCTTGCTCATCAGCGCCCGGCCGATGGCGAGCATTTGCTGTTCGCCGCCGGACATGGTGCCGCCGCGCTGGTTGAAGCGTTCTTTCAGGCGTGGGAAAAGTCCGAGAACCTTGTCCATCTGTTCCTGATAGTCGCCCTTGTCGGTGAAGAAACCACCCATGGACAGGTTCTCTTCGACGGTCAGACGGGCAAACACCCGACGGCCTTCAGGCACCACGGCGATGCTCTTGCGCATGATCTGCGACGAGTCCTGGCCGACCAGTTCCTCACCCATGTAGCGGATGCTGCCGCTGTGCGCCTGCGGTGAACCGCAAAGCGTCATCAGCAGGGTGGACTTGCCGGCACCGTTGGCGCCGATCAGGGTCACGATCTCGCCCTGGCGGACTTCGACGTTGACGCTGTGCAGGGCCTGGATCTTGCCGTAGAAGGTGGAAACGTTTTCGAACTGCAGCATTTACGCTTCCCCCAGGTAGGCTTTGATCACTTCAGGATTGTCGCGGATCTGTTCCGGCGTGCCGTCGGCCAGAGGCGTGCCCTGGTTGATCACGACGATGTGGTCGGAAATGCTCATGACCAGTTTCATGTCGTGTTCGATCAGCAGCACGGTGACGTTGTGTTCTTCACGCAGCACGCTGATCAGCGCCTTCAGGTCTTCGGTTTCCTTCGGGTTCAGACCGGCAGCGGGTTCGTCGAGCATGAGGATCCGTGGACGGGTCATCATGCAGCGAGCGATTTCCAGGCGACGCTGCTGACCGTAAGCCAGGGTGCCGGCCGGACGGTTGGCGAACTCCTTGAGGTTGACCTTGTCCAGCCAGTACTCGGCGTATTCCATGGCCTCGCGCTCGCTTTTGCGGAACGCCGGGGTCTTGAACAGGCCGGACAGAAAGTTGGTGTTCAGGTGACGGTGCTGGGCGATCAACAGGTTCTCGACCGCCGTCATGTCCTTGAACAACCGCACGTTCTGGAAGGTGCGCACCACACCCTTGAGGGCGATCTTGTGGCCAGGCAGGCCTTCGATCGGCTCGCCATCGAGCTTGATGCTGCCGCCGCTCGGCTTGTAGAAACCGGTCAGGCAGTTGAACACGGTGGTCTTGCCCGCGCCGTTAGGCCCGATCAGCGCCACCACTTGTTTCTCTTTCACGGTCAGGGCCACGCCGTTGACCGCCAGCAGACCGCCGAAGCGCATGCTCAGATTTTCGACTTTCAGGATCTCGCGGCTCATTTGCGCAGCTCCATGTGAGGACGTTGCATGGGCAGCAGACCTTGAGGTCGCCAGATCATCATCAGCACCATCAGGGCGCCGAACATCAGCATGCGGTACTCACTGAACTCACGCATCATTTCCGGCAGCAGGATCATCACGACCGCCGCCAGTACCACGCCCAGCTGCGAGCCCATGCCGCCCAGCACCACGATGGCGAGAATGGTCGCCGACTCGATGAAGGTAAAGGACTCCGGCGTTACCAGACCCTGACGGGCGGCGAAGAAGCTGCCGGCGAAACCGGCGAAGCAGGCACCCAGGGTGAACGCTGAAAGCTTGATGAGCGTCGGGTTCAGGCCCAATGCACGGCAGGCGATCTCGTCCTCGCGCAACGCTTCCCAGGCACGGCCCAGAGGCATGCGCAGCAAGCGGTTGATGACGAACAGCGCGAACAGCGCCAGGAACAACGCCACCAGATACAGGAAGATCACCTTGTTGATCGAGTTGTATTCCAGGCCGAAGTATTCGTGGAACGTCTGCAGACCCTCGGCGGCTTTACGTTCGAAGGTCAGACCGAAGAACGTTGGCTTCTCGATGTTGCTGATACCGTTCGGGCCGCCGGTGATGTCGGTGAGGTTGCGCAGGAACAGACGGATGATTTCACCGAAGCCCAGCGTCACGATCGCCAGATAGTCACCGCGCAGACGCAGTACCGGGAAACCGAGCAGGAAGCCGAAGGTGGCCGCCATCAGTCCGGCGATCGGCAGGCAGATCCAGAAGCTCAGGCCGTAGTAGTGCGACAGCAGCGCATAACTGTAGGCGCCGACGGCATAGAAGCCGACGTAACCGAGGTCGAGCAGGCCAGCCAGGCCGACCACGATGTTCAGGCCCAGGCCGAGCATCACGTAGATCAGCACCAGCGTCGCGATATCCACCGCGCCGCGAGAACCGAAAAACGGCCAGACCAGTGCACCGATGATCAACGCAATGATGATCCAGCGCTGAGTGGTCGGCAGGGTCAGGAAGCTGCTGGCCTTGGCCGGCATTTTTGGCAGGTTCGGCGAGGATTTCCACGCCGCGCCGATCTGCTGGTCGAACAGCACACGCAGGAACATCAACACAGAGCAGACGGCAATGGTGATCAATGTCGAGGTACTGGTGCCATGCACTTCGAGGTTGATGCCGACGATGGTCAGCTTCAGACCGAGTACCGGGTAGGCCACCGCCCACACCAGCAGGGCGCTGAACAGCGCCTGTTTAAGATTCCTAGTCATACTTTCTCAACCTCCGGACGACCCAACAGGCCGGTTGGCCGGAACAACAGCACCAGAACCAGCAGCCCGAACGCCACGACGTCCTTGTACTGGTCGCCGAAGATATCGGCACCAAAGGCTTCCGCCACACCCAGCACCAGCCCGCCGAGCATGGCGCCGGGGATGCTGCCGATGCCGCCCAGTACCGCGGCGGTGAAGGCCTTGAGGCCGACAAGGAAGCCGGCGTTCGGGTTGATCACGCCGTATTGCATGCTCAGCAGCACGGCTGCGATGGCCGCCAGCGCAGCACCGATGACGAAGGTCAGGGCGATGATGTTGTTGGTGTTGATGCCCAGCAGGTTGGCCATCTTGATGTCTTCGGCACAGGCACGGCAGGCGCGACCCAGACGAGAGCGGGAGATGAACAGCGTCAGGCCGAGCATGGCGACCAGGGTCACCACGAACACCACGATTTGCATGTAGGAAATCAGCACTTCATGTGCGCCACCTGGTCCGATGGAGAAGTTGCCGGGGATCAGGTTGGGGATGGATTTGTCCTTGGAGTCTTGCGCCAGCAGAACCGTGTTCTGCAGGAAGATCGACATACCGATGGCGGAAATCAGCGGGATCAGACGGTTGCTGCCGCGCAAGGGGCGGTAGGCGACCCGTTCGATGCTGTAACCGTAGGCACTGGTCACGACGATGGTTGCGAGAAAAGCGGCGGTCATCAACAGCGGAACACTGTCGAGTCCCATCATGGACAGCCCGGCGATGGCGATGAATGCCACGTAGGAGCCGATCATGTACACCTCGCCATGGGCGAAGTTGATCATTCCAATGATGCCGTAGACCATCGTATAGCCGATGGCGATCAGGGCATACGTGCTGCCAATGGTCATGCCATTAACCAGCTGTTGGAAGAAGTGATAGATGTCAGGCATTACAGCGCTCCTAAAAACCTGATACGCATTTCACTGGTGGAGTCATTTTCCCGCCCGGCCCCGTGGATCTTTATCCACTTCGAATCCGGGTTTTGCCAGCGAACCGCTGATGACGGTTTTGAGATTTTCAGGTGGGGAGACTGGCGGATCACGCCAGTGCGGCCCAATACATTCGTAAAACAAAGCCCACGGCACGCCGTGGGCTTTATTGGCAGTCAGTCAGGCAGCGCCTTACTGAGGCGAAACTTCGGTTTTAGGTTTGCCGAAGTGCCACTCGTAGACCACGAATTTGAAGTCCTTCAGGTCGCCCTTGGCGTCGAAGCTCAGGTCACCGGTAGGGGTCTTGAAGGTGCCGGCGTGAATGGCGGCCGCCACTTTGGCAGGGTCTTCGGATTTGGCAGCGGTGATACCCTGGGCAATCACTTCAACCGCCGAGTAGGACGGGAACACGAACGGGCCGCTCGGGTCTTCTTTCTTCGCCTTGAAGTCTTCAGCCAGCTTCTGGTTGGCCGGATCCTGGTCGAAGGACTTCGGCAGGGTCACCAGCAGGCCTTCGGACGCGTCCTTGGCGATCTGCGAGATGGAGTCGTTACCCACGCCTTCCGGACCCATGAACTTGGCTTTCAGGCCTTTTTCCTGGGACTGACGCAGGATCAGGCCCAGCTCCGGGTGGTAGCCGCCGTAGTAGACGAAGTCGACGTTGGCTTGCTTGAGCTTGGAGATCATCGAGGAGAAGTCTTTGTCGCCGGCGTTGACGCCTTCGAACACGGCAACCTTGACGCCTTTGCCTTCCAGGGTTTTCTTCACGGCGGTGGCGATGCCTTCACCGTATTGCTGTTTGTCGTGCAGAACAGCAACGATTTTCGGTTTCACGTGATCGGCAATGTAGTTACCGGCGGCAGGGCCTTGGGCGCTGTCCAGACCGATGGTGCGGAACACCATTTTGTAACCACGGCTGGTGATGTCCGGGCTGGTGGCAGCCGGGGTGATCATGATCACGCCTTCGTCTTCGTACACGTCCGAAGCAGGCTGGGTGGAGCTGGAGCACAGGTGACCGACCACGAATTTGACGCCGTCGTTGACGACCTTGTTCGCAACGGCTACGGCTTGTTTCGGATCGCAAGCGTCATCGTATTCAACGGCTTCGAGCTTCTTGCCGTCGACGCCGCCCTTGGCGTTGATCTGTTCGATGGCCATTTTGGCACCACTGAACTGCATGTCGCCGTACTGGGCTACCGGGCCGGTTTTAGGGCCGGCGATACCGATCTTGATGGTGTCAGCTGCGAACGAATGGCTGGCAACCCCGGCCAGTACCATAGCGGCAAACAGTTTGGAAATCTGCTTAGTAGCCTTAGTCATAGTGCTCCACTCTTACTGTTGTATTTTTTTAGAGTCCTGACGCCGTAGCAGCAGAACCGGGCTGGATATCTTCGCGATACCTTCCGGAAATGCCCCCGGCAACTGTACCGGTACAGTGTAGAGCGCCGGTTGTTGGCCTGGGAAGCTGGCGCCCAGGGGCAAATTCTGGAGATGTCGCTTTAGTGAAAGAAAAAGACAGAATTGCGGCGGGACGTTCAAAGGGCTTATACCCCGATCATCAGCATTCCCTGGCCTTCCTGCTCTTTTCGTTCGGTACAGCCTTTTGCTACCGGGTTTTTCTGCCGGACCACCGACGTTATCATTCGCGCCGATTTCTTTTCCGGACAGTCCCATGAATCAAGAACCTAGCACCCTCTATGCCAAGCTGCTTGGTGAAACCGCATCTATTACCTGGAAAGAGCTGGAGCGCTTCTACGCCCAGGGTGCCCTATTGTGGGTCGATGGCGACCTGGATTTGATCGCCGTGGCCGAGGCCGTGGCATCGGATCAGGGCGAGAAAGTCGCTGCCTGGCTGGCCGAAGACAAGGTCGCCAAGCTGTCTGAAACGCGGGCGCTGGATATTTTCGAACGTGATCCGGAGATGTGGGCGGTGGTGGTCCGGCCGTGGATCCTGGTCCAGGAAAGGGCGCCGGCCTGAAGGGTTGCACCTTGTTGGTGCGCATAATGACCGAGGAAAAGTGTGTAGCCGAGTAGCGTGATGGCACGTTGCCGTAGAGAAATGCCACAAGCGCGGGTGGCATAACGGTGACGTAAACGTAACGGGCACAGTTTAGTAAGCAGCCTAACGGCTGCTTAATTGTTTCGGGATGTTGGAAAGGTTGGATAAATCGGGGAATTCGAGGGCCTCATCTTGAGCAGGCTCGCTCCCACAGGAAACATCTTCCAATGTGAGAGCGAGCCTGCTCGCGAAGGGCGCGACTCGGTTCAGGATCAGACCGAGTAAGTCTTGCCAGTATGGTTATTCAGCGAGATGACCTTGGTCTTGCCGATCCGGTGACGGTAAATCTCGCGCAGGTATTTGATCGACTTCTTCACACAATCTCGCGACAGGCGGATGTCGTTGATCGAGACAAATTTTTCTTTGTCGTTGATCAGCTCGCGGTACTTCTTCTCGTACATCGGTTTGATCGCGTACCAGTTGGTATCGAGGATCTTCGCCGGGTTCTCGAACTCGTTGAGCAGGTCATCGATACGCGCTTCATCGAATTCTTCATTGATGATGAAGTCGAGGATCGAGTTGTCCAGGGTCTCGTCGAAACGGTACGGGGTCTTCGCGAAGCAGCGCTTGATGAACGCCACAATCAGGGTCAGGAAGTCATCCGACAGGCACGGGCTCTTGGCGATCAGGGTGGTCAGCGACAGGTTGGCCGAGGCGCCGATCACCAGCGCGTAACGCTTCAGTGTGGTGTTGGGGAACAGGCTGTTGAGGTGGGTCTTCAACCGGTTCAGGTCCATGTACGACAGCTTGTAGTCTTTGGGCAACGAGACGATCGAGACCACCGACGAGCAATTCTTGAAGAAGTGCAGGTCGTGCAGCGCAGCCGCGTCATAGCCGGAGTTCTTGTACTGTTCGAGCGAGGCGCGATAGCGCTTGGATTCGATCGGCAGCAGGCTGATGCCTTCGATGGCCTGGGTGACTTTGTTGAAGTGCGGCAGGTCGATCGAGCGGAAGAACAGATCGTCGATGTTCAGGCGCTGTGGCTCTTTGTCGAACACTTTGAATTTGTCGCTGCTCGGCGGCGGCGTTTCCGGCACCACGGATTCTGCGTAGGCAATCGCCACCGGGCCAGCCAGACTCATGAACAGATCGTTGGCGTCCAGGCGAATGGTCTCGCCGATATCGATGCCGGCACGACGGAAATAGTTCTGGTCGTAGTCGGTCGTGACTGCCTGGGCCGTCAGAATGTTGAAGATCTGCTGCGAGATGTACTGGTTGGCGTGCTTCTCCATCGCATTGACATCAATGTTCTGGATGTTGCCGTCGTCGCTCTCTTCGGCGTAACGCATGATGTCGTTGGAGATCAGCATCATCGCGTTCCATGGGCGGATACGGCCCATGACGCTGGCTTCGCTGCTGTCTTCGTTGGCGAAGTTGTACGAGAAATCCCATTCCTCCGACAGGTATTTGCACAGCAGGCGACCGGCGTTGATGTGCAGCGCCTCGGACATTTCGCTGCGGTGGTCGGAAATGTTCGGCAGCACGCAGATGCCGCTGGTGAAGATCGGCTCGAACACGAACGAATGACCGCTCTTGCCGTCATGCTCGTCCATCGGCTTGGTGTCGAACGTCTTGTTCATGTACGAGTGCTGCTGGGCCAGGCCGAATTCCGAGGCCATGCCTGAACCGGTACCGCCGCCGGCACTGAAGATCGAGAAATACAGGCGCGACTGGTTGGCCTTGATGCCGCAGCTGTCGATCAGGTACGAGTGGATCATTTTCCAGTCAGGGCTGGAGAAACGCTGGGTGTCCTTGTTCAGGATGATCTTCGCCAGGTACTGGCCGAGGATCGGCGCGTTACCAGCGCCACCGGCGTGGACTTCGGACAAGTCCATGATCTTCATTTTGCTGTAGTCGCGCAGGAAGCCACTTTTCTCGCCCTTGCGCGAGAAACGGATGCGCCCGGCAATGTCCTTGTCGAGGTCGCCGAGCATCACCAAGGGTTCCACCAGGAACACCGGTTTGGTCGATTTGTTCGGGCCGATCCGCAGGTTCTGCTTGATCCACTGGGCCGGGCTGTAGCCTTTGTCGGAGGCCAGGCGACGGTCAGCCACGCGGTCTTCGTTGTTGAATTCGTTGAGGTAGAACTTGCGCGCGTTGTACACCAGCTCCGCCACGTCGAGGGCGATGTTGGAGCCGCAGCGACCGAGGCCGATCAGGCACACCGACGGGAATTCCTGGTCGTTGTGCTGCTCGTTGTCGCCTTCCAGGTGCGGCGGGCGCGGGAACACCAGGTCACGCAGGCCGTCGAGGTTGTCGAGGATGCGATCGGTGTTGGTTTCGGTGAAGTACAGGTATTGCTGGGTGCCCAGAGGGCGCGAAGGAGGCAATGGCTTCATCGGGGCAGGGCTGTTCGCCGCAGGGCTCAGGGTCAGATCGGATACCGCGGTGGCCGGATTGTTTTTAGAAGTCATTGTGCGCCATTTACCTGGACTGGTTGGCTCGGCGACCACTGTCGTCGAGCCTCACGGAATGGGAATCTCGCGTCTTTTTTCTGCGCGTATTTGGCCCGTGCGTCAGGGTCTTTGCCTGTGTGTCGCACGGGGGAATCCTTTCCTGATTGATGATGGATCGGCCATGATTCGGCGATCTTTAATCAAAAGGAGGCTAAATGATGTCAACGCTACCTTCGTTGGGGTTTGCCGGAATCGGCCTGATGGGCCTGCCGATGTGCCGGCGTCTGCTGGCGGCGGGTTATCCGCTGACGGTGTGGAACCGCAACCCGGACAAATGTGCGCCGCTGGTCGAGGCGGGTGCCCGGCAAGTCGCGACCTCGGCCGAACTGTGCGGACACGCCGACGTGGTGATGCTGTGCCTGGCCGACACGGCCGTGGTGCGCGAGGTAGTGTTTGGCCCGGCCGGTGTTGCTGAAGGCGCAAGAAACGGCCAGTTGCTGGTGGACTTTTCCAGCCTTGAACCGACAGCGACTCGCGAGATGGCAGCAGAACTGGCGCAAAAGACCGGCATGGCCTGGCTCGATTCACCGGTGTCCGGCGGCGTGGTCGGGGCCGAGGCTGGCAGTCTGGCAATCATGGTCGGTGGTGACGCCGCAGATCTTGATCGTGTTCGCCCGGTGTTGCTCACCCTCGGTCAGCGCGTCACGCACATGGGCGGCATCGGTGCCGGCCAGGTGACCAAGGCCTGCAATCAGATGATTGTTGCCTGCAATGCGCTGGTGATTGCCGAAGTGGTCGCGCTGGCCGAGCAGTCCGGGGTCGACGCCAGCCTGATTGCCAAGGCGCTGGCCGGTGGTTTTGCCGATTCGAAGCCGCTGCAGATCCTCGCTCCGCAAATGGCCGAAAGCCGTTTCGAACCGGTGAAATGGCATGTGCGCACGCTGCTCAAGGATCTCGATACGGCGGTGAAGTTTTCCCGAGAAGTCGGCTCGGCCACACCGATCAGCGGATTGGCCGCACAACTGATGCGCCTGCATGGGGCGCAGGGCTTTTTGGAGAAAGATCCATCGACACTGGTGAAAATGTACCGCGAGCCAGCGTCAGCGGATTGATCGAGTGGGCGTGTTTGCGTTGATTGATCTCTTCGAGGACCGGGCGCAGTTCGTGCAGCGGCACCGGACGGCTGAGCAGGTAACCTTGAATGAAGTCGCAGCCGGAGCGCTCGAGGAATTCGTATTGCTCCAGGCTTTCCACGCCTTCGGTGACCACCTGCAAGTGCAGGGTGTGGGCCATGACGATGATCGCCTGGACGATTTCCATGTCGGCGGTGGCCTTGGGAATATCGAGAATAAATGAGCGGTCGACCTTCAAGGTGTTGAGCGGCAGCCGCTTGAGGTAAGCCAGCGACGAATAGCCGGTGCCGAAATCGTCGATCGACAGCGAGACACCCAGGGCGCGGATCTGCCGCAACAGCACCAGCGTGTTGGCGATGTTGCCCATCAGGGCGTTTTCGGTCACCTCCAGCTCCAGCCGTTCGGGGGCGACGCCGGCACTGCGCAAGGCGTATTCGATTTCATTGGCCAGTTCTTCCCGGGCCAGATTCAGGGGGGAGCAGTTCCAGGCGATTTTCAAGTCGCTGCAGCCGTGGCGCGACAGCTCGCCCAGGTCTTCGCAGGCCTTGCGCAGCACCCAGTTGTCCAGCTCCGCGATCAGGCCGTTGTTTTCGGCGATGGCGATAAAACGGTCCGGGGTCAGCAGGCCGTGCACCGGATGCTGCCAGCGAATCAGCGCTTCGAGCTTGGTGACCTTGCCGGTCTTCAATTCGAAGATCGGCTGGTAATACAGCATCAACCCGTTCTCTTCGCGCAGGGCATGGCGCAGTTCTTCCTCCAGTTGCAGTTCCAGGCTGGCGCGGTTTTTCAGGTTGGAATCGAAAAAGTGCACGCCGTTGCGCCCGGCGCCCTTGGATTGATACAGCGCCAGGTCCGCGTGTTTGAGCAGTTCATCGCAGGTGGTGCCGTCTTCGGGAAACAGGCTGATGCCGATGCTGGTGGTCATCACCATGCGCCGCCCCGCCAGTTCGATCGGCTCCTTCATCTTGAGCATGATGCGCTGGGCCAGGTTGCGCGCCTCTTCACGGTCGCGCAGGCCAATGAGGATGCAGAATTCGTCCCCGCCAAAACGGGCAACCACGTCTTCATGGCCGCGCACCGAGCCTTTGATGTGCTGGGCGATGACCTTGAGCAACTCGTCACCGGCGTCATGACCAAGGCTGTCATTGATGCGCTTGAAGTGGTCGATGTCGAGAAACATCACCGCGAGCATGCCGCCCTCGGTGGATTTCTGGCTGAGCTTTTCAGCAAAGAGCTGGTTGAAACCGCGACGGTTGATCAGGTTGGTCAGCGCATCGTAATTGGCTGCCTGTTGCAGCGACATCCGCGCCTGATCGAGCTGGCTGAGCAGCATGTTGACCCGGCGCAGGTCTTGCTCCTTGTTCTGCAGTTTCTTGTCGGCGAGTGCGGCGCTGATGGCGCTACCGAGGATCAGCAGGGTGATAAAGGCGACGGTGAGCCCCAGTTGCAAGTGGCTGGAATCGACCTTCAGTGTGGGAATTCTTCCCTCCGGGAGGACCAGTTGCAACGCTGCCATGCCCGTTAAGTGCATGCTGATGATGCCGGCCCCGAGAATCAGGGTAGCCACGTATTTGAGCATTTGGTTGTGCAGGCCGCTGCCTTCACGCAAATTCCCGGCCACCCACAGCGCGGCGAAACTGGCACCGATGGCAATCAGGATCGACAGCCCGAACAAGGTCGGTTCGTAGTAGGCGGTGGCGGCGGATTGCATGGCGGCCATGCCGACGTAGTGCATGCCGGCGATGCCCAGACCGATGACGATGGCGGTCTTGAAGTATTGCAGCAGACTGGGCTGCGGTTCGCTGAGGGTGTGCATCGCCAGCCAGGAGGCCAGCACGGCGATCACCAGGGAGAACAGGGTAATGGCCAGGTCGTACTGGATGTCGATCGGTGTCTGGAACGCCAGCATGCTGATGAAATGCATGGCCCAGATGCCGCCGGCCAGACAAGTGGCGCCGATCCAGCGCCAGAGCCTGCGCGATCCGGGATCTTCAGCATGGCCGACGCGTTCCGCCATATCGAGGGTGGCGAAACTCGCGGCACACGCCACCAGATAGGCGACCAGCACCAGCAAGGGATTGTGTGTGCAATTGAGAATGACCTGCCCGCTCTCCGGCAGCTCGGCAACAAACTGCAAACCAAGCCACTCCATAGCATGCCCCGTCTCTGAGTGCTTCCTTACTGCGTCATCTACGCAGGCGAATGAATGCAGTATAGAGGCCGATCTCGGGGCGCAAGCGGTGATGGCACATTGGCTCTAATGATTTTGGCATGAGCGTCATAGCGATTGGTGCTAAGTCTCGCAGGCTCGGTTTCTCAGGCCACTTCGTTCCAGTGCGGTTGCAATGGCGGCAGGCCAAAACGGGCACGCGCCTTGTCGCAGTCGGGATTGTGCTCGCCGTTTTCCCACGACGCCTCGAACTCGCGGCAGGGGCTGGAACGCTTGTCGTAGATCGTGCAGGCCACCGATTTTCCGACTTCGCCTTCCAGCGCGGTGCAGCGCGGCGCCTTGCGGTCGGTGCCGATCATGGCGACCCGGCTGGGCGTGATCTGGGTGACCAGTTCATCAGGCACGGTTCCGCCGGAGGATGCACATTCACCCCAGAAAAATGACACACGAAAATGGGAACAGCAGGCACCGCAATTCAGACACGGACTGACATCGGACATGGGAGGGGCATCAAAGGGATTGATCGGCTGGATCCGGACGGATCCGGCGCCATTCTAGGCTTTGCCACGGCGTTGGGAAGGGGGGCGCGAAAGTATTTTTTCATTGCCGGATTTTTCCGCAAAACCCCCGGTTTTCGGGGGATTCGAGCCTTTTCAAGCGCTTACGTTTCGTTACAGTGCCATGGCTCCCTATCAGGCTGACGAATGATCACAGACAGTCCCGACGAGCGTGACTAGATTGCAGGTTCCGGGCTCGGATGCGTCGGCAGTGAAGCCCTATAACAATAAAAGAGACGGACCCATGCAGAACTCGACCCAAGCGGCGAATGCCTGGCGCATTCTGTTCCTGCTGTTCCTCGCCAACCTGTTCAATTTCTTCGATCGCACCATCCCGGCGATCATCATCGAACCGATCCGAATGGAGTGGCACCTCAGCGATTTTCAGCTAGGGATCGTCGGAACCGCATTCACCATCGTCTATGCCATCGCCGGCCTGCCGTTGGGGCGCATGGCCGACACCGGCTCGCGCAGTAAGCTGATGGGCTGGGGCCTGGCGACCTGGAGTGCGTTGACCGCGGTCAACGGACTGGTCGGCAGTTTCTGGAGTTTCCTGCTGGTACGCATGGGCATCGGCATCGGCGAGGCCAGTTACGCGCCTGCCGCCAACTCGCTGATTGGTGATCTGTTCCCGGCGCACCGTCGCGCGCGGGCCATGGGCATCTTCATGCTGGGCTTGCCGTTGGGCCTGCTGCTGGCGTTTTTCACCATCGGTGCGATGGTCAAGGCATTCGACAGCTGGCGCGCGCCGTTCTTTATTGCTGCCGTGCCGGGGTTGCTGCTGGCGGTGTTCATGTTCTTCATCAAGGAACCCAAGCGCGGCGCGGCGGAGACCGTGCAAGTGTCGCAGGAGAAAGTCGACAAGCCGATCCGCCGGATTCTCGCGGTGCCGACTTTTCTGTGGCTGGTGATGGCCGGGTTGTGCTTCAACTTTGCCACGTATGCCTGTAACTCGTTTCTGGTGCCGATGCTTCAGCGTTACTTTCTGCTGCCATTGCAGGAGGCGGCAGTGGCCACGGGGCTGATCGTCGGCGTGACCGGGCTGATCGGCCTGACCCTCGGCGGCTGGATCGCCGACAAGATCCATCAGCGTGTGGCTAACGGGCGGCTGCTGTTTGCGGCGTTCAGCCTGATCATTTCCACCGTGTGCACCGCTTGGGCACTGCACGCCGGGCGGATCGAGATCGGTGTGTTTGTCGCGCTGTTCAGTGTCGGCTGGCTGTTTGCCTATAACTTCTACACCTGCGTGTATACGGCGATTCAGGACGTGGTCGAACCGCGCCTGCGGGCCACGGCGATGGCGTTGTTCTTTGCCGGATTGTATTTGCTTGGCGGGGGCTTGGGGCCGGTGGTGGTCGGTGGATTGTCCGATCACTTTGCCAAGTCGGCCATGATTTCGGCGGGCGCCGAGCAGATGACTGAAGCCTTCAAAGCGGTCGGCCTGCATGACGCGATGTACCTGATCCCGGTGGCGCTGTTTCTGACCATGGTGTTTCTGTTTTTGGCGGCGCGGTGTTTTGTGCGGGATGCGAAGCGGATGAAGGAGGGTTTGGTCGCGGTGGTCGAGCCAGAGGGCGCTGCGGTGACTGCGTAACCGCAGGCAAACAAAAAGGCCCGCGTCGCTGCGGGCCTTTTCATGTGTGGCGATGGAGCAGGGCGGTTTAACCCGCCACCAGCACCCGGATCGCTTCGAGTCGCAGCGCAGCCTTGTCGAGCATGGCCAGGCCTTGCTCGCGCTGTTTGCGCAGGGCAACCAGTTCGCTGTCGCGTACGGTCGGGTTGACCGCTTGCAACGCGGTCAGGCGCGCCAGTTCTTCATCGGTATCGGCTGCCAGACGACGGCGGGCCTCGGCCACGCGCTCGGCGTGACGCGGGATGACCTTGTCTTCACCGGCGTTGATCCGTGGCGTCAGCTGATCGCGCTGGGCCTGGATGAACTTGTTGGCACTGGCGCGTGGCACGCTTTCCAGTTGATCGTTCAGGGTTTCGAACGACACACGGGCCGACAGGTCGTTGCCATTGGCATCGAGCAGGCAGCGCAGGGCGGCCGGCGGCAGGTAACGGCCCAGTTGCAGCGAGCGCGGTGCAACCACTTCGCTGACGTACAGCAGTTCCAGCAACACAGTGCCTGGCTTCAACGCCTTGTTCTTGATCAGCGCGACAGCGGTGTTGCCCATCGAACCGGACAGCACCAGGTCCATGCCGCCCTGCACCATCGGGTGTTCCCAGGTGATGAACTGCATGTCTTCGCGCGACAGCGCCTGGTTGCGGTCGTAGGTGATGGTCACGCCTTCGTCGTCGCCCAGCGGGAAGCTGGCGTCGAGCATCTTCTCGCTCGGCTTGAGGATCAGGGCGTTTTCCGAATGGTCTTCGCTGTCGATGCCGAACGCGTCGAACAGGGTTTCCATGTAGATCGGCAGGGCGAACTGGTCGTCTTGCTCGAGGATGTCCTCGACCAGCGCTTCACCTTCGCCGGCACCGCCGGAGTTCAACTCCAGCAGACGGTCGCGACCGGTGTGCAGCTCGGCTTCCAGACGCTCGCGCTCGGTGCGCGCCTCGTCGATCAGCGTTTGCCACTCGCCATAGTCAGCCTCTTCGAGCAGTGGCAGCAGGCGCGGGCCGAACTGATGCTGCAAGGCGTTGCCGGTCGGGCAGGTATTGAGGAACGCGTTCAGCGCCTCGTGATACCACTGGAACAGACGTTCTTGCGGGCTGGTTTCCAAGTACGGCACGTGCAGCTCGATGATGTGTTTCTGGCCGATCCGGTCCAGACGACCGATCCGCTGTTCCAGCAGGTCCGGGTGCGACGGCAGATCGAACAGCACCAGGTGGTGGGCGAACTGGAAGTTACGACCTTCACTGCCGATTTCCGAGCAGATCAGCACCTGCGCGCCAAACTCTTCGTCGGCGAAGTAGGCGGCGGCGCGGTCTCGCTCGAGGATGTTCATGCCTTCGTGGAACACCGTGGCCGGGATGCCGGAACGCACGCGCAGGGCGTCTTCCAGGTCCATCGCGGTTTCGGCGTGGGCGCAGATCACCAGCACTTTGGTGCGCTTGAGCATTTTCAGCTGATCGATCAGCCACTCGACGCGCGGGTCGAATTTCCACCAGCGTTCTTCTTCGCTGGCGTCCGGCTGGGCCTGGAAGCTGACTTCCGGGTACAGCTCGGCGTGATCGCCCAGTGGCAGTTCGAGGTATTCGTCCGGGCACGGCAGTGGGTACGGGTGCAGCTTGCGCTCCGGGAAACCCTGCACGGCGGCGCGGGTGTTGCGGAACAGCACGCGGCCAGTGCCGTGGCGGTCGAGCAGTTCGCGCACGAGGCGGGCGCTGGCTTCGCTGTCGCCATCGTTGACGGCGGTCAGCAGGGCTTCACCTTCGTTGCCGAGGAAACCGTGGATGGTCTTGTGCGCGGAAGGCGACAGGCGACCCTTGTCCAGCAGCTCCTGAACGGCTTCGGCCACCGGGCGATAGTTCTCGCTTTCGGCGCGAAAGGCGGCCAGGTCATGGAAGCGGTTCGGGTCGAGCAGGCGCAGACGGGCGAAGTGGCTATCCTGACCGAGTTGTTCCGGGGTAGCGGTGAGCAGCAGCACGCCGGGAATGACTTCAGCCAGTTGTTCGACCAGCGAGTACTCCGGGCTGACTTTTTCTTCGTGCCAGACCAGGTGGTGTGCTTCGTCGACGACCAGCAGATCCCAGCCAGCAGCGAACAGTGCGTCCTGGGCCTTTTCGTCGTCGACCAGCCACTCCAGCGCCACGAGGGCCAGTTGGGTGTCTTCGAACGGGTTGGTGGCATCGCTTTCGATGAAGCGTTCTTCGTCGAACAGTGCGACCTCAAGGTTGAAGCGGCGGCGCATTTCCACCAGCCACTGGTGCTGGAGGTTTTCCGGCACCAGGATCAGCACGCGGCTGGCGCGGCCCGACAGCAGTTGGCGATGGATCACCAGACCGGCTTCGATGGTTTTGCCCAGACCCACTTCGTCCGCCAGCAATACCCGTGGGGCGATGCGGTCGGCGACTTCACGGGCAATGTGCAACTGGTGCGCGATCGGTTGTGCGCGTACGCCGCCCAGGCCCCACAGCGCGGACTGCAACTGGCGGCTGGTGTGTTCCAGGGTGTGGTAGCGCAGGGAGAACCACGGCAGTGGGTCGATCTGCCCGGCGAACAGACGGTCGCTGGCCAACCGGAACTGAATGAAGTTCGACAGCTGGGTTTCCGGCAGGGTGACGGCTTCGTTCTCGGCGTTCAGACCGTGGTAGACGAGCAGGCCATCGGCATCCTCGACTTCGCGCACGGTCATCTTCCAGCCTTCGAAGTGAGTGATGGAGTCGCCCGGCGAGAATCGCACGCGGGTCAGGGGCGCATTCCTTAGCGCGTACTGGCGGGTTTCGCCAGTGGCCGGGTAAAGCACGGTCAACAAGCGGCCGTCCTGTGCCAGAACGGTGCCTAAACCAAGCTCTGCTTCGCTGTCACTGATCCAGCGTTGCCCCGGTTGATACTGCTGCGCCATGCTGCCTGACTCCCACCTTGAAAAAGCGGGCTATCTTAACGGAATGAGGCCCTGAGGCCAAAGGATTAGGCGTCGTTGCGGCCATTAAATGCCGACGGCCGACTGAGGGAAGATTAGGTCATGCGTCGGTTTCAGGAGCGCTGGCGGCACGATTGAGTGCCAACCCGGTCACAAGTTTTCGACCGATGGCTCAAGGCCCCGATGCCGCAGCCGATAGCCTGCTGACAGGAGACCCTTCATATGCTGCCACCGATGCTCCCCTTGAGCGCCGTGCCGATCACTTCCCAGCAGGACCCGATCCGCCAGCGGCCGGACATTCCTCCGGTGGTGCCGGTGCAGGAAAGCTCCAACGAAAGCACGATCGACCTGCAAAAGCGTGACCCGGAGGAAGACGGTTATCTGCTGCGCGAAGAACAGCGTCGCCAGCAGGAGCGTGAGCGTCGCCGGCACGAAGCCGACGACGATCCGGAAGAACACCTCGCCGTGCCGGGCACCGAACTCAATGCCGACAACACCGTGCCGGTGGTGCCGCTCATGGAAGATCAGCCGCGTCAGGGTTTGTGGGTCGACATCGAGATCTGAGGCCGCGCGGCCAGTTCAGCCAGATTCGTCAGCAATGTTTCGACTTCTTCTTCGGTATTCAGATAACTCACCGACACCCGCGCAATATTCGCCAACCCACGTGCCTGCATGTCCAGCGGTGTGTAGGCCACGCCATTGACGCCGACGTTGATTCGCCGCTCGGCCAGCGCCTGCTTCAGCGCCAGGCAATCCCAGCCTTCCAGCGTGAAAGCGATCAGTCCGGATTGTTCGTTGGCCGGCCCGAGATCTTGCAGTGTCAGCCCCGGAATCCCTTTCATACGCTTGCGCAATGGTTGGCTCAGTTCAACGATCCGCTTTCGGATTGCCATTGCTCCGATGCGCTGATGTTCCTCCAGCGCATTGGCCAGCCCGGCCAGCAGCGCCAGCGATACTTCACTGGTTTCAAAGCGGCGGGCATCATCACGCAAAGTAAAGCGCTGGCCGTCCCACGGCGCCGACAGGACGTCGCGCTGCACCGGCAACAGTCGTTGCAGGAATTCTGGTCGGATGTACATCAACGCCGTACCGCGTGGCCCACGCAGGAACTTGCGCCCCGCACCCTTGAGCACATCGCACTGCAAGGCCTGGACGTCACAGGGCAATTGCCCCAGCGCCTGTCCGGCGTCGATGAAATACGGAATGCCATGACGACGGGCTATCGCTCCGATCTGCGCCGCCGGGTTGATCAGGCCACCATTGGCCGGCAGCCAGGTCAGGGCGATCAGGCGCACATTACGGTCAATCATTTGCGCCAGCGCCTTGGGATCGACAGCCCCATGAACATCGCATGGGATCACTTCCAGTCGCGCGCCGGCCTTCACCGCTTCGGCCATGCAGGCCAGGTTGCCGGCCCATTCATGGCGCCCGACCAGAATCCGCTCACCCGAGTGCCACGGTCCCAGCGCATTGAATGCCTGGCCCCACGCCGCCGAACCGCTGCTGGCAAAGGCGATGTCTTCGGGTTGGGCATTGAGCAGGGTGGCTGCGGCTGCTCGTGCGCGTTGCTGCACTTGAATGTCCGCCGTTTCCATCGGTCCGCCGAGCGCTTCGCGTTGCAACTGTCCGATTACCGCGTCGAGGGTAGTCTGACTCGGTAGCGAGGCCCCGGCGTGATTGAAGTGGATCACCTGCGCGCAACCGGGCGTGGCATCGCGAAGATGCTGGATTTCGTCGACGTTCACGGCTTGAGTTCGAAGATCGCGTCGACTTCCACCGCTACGCCGGCCGGCAGGCTCGACACGCCCACGGCGGTGCGCACATGGCGGCCCTTGTCGCCGAGGACGTTGACCAGCAGATTCGAGGCGCCGTTGGCGATCACGCCCTGGCGCGGGAAGTCGGGAGTACTGGCGATGAACGCGCCGAGCCGGATGATCCGTACCAGTTTCGACAGGTCATCGCCCAAGGCATCGCTGAGTTGTGCCAGCAGGCCTAATGCGGCAAGTTCGGCGGCGTTGATCCCTTCTTCGTCGGAGATCGCCTCGCCAAGCCGTCCAAGAAAGGCAGGTTTGCCATCGAGCATGGGAATCTGCCCGGCGATGTACAACTGATTCTGACTGATCGCGTGGCTGACGTAGTTGGCCACCGGCTGACTGGGTGCGGGCAATTGCAGGCCGAGTTGCTGGACGCGTTGTTTGATCGAGTCGGTCATGTGAAATCCTCCTGAATGAGGACTCCAGCATGTTGGCGCAGGAGGGTGGGCGACAAACGGATAGATTTGATTCGACGTATCCAAAAAACTCATGCGTCGATGACTTGCTCCAGCCATTGGCTGAACGCCTGAGCCGCTGGGCTTGGCGGGCGCTCCGGAGTGACCAGCCAATAGCCGATTTCGCCGGTCATGGGTGAGGTGTCGAAGGCTGGCACCAGTGCACCTTCCTTGAGTCGGCGATCAATCAGGCATTGGCGGCCCATGGCGATGCCTTGGCCGGCCACCGCCGCTTCGACCACGATGTTGTAGTCGTGGAGCATCACGCTGGGCACTTGTGCCAGGTCGATGCCGCTGTGTTGCTGCCAGTCGATCCATTCGAACGGCTGGTGCGACTTGGCCATCAACAGCGGGCCGTTTTGCACGCCTTTGGCCTTGAAGGCGGGGCTGCACACCGGCGTCAGGGTTTCCGTCATGAATCGGTGTGCCTGGGCTTTCGGCCAGCCGCCCTTGCCGTAGCGGATCGCCAGGTCCACTTCGCCACCGTCGACATCGGCCAGTTGTACGGCAGGCAGCAATTCGACGTGGATGTTCGGGTATTTGGCGTTGAAGTCCGCCAGTCGCGGCGCCAGCCAGAGCGTGGCGAACGAAGCGAGCAGACCGATGCGCAGAGTGGTGGAGCGCTCGCCGCGCAAGTCGCGGGTGGCGGCGGCAATCGCGGCGAGGGCGGGCTCGATCTGTCGGTAATATTGTTCGCCGGCCGGCGTCAGGTCGATCGCCCGGGTGCGGCGCACGAACAGTGGCTGTCCGAGAAACTCCTCGAGTTTATGCACCTGATGGCTGATCGCACTTTGCGTCACCGACAGTTCGTCGGCAGCCTTGATGAAGCTCAAGTGACGGGCCACGGCCTCGAAGGCGCGCAGGGCCATCAGCGGCGGTAGATCCTGATGCAAGGGCACGGCAGATATCCTCGTGGTTCAGCGCAAAGCGCAGAGTGTGCGGGCAAAAGCGCTGGCCGGTACACGATTTGTTGTATAGCGCCTGCGTCGACGACTGGTCAGCGTCGGCGCGAGGCCGCATTATTGGCGCAGTCCTGTCGGTGATCCGGCAGTTGTGATTCAGTCCAAGCGATGCATCGAACGCCATGAGCCAAGACGACAAACTGATCGACCTCAGCACCGAACGCGCCAAGCGGGTTCACGACCTCAACGAAAAACGCCTGAATGAAGTGCGTAAGGCTTTCGAGCAGGCAATGCCGTTGGGAAAACCGAAGAAAAAGTCGAAAAACAAGCCGAAAAAGCGTTGATTTCCCCTGCATCCTTTGATGCAGGTCAGTTATTTCCCCTCCTTTCTCCCACGTGTTGACCGGCATTGATCCCGGTCAATTCCTGTGCCTGCCTGATTGGTTAACTTAGTTCCATCGCAGCAAAACAGGGGCCAGGAGGCCAGTCATGTTTTTCGATAACGTGGTGTTTGCCGGGGTTCTGACAGTAGGCCTGATGGTTCTGTTTTTTGCAGGGTTTGGATTTTTTATCTGGAAGGATGCGAACAAGCGCAAGAAGCCTTGATTCTTCCGGATTTGATGAGCACGCAAGGCATTTTGGGCAACTTCGGTTGCCCTTTTTTTTGGTCTTCTTGGCGGCCTTTGAGCCGACCAGGTTGTGGTTTGTTTTGTGTGAATATCCGTTTTTTTGTAACGGCTTCCTATGGTTCCGCCCTTACGGCGGCTCACTTTTTCAAACGCCAAAAAGTAAGCAAAAGGCTTGGCCCCTGCGTTCGGCGCCTCGCTGAGGCTCGACGTTCCTTCGTTCTGGGATTCATCCGGGGGCATCGCCTACGGTTTGCTTCGCTACACCTCCTCTCGATGCATGCGGCTTCGCCGCAAGGTCGCTGCGCTCCCACCCCCGGATAAATCCCTCCACTCAGCCTACCGATGGGGCCGGCACGTCAAGAGCGGTACTCGAGCTAACGCTCATCGTGTTGAGTGGTGGGAAGCCAAAGCAGAAGCAGGAGTTGTTGATCGTTCCCACGCTCTGCGTGGGAATGCCGCCCGGGACGCTCTGCGTTCCATTTCTGGAGGCAACAAAAAAGGCGTGATTCTTGCGAATCACGCCTTTTTCATTACAGCGATCTATCAGCTACCCAGCGCCTTCGACGCCAGCCAGAACAGGCCGGCCGACAGGGCGACGGTGGCTGGCAGGGTCAGGACCCAGGCCAGCAGGATGGTTTTCACCGTGCCGCCTTGCAGGCCGCTTTTGTTGGCGACCATGGTGCCGGCCACGCCCGAGGAGAGGACGTGGGTAGTGGACACCGGCAGGCTGAAGATGTTGGCCAGGCCGATCAGGCTGGCGGTGGTGATCTGGGCCGACATGCCTTGCGAGTAGGTCATGCCTTGCTTGCCGATCTTCTCGCCGATGGTCAGTACCACACGTTTCCAGCCAACCATGGTGCCCAGGCCCAGGGCCAGGGCGACTGCCAGAATCACCCAGAACGGGGCGTATTCGGTGGTGGTGGTCAGGTCTTTGCGCAGTTTGTCCAGGTCGGCTTTTTCACGAGCGGCGAGGCCAGGCAGTTTGCTGACTTTCTTCGCGGTATCGTCCAGGCAGAGCAGGTAGCGGCGCACTTCGATGCGGCTTTCCGACGACAGCGAGTGGTAGTCCGCTACACCTTTGAGGGTGTCGAGCAGGGCGGTGATGGTCGGTTCGGTCTGTTGCGGGTTGCAACGGAATTTCTCCGGCAGGTCGCCTTCCACGCTTTTGCCCAGCGCCAGGAACTCGCCCAGGGTATCGGCGTTGCGCTTGTAGAACTGGCTCAGGTGCAGGGTTGCGTCGCGAGTACGTTCGATCTGGTAAGTGGTGCTGTTCAGGTCGAGTACGAACTGGGCAGGCACGATACCGATCAGTACCAGCATGATCAGACCAATGCCTTTCTGGCCGTCGTTGGAACCGTGCACGAAGCTTACGGCCATGGCCGAGATCACCAGGACCAGACGGTTCCAGAACGGTGGGTGCTTTTTGTCGTCGATCTTGCGGCGCTGTTCAGGCGTCTTGTGCATTTTCGACAGCGGGCGCCACCATTTAAGGCCGATCAGGATCAGCGCAGCGATCAGGAAACCGGCCATTGGCGAGAACACCAGCGAGGCGCCGATATCGATCGCTTTCTGCCAGTTTACGCCGTCGGCCAGTGGAATCTCGTTGATCAGGGCGTTGGCCAGGCCGACACCGAGGATCGAACCGATCAGGGTGTGGGAACTGGAGGCCGGGATACCGAAGTACCAGGTGCCCAGGTTCCAGGCGATAGCGGCGGCGAGCAGCGAGAACACCATTGCCAGACCATGGCCGGTGTTCACATTGATCAGCAGTTCCACCGGCAGCAGGTGAACAATGGCATACGCCACGCCAACGCCGCCCAGCAGCACGCCGAGGAAGTTGAACACGCCCGAGAAGAACACCGCCAGGTGAGGCGGCATCGCTTTGGTGTAGATAACAGTGGCTACCGCGTTAGCGGTGTCATGAAATCCATTGATGAACTCGAAGGCGAGGACAAATGTCAGGGCGAGCAGGAGGCTCACAAGCACCCAGGCATCCAGTCCGCTGAATAAATCGATCATGAAGGTTTTCTGACCCGGTCATAAGGGGGCGCGATTATGCCAGAAAAGACTGGAAATCGATCCCCTACCTGCTCATCGGTAACCTTCTTAGCCAAATTAATTTGTATCAAGGTGCATTACCCAAGCTTTTTGCAGGGTTTTGCAAGGTGTTGATTCAATTGAAAAAAATGCGAAGCACCGATGAATTGACCGGTGTGCGGGAGGGGGCAGAAGCTTGTATGAAATATCTGAGAAACGTGTCTGACATGCTCCAAACCTGTGCAATACAGGGGAGTTGGCCGCTGCCCGCGGGTAGCGGGCGCGCAAGGCATCGTCAGCCCACCGCGCTTGTAACCCGGTGAGTACGCTTACCCTCGAAAGTCTCAAAGGAAGGCATCAAGGCTCTTCGGCTTTGAGTTCCTCTTCCATTTTTTTCAGTTCTTGCTGGAAGACCTGATCCTGAACGGTAGGGCGTTTACGCCAGGCTTTGCGTTCCGGTTCGGGCTGGGCGGCGTAGGTGGTGACTTCCCCGCCGTAAACTTCCTTGTAACGTTGTTCCTGGCGCTCAAGTTCCGCGCGCAGTTCGTCTTTCGTCACAGTGCTACCTGTATGAGTTGAGATAAATGTCTGGTGAAACGCACTGCAACGAATCAATTGAACCGGTTCGCCAACTAGCCACGGCCTGAACAGGCAGCGGTGTTATCGGCAGGGCGGTCAAGACTTCCATGTTACAGGCGGCTACGGCACCAGATTAAAACTGACGCAGCATCAGTTTCCTGTTTCAGCGAGCGCGCTGGCGGTGCATGGTGATGATCGTCAGGTGCTGGCCGGGGCTGAAGGCAATGGACATCGCCTCAGCGAGTGGCGTCGACGGCAATAAAAGTGCGGCGCCACTGAGGTGCATTATAGCGGCCGATTCGGGATTGACTATCTTTGCCAAGTTAAAAACGGTTCCGGACGTGTGATTGTTTTGTGACTCGCAACTTTTACCAATAGTTGAATCGTTGTTGTCGGGTGTTGTATTTCTGGCGCCATTTAGCCGAACAACTAAGGCGCCGGGTGCATGAGTGATACCGAGTTTGAAACGGTCGTGAGCGATTCTCGCCGAGACGCAGGGATCGTTGCGATTATCGGTCGATGGTTCGATAATCGCCCAGTGTTGGCGATCGGGCGCTTGTGCACCTGTCTGCGAGCCGCTTGTATAGCCGTCGATCCGTACAGGAAAAAGGACCTGACATGAACGATCAAATGCGCAATTCCTTTACGTCGGTGGCGCCGCCGATCGTTGCTTCACCGGCCAAACGCATCCAGGCCCTGACCGGCGATCCGGATTTCATGACCTCCCTGGCCCGTGGCCTGGCGGTGGTCCAGGCGTTTCAGGAACGCAAGCGTCACTTGACCATCGCCCAGATCAGCCACCGTACGGAAATCCCCCGCGCCGCCGTGCGTCGTTGCCTGCATACGCTGATCAAACTCGGTTACGCCACTACCGACGGGCGCACGTACTCGTTGCTGCCCAAAGTGCTGACCCTCGGTCACGCCTATTTGTCTTCGACGCCGCTGGCGGTTTCCGCCCAGCCTTACCTCGACCGCATGAGCGAGCAGCTTCACGAGGCCTGCAACATGGCCACACTGGAAGGCGACGACATTCTCTACATCGCGCGTTCGGCCACGACTCAACGCCTGATCTCGGTGGACCTGTCGGTGGGCGGGCGCTTGCCGGCGTATTGCACGTCCATGGGACGGATTCTGCTGGCAGCGCTGGACGACACCTCGCTGCGCGAATACCTCGATCACGCTGAACTGGTGGCCAAGACCAGTCGCACGATTCACACCCCCGACGCCTTGCTCGAATGTTTGCAGGAAGTCCGGCAGCAGGGCTGGTGCATCGTCGATCAGGAACTGGAGCAAGGTCTGCGTTCAATTGCCGTGCCGGTGTATGACGCTTCCGGTCAAGTGGTGGCCGCGCTCAATGTCAGCACCCACGCCGGTCGCGTCAGCCGTACCGAACTGGAACAGCGCTTTCTGCCCGGCCTGTTGAGCGCCAGTCGTGACCTCAGCGCGCAGTTGTTCGCCTGATGAACCTGTTCGATAAACGCACAGAGTTGCGTTTATCGAATTGACGCTAAAACCCTCGGATCATTAATGTCGCGGCAGCGTCATCCGGCGCAAATGTGAATGAGCCCGCCGGATTGTCGACTCCCATAATAATGACAAGAGGCAACTTCCCATGCGCATGTTCCCAGACTGTCGCCGCTCCCGTTCCTGTTGCCGGTATTAGCGCAACGCCTGATTTCTTCCCTATATAGTTGTGACCGTGCCGACCTCTGGCCGGCCGCCGTTCGACTGCGTTTTCTTGCGTGGAATAAAAATAATGAACCAGCCTCAGTCCGCTGTGGGTCACTGCCTCGACGTGCAGTCCTTCATCAATGCCCAACCGATCTCGCGCTATCAGTGGCGCGTCGTGATCCTGTGTTTCCTGATTGTGTTCCTCGATGGCCTCGACACCGCGGCCATGGGATTTATTGCTCCAGCGCTTTCCCAGGACTGGGGCATCGACCGCGCCAGCCTCGGCCCGGTGATGAGCGCCGCGCTGATCGGCATGGTCTTCGGTGCGCTGGGCTCCGGTCCGCTGGCTGACCGCTTCGGGCGAAAAGTCGTCCTGGTTGGCGCGGTATTTCTGTTCGGTGCTTTCAGCCTGGCGTCGGCCTACGCCACCAACGTCGAGCAATTGCTGGTGCTGCGATTCCTCACCGGTCTGGGATTGGGCGCCGGCATGCCGAACGCCACCACGCTGCTGTCGGAATACACTCCGGAACGCAAGAAGTCGCTGCTGGTGACCAGCATGTTCTGTGGCTTCAACCTCGGCATGGCCGGCGGCGGATTCATCTCGGCCAAGCTGATTCCGGCGTTCGGCTGGCACAGCCTGTTGCTGATCGGCGGGATTCTGCCGCTGATCCTCGCCGTGGTGTTGCTGCTCTGGTTGCCGGAATCGGCGCGTTATCTGGTGGTGCGTAATCGTGGCACCGACAAGGTACGCAAGACTCTCGCACCCATTGATCCTGCCACCGTCGCTCAGGCCGCGAGTTTCAGTGTCCCGGAACAGAAAACCGTAAAAGCCCGCAACGTGTTCGCGGTGATTTTCTCGGGCACCTACAGCGTAGGTACGTTGCTGCTGTGGCTGACTTACTTCATGGGCCTGGTGATCGTGTACCTGCTGACCAGTTGGCTGCCGACCCTGATGCGCGACAGTGGCGCGAGCATGGAGCAGGCAGCCTTCATCGGCGCGTTGTTCCAGTTCGGCGGGGTGTTGAGCGCAGTCGGCGTAGGCTGGGCGATGGACCGGTTCAATCCGCACAAGGTCATCGGCATTTTCTACCTGCTGGCCGGGGTGTTTGCCTACGCGGTCGGGCAGAGCCTGGGCAACATCACGCTGCTGGCGACGCTGGTGCTGGTGGCGGGCATGTGCGTCAACGGCGCGCAATCGGCGATGCCGTCGCTGGCCGCGCGGTTTTATCCGACCCAGGGCCGAGCGACCGGTGTGTCGTGGATGCTGGGCATTGGCCGGTTCGGCGCGATTCTCGGCGCATGGATGGGCGCGACGCTGCTGGGCCTGGGCTGGAATTTCGAACAGGTGCTGACAGCGCTGGTGATCCCGGCCGGGCTGGCCACGGCTGCGGTGGTGATCAAGGGTCTGGTCAGTCACGCGGACGCGACCTGATATCGGAATTGATCGCCCCGCCCTCGGGGCGATCATTAGGGTGGTAACAATCTGTTCGATAAACGAACACTCAGTCGATTATCGGATTGTTTGGCGAAAATCAGCGGCTTAATCTTTAGTGACTCCGGCGCAGAACCTCGCGCCTTTTTATCACTGGCGATCCACTACAAAAACGGGAGCCCGCTCCATGGCTGAGATCCTTTCGCTGCACGACGCGGTGAAGCAATTCGTCAACGACGGCGACACCGTCGCGCTCGAAGGCTTCACTCACCTGATCCCTACGGCGGCGGGTCATGAAATCATTCGTCAGGGCAAGAAAGATCTGACCCTGGTGCGGATGACGCCTGACCTGATCTACGACCAACTGATCGGTGCCGGCTGTGCGCGCAAGCTGATCTTCTCCTGGGGGGGCAACCCTGGCGTGGGTTCGCTGCACCGTCTGCGTGACGCGGTCGAGAAACAATGGCCACACGCCCTGGAAATCGAAGAACACAGCCACGCCGACCTGGCCAACGCTTACGTCGCCGGCGCGTCCGGCCTGCCGTTTGCGGTGTTGCGGGCCTACGCCGGTTCCGACCTGCCGAAGGTCAACCCGCTGATCAAATCCGTGACTTGCCCGTTCACCGGCGAAGTGCTGGCGGCGGTGCCGTCGGTGCGTCCGGACGTGACCGTGATCCACGCCCAGAAAGCCGACCGTCAGGGCAACGTGCTGTTGTGGGGCATCCTCGGCGTGCAGAAAGAAGCCGCGCTGGCCGCCAAGCGCTGCATCGTCACCGTCGAAGAAATCGTCGACAACCTCAACGCCCCGATGAACGCCTGCGTGCTGCCGACCTGGGCCTTGAGCGCGGTCTGCCACGTACCCGGTGGCGCGCATCCGTCCTACGCCCACGGTTACACCGAGCGTGACAATCGCTTCTATCAGGCGTGGGATCCGATCGCCCGCGACCGTGAGACGTTTACCGCGTGGATCAACGAATACATCCATGGCTGCGCTGACTTCAGCGAGTTCCAGGCCAAGTTGGCCGCTGCTTCGGAGGCCAAGTAATGACTTACACCACCAATGAAATGATGACCGTCGCCGCGGCTCGTCGCCTGAAGAACGGCTCGGTGTGCTTCGTCGGCATCGGCCTGCCGTCGAAAGCCGCCAACCTGGCGCGCCTGACTTCGTCGCCGGACGTGGTGCTGATCTACGAATCCGGCCCTATCGGCGCCAAACCCAGCGTGTTGCCACTGTCCATCGGTGATGGCGAACTGGCGGAAACCGCTGACACCGTCGTGCCGACCGGTGAGATTTTTCGTTACTGGCTGCAGGGCGGACGCATCGACGTCGGTTTTCTCGGCGCAGCGCAGGTTGACCGTTTCGGCAACATCAACACCACGGTGGTGGGCGACTATCACCAGCCGAAAGTGCGCCTGCCGGGTGCCGGTGGCGCGCCGGAAATCGCCGGTTCTGCCAAAAGCGTGCTGATCATCCTTAAACAGTCGTCGCGTTCGTTTGTCGACAAGCTCGATTTCATCACCTCGGTCGGCCATGGCGAGGGCGGCGATTCACGCAAGCGTCTGGGCCTGCCGGGCGCCGGGCCGGTCGGGATCATCACCGACCTGTGCATCATGGAGCCGGAAGAGGGGACCCACGAGTTCGTCGTTACTGCCCTGCATCCGGGTGTGACCCGTGAGCAAGTGGTCGCCGCCACTGGTTGGGCGATCCGTTTTGCCGACAGCGTGGCCACCACTGCCGAACCGACCGAAGTCGAGCTGACCGCCCTGCGCGATCTCGAAGCCCGCACCGCAGCGGCCCACGGCCAGGCACCGGGAGAAGCATGATGCGCGACGTTTATATCTGCGATGCGATTCGTACCCCCATCGGTCGTTTCGGTGGTGGTCTGGCGGCTGTTCGCGCCGACGATCTGGCCGCCGTGCCGATCAAGGCCCTGATGGAGCGCAACCCGTCGGTGGACTGGAGCGCGATCGACGAAGTGTTCCTCGGCTGCGCCAACCAGGCCGGCGAAGACAACCGCAACGTGGCGCGCATGGCGCTGTTGCTGGCGGGCCTGCCGGACAGCGTGCCCGGCGTTACCCTCAATCGCCTTTGTGCGTCGGGGATGGATGCTATTGGCACGGCGTTTCGAGCCATCGCCAGCGGCGAAATGGAGCTGGCGATTGCCGGTGGCGTCGAGTCGATGTCCCGTGCGCCGTTCGTGATGGGCAAGGCCGATGCGGCGTTTTCGCGCAACATGAAACTGGAAGACACCACCATTGGCTGGCGTTTCATCAACCCGCTGATGAAGGCCCAGTACGGCGTCGACGCGATGCCGCAGACCGCCGACAACGTGGCTGACGATTACGAAATTTCCCGCGAGGATCAGGACGCTTTCGCCCTGCGCAGTCAGCAACGGACGGCCGCCGCACAGGCTGCCGGATACTTTGCCGAAGAAATCGTCGAAGTGCGGATCGCCCACAAGAAGGGTGAAACCGTGGTCAGCCAGGACGAACATCCTCGCGCCGATACGACTATTGAGGCCCTGACCAAACTGAAACCGGTGAATGGCCCGGACAAGACCGTCACTGCCGGCAACGCATCGGGCGTGAATGACGGTGCCGCCGCGCTGATTCTGGCCTCGGCCGAAGCGGTGAAAAAACACGGTTTGACTGCCCGCGCGAAAGTGCTGGGCATGGCCAGTGCCGGGGTCGCGCCACGGGTGATGGGCATCGGCCCGGTGCCGGCGGTGCGCAAACTCACCGAACGCCTTGGAGTGGCGGTCAGCGATTTCGATGTGATCGAACTCAACGAAGCGTTTGCCAGCCAGGGTCTGGCGGTGCTGCGCGAGCTGGGATTGGCGGACGACGCCGCTCAGGTCAACCCGAACGGCGGGGCGATTGCCCTCGGCCACCCCTTGGGCATGAGCGGTGCGCGACTGGTACTGACGGCGCTGCATCAGCTGGAAAAGACCGGCGGCAAGAAAGGTCTGGCGACCATGTGTGTCGGTGTCGGCCAGGGGCTGGCCCTGGCGATCGAACGCATCTGACACACAGCCGTGACGAATTGAACAGAGGAAAGCGAAATGACTGACAAGCCTGGCTACCGTCGTCCACAGGAAGGCACCCAGCCGCCCTACCTGCACCCGACTTATCAATCCACCAATCTGCGCTCGCCATCCAAGCCATTGGTGTTTCTGCCCCATTCGCTGTCTGAAATCACTGGCCCGACCATCGGTGCCGAGCGAGTGGCCGACACCGATAACGATCTGACCGCACAGCATGCCGGCGAGCCGCTCGGCGAGCGGATCATCATCCACGGGCGCGTGCTCGACGAAAACGGCCTGCCGGTGCCGGGGATTCTGGTCGAGATCTGGCAAGCCAACGCCGCCGGTCGCTACAACCATGCCCGTGACTTGCACGACGCACCGCTGGACCCGAACTTCACCGGCACCGGCCGCACCGTGACTGACGCCGACGGCTGGTATCAGTTCCAGACCATCAAGCCGGGCGCGTATCCGTGGGGCAACCATCACAACGCCTGGCGTCCGGCGCACGTGCACTTCTCGCTGTTCGGACCGAGCATTTTGACGCGTCTGGTCACGCAAATGTATTTCCCGGGCGATCCGCTGCTGGCGTATGACCCGATCTATAACTGCGTGCCGGATACCTCGGCCAAGGAACGCCTGATCGCCGCATTCGATCTGGAAAAAACCATTCCGTCCTACGCCCTTGCTTATCGCTGGGACATCGTGCTGCGCGGCCGCGAAGCCACGCCGATGGAGAAATGAGATGACCCTGATTGCGACCACGTCCCACACCGTCGGGCCGTATTACCACATCGGCCTGACCTGGCTGAACCGCGAGAATCTCGCCAACGAACTGACCCTCGGCCAGCGCGTGGCGATCAGCGGACAAGTGGTGGACGGCAACGGCGATGTCGTCAACGACGCCATGCTCGAAGTCTGGCAGGCCAACGCCGCCGGTAAATACGATCATCCGGAAGACGAGCAGGCTAAACCGCTGGACCCGAATTTCGAAGGTTTCGGCCGGGTGCCGGTGGATGCCGAAGGGCGCTTCCGTTTCACTACGATCAAGCCGGGCACCGTCGAAGGCCTGAAAGGCACGACCCAGGCGCCGCATCTGGTGGTGTTGGTGTTTGCGCGCGGTCTGGTGAAGCACTTGCTGACGCGGATTTATTTCGAGGGCGATCCGGCGAACGTCAATGATCCGCTGCTCGAATGCGTACCGGCCGAGCGGCGCAGCACGTTGCTGGCGAAGCCGGATGCAGAGGGTGTCTATCAGTGGAATGTGATCCTGCAGGGCACTGACGCGGAAACCGTGTTCTTCGATTACTAAAAGAACACTGCACCTTCCCTGCTACAGGGAAGGTGTGTTGCTGGTCCAATGTGGAACGGGACTGTTGCGAAGTGTGTCTAGACTCTCACTGTCCCTATCGAGTGAAAAACAATGATAACCACCACAGCTCATTACACGGGCGAGGAGCGCAGCAAGCGCATCTTCGCCATTGTCGGCGCCTCGTCCGGCAACCTGGTCGAATGGTTCGACTTCTATGTCTACGCCTTCTGCGCGATCTATTTCGCCCCGGCGTTTTTCCCCTCGGACAACCCCACGGTGCAGCTGGTAAACACCGCAGGCGTGTTCGCCGCCGGGTTCCTGATGCGACCGATCGGCGGCTGGATCTTCGGCCGGGTGGCGGACAAGCACGGGCGCAAGAATTCGATGCTGATCTCGATTCTAATGATGTGCTTCGGCTCGTTGCTCATTGCCTGTCTGCCGACCTACAACAGCATCGGCGTCTGGGCACCGTTGCTGTTGCTGTTCGCGCGCCTGTTGCAGGGCTTGTCGGTGGGCGGTGAGTACGGCACCACAGCGACCTACATGAGCGAAGTGGCACTCAAGGGGCAGCGCGGTTTCTTCGCTTCCTTCCAGTACGTGACCCTGATCGGCGGTCAACTGCTGGCGGTGCTGGTGGTGGTGATCCTGCAGCAGTTCCTCTCTGAAGACGAACTGCGGGCCTACGGCTGGCGGATTCCGTTTGTGGTCGGGGCGGTGGCGGCGCTGATTTCGTTGTTCCTGCGTCGCACCCTGAAAGAAACCACCAACAAGGAAACCCGTGAACACAAGGACGCCGGCAGCATCGCTGCGCTGTTCCGCGATCACAAAGCCGCGTTCATCACCGTGCTGGGTTACACCGCCGGTGGCTCGCTGATTTTCTACACCTTCACCACGTACATGCAGAAGTACCTGGTGAACACTGCCGGTATGCACGCCAAGACCGCCAGCTTCATCATGACCGGCGCGCTCTTCTTATATATGTGCATGCAGCCGCTGTTCGGCATGCTCGCCGACAAGATCGGCCGGCGTAACTCGATGCTCTGGTTCGGCGCCCTCGGCACGCTGTTCACCGTGCCGATCCTGCTGAGCCTGAAAAGCATCAGCAGCCCGTTCCTGGCTTTCGTGCTGATCACCGTGGCACTGGCGATTGTCAGCTTCTACACCTCGATCAGCGGCCTGGTGAAAGCCGAAATGTTCCCGCCGGAAGTCCGCGCCCTCGGCGTGGGCCTGGCCTACGCGGTGGCCAATGCGATCTTCGGCGGTTCGGCGGAGTACGTCGCTCTTAGCCTCAAGGCCGGGGGCATGGAAAACGCCTTCTACTGGTACGTCACGGTGATGATGGCAGTGGCGTTCCTGTTCAGCCTGCGCCTGCCGAAACAGGCCGCGTATTTGCACCACGATCTCTAAACCGAAGTGCGCGGGCCGCGATGGCCCGCGCCGGCAAGGACTGTTTATGACTCAGCGACCGGGCAATCAATTGTTCGATGCCTATTTCACTGCCCGCGAAATGCGCGAGGTGTTCTGCGATCAGGGCCGGGTGCAGGCGATGCTCGATTTCGAAGCCGCTTTGGCCCGGGCCGAAGCGCGGGTCGGGGTGATTCCGGCGAGTGTTGTGGCATCCATTGAGAACGCCTGTCGCGCCGAGCTGTTTGATTTCGCAGCCTTGGGCGAAGCCATCGCCACAGCGGGCAATTCGGCGATTCCGCTGGTCAAGGCGTTGGGCAAGCGGATCGCAGCATCCGACGCTGAAGCCGAACGTTATGTGCATCTGGGCGCCACCAGCCAGGACGTGATGGATTCCGGGCTGGTGTTGCAATTGCGTCAGGCGCTGGAATTGATTGAAGGGGAGCTGGAGCAACTGGCCGATGCCCTCGCCACCCAGGCGCAATGCCACGCCGCGACGCCGCTGGCCGGGCGTACCTGGCTGCAACATGCGACCCCGGTGACTCTCGGCATGAAGATCGCCGGTTGGCTTGGCGCGATCACTCGCAGCCGTCAGCGTCTGCGCGAACTCAAGCCGCGCCTGCTGGTGCTGCAATTCGGCGGCGCGTCCGGCACCCTCGCGGCGTTGGGCGAACAGGCGTTGCCGATTGCCCGTGCGCTGGCCGAAGAACTGCAATTGACCCTGCCGGAACAGCCGTGGCACACCCAGCGTGATCGCATCGTTGAGTTTGGCGCGGTGCTCGGTTTGATCGCAGGCAGCCTCGGCAAACTCGGCCGCGACATCAGCCTGTTGATGCAGACCGAAGCGGCGGAAGTGTTCGAACCGTCGTCACCGGGCAAGGGTGGCTCCTCGACCATGCCGCACAAGCGCAACCCGGTGGGCGCAGCGGTGCTGATTGGCGCGGCGACCCGGGTGCCGGGTCTGGTCTCGACGCTGTTAAGTGCCATGCCTCAGGAACACGAACGCAGCCTCGGCTTGTGGCACGCCGAATGGGAAACCCTGCCGGAGATCTGCTGCCTGGTGTCGGGCGCGCTGCAACAGGCGCGGCTGCTGGCTGATGGTCTCGAAGTCGATGCCGCGCGCATGGCCCGCAACCTCGAATTGACTCAAGGCCTGGTGCTGGCCGAAGCAGTGAGCATCGTGCTCGCACAACGGGTCGGCCGCGACGCGGCGCATCATCTGCTCGAACAATGCTGCAAACGGGCGGTGGCCGAACAGCGCCATCTGCGTGCGGTACTCGGTGACGAGCCGCAAGTGACCGCCGAACTCAGCGCTGCTGAACTGGATCATCTGCTCGATCCCGCCCATTACCTTGGCCAGGCGCAGGTCTGGGTCGAGCGTGCGGTGGCCGAACACAACGCATTGTCTGACTGAAAGGAGAGGGCTGTGGCTTTCGTTCAACTCGCCGACGGCGAACTGCATTACTCATTGGAAGGCCCGGTCGATGCGCCGGTGCTGGTGCTGTCCAACTCGCTGGGTACCGATCTGCACATGTGGGACGCCCAGATGCCGGCGTTCACCGAGCACTTTCGCGTGCTGCGTTTCGATACCCGTGGTCACGGTCAGTCGCTGGTGACGCCGGGGCCTTACAGCATCGAGCAACTGGGTCGCGACGTGGTGGCGCTGCTGGATGCGCTGCACATCGAACGTGCGCATTTCTGCGGTCTGTCGATGGGCGGTTTGATTGGTCAGTGGCTGGGGATCAACGCCGGCCAGCGCCTGAACAAACTGATCGTCTGCAACACAGCGGCGAAAATCGGCGATCCAACGGTATGGAATCCACGTATCGAAACCGTGCTGCGCGACGGCCCGGCGGCGATGGTCGCGTTGCGTGACGCGTCGGTTGCCCGTTGGTTTACGCCGGATTTTTCGGCGGCCAATCCGGCAGCGGCCAAGCAGATCACCGACATGCTCGCGGCCACCAATCCTGAAGGTTACGCCGCCAACTGCGCGGCGGTGCGCGATGCGGATTTTCGCGATCAACTGGCGTCGATCACGGCTCCGTTGCTGGTGATTGCCGGCTCGGAAGATGCGGTGACGCCACCGTCCGGCGGGCATTTCATTCAGGAGCATGTGCGCGGCGCCGAGTACGCCGAGTTCCATGCTGCACATCTTTCCAACGTTCAGGTCGGCGACGCGTTCAGCGATCGTGTGCTGACGTTCCTGCTGGCCGCTTGAGGAGACTTTTGTGGACGAGAAACAACGTTATGACGATGGCATGCAAGTGCGCCGCGCGGTGCTCGGCGATGCTCATGTCGATCGCAGCCTGACCACGCTGACCGAGTTCAACTCGGAGTTCCAGGAGATGATCACCCGTCACGCCTGGGGCGACATCTGGACCCGCCCTGGCCTGCCGCGTCACACCCGTAGTCTGATCACCATCGCCATGTTGATCGGCATGAACCGTGAAGGTGAACTCAAATTGCATCTGCGCGCAGCGGCCAACAATGGCGTGAGCCGCGGCGAGATCAAGGAAGTGATCATGCAGAGCGCGATCTACTGCGGGATTCCGGCGGCGAATGCGACGTTTCATCTGGCCGAATCGGTGTGGGATGAGCTGGGTACCGAATCACGCGAGTGATCGTTGAACTCGAAGGATCGCAGCCTGTGGAAGGCTGCGATCCTTTGAACTTCACACCTTCGCCACAATGAAAATCCGCTTGAACGCAAACAACGTGTGCCCGTTTTCCTCCTGCGGATAATGCGCATGCACTCGCATCAGGTAGCGATAGATGAAGCGCGCCTGTTCTTCTGACGTCAGTCCGTGCATCACCGGCCTTAGCGCCGACGCCTTCACCCAGTCATAAATCGGTGAGCTTCCGCGCACGACCTGCAACTGCTCGGTTTCCCAGATCTCCAGCGACTGGGTCAGCGGCGCGAGCAAACGGTAGTAATCCTCCAGCGATAACAACGGCCGCGCCGCCATGCGCTGGCGCAATTGCGCAGTGCCGATGGGGCGGCCGCAAGGGCCGGCATCGTCGAGGGTGTCGAGCATCAGCCGATACCACAGCGCATCGCGCCAGTCGGGCATGTGGGCGGCCAGGCATCCGCCGGGGTTGAGGTGGTGGAGTAATCCCGGGAACAGCGTTTGATGGTCATCGATGAAATGCAGCACGGCGGCGGCGAACAGCAGGTCGGCCGGTTGTCGGGGTTTCCAGCGTTGCAGCTCCGCGTGTTGCCAGCGCGCCTTGATCGGCAGGCAGCGGGCGACCTTTAGCATGTCATTCGAACTGTCGATGCCTTTGAGAAGTGCTCGGGGCCAGCGATCTGCCAGAACCTTCGTGGCAATCCCGGTGCCGCAACCGAGGTCATAAATGCGTTGAGGATTGTCCAGGTCGACACGACCGAGCAATTCATCGACCGGTTGTTGCCTGAGACGGGAAAACTGCAGGTACGCCTTGGCATCCCAGTCCTTGTCGACGGGAGCCGGTTTGAGTCGGGTGATCATGAGGTGGTCCTCCGGTGATCAGCAGGGTCTTCCGATGACAACCTGGCCAAGTCTTGAGGACCTACATCAACAGATAACGGAAGCGAAGAGGGTGGAGCACCTGAGTCCTTCAGGTTTTTCCACTCTAGATGATGGCTGGTGCAACGCCAGCCATTCGGACAGGCGGCCTAGAGCAGGCTGATCGGATAGCTGACGATCAGACGGTTTTCGTCGAACTCGTTGTTGCTGAAGTCACGACGCATGGTCGAGTTGCGCCATCTGACGTTCAGGTTCTTGAGCGCGCCGCTTTGTACGGTGTAGCCCAGTTCCGATTCGCGGCCCCATTCCTTGCCGTCAGTGATGGTGCCGGTGTGCACGTTGTCGCCGCTGATGTAGCGGTTCATCAGGGTCAGGCCGGGCACGCCGAGGGCGGCGAAGTTGTAATCGTGGCGCAGTTGCCAGGAACGTTCCTGCGCGTTGTCGTAGCTTGCGTTGTAGCTGTCGTTGGCCAGAGTGCCGCCGCTGGTGCCGTTGACGCGCATCCAGGCGCTGTCACCGGTGAGCTTTTGCAGGCCGACGTAGAAGGTGTTGCCGCCGTATCGCGCCGAGAACATGCCCGACCAGGTCTTGTTGTCGAGTTCGCCGGCACGGGCACTGCCGTCGTCCTTGCCGTAGAAGAAACCGAGGTTGGCGCCCAGGGTCCAGTCGCCGACCGGCTGGCTGTGAATCAGGTTGACGTATTGCTGGCTGTAGATGTCCTTGAGCTCGGCGTTCCACAGGCCGATCTGGGTGCGCTTGTCGTTGAACACGTATTCGCCGCCCTGGAAGTTGAAGCGATCGGAGGTGAAAGCGGCTTTGCCGGTCATCGACATGTCGCTCATGCTGCTGTCGTCACGGGGGCTGTTGGCGCGGAACTGGCCGCCGTAAAGGGTCAAGCCGTCGATTTCCTTCGAGGTGATCTGACCGCCGCGAAAGGTCTGCGGCAGGGAGCGGCCGTCGTCCGAACGCAGGATCGGCAGCACCGGCATCCACTCGCCGACCTTCACTTCGGTCTGCGACAGCTTTGCCTTGAACGCGACGTTGGTGCGGCCGAAGTTGTCCGCCGGGCGCCCGTCACGATCGAGCGGCAACAGTTGCGTGCCGCCCGTGCCTTTGCCGCCATCAAGCTTCACCGAATACAACCCCAGTACATCCATGCCGAACCCGACGGTGCCCTGGGTGAAGCCGGACTTGGCGTCGAGGATGAAGTTCTGCGTCCACTCTTCAGCCTTGCCCTGAGCCTTGGTCGGGTTGGTGAAGTTACGGTTGATGTAGAAGTTGCGCAGGTTCAGGTTGACCTTGGCCCCTTCGATGAAACCGGCTTCTTCAGCCGCGGCGGGCAGCGCGACGCCGGCCAGGGCGAGGGCGATCAGGCCGGGAAGTGCGTAGGGCGCAGGGGACGTTGTCATGTTCTCGGGTCTCTCTTGTTTTTTTGGGCGTACGGGGGCGCTGCGGCCGTTTCTGAGGCGCAGAAATTCAATGGAATCAGGGGGCGAAGCGGCGGCGATCAGCCGGATGGAGCAGGGCGCGGGAGCATGGTGTCGAACCTGTTGTTATTGGTTTTGTGGCTCGAATGGTGCGGGGCGCGGGCGAGGCGATTCAATCGGCGAAAGTGGAATTCGGGCGATTATCGAACGCAAGATTGACAGGCAACAAAAAGCCCGCCAGTGGGCGGGCTTCTTGTGTTCACCGGATGATCAGAACAGCTTCATCTTCGGCGCTTCTTCTTTGAGCGGTTCGTTCTGCGCGGTTTGCGCATTCCAGCCACCGCCCAGAGCCTTGTACAAGTTGACCGCGCTGGTCAACTGCGCGAGGCGGTCGGTAATCAGGGCCTGTTGGGCGCTGAACAGCTGACGCTGGGCATCGAGGAAGGTCAGGTTGCTGTCGACGCCAATGCGGTAGCGACGCTCTGCCAGGCGGTAGTAATCCTGGTTGGCGGCGACGAAATCACGCTGGGCCTGCAACTGCTCGGTGTAGGTCTGGCGGGCGGCCAGGCCGTCGGCGACTTCCTGGAAGGCCGTTTGAATGGACTTCTCGTAGTTCGCCACGCCAATGTCCTTCTGGATCTTGGCGTAGTCGAGGCTGGCGCGCAGGCTGCCGGCGTTGAAGATCGGCAGGTTGATCTGCGGCTGGAACAGCCACGTGCCCGAGCCACCCTTGAACAGGCCGGACAGGTCCGGGCTCAGGCTGCCCGCGTTGGCGGTCAGGCTGATGCTCGGGAAGAACGCTGCACGGGCCGCGCCGATGTTGGCGTTGGCGGCCTTCAGGTTGTACTCGGCCTGAAGGATGTCCGGACGACGTTGCAGCAGATCCGACGGCAGACCGGCCGGCACGTCGGCCAGCAGGTCATCCGACAGCGGTTTGGCCGCTTGCAGGTTGGCCGGCACGCTGGTGCCGAGCAGCAGGGTCAGGCTGTTTTCGTCCTGGGCCACCTGGCGGGTGTAGCGCGCCAGTTGGGCACGGGCGTTCTCGACCGAGGTGCGCGACTGCGCCAGGTCCAGCGCCGAGGCCACACCGACCTCGTTGCTGCGGCTGGTCAGCTTGTAGCTTTCCTCGAAGGCACCGAGGGTGTCTTGAGTCAGCTTGAGCAGTTCCTTGTCGGCCTGCCAGGTCAGGTAGGCGTTGGCCACGCTGGCCACCAGGCTGATCTGGGTGCTGCGGCGCGCTTCTTCGGTGGCGAAGTATTGTTGCAGCGCTTGTTCGCTCAGGCTGCGAACCCGACCGAACAGGTCGAGCTCGTAGGCGCTGATGCCGACGGTGGCAGTGTAGGAACTGGTGATGTTCGCTTCACCGGTCTGCGATGCACGGGCCGGAACCCGCTGACGACTGCCGCTGGCATTGGCGGAAACCGCCGGGAACAGGTCGGCACGCTGGATGCGGTACTGAGCCGCGTAGGCGTCGATGTTCAGCGCCGCGACACGCAGGTCGCGGTTGTTTTCCAAGGCAACCTGGATCAACTGTTGCAGGGCCGGGTCATGGAAAAATTGCTTCCAGCCCTGCTCGGCAGCGGCCTGCGCCGGTGCCTGGGCCGGCGAGTACGCCGGGCCCTGCGGGAATTGCGCGGCCACCGGTGCTTCAGGCTGCTGATAATCCGGTATCAGCGAGCAACCGCTCAGCACGAAGGCGGCGACTGCGATGGAGAGTAGCGACTTGCTCATTGGCCAGCCTCTTTAGGAGTTTCTTTGGTGTCATCCTCGCCAGCGATTTTGCGCTGACCCATGGACGACACAGTGACGAAGAACAGTGGAACCCAGAAGATCGCCAGGATCGTTGCGGTGAGCATACCGCCAATCACACCGGTACCGATCGCGTGTTGACTGCCCGAGCCTGCGCCGGTGGAGATAGCCAACGGTACAACACCGAGGACGAAGGCCAGCGACGTCATGATGATCGGTCGCAGACGCATGCGGCAGGCTTCAATGGCCGCATCGCGCAGACTGCGTCCCTGCTCGTGCAGTTCCTTGGCGAATTCAACGATCAGAATGGCGTTTTTAGCCGCCAGACCAATGGTCGTCAACAGACCCACCTGGAAGTACACGTCGTTCGACAGACCGCGCAGGCTGGTGGCCATTAGCGCACCGATGATCCCCAGTGGCACCACGAGCATGACCGCGATCGGAATCGACCAGCTTTCATACAGCGCCGCCAGACACAGGAACACCATCAGCAGCGACAGGGCGTACAGCGCCGGAGCCTGAGAGCCGGACAGTCGTTCTTCGTACGACAGACCGGTCCACGAGATACCCACGCCGGCCGGCAGCTTCTTGGCAATCGCCTCGACTTCGGCCATCGCTTCACCGGTGGAGTAACCCGGCGCCGGAGAACCGAGGATCTCCATCGCTTCCACACCGTTGTAACGCGCCAGTTTCGGCGAACCGTAGATCCACTCGCCCTTGGCGAACGCGGAGAACGGAACCATGGTGCCGGCGCTGTTGCGCACGTACCACTTCTTCAGGTCTTCAGGGCTCATGCGAGCGCCGGCCTGACCCTGCACGTAAACCTTCTTCACACGGCCGCGGTCGATGAAGTCGTTCACGTAGCTACTACCGAAGGAGATCGACAGGGTGCTGTTGATGTCGGAAAGGCTCAAGCCCAGGGCACGGGCCTTCTCGTCGTCGATTTCCAGGTGGTATTGCGGCTCGTCGTTCAGACCGTTCGGACGCACCTGGTAGAGCACCTTGCTTTGCGCCGCCATGCCGAGGAACTGGTTACGGGCTTCCATCAGTTTTTCGTGACCGATACCGGCGCGGTCCTGCAGGAACACGTCGAAACCGGTGGCGTTACCCAGCTCCAGTACGGCCGGCGGGGCAAAGGCAAACACCATCGCGTCGCGGAAGCTGAAGAAGTGCTGCTGGGCACGTTGTGCCAGGGCGAACACGCTGTTGCTCGCGTCTCGCTCGTGCCATGGCTTGAGCATGATGAACGCCAGACCCGAGCTCTGGCCGCGACCGGCGAAGTTGAAGCCGTTCACGGTGAACACCGAGGCTACCGAGCTGGATTCTTTGTCCAGCAGGTAGGAGCGCATTTCGTCGATCACCACCTGCGTGCGCTCGGCACTGGAACCGGCTGGGGTCTGCACCTGGGCGAACAGTACGCCCTGGTCTTCTTCCGGCAGGAACGCCGTTGGAATGCGGGTGAACAGCCAGATCATGCCGACCACGATCAGCAGGTAGGCCAGCAGGTACGGAGCCTTGCGTTGCAGGATGTTGCCGACACCACGCTCGTAGCTGCGAACGCTACGGTCGAAGTTGCGGTTGAACCAGCCGAAGAAACCTTTTTTCGGCGTGCCGTGCTCGCCTTTCGGAATCGCCTTGAGCATGGTGGCGCAGAGGGCCGGGGTGAAGATCAGCGCAACCATTACCGACAGGGCCATGGCCGAGACGATGGTGATCGAGAACTGACGGTAGATCACACCGGTGGAACCGCTGAAGAACGCCATCGGCAGCAATACCGCCGACAGTACAAGCGCGATACCGACCAGGGCGCCCTGGATCTGGCCCATGGACTTTTTGGTCGCTTCCTTCGGTGACAGGCCTTCTTCTGCCATCACCCGCTCGACGTTCTCCACCACGACGATGGCGTCGTCCACCAGCAAGCCGATGGCCAATACCATACCGAACATGGTCAGGGTGTTGATGCTGAAACCGGCGGCCGCGAGGATGCCGAACGTACCGAGCAATACCACCGGCACGGTCATCGTGGTGATGACGGTCGCACGGAAGTTCTGCAGGAACAGGAACATCACCAGGAACACCAGCACGATCGCTTCGACCAGGGTTTCAACCACGCCCTTGATCGACTCGGTCACCACCGGGGTGGTGTCGTACGGGAACACTACTTCCATGCCTTGCGGGAAGAACGGCTTGAGGTCGTCAATCGTCTTGCGCAGGGCTTTTGCGGTGTCGAGGGCGTTGGCACCGTTGGCCAGTTTTACCGCCAGACCGGAGGCCGGTTTGCCGTTGAACTGCGCCGCGATACTGGAGTTTTCACCACCCAGACCGACATCGGCGACGTCACCGATACGGACTTGCGAGCCATCCTGGTTGACCTTCAGCAGAATCGCCTTGAACTGCTCGGCGGTCTGCAGACGGGTCTTGCCGATGATCGTGGCGTTCAATTGCTGGCCTGGCAGCGCCGGCAGACCGCCGAGCTGACCGGAGGAAATCTGAACGTTCTGCGCCGAGATCGCGGCACTGACATCGGCCGGGGTCAGGTTGTAGTTGTTCAGTTTGGCCGGGTCGAGCCAGATGCGCATCGCATACTGGGCACCGAAGACCTGGAAGTCACCGACACCGGCGGTCCGGGAGATCGGGTCCTGCATGTTCGACACGATGTAGTTGGACAGGTCGTCCTTGGTCATGCTGCCGTCACGCGACACCACGCCGATCACCAGCAGGAAGTTCTTCACTGCCTTGGTCACGCGGATACCCTGTTGCTGCACTTCCTGCGGCAACAGCGGGGTGGCCAGGTTCAGCTTGTTCTGGACCTGGACCTGCGCGGTGTCGGAGTTGGTGCCTTGCTCGAAGGTCGCGGTGATGGTCATGCTGCCGTCGGAGTTACTTTCCGAGGACACATAACGCAGGTTGTCGATACCGTTGAGCTGTTGCTCGATGACCTGCACCACCGTGTCCTGAACCGTCTGTGCCGAAGCACCCGGGTAGGTCACGGAAATCGCAATCGCCGGTGGCGCAATGCTCGGGTACTGGTTGATCGGCAACTTGAGGATCGATAGAGCCCCGACCAGCATGATCACCAGGGCAATTACCCAGGCGAAAATCGGACGGTCGATAAAAAATTTCGACATGAGTTACTCCCCTTTGCCGCCGTAGGCTTTGTCAGCTGCCTTGGCGGGTGCCGGGTTCTTGGCTACGTTGGTCGCTTCGGTCGGATTGACCTGAACACCTGGACGCACGAATTGCAGCCCTTCGGTGATCAGGCGATCGCCGGCTTTCAGGCCGTCTTCGATCAGCCACTGGCTGCCGACGGTACGGCTGGCCTTGAGCTGACGCAGTTCGACCTTGTTGTCCGCACCCACGACCAGCGCGGTCGGGGTTCCCTTGAGGTCACGGGTCACGCCTTGTTGTGGCGCCAGAATGGCCGCGGCGTTGACACCGGCCTGCAGCTGGGCGCGAACGAACATGCCCGGCAACAGGGTGTGATCCGGGTTCGGGAACACGGCGCGCAGAGTCACGGATCCAGTGGTCGGGTCGACCGACACTTCGGAGAATTCCAGCTTACCGTCGAGCTTGTACTGGCTGCCGTCTTCCAGGGTCAGCTTGACCGCCGCGGCGTTGTCACCGGCCTTCTGCAGACGGCCGCTTTCCAGTTCACGGCGCAGTTCCAGCAGTTCGACCGAGGACTGCGTCACGTCGACGTAGATCGGGTCCAGTTGCTGGATGGTCGCCATCGCATCGGTCTGCCCGTTGCTGACCAGCGCACCTTCGGTGACCGAAGAGCGGCCGATACGCCCGGAGATCGGTGCGTAAACCTTGGTATAGCGCACGTTGATCTGCGCGCTCTGCAGCGAAGCTTCCGATTGCAGGCGGTTGGACACGGCCGTGTCGTATTCCTGACGGCTCACGGCCTGCTCGTCGACCAGTTGCTTGTAGCGGTCGGAGATCGACTTGGTCGAACGCAGGTTGGCTTCGGCGCTTTTCAGGGTCGCTTCATAGACCGAAGGATCGATCTGATACAGCTGCTGGCCGGCTTTGACATCGCCGCCTTCCTTGAACAGACGCTTGAGAATGATGCCGTTGACCTGCGGACGGACTTCAGCGATGCGGAACGCACTGGTGCGGCCCGGGAGTTCCGACGTCAGGGTAAAGGCCTGTGGTTGCAGGGTGACGACGCCGACCTGAGGAGGTGGTGCGGCGGGAGCCGCCTCTTCCTTTTTACATCCGCTGAGCAGCGATGCCAGGGCGACGGCAGTGACCAGAGCGGTAACAGCTGGCTTGAATTGCATGAAGATCCTCGGGTCAGGCGCGCGAAAAGCGCACAAGAAGTGTGGAAGGGTAAAAAATGAGTGCCGGGTGGATAAGTAGCTTGCTAAGGAATATACTTACGTTCATGGTTGTTTGTAAACACCTTGGCTGCGTACCCATCTGGTTACAAAAGTCGTGGCAAGGTCTGAAATTGTAGGCCGGGGGAGTCGATCCGCGAGAGATCCACCCCTTTTTATTCAGCGGATATTCAGCCATCCCTGAAACATCCTGTTTGAGGTTTTACTGCCATGGTTCGTCGCACCAAAGAGGAAGCTCAGGAAACGCGAAGCCAGATTCTGGAAGCCGCCGAGAAAGCTTTCTTTGAGAGGGGAGTGGCCCGCACCACGCTCTCCGATATCGCGAGCCTGGCCGGCGTGACGCGGGGCGCCATCTATTGGCACTTCAGCAACAAGGCCGATTTGCTGCAGGCAATGCTCGATACGCTGCACGAGCCGCTGGACGAGTTGGCCAAGGCCAGCGAAAGCGAGGACGAACCCGACCCACTGGGTTGCATGCGCCAACTGCTGATTCATTTGTTTCATCAAGTTGCGCTGGACCCGAAGACCCGGCGTATCAACGAAATTCTGTTTCATAAGTGCGAATTCACCGATGAAATGTGCGACCTGCGCCAACAGCGCCGGACCGCCAGCCTCGATTGCAATGTGCGGATCGCGCTGACATTGAGTAATGCGGTCAATCGTGGGCAACTGCCGGCGGACCTCGACACCGCCCGCGCCGCCATCAGCATTCACGCCTTTATCGATGGCATCCTGTATCAATGGCTGCTGGCCCCGGACAGTTTCGAGCTGTACGCCGAAGCCGAGCGCTGGGTCGATACAGGGCTGGATATGCTGCGCTGGAGCCCCAGTCTGCGCAAATGAAACAAAATTCGTTATTGGGTTCAGTTTGTGTCAATTAAGGACGCGGATGAAGATCCGTGTTCACTCGCCCCGCCGCAGTGGATTGCTTTTATATACCTCAACCCATCGAGTTGATACGTAGCGAACTACGTATTTTGTAGGGATTTTGTGTCGAGCCAGTGAACGAATATGAGCAACTCGCAAACTCCGCGCCCAATAAAAAGCCCCCGACTCTCACGAGTCGGGGGCTTTTTGCGTTTCTGCGGTGTGGATTACATCGTCGGGTAGTCGAGGTAGCCAACCGCGCCTTTGCCGTAGAAGGTTTCCGGGTGCGGTTCGTTCAGCGGCGCGTCGGCCTTCAAGCGAGCCGGCAAGTCCGGGTTGGCAATGAACGGGATACCGAATGCCACAGCGTCAGCCTTGCCCGCTGCCAGCCACGCGTTGGCGCTGTCCTTGGTGAAGCGTTCGTTGGCGATGTACGCGCCGCCGAAAGCTTCTTTCATTTGCGGGCCGAGGCTGTCGGCACCTTCTTTTTCGCGGGAGCAGATGAAGGCGATGCCGCGCTTGCCCAGTTCACGAGCGACGTAGGTGAAGGTTTCGGCCAGATTGTCGTCGCCCATGTCATGGGAGTCTGCGCGCGGCGCCAGATGCACGCCGACACGGCCGGCGCCCCAGACTTCGATGGCCGCGTCGGTCACTTCCAGCAGCAGACGGGCGCGGTTTTCCAGGGAGCCGCCGTAGTTGTCGGTGCGCTGGTTGGTGCTGCTTTGCAGGAACTGGTCGAGCAGATAGCCGTTGGCGCCGTGGATTTCCACGCCGTCGAAACCGGCCGCCTTGGCGTTTTCCGCGCCGACGCGGTAGGCGTCGACGATGTCAGCGATTTCAGCGGTTTCCAGAGCACGTGGCGTCGGATAGTCGGCCAGCGGGCGAACCAGGCTGACGTGACCTTTAGGCTGGATGGCGCTCGGTGCAACCGGGGTTTCGCCGTTCAGGTACGACGGGTGGGAAATCCGGCCCACGTGCCACAGTTGCAGGACGATCTTGCCGCCGGCGGCGTGAACCGCCTTGGTCACATTGGTCCAGCCACGCACCTGATCGTTGGACCAGATGCCCGGGGTGTCCGGGTAGCCGACGCCCATCGGGGTCACCGAGGTGGCTTCACTGATGATCAGGCCGGCAGAGGCGCGTTGCACGTAGTACTCGGCCATCAATGCATTCGGCACACGACCTTCGTCGGCGCGGCAGCGAGTCAGCGGTGCCATGATGATGCGGTTGGACAATTCGAGGTCGCCCAGCTTGATCGGATCGAAAATTGTTGCCATGAGATACAACCCTCGTGAGTTAAATGAGTGAGTCAGTTAGCGGTGGCCAGCTCGGGATTGCCGTTCTGGCGGAATGTGATCAGGGTCACCAGCAGGGCCAGGACCGCCAGCGCTGCAGCGGCAAGGGGGACGCTGGTCAGGCCATAGCCGTGAGCGATGACGGTGCCGCCGACCCAGGCGCCGAGGGCGTTGCCGACGTTGAAGGCGCCGATGTTCAGGGTCGACACCAGGTTCGGTGCGGCCTGGCCGTAGGTCACGACGTTCACTTGCAGGGCCGGTACGGCGGCGAAACACGCGGTGGCCCAGAGGAACAGGGTGATCTCGGTGGGGATCAGCGCGACGCTGGTCCAGGTCAGGACGGTGGAGGTCACGGCCATGGCGATGAACACGCCGATCAGCGTCGCGACCAGGCCTTTGTCGGCCAGTTTGCCGCCGATGATGTTGCCGACGGTCAGGCCCAGGCCGATCAACATCAGGGTCCAGGTCACGCCACGGGGCGAGACGCCAGTGACATCGCCCAGCAGCGGTGCGACATAAGTGAACAGGGTGAATACCGAGGCGGCGAACAGCGCAGTCATACTCAAGGACAGCCAGATACCGGCACCCTTGAGCGCAGCCAGTTCGGCGCGCATATCGAGTTTTTCTTCGTCACGCTTGGCCGGCAGGAAGCGGATCAGGCCGATCAGCGCGATCACACCGATCACGGTCACTGCCCAGAAGGTCGAGCGCCAGCCGGCTTCCTGACCGAGCGCGGTGCCCAGCGGTACGCCGAGTACGTTGGCCAGTGTCAGGCCGGTGAACATCAGGGCCACGGCCGAGGCACGCTTGTTCGGCGCCACCAGGTTGGCCGCGACCACCGAACCGATGCCGAAGAACGCACCGTGGCACAGGGCGGTGACCACTCGGGCGAACATCAGCACCTCGTAGTCAGTGGCGATGGCGCAGAGCAGGTTGCCAATAATGAAGATGCCCATCAACGCGACCAGTGCAGCCTTGCGCGGCAGTCTTGCGGTGGCCATCGCCATGAACGGCGCACCAATCGCCACGCCCAGGGCGTAGCCGGTCACCAGCCAGCCGGCGCCGGGAATCGACACACCGAGATCCGCCGCCACATCGGGCAACAGGCCCATGATGACGAATTCCGTGGTGCCGATGGCGAAGGCGCTCAGGGCGAGTATGAGGAGCGAGAGGGGCATCGTTTGGTCCTTTTCGGCTGGCTGACGTTAAGGGTCAGAGCTCTTTGCTGAGAGTGCTGAGGAACGCCTGGATCACGTCCTCGTTACGTTTGAAAAAGTGCCACTGCCCGGCTTTCTGGCTGCTGATCAGCCCGGCCCGTTGCAGGGTGGCCAGGTGGGCGGAGACGGTCGATTGCGACAGGCCGCAGCGTTGGTCGATCTGCCCGGCGCAGATGCCGTACTCGTGGTTGTGGATCTGTTCCGGAAACTGGGCTTTCGGGTCTTTCAGCCAGTTGAGGATGTCTCGCCGTACTGGGTGTGCCAGGGCTTTTATTATTTCGTCGAGGTCAATGTTCATGGCTGGTTGCTCGTGATGTGTGTAGCGCTATATCGCGATGAGGCGAACTTTAAATCGGTATTTCGCGATATACCAATATGAATTCGATCTGACGACCGTACAAATCGGTATATCGGGTTATAACGATATGTGAGGTGTAAACAAACTCCGGCGCGGTGCTAAGCTGCGCCCATGAACTATCTCGCACATTTGCACCTCGGTGGCCAGCGCCCCGGTCAACTGCTCGGCAGTCTGTATGGCGATTTCGTCAAAGGACGGCTGCAAGGGCAGTTCGATCCGGAGATCGAAGCGGCAATTGCCTTGCATCGTCAGATCGATGTGTTCACCGATCGTCACCCGTTGGTGGACGCTTCACTGGCGCGTTTTTCCACGACCCGCCGCCGTTACGCCGGCATCGTCCTCGACGTGTTTTTCGACCATTGCCTTGCCCGCGATTGGGCACTCTACGCCGACCGACCGCTGGCGCAATTCACTACTGACGTTTACCGGGTGTTGTCCAGCGAGCGGCAATTGCCCGAGCGCCTGGCGAAGATCGCCCCGCACATGGTGGCCAATGACTGGTTGGGTTCGTATGAGGAGTTCGAAGTGCTGGATCAGGTATTGCGCGGGATTTCCCGACGCCTGAGCAAGCCTGAAGAACTGGCAGGGGCGATGCAGGAGTTGCGGCGTCTGTATGAACCGCTCAGTGACGACTTTCGCTTGTTCTACCCACAGCTGCAGGACTTCGCCGGCCGGCAGCTGTAGGCAGAGGATGACGATCAGGCGGCGATCAACTCGCCTGCACGACGCGGTTCGGCCGGTTTGGCCACCTCGCCGAACAATGCTTTCTGCACTGCTTGCTGGGCTTCGTACGCCAGTGCCGCGCGCTCCCGACCCTGACAGGCAATCGGCTTGAGCAAGTGAACTTCCACATCGCCGCAATCGTTGCTGAACAGGCGCATCAGGTGCGACAGCAGATCATCGTCACCAATGAACGGCGCCAGCGAATCGATCTCGCCATTGCGCAGATAACGGATCGCCACTGGTTGCAGCATGACTTCGGAATCAATCGCCGCCGACAGCAGGCGACCATGAAAGGTACGCAGCGAGCGGCCGTCGGTGGTGGTGCCTTCCGGGAACATCAGCAGCGGGTGATCGGTTTGCAGGTGACGGGTCATCTGCTTGCGGATCAACTGGCTGTCGCCCGAACCGCGACGGATGAACAGACTGCCGGCCTTCGCCGCCAGCCAGCCGGCCACCGGCCAGGTGCGCACTTCGGCCTTGGACAGAAACGACAGCGGCGTGAGCATGCCGAGCAGCGGAATGTCAGTCCACGACACATGGTTGCTGACCCACAGCATCGGCTGCTTCGGCAGTTCACCATGGACGGTCACGCGAAAGGGCAGGGCATTGCTCAGGCGCGCCATGAAAAACCGCGACCAGCGCTGCCGGCGTTGCATCGAATGAGCCAGCCCCAGACGTTCGAAAACCCCGAAGACACTGGCCATGCTCAAGCCCAGCGTCACCACCAGCAGCACCCGCGCGATCCGTGCGTACACCCGCAGCCGGCTCATCACACGGCCGCCTTGAAGTGCTTGGCGTAGCGTGGGCAGAGTTCGTCGCGCTTGAGCAGGATGAACACGTCGGCGACCTGGAAGTCCTCGTCCCAGCACGGCTCGCCGCAGATCTTCGCGCCCAGGCGCATGTAGGCCTTGAGCAGCGGTGGCATTTCGGCGATCACGTTCGATGGAATATCCAGCGTTGGCAGCGGATTCTTCGGTTCGGCGCGCAGATGTTCGGTGCACAGATAACGTTCGCGCAGGCGCTGCATGATCGCGTGAGCCTGTACGCCGCCGTCCTGCATCGGGATGCTCGCGCAACCCATCAGGTAGCTGTAGCCGCCCTGATTGAGGACTTCGGCCAGTTCGCCCCAAAGCACAGCGATGGTGCCGCCGTTGCGGTAGGCCGGGTCGACGCAGGTGCGACCGATTTCGAGGATCGGGCCTTGCAGGCCGGCGAGGCCGTGCAGGCTGAATTCTTCTTCACTGTAGAACTTTCCCAGGCTGCTGGCGGCGGTGTGGTCGAGCAAACGGGTGGTCGCCACCAGACGGCCGGTGTTCAGGTCACGCACGCCGATGTGGCTGCAGTGAACATCATAGTCATCCATGTCCAGACCCAGCTCCGCGCCGTTCAGTTTGGCGTTGAACTCGCCGCTGAACACGTTGAAGCGCAAGGCCTGGGCTTGCTGCAAGGCCTCGGCGCCGATCAGGCGTTCGGCTTGCAGGCGGCGTTCATTGCCGGTGTCGCTGATGCGGGCGATCTGAGTCATTTGAATCTCCGTACGGGCCTTTAACCCGTCGTGGGTTACAGCCGATCGACTTTCTTTATGCAGCCGTGTTGTGCAAAGTCAGGCTATGTAGCCCCGGTGTCATCGCCATGAATGTTTGGTGATGCTTATATGACAGCCCACGAGGAGCCTCTGATGACCTGGTCGACCCTGCTTGAATGTCGCGAACGCCTGCCCGCCGTTGCCGATCTGGCGGAGGGTTTCGCCACGCTGCTGCATCAACTGGGCAGCGTCACGCCGTTCGAACTGGCGGTGGCGGGAGGGCGGCGGATGGCAACGCCGGGGCTGGCGTTTCTGGTGGGCTATCAGGCGGCGCTGCGCATGCTCTGGCCGAGCGCGCCGCCAAGCCTGGGCGCGTTGTGTGCGACCGAACAGCGCAGCCTGCGCCCGGCGGACATGCAGACCCGGCTCACGGATCTGCGCCTCACCGGGCAAAAGGATTTCGTTACCGCCGGCGACGCGGCGGACTGGCTGCTGATCGCCGCCCGCAGTGAGCAACCCGGCGAATCACCGCGCCTGAGCCTGGCGGTGGTGTACCCCGGCGAATCCGGTGTGCGCGTGGAAAAACTCCCGGCACTGCCGTTGATACCGGACATCAGTCATGGTCGGCTGCATCTCGACGATGCTCTTTGTGAGCTGCTCGCCGGGGACGGTTGGGACGCTTACGTCAAACCGTTCCGCACCCTTGAAGATGTCTATGTGCTGAGTGCGATGACCGCGTGGCTGTACGGCGTCGGTCAGGACAGCGGCTGGCCGCAGCCACTGCAATTGCGCTTGCTGGCGCTGTTGGCCGGTTGCGCGGAAGTCAGTCGCCAGCCGCCGAACAATCCCGTCGGGCATGTGCTGCTCGGTGGCTTGTTTGCGCAGTTCGACGGGCTCAAACCGGAGGTCGATCAGGCGTTGCGCGACAGTCATCCGGAGTGGGCGGCGATGTGGCAGCGCGACCAGGCACTGATGCAACTGGCAGCAGGCGCACGGGCCAAACGGCTGGCCAAGGCGTTGGCGGCAAGCCAAAACACAGCTGTCATGAACGCCGGCTAGGCTTGGCAGATTCATCCCCAGAGCCCTCACCATGTTCAAAGGCCTGTCCCTGTTTTTGCTGCTGATAAGCTTCACCGTTCAGGCCGAACAATGGCCGGGCGAGCAGTGGCCGACCGGTGCGAAAATCGCCGGCCCCGCCGTCGAAACACTGGAGGCTTATGCCTTCCCGAGCCGCGACGACAACACCCGCAAAGGCATCCGCACCGATGCCTTGCTGGTGATCCGCGACGGCCAGCTCATCTACGAACGCTACGCTGCTGCAACCACCGCCGACACCCCACACCTGACCTGGTCGATCAGCAAAAGCCTGATGGCCACGGTGTTCGGCGTGGCGTACGGCGAAGGCTTGTTCAAACTCGATGACCCTGCCGCAAAATATTATCCGGTGCTGGAAAAACACCCGGCCATCACTCTCAAGGATCTGCTGCACTGGGCCTCGGGCATCGACTGGCAGGAAGACTACGAATACGCCCCGTTGAAATCCTCGGTAGTGGCAATGCTCTACACCCGTGGCCACCGCGACATGGCCGCCTTCACTGCCGATCACGACAGCTACGCATCAGCGGGGCAGGCGTTCCGCTATTCCAGCGGCGACAGCAATCTGTTGGCCGCCGCGCTGAAAGCCATCGTCGGCCCGCAGCGTTATCCGGACTATCCGTGGACAGCGCTTTTCGATCCGCTGGGCATCCGCCACGCCACTTGGGAAACCGATGCCACGGGCACTTTCGTCGCGTCTTCCTATGCCTACCTGACGGCCCGGGATCTGGCGCGAATCGGCCTGCTGATGGAACGGGACGGACGCTGGAACGACCGGCAGTTGTTGCCCAGGGATTGGGTCGCCTTCAACCGCCAGCCCTTCGCCGGCTACAAGGCCCATCAGGACGAAGCCGTGCCCGGCGGCCAGTGGTGGCTCAATCGCCCGGCGGATGGCGCCGCCTCGCCGTGGCCCGACGCACCGCCCGACACCTTCGCTGCCCTCGGCCATTGGGGCCAGGCGCTGTACGTGATCCCGAGCGAAAAACTGGTGATCGTGCGCTATGGCGATGATCGCGACGGCAGCTATCGCCACAACGAATTGCTCAAGCGCGTGCTCGGGGCGGTGCGGCCATGAAACTGTTCAGAAAAATCCTGCTGGTGCTGCTGGTGCTGCTGGTCGTGCTGTTGGGCTGGGGCTGGCACGAGCGGGAAAACCTGTGGGCCTTCCCCGACATCATCAGTGCCTATACCGCCAAGGAATACTGTTCGTGCCGCTACGTGATGAATAACGAAGCCAAGTATTGCCGGGGCTACGTCAAGCAGTGGCTGCCCGGTGAGCTGACCGATGACAGCACACAAAAACTCGTCAGCGCCAGTGGCATGGGCCGTACCAACAGCGCCCAATGGCAGGGCGAACGTCAGGGGTGTCGCCTCAAGCCCTGATTCGCAAAATGAACTACCGGTTTGCATCCCGGCTTCAGACAGTTAAGGTTCGTGCAGGTTTATCGGCCCCACGAGTCTTCAATGTTCAACCGTTCTCTGCGCAACGCCTTCGCCGGCCTGCTGCTGGGCGCTGCTGCGCTGCCGGCCCAGGCCAACTGGTATCTGGACGGCGAGTCGTCGCGGCTGTCGTTCGTCAGCACGAAAAACGCCAACGTGTCCGAAGTTCAGCGCTTTCTGGTGCTGCATGGCAAGGTCGATCCCGACGGCCGCGCCGAAGTCGAGGTCGAGCTGGACTCGATCAACAGCGGCGTCCCGCTGCGCGATGAGCGCATGCGCAAGGAGTTGTTCCAGATCGAGCAATTTCCCGAGGCGACCATCACCACGCAAATCGACCTGCGCCCGATCAACGATCTGGCTCCTGGCGCGCAGCTTGAATTGCGTCTGCCGCTGACCGTCAACCTGCACGGCAAACAGCATGAATACCCTGCCGAACTGCTCGCCACGCGCCTCGATGACCGACGCTTTCAAGTGGTGACGCTGGAGCCGCTGGTGATCAGCGCCGAGGATTTCGAACTGCTGCCAGGCCTGGAAAACCTGCGCAAAATGGCCGGCCTGTCGGCCATCAGTCTGTCGGTGCCGGTGGGTGCGGTGCTGATCTTCGCGGCGCGCTGACATGCGCGGCGCAGTGTTCCCGTGGCGTGACGGCAACCGCTTCGAACTGCTGATCGATGGCCCGCAATTCTTCCCGCGCATGCTTGAGGAAATCGCCCGCGCCCGTGAGCAGATCGAACTGGAGTTGTACCTGGTGGAGGCCGGCGCCTGTGCCGAAACCGTGGTTCAGGCGCTGGTGCTGGCGGCCGAGCGGGGCGTGCGGGTGCGCTGTCTGTTCGATGATTACGGCAGCCTGGCCTTCACCCTGGCCTTGCGTCAGCGCCTGACGCTCGCCGGCGTCGAGCTGCGTTTCTACAATCGCCTGAACTGGCGGCGCTGGGTCGGCAATTTCTATCGCGACCACCGCAAGCTGTTGCTGGTCGATCAGCGTTTGGCGGTGGTTGGCGGCACGGGGGTGACCGACGAATTCTGGACCCCGGGCCACGACACCAGCGAATGGCACGAAGTGATGGTGCAAATCACCGGCCCCCTGGTGCTCGACTGGCAACTGTTGTTCGACCGCCAATGGATTGCCAACCGCCATCGCCGGGCCTGGAAACCCCACGCGAATTTCGGCCTGCCGCGATTGCCGCGCGTACCCGACACCGGCGAGGGCATGGGCCGTGTGGCCTACGCCGACGCCCGCCAGCATCGCGACATTCTGCAATCACTGTTCCGCGCACTGAACAGTGGCCAGAAGCGTATCTGGCTGGCGACGCCTTACTTCCTGCCGACCTGGAAAATCCGCCGCTCCCTGCGCAAGGCCGCCGCCCGTGGCCTTGACGTGCGCCTGCTGCTGACCGGGCCGCGCACCGATCACCCGTCGGTGCGCTACGCGGGGCATCGCTACTATCCGCGCCTGCTCAAGGCCGGGGTGAAAATCTACGAATACCAGCCGTGTTTCCTGCATTTGAAAATGGTGCTGGTGGACGATTGGGTGAGCATCGGTTCGTGCAATTTCGATCACTGGAATCTGCGCTTCAACCTTGAAGCGAACCTGGAAGCGCTGGATCCGTCGTTGACGGTAGCGGTGGCGGCGAGTTTCGAGAAGGACTTCGGCCTGAGTGAGCAGGTGAGCCTGGAGGAATGGCAGCGCCGGCCGTTGTGGCGGCGGGTGAAGCAGCGGATCTGGGGATGGGTGGATCGGGTGGTGGTCAACCTGCTCGATCGCCGGGGCTGATTCAATACCGCAAAAACAATGAGGGAACTGGCAAGCCAGCTCCCTCATTTTTATGTGTAGCTTTAACCGTTACAGCAATTCAAAGCTCTGCTGCGTCACGTCCTGGGAGTCCAGGCCGATCTGCACGTTGAACTTGCCAGGCTCGGCCGCGTACTTGAGCTGGGCGTTGTAGAACTTCAGGTCATCTTCGCTGATGGTGAAGTGCACGACTTTCTGCTCGCCGGCCTTGAGCATGATCTTCTGGAAGTTCTTCAGCTCCTTGACCGGACGGATCATCGAACCGGTGACATCCTGGATGTACAGTTGCACCACGGTTTCGCCGTCACGCTTGCCGGTGTTTTTCACCGTGACACTGGCGTCGAGCTTGCCGGTGGCGTTCAAGGTGGTCGACGACAGCGCCATGTCGCTCAGGCTGAAATCGGTGTAGCTCAGGCCGTAACCGAACGGGAACAGGGGCCCGGTGGTGTCATCGAAATACTGCGAGGTGTAGTTGCCCGGTTTGCCCGGCGTGAATGGCCGGCCAATGCTCAGGTGGTTGTAGTAGGTCGGGATCTGGCCCACGGAACGCGGGAAGGTTACCGGCAGTTTGCCCGACGGGTTGTAGTCGCCGAACAACACGTCGGCGATGGCGTTGCCGCCCTCGGTGCCGCTGAACCAGGTCTCCAGAATCGCGTCAGCCTGTTCTTTCTCTTCAAGAATCGTCAGCGGACGGCCGTTCATCAGCACCAACACCAACGGCTTGCCGGTGGCTTTCAGGGCACGGATCAGCTCGCGCTGGTTTTCCGGGATGTTCAGGTCGGTACGGCTCGACGATTCGTGGGACATGCCACGGGACTCGCCCACGGCTGCAACGATTACGTCAGCGTCCTTGGAGGCTTTTACCGCTTCGTCGATCAGCACGTTGGCCGGGCGCGGGTCATCGACCACTTCCGGCGCATCGAAGTTGAGGAAGTTCAGGTAGTCGAGGATCTTCTTGTCATTGGTGATGTTGGCGCCACGGGCGTAGATCAGGTTCGCCTTGTCGCCGATCACACTGCTCATGCCGTCGAACAGCGTGACCGATTGCGCCGGTTTGCCGGCAGCGGCCCAGCTACCCATCATGTCGATCGGGGCCTTGGCCAGTGGACCGACCAGCGCAACCTTCGCGGTTTTCTTCAGCGGCAGGGTTTCGTTCTGGTTCTTCAGCAGCACCAGGCTGCGACGAGCGACGTCGCGGGCGTCGGCGCGGTGCAGGCGGCTGTCGGCGTAGGTGTCCGCCGGGTCGTCTTCAGCCTTGCCGATACGCAGGTACGGGTCCTTGAACAGGCCCATGTCGTACTTGGCGGCGAGGACTTCACGCACGGCGTTGTCGATGTCTTTCTGTTCAATTTCGCCGGACTTGAGCAGTCCCGGCAGTTCTTTGCCGTACAGGGTGTCGTTCATGCTCATGTCGATGCCGGCCTTGATTGCCAGCTTCGCCGCTTCGCGACCGTCGGCGGCCACGCCGTGCTTGATCAGTTCGAAGATCGCGCCGTGGTCGCTGACTGCCAGGCCCTTGAAGCCCCACTCCTTGCGCAGCAGGTCATTCATCAGCCAGGTATTGGCGGTGGCCGGGATGCCGTTGATCGAGTTCAACGCCACCATCACGCCGCCGGCGCCGGCATCAATCGCGGCGCGGTACGGTGGCAGGTAGTCCTGGTACATCTTCACCGGGCTCATGTCGACGGTGTTGTAGTCGCGACCGCCCTCGACCGCGCCGTACAGGGCGAAGTGCTTGACGCTGGCCATGATGCTGTCGGCCGCGCTCGGGGTGTCGCCTTGATAGGCCTTGACCATGACTTTGGCGATACGCGAGGTCAGGTAGGTGTCTTCACCGAAACCTTCGGAGCTGCGGCCCCAGCGCGGGTCGCGGGAAATATCGACCATCGGCGCAAAGGTGATGTCGAGGCTGTCGGCAGCGGCCTCTTTGGCGGCAATGCGCCCGGACTGGCCGATGGCATCCATGTCCCAGCTCGATGCCAGGGCCAGAGGGATCGGGAAAATCGTACGGTGACCGTGGATCACGTCGTACGCGAAAAACATCGGGATCTTCAGGCGACTGCGCATGGCAGCGTCCTGCATCGGACGGTTTTCCGGGCGGGTGATCGAGTTGAACGTGCCACCGATGTTGCCGGCGGCGATCTCTTTGCGGATCAGCTCGCGGGGCATTTCCGGGCCGATACTGATCAGGCGCAACTGGCCGATCTTCTCGTCGAGGGTCATTTGTTTCATCAGGTTACTGATGAATGCGTCCTTGTTTTCCAGGGGTACCGGGGTCGTGGCGGCCAGTACTTGATGACTGGCCAGGCTGACGAACAGGCCCAGCAAACACAGCTTCTTCATGAATAGTTTTCTCAAGGGCCTAAACGGCGTTGCAATGCCGGCCAGCCAAAATTTAGGGAACGACTATTGTTGTTCGGGTGCTGATTCAGAAAACGACAGCCGAATGTACGTCGAATGTTTCGGCGACGTGATCGCGCAGGGCCTCTTTTTAGCCCATCGGCCCGCTGCAATCCAGTGGCGCGGGCGATTATGCCCCAACCGCCGGCTGAGAATGTTTCGCGAGTCATTATTCATGAAATGTGCAAGGGAGCACCCGTCCGATGAATGTCAGTCCTGTCTACCGCTCGCGTTTGCAGGTCGCCACCTTGCTGGTGCTGGCCACGTTGTTGACCGCTTGCGGCATCAACAACATTCCCACCCTCGACGAACAGGCCAAGGCTGCCTGGGGCCAGGTACAGAACCAGTACCAGCGCCGCGCCGACCTGATCCCCAATCTGGTGGAAACGGTCAGGGGCTACGCCAAGCACGAGGAGGCCACCCTGACAGCGGTTGTCGAGGCCCGTGCCAAGGCGACGTCGATCCAGGTCGATGCCAGTACCCTCGACAACCCGGAAAAGCTCAAGCAGTTTCAGCAGGCACAGGACCAACTGAGCGGTGCCTTGAGCCGGTTGATGGTGGTCTCCGAGCGCTACCCGGACCTCAAGGCCAACCAGAACTTCCTCGCCCTGCAATCGCAACTTGAAGGCACCGAGAACCGCATCGCTGTGGCACGTCGCGATTTCATCCTGGCGGTGCAGAAGTACAACACCGAGATCCGTACCTTTCCTGGGCGCTTCTGGCACAGCGTGATGTACAGCGATCTGCCGATCCGCGAGACCTTCGAAGCCACCAGCCCCGGCGCGGACAAGGCCCCGGAAGTGAAGTTCTGAGCCGGATGCCTATGCGTGTGTTGAAGTTGGGCCTGGTGCTGATGCTGTGGCTTTTCGCTGTCAGCGCCCGGGCCGAGTTGATATTTCCGGCGCTGACCGGGCGGGTGGTGGACGACGCGCAGATGATCGAGCCCTCGGTGCGCGCGCAGCTGAACCAGCAGTTGCAGGCCCACGAACAGGCGACCGGCGAGCAACTGGTGGTCGTCACATTGCCGAACCTGCAAGGCGCAACCATCGAGGACTACGGGGTCGAACTCGGCCGGCACTGGGGCATCGGCCAGAAGGACAAGAATAATGGCGCGCTGTTGATCGTCGCCCGGGACGAGCGCAAATTGCGCATCGAAGTCGGCTACGGGCTGGAGGATCGCCTGACCGATGCCCAGAGTTCGGTGATCATTCATCAGGTCATCACGCCGTCGTTCAAGGCCGGCAATTTCAGCAAAGGCATCAGCGACGGTGTCGCGGCAATGCTGGTGGTGCTGGGGGGTAATCCGCTGGATGAACCTTCTACGGTGTATGAATCATCTGGCGATCCTTCGGACGATTTCGTCTCGCGGCACCCGGCGTTGTTCGTATTTCTGGTGATGTTGTTCATCCTGACTGTTTTTATCTGCCAGATGCTCGGTATCCTTCCCGCCGGCCGCGGCGGCTCCGGAGGAGGGGGCGGCTTTGGTGGCGGAGGTTTTGGCGGCGGCGGTGGAGGCGGGGGCTTCAGCGGCGG